>NZ_JBDFPL010000003.1:0-778255 GCF_039672565.1 Pseudomonas sp. Ps21-P2
GGACACGTACAGTTCTTCCGCTTGTTAGGCCGGGCTTTCGCAGGCTTCTCGAAACCAACCGCCTCCAGCTTCCCTTCGCCGCCCTGGCGCCTGGCCTGATTAACAACCCCCGGCTTGATGTTGAAGGCTTGCCCATGCCCATTGCGCGAACGCCAACTGACGACTGCCCCAGCCAACGTCTGCAGCAACGCCCCAATCGAGTTCTGAACCCCTGGATCCGCTAGACCATTAATCTGGACCCGAAGCTCTGACCCCATGGCACGCAACGACTCAGCCTGCCTGCGGATCGGGTCTTTCAGCGCTTCAGGCACAAGATGTTCGACGGTGCCGTTGACGATTTTTTGGCCGGCGGCGATGTAAACATCGGCAACCGCGATGAAGATGTTGGAAATCGCGCCTTTGGGATCGTAGTCCCACTGCTTGCGCCCATCGCTGATCAGTTGCACCGCCTCAAGCAGATTGCCCTCGGCATCGAGATCGCCGTTGACCACGCTCTCCAGACCCTTGGCGATCTCGTTCAGCACGCCTTCGCCGATCTTCCCCGCGTCATCGAGAATTCCAGCGAGCTTCCCCTGCGCCTGGGTCACAAAATCATCAAGGGTCCCGACGATGTCCGCATTGAGGTGCCCGATCAGCACCTCGATCAGCGAATCACCCAACACCAACTTTCCCGCCTGACGCATCTCTTGGCGCACCAGAAACAGCGTCGGCCGCAGGCTCATTCGCGCTGCCGCCATGGTCGGCGGCGTCGGCAAGACGCCAATCAAATTGATGCCCAGACTCACCCAATCCAGCGGGTCGCGCTTTTCGCTCGTCGCCAGCCGAACGATGTCATTCAGCGCATCAACCAGTGCCATGATGTTGCCCACCACGGGCAAAAATCCCGCAGCGTTCTTGATCCGCTCAAGCGAAACGACCCCGCCGCTGATGTCCTGCAGCCAGGCATCGACGTTCGCCGCACCGGCGCCAACGTCCTCAAGCTGAATCAGATCAAGCGGAACGATCGCCACCTGAGGCTCGTTTTTTGCGTCACTGCCGGACGTAACTGCGGGGTTTGCCAACGATGCTCTCCGTGCTCAAGAAACCATCCGAAAGGGCCTGAATGCCAATCCGGGGGCCACGGAAATATCAAGGGCTGTGCCAGCTATGATTTAGTCGATAAAAATCAATGAGTTAAGAAGGAATACGGAAGGTTTGAGCGAACGCCAAACCAGAGAACCCATAAAGCCTGCGCAAGAAGTTGCGCACTGCTGTGCAACTTCTTGCGCAGTCGCCTAGAGGCCAAAAACGACATGGCTTCCAGAGCAGTAAGGCCTCTAAAACACACAATCAAGTGCGCAACTTCTTGCGCACTCCACCAGACCCGCATTCAACCGCTCTTCACCTGAAACACCGCATCGCCAGCAAAATGCGGTCCCGAAAAATGGCCAAAAAAAAGCCCCGAAAATTCGGGGCTTTTCAGCATTCAGAGCGGCTCAAGCTTTGGCCAGTTGCTCCTCATACTCCTTGTGATACTCACGGGCCAGCGATTGCTTCTGCTTGTCGTCCAGCAGTTTGCCCGCCGACTGGAAGAACTTCTGCTCTTCTTCCTTCAGGTGGTGGTGGACCTTCTCCGACAGCTTCTTGGCCGTGGCCATCCAGGACGGGCTGGACATCTCGGTCTCGTCGAGCTCTTCCATCATCTCATCCATTTCATGGTGCTCGGAAATGGCATGGCGGCTGAGGTCGACACCGTTGTCGAACTGCATCAACGGGATATAGAAGAAGCGCTCTTCGGCGGTTTCGTGGGCCTGCAGTTCAGCTTTCAGCTGTTTGTAGACCTCGACACGCTCCTCGCTGTCGCCATGGGTTTGGATCAAGGCATCGGCATAGCCGCGTTGCCGGTCATGACTCTCTCTCAGGGCTTCGAAAATGTTCACGGGTGCTCCTTGGTTCGGCGACGGACTGATGTGCTTATCCCTAGACCGCAGCGGGTATTCAGCCGTTCCGTTGCGCTTCGGGCATATGCATAGACCTATAAGTTTCTTTCATAACTCATGCCGTTTTTTATAATGAAAGTGAAGCTGTTTCGATGTGCTCATTCGTTTTTGCGCTGAGCGCTCCTCCTGTGCCCGTTCAAGGATCCTCATGTCCCTGCGAAAGATCATCGTGGCCGCCGCATTAATGCTGGCGACCCTTACCGCTCACGCCGAGCAGGTCATCAACATCGGCTATCAGCGCTCGTCCACGCTGTGGATTCTGCTCAAGAACGACGGCCAGTTGGAGGAACGGCTCAAGCCGCTGGGCTTCACCGTCAACTGGCATGAATTCAGCAGCGGGCTCTTGAGTGCAATGAACGCCGGCAGTGTGGACCTGCATGCCGATGTCGCCGATGCGTTTGCCTTGTTCACGCAAGCGGCGAATGCGCCGCTGACCTACTACGCCCGTGAGAATCCTTCCCCGACAGCGCAGGCCATCATCGTCCCGGACAGCTCACCGATTCGCAGCGTTGCCGACCTCAAGGGCAAAACCGTCGCGGTGTCGAAGGGCTCGGGCAGTCATTTTCTGTTGATTTCGGCCCTGAAGAGCGCCGGGCTGACCCTCAAGGACATCAAGCCGATTTACCTGGAGGCGCCCGACGGTGTCGCCGCGTTTGCCAGCGGCAACGTCGACGCCTGGGCGATCTGGGACCCGTTCCTGGCGACCCAGCAGCGTGAGCATCATGTTCGCGTGCTGACCGACGGCTCCGGCGGCATTGCCAACTACAACCGTTTTTACGCGGCCAACACGAGCTTCGCCAAGGCCCATCCCGAGGTGCTGCAAGTGGTGTTCGAAACCTTGCATCAGGCAGGGCAGTGGGTGAAAGGTCATCCCCAGGAAGCCGCGGCGAATCTGGCGCCGCTGTGGGGCAACATCCCGCCTGAGACCGTCGAGCTGGCCAACAGCCGACGCAGCTACGACATCGTCCCGGTCAAGGTGGATGAGCTGGCCGAACAGCAGCGCATCGCCGACTTCTATTTTGAAGCCGGGATGATCCCCAAAGCGCTGAAGGTGTCCGACATCGCTGTCTGGACCCCGCACGCCCAATAAGTCAGGAGCGCGATCATGAGTCGTCACATTCACCTGTCGGCGTTCCTGCTGACCGGGCCGGTTATTCACAGTCATGCGGTCTGGCGCCATCCCGAAACGGTCGGCCATTACCTGGATCCCGAGTATTACGCCCGCACGGCGCGGGTGGTGGAGGAGGGCCTGTTCGATTTTCTGTTCTTCGCCGACCGGCTGGCGGTGGGTGACCAGATGGGCGGCTCGCGGGACGTGGCCCTGCGGTATGGCGCGCAGGATGCGACGCGTCTGGACCCGCTGCCGATTCTGTCCTACCTGGTCGGGCAAACGAGCAAGCTCGGCCTGGGCGCTACCCGCTCGACGACCTATTACGAGCCGGCGCACATCGCTCGGGAGTTCGCCACGCTGGATCATCTGTCCAAAGGCCGCGCTGCCTGGAACATCGTCACGTCGATGAACGACAGCGAAGGGCGCCTTTTCGGCAAGGACAAGCACCTTGAGCACGACCTGCGCTACGACCGCGCTGACGAGTTCGTCGAAGTGGCGCTGAAGTTGTGGCGCAGCTGGGCGCCGGATGCGCTGAAGCTGGACCGGGAAAGCGGCGTGCTGGCCGACCCGTCGAAAATCACCTCGGTGCAGCATAATGGGGAGTGGTTCAAGGTCGAAGGGCCGCTGAACATCCCGCGCACGCCGCAGGGGCGTCCGGTGCTGATTCAGGCCGGCTCGTCGGGGCGTGGACGGCGTTTCGGCGCGCGCTGGGCCGAGGCGATTTTCACCATTCACCCGCACCTCAAGGCCATGCACGCGTTTCGCCAGGACGTGCGCGAACAGGTCGTCGAGCAAGGCCGCCACGCCGACAGCTGCAAGGTGCTGACGGCGGTGATGCCGTTTATTGGTGGCAGCGAAGCCGAGGCGCGGGCCAAGCGCGACAAGCACAACGCATTGGCGCGCCCGGAACTGGGTCTGGTCACCCTGGCATCGCAACTGAACGTCGATCTCTCTCCGTTTCCGCTGTCTGCGACGTTGGCAGAGATCGCGCGCTCGCCGTCTATACCGCCTGCTGCGGCGGAGAAGCTGCTGATGCAGGGCCCGGACACGACGCTGGAGGAACTGGGCCGGATTTTCGCCAGCAGCGTACGGGTGCCGCAACTGGTCGGCACGGGGGCACAGATTGCCGATCAACTGGCGGAGATGTTCACGCTGGGCGGCTGCGACGGGTTCGTCATTTCCCCGGCATATCTGCCGGGCTCGTTCAGCGAGTTTGTCGAAAGCGTCATTCCACACCTGCAACGCAAAGGGCTGTTTCGCACAGCGTATGAAGGCTCGACCCTGCGTGAGCATCTGGGGTTGGAGGCGCTGGACTCCTGAACCCTGCGCCTGAGAAATTCATACTCCGTACAGCCACCTGACAGCTTTGCGCGATCATTGACGGGCTGACATTCGCGACATGCTGCGTATGATGAGCCCGACGTTTTTCGCAAAAGGCTCACGCTCATGATGAAGTTTTTCGCCGCGCTGCTGTGTGTGTTTACCGGCATGGCCCACGCAGAACCCGCGCTGCTCACCGACCTTGGGCTGCCGTATCTGGCGGCGGCGCCCGCTGAATCCAGAGACAAACCCCTGATCATTTTCCTGCACGGCTATGGCAGCGACGAGCGCGACCTGCTCGACATCAAAAACGATCTCTCCCCGGGTTACACCTACCTCTCCGTGCGCGCGCCGCAGGAAGTCGACGGCGGCGGCTACAAGTGGTTCACCCAGGACACCGATCAGGCTGAATATGAAGGCGTGACCAGCGACGTCGACAAAAGCACCGACCTGCTGCGGACCTTCATCCAGCAGGCCACCGAGAAATACCAGACTCAGCCCGACAAAGTGATCCTGGTCGGCTTCAGCCAGGGCGCGATGATGAGCTACCAGATCGGCCTGCAATACCCGGAACTGGTACACGGCATCGCACCGCTGAGCGGCAAGATTCTCGCGTCCCTCCATTCACGCCTGAAGCCCGATGAGCGCCTGAAATCGCTGAAAGTGTTCATCGGCCACGGCTCGGCCGACACCCGCGTGCCTTACTCGGGTGCAACCGATGCCAAAGCGGTGCTGGAGAATCTGCTGATCGTTCCGGAGTTTCATTCCTACGCCGGGGCAGGGCATACGATTACAACGGCTGAAGTGGCGGACTTGAAGCACTGGCTGGAAGCGCAACTGCAAAAATAACCACCTGGAAGAGGCCAGGGCCGCTACAGGCCCTGACTGCCACGAATCAATTCATACGCCCGGCGCGCCAGCGGATTCACCGTATTGGGACGAATCCACAGGTAATAAGTGACGTCGGGCATTCTCGGCAGACCGTCGGCTTCCCCCAGTACCCGCATGTCCGGCCCGAGCATCTCCATGCTGCGCGCCGTGACGCCAAGGCCCGCGCGCGTGGCCGCCTTGATGCCGATCAGGTTCGACGCCAGGTACGCCTGACGCCATTCGATGTCGGCGCGCTCCAGTGCTTCGATGGCATAGCGCCGGTAAATACTCGGCTCGTCCACCAGAATGAGCGGTATCGGTTCGCCCGGGACGTGCAGGTACTGCGCCGAACAGATCCACCAGACCGGCGACGTGCGCAGGGCGAATCCTTCCAGGGCCGAATCCTCGCGGGTCGAGATCACCATGTCGACCTTGCCTCGATGCAAATCCTCCATCAGAAACGGGCTTCGACCGACATCGATCTCCAGTCGCAGCTTCGGCGCAGAACGGGCAATGTGGCTGAGGATGGGCGGCAGGATGGTGTCGGCGATGTCGTGGGGCGAGCCGATGCGCAGGACGCCGCTCATAGTGCTTTCGCGAAGGGAGTTGAGCGCGTCGTCGTTCAGCGAAAGCATCTGCCGGGCGTGGCGTAACAGCTGCCGACCGGGTTCGGTGAGTTGCTTTTGACGGCCCTGTTTCTGGAACAGGCTGACGCCAATCTGCTGCTCCAGACGCTGCATGTGTTGCGTCACCGACGACTGCGTGCGCGACAGGTGCGCCCCCGCGCCAGCGAAGCTGTGGTGATCGACGACGGCGACGAAAGTGCGCAGCAGTTCGAGGTCTAGGGTCGAGGACATTGGTGGTTACTCGTTTAAACGGTTCATTACCCGAAGCGCTATCCCTTGTAGGAGTGAGCTTGCTCGCGATCGCGATCTGTCAGGCAAATCATCGGCACAGATCCACAGCAATCGCGAGCAAGCTCACTCCTACACGCCTGTATTACATCAGCTGAACGGGCTAATACATTACGGAATTTTATGAATGAGGAAAGGCTTACGTTTAAGAATATCGATAAGACACAATAAAATAAGCCTTATGCCTTTTTGCTCTGATACCTAAAACCAGAAAGTTATAACCATATTTGATATTTGAATTTCCGTTAGCTGCGCACCAACCCTAGGATGCAAATCACACAGGCGCTCATCTGAAAGCGCCGAGCCGATGATCATCCCAGGGGAATTCCATGCCATACACGCGCTCGCCAGTCGCTCGGTGCCTGCCGCTTTTCGTCGCAACGCTGGCCACACTTGGCGCCAGTTTCGCCGCTCAGGCCGACGCCACCCTGGACAAGATCGAACAGCGCCACCGCGTGGTGGTGGGTGTGCTGCTGTCCGGCGGCCCGTTTGGCTCCATTGACCCGAAGACGCAGAAACCCGAGGGCCTGAACGTCGACATGGCCCAAGACCTCGGTCGTCAGCTCGGCGCCGACGTGGAACTGGTGCCCGTGCTGCCCGCCAACCGTGTGCAGTTCCTACAGCAGGGCAAGGTCGATCTGCTGATCGCCAACATGGAGTGGACCGCCGAGCGCGGTCAGCAACTGGGCTTCGTACCCACCCCGTTCTATCGCGTCGGCGGCACGGCGGCCGTGCTCAAAGACAGCAAGATCACCCGCTGGGAAGACCTCAAAGGCCAACCGGTCTGCACGTCCCAGGGCAGCAGCTACGTCAAGCCGCTCACCGAATTCGGCGCTGAACTGAAAGCATTCAAAAGCTCCTCGGAGTCGTTGCTCGCCTTGCGGGGCAACAACTGCGTCGCGGCCGTGCACGACGCCACGCTGATCAATCCATTGGTGGCCGACAGCCCGGAATGGCAGAACTACCGCGCCCTCAGTCCCGAACTCAATCCTGCGCCGTCTGTGATCTGGACCCGCCCCGGAGAGACCGACACCCAGGCGAAACTCGACGCCATCGTCAAGGGCTGGCACCGCACCGGCTGGCTGATCGACGCCGAGAAGCGCCACCACATCACCCCGGCCTCGCCAGCGCTGGTCGAGCTGCACGACAAGTTCCAGGCCGCGGGCGCCTGAGTTGCCGCTCTTTTCCGCCCGGTTTTTCAGGTTTCCTACAAGGCATTCGTTCATGAGCAGCTTTTCCATCGGCAAGACCCTGTCCGCTATTGGCCTCTCGATCGGCCTGGCAATGGGTGCGACCCTGGCCCACGCCGACGCGACGCTGGACAAGATCAATCAGCGCCAAAAGATCAGCATCGGCGTGATCCTCAGCGGCCCGCCGTTCGGCACCATCGATCCGAAGACCGGCGAGCACCTGGGCTACAACGTCGAGCTGGCCAAGGGGATCGCGCAGAAGCTCGGCGTCGAAGTCGAAACCGTTTCCGTGCTGGCCCCCAACCGCGTGCAGTTTCTGCAGCAGGGCAAGGTCGACATCCTGATCGCCAACATGCAGTACACCGATGAGCGCGCCGAGATTCTCGACTACGCGCCGACGCCCTACGAAGAAGTCGGTGGCGCCGCGCTGATCCGCAAGGGCGCGGGCATCAGCAAATGGGAGGACCTCAAGGGCAAGCCGGTTTGCGTGTCTCAGGGCAGCAACTTCATCAAGCCATTGCAGGAAACCTATGGCGCTGAAATCAAAGCGTTCCGCAGCCAGTCCGAGTCGCTGTTGTCCCTGCGTGGCAACGGCTGCGTGGCCGCCGTGCACGTCAGTCCGACCATGCACGCGCTGCTGGATGATCCGGAGTGGGCCGACTACAACCTCCCGCTGGCCAACGACCTGATCCCGTCGAAATCGGTGATCTGGGTGCGCAAGGGCGAGCATGATACCGAGGCAAAAATCGACGCGATCATTCGCGACTGGCACCGCAGCGGCTGGCTGATCGAACTCGGCGAACGCACTGGCATGGCCCCCTCTCAAGCCCTGCGTGACCTGCACGAACAGTTCCGCAACGCAGCGCCGCTTGCCACCAAATGACCCCAGGAGGCCAGCGATGAACAGCGATCTGTTCCAGACGTTGCAGCAACTGATCGGCGCCAGCCATGTGCGGCCGGGCGCCGAATCTGCGGCGCAACTGACCGACAAGCAGGGCAGCTACGTCGGTCGGGCGCTCGCTGTCGTGCGTCCGGCCAACACCGACGAGGTCGCGGCGGTGGTCCGCGCCTGTGTCGCCCACAGGGCACCGATTGTCGTGCAGGGCGGCAACACCGGCCTGATGGGCGCGGCAACCCCGGATGCCAGCGGGCGTTCGGTGCTGTTGCTGCTCGATCGCTTGAATCGCGTGCGCCAGATCGATACCGACAACGACACGCTCACTGTCGAGGCCGGCTGCATCCTGCAGAACATTCAGGAGGTGGCCCGGGAAGCAGGGCGTCTGTTTCCCCTCAGCCTGGGCGCGGAGGGCAGTTGCACCATCGGCGGCAACCTCGGTACCAATGCGGGCGGCACCGCGGTGCTGCGTTACGGCAACACCCGCGAGCTGACCCTGGGCCTGGAAGTGGTCACCGCCGAGGGCGAGATCTGGCACGGGCTGCGGGGTCTGCGCAAGGATAACACCGGTTACGACCTGCGTGACCTGTACATCGGCAGCGAAGGCACCTTAGGCATCATTACGGCGGCGACGCTTAAACTGTTTCCGCTGCCCAAAGCGCAAAGCACTGCGTTTCTGGCGTTCGATTCGCTGGGCCAGGCGGTGAGTTCCCTGTCCCATGCCCGCGCCGGTTTCGGTGCCAGCCTGACCGCATTCGAACTGCTCACCGCCGATTGCCTGGCGTTGTTGCGCGAGCAGTTCCCCGAAGGTCCGCAGCCGTTTTCGAATGCCGCTCAACCCTGGTTCGCTTTGCTGGAACTGTCCGATAACCACAGCGAAGCACACGCGCGTCAGGCGTTCGAGGACGTGTTGGGCAGCGCCTTCGAAGAGGGCCTGCTGGCTGATGCGCTGATTGCCGAAAGTCTGGCCCAGAGCGAGGCGCTGTGGCTGCTGCGCGAGAACATGAGCGACGCGCAGAAGCGGGCCGGACGCAACATGAAGCACGACATCTCGATCCCGATTTCGCGCATCGTCGAATTCGTCGAACACACCGACGCCTTGCTGCAACAACACTTCCCCGGCGTGCGCAATTTCACCTTCGGTCACCTGGGCGACGGCAACCTGCATTACAACGTCGCCCACCCACTCGATTCCACCGTCGAGGCACACATGACCCATTACTCCGAACTCAGCCAACGGGTGCACGACAGCGCCCATGCGCATGGGGGTTCGATCAGCGCCGAGCATGGCATCGGCCAACGCAAGCTGAGCATGCTGCCGCGATACAAAAGCGCCGTCGAACTGGACCTGATGCGCCGCATTAAACAGGCGCTGGACCCTCTCAATCTGCTCAATCCAGGCAAGGTCCTGGCGAGCGTCGAAAGCCGGAGCACCGCCCCATGAGTGTTCGTTTGTCCAAGCGTATCCAGCGCGTTTCGCTGTCCGCCAACGCGGCGGCCAAATCCCGGGCCAACGCCTTGCGTAAGGCCGGTCACGACATCCTTGACCTGACCACCGGTGAGCCGGATTTCGACACGCCCGAGCACATCAAGCAGGCGGCCTGCGCAGCCATCAACGGGGGCGCGACCAAGTACACGCCGACGCCTGGGGTTAAAAAGCTGCGTGAAGCCGTGCAGCGCAAGTTGCAGCGTGAAAACCGTCTGGACTACGCGCTGCCGTCGATTGTCATCGGCAACGGCGCCAAGCAGGTCATCTTCAATGCCTTCGCCGCCACCCTGGACGAGGGCGATGAAGTGCTGGTGCCGGTGCCTTACTGGCCGTCGTTTCCGGACATCGTGCGGGTCAACGGCGGCGAGCCGGTGTTCATCGAATGCGGCCTGGAACAGGGCTGCAAACTGACCCCCGCGCAACTGGAACAACACATCAACGAGCGCACCCGCTGGCTCATCCTCAACGGCCCCGGCAACCCGAGCGGCGCGGTGTACAGCGAAGCGGAGCTGCTGGCGCTGGCCAAGGTGTTGCGTCGTCATCCCCACGTGCTGGTGCTGCTGGACGAGCTGTACGAGCACATTCGTTTCGACGGTCAGTCTGCGCTGAGCCTGCTCAACGTCGCGCCGGACCTGCATTCCCGTGCCCTGTTGATCGGCGGGGTGTCCAAGACCTACGCCATGACCGGCTGGCGCATCGGCTTCGGCGCCGGCCCTCAAGCCCTGACCGGCGCGATGACGGTCATGCAGTCGCAATCCACGTCCGGCGCTTCGTCGGTGGGGCAGGCGGCGGCATTTGCAGCGTTCGAAGGCGGCCTGGGTTTCTTGCCGGACCAGATCCAGGCTTACCGGCAACGCCGCGATCTGTTGGTGGCCGCGTTGACCGACGTAGACGGCCTTGATGTGCTCATACCCGAAGGTGGATTTTTTGTCTTTGTCCGCTGTGCCGGATTATTGGGACGCGTTCGTCCCGATGGCCAGCGCCTGACTAACGACAGCGACGTGGTGGATTACCTGCTGGAGCAGGGCGTGGCCGGGGTGGCCGGCAGTGCTTACGGTCTGTCCCCGTGGTTCCGTTTGTCCATCGCAACGGCCACCAGCAGCGTGATCGAGGCTGGACGGCGCATCGCCAACGCCTGCGCCCGGTTGCGGGTCGAGGCGCTGGCATGAGTCATTGGCTTGAAGGGTTCGTGCACTGGACGGCCGCGTTCGGCCTGAACTACAGCTTTTTGCTGGACGCCTATCAGCGCGGTTCGATGGTCAATGGCGCGCTGACCACCGTCTTGCTGTGCGTGTTCACCCTCATCGGTAGCCTGATCGCGGGCGTGGGGCTGGCGGCGATGCTGACCAGCGGCAAGCCCTATCTGGCCAGGCCTGCGCGGGCGTTCATCGAAGTGACCCGCAACACGCCGACGCTGGTGCAGCTCTACTGCGCGTTCCTGGTGCTGAACATGCTGCTGACTCAGGCCGTTGGCGCTGCGAACCCGCTGACGCCGTTCGCCTGGGTGGTCATCGTGATCTCCCTGCACAAGGGCGCGTTCCACGCCGAAGCCTTGCGCGCCGGCATTGAAGCGGTGCCGAGCGTGACGCTGGAAGCGGCGAGCTCCCTGGCCTTCAGCAGCCGCCAGTTGCTATGGAACGTGCAACTGCCGCTGGCGATGCGTTTTGCGCTCCCGTCGCTGATCAACAACCTGATCGATCTGGTGAAAATGACGGCGGTGGCGTCGGCCATTGCCGTAGGCGACATCACCTACGCCTCGATCATGATCTGGACCCAGAGCGACAACGTGCTGGAACTGATGATTCTGCTGCTGGCGTTTTTCGGCCTGCTCAGCTTCGTCGTCAATTGCGTGGGCCGTGCCCTCGAAGCCAAATTGAGGATGCCCGGTTATGGCCATTGATTCGTCTGTGCGTGTGCCGGCCGGGTGGCCGCGTCGGCATCCGGGCACGCTGGTGCTGCTGGCCGCGGTGCTGCTCTGGCTTGTCTTCGGCGCCCCGAAAAGCCCGGTGTTGGCGGCGCTCGTGGAGTGGTCGCCAGCGCTGGCGACGGGCTTTGCCCAGAACATTCTGATCAGCCTGCTGGCGATTGCCATCGGCTCCGTGCTCGGCCTGCTGGTCGGTGCGCTGGCGGTGTCGCCGCTGTGGATCACCCGGCTGCCCGCGAAGATCTGGGTGCAGGTATTTCGTAACGCGCCTTGGCTGGTGCTGATCTATTTCACCACCTACGTTTTCCCATTCGAGCTGCACATCGGTACGTCCTGGATCTCGTTTCCGGACTGGGTGAAAGTCACCCTCGGCCTAGCGTTGCCCGCCAGCGCCAACGTCGCGGAAATCTTTCGCGGCGCCATCGGTTCGATACCCGGCACGCAGTGGGAAGCCTCCCGCTCGCTGGCCTTCACACGCGGGCAGATCTTCCGTTCGATCATCCTGCCGCAGTGCTTCAAGCGCATGTTGCCGCCGTGGATGAACCTCTATGCGGTGATCACCATGGGCACCGCGCTGGCCTCGCTGGTGGGTGTGCATGACCTGATCGACACCGCGCAGATTGCCAGCAATACGGTCAACCGGACCGGCTTCACGGTGCTGATCTACTTCAGCGTGCTGGCCCTGTTTTTCGCCTACTGCTATCCGATCTCCCGATTCACTCAATTCCTGGAGCGACGTTATGCCTTCTCCTGACACGCGCGCCGAGCAACCGCTGGTCAGTCTGCGCGACATTCACCTGTCGTTTGGCAGCAATCGGGTGCTCAAGGGCATCGACCTCGACGTGCAGCGCGGCCAGGCGGTGTCGATCATCGGCCCTTCGGGTTCCGGGAAGTCGACCATCCTGCGCTGCATCACCGGCTTGCTGCAGACCGAGCGCGGCAGCATCCGCGTGGGCGACACCGATGTGCACACGCTCAAGACCGAGGCGCAGCGCATCGAACTGCGCAAGCGCGTGGGCTTCGTGTTCCAGCAGTACAACCTGTTCCCGCATTTGTCGGTGCTGGAAAATCTGGTGATCGCGCCGCGCAAAGTGCTGGGCGAATCAGCGGCCAACGCTGAAAAGCACGCGCACGAATTGCTCGCCAAAGTGCGCATGGAACACAAGGCCGATGCCTATCCGGGTCAGCTGTCCGGCGGTCAGCAGCAACGCGTTGCCATTGCGCGGGCATTGGCGATGCGGCCGGAACTAATCCTGTTCGATGAAGTGACGTCGGCCCTCGACCCGGAGACCGTCGGTGAAGTGCTGACGGTGATTCGCGAGCTGACCGAAGAGGGCATGACCTGCGTGCTGGTCACCCACGAAATGCGTTTCGCGGAGGACATCAGCGATGTCGTGTATTTCACCGAAAACGGCCTGATCGTCGAGCACGGCAGCCCCGAACACATCTTCCAGCGCCCGACCCATGAGCGGACCCAGACGTTTTTGCGCCATGCCCTGGGCGACGCCGGACGCCGTCCGGTCGCCAGTGGCGATCCGTTTCTGTTGAGCAATATCAGCCGTTACAGCCTGTCGGTCTGAGCCGGGCCTGTTGGCCTGAACCCACATAAGGAGCACCTGATGAGCATCGAGAACCGCAGCCAAGTCGTCGAAGCCTTTCTGCAACAGATACGCGCGATTCACCAGCGCGGCGTCGATCGCGAGGCATTGAAAAGCATCGTCACGCTACTCGAGGGACTGGCGGAGCGTCGTGATCTGTTCAACTTCGACACCTTTCCTGCACCCGTGCCGGGGGAGGGCGACACCGCGTTCCGCTACCGGCTGAACGACCACGGCGAGACCCCGACGCTCTACATGAACTCATTGCTGCCGGGGAAAAGTACGCTGCCGCACAACCATGAAACCTGGGCGGTGATCGTTGCGGTCGAGGGGCAGGAGATCAATTACGTGTGGGCGCGCACGGACGACGGCAGTGATCCGGCAATCGCCCGGCTCGCGCTGGAAAAGGAAGTGGTGGTGCAGCCCGGAACGCCCATCAGCTTCCTCGGCGAAGACCTGCACGGCATCAAGGTCGAGGGCGAGCAACCGACCCTGCATTTCCACTTGTACGGGCGCCCGCTGGAATCCTTGAACGGGCGCTATGGCGTGAACCAGGAAGGCAAGGTGCTCAATTACAACGCCTCGCAAATGGCCCCGTCGATCAAGGCCTACGCCTGATGGCGCTCTACAACAGAATCACGAGAACGTCATGAGCCAGAAAGTCACCCCGCACCAATTACACGCCTGGCTGTTCGACGGGCAGGAAATCGCCGTCTTCGATGTTCGTGAACACGGCCAGTACGGTGAAGCGCATCTGTTTCATGGGGTAAATCTGCCTTATAGCCGCCTTGAGCTGGACGTGCATCGCCTGGCCCCCAACCCTCGGGTCCGTCTGGTGATTTACGACCGCAATGATGGCGACCTCGCCTCACGTGCCGCGCAGCGTCTTGAAGCGCTGGGCTATAGCGGCGTGCATATTCTTGAGGGCGGCACCGATGGCTGGCGCGCCGCCGGACGGGAGCTGTTTGCCGGAGTACACGTGCCGTCGAAGGCCTTTGGCGAGTTGGTCGAAGAGGCCCGCCATACGCCACACATCAGCGCCTCCGAGCTGGCGGCGATGCAAGCCAGTGGCACGCCACTGGTGTTGCTGGACGGCCGGCCGTTCGATGAATACCGCAAGATGACCATTCCCGGTTCCGTCTGCTGCCCCAATGGCGAGCTGGGCTATCGGCTGACCGAGCTGGTGCCGGATGACACCACGCCTATCGTGGTCAACTGCGCCGGCCGCACGCGCAGCATCATCGGCGCGCAGACGCTGATCGACCTGGGGGTGAAAAATCCGGTCTACGCCCTCGAAAACGGCACTCAGGGCTGGTACCTCGCCGACTTGCCGCTGGAACATGGCAGCGAGCGCCGATACCCGAACGTCCCGCCGGGCGCTTCGCTGGAGGCGCAACGTCAGGCGGCTCAACATCTCGCCCGGCGCGCCGGGGTGCAGGCGGTGGATGCGCCGCAGGTTCTGGCGTGGTCTGCCGACGAATCCCGGAGTCTGTTTCTGTGCGACGTGCGTACCCCGGAAGAATTTGCGCTGGGCAGTTTGCCGGGCGCGCAACACACGCCGGGTGGGCAGTTGATTCAGAGCACCGACCTGTACATCGGTGTGCGTCAGGCGCGGTTGGTGCTGGTGGACAACGACGGCGTGCGCGCGCCGATCGTCGCCGCCTGGCTGCGTCAGCTGGGCCACGACGCCTATGTACTGGAAGGCGGGTTGAACAGCGGCTTGCACCTGCCGATCGACAACTCCGGTGTCTTGCCGCCCCTGGCTGAAGTGGGCGCTGCCGAACTGGCAGATGCGCTCCGAGACAATACGGTCGTGCTGATCGACCTGCGCGGCAGCATGGCGTTTCGTAAAGGCCATATCGAGGGGTCGCGCTGGTCGATCCGTCCTCGCTTGGCTGCCGATGTGGTTGGGCAAGGCAGCCCCGTCGTGCTGGTGGCGGAGCAATCGGCCGTGGCGGCGCTGGCTGCACTGGAGTTGCCGGAGGAGCTGCGCGGCTCGGTGCGCTGGCTGAATTTCAATGCATGGCAGGCGGCAGGTTTCAACCTCAGCGAAAGCGCCGGTGATCCGCCTGACGAGGACTGCATTGATTTTCTGTTTTTCACCCATGACCGTCATTCGGGCAACAAAGCGGCGGCCCGGCAGTACCTGGCCTGGGAGATCGGTCTGTTGGGGCAAATGACCGAGCAGGAGATCGCCAGTCTCAAGCCCTTGTCGGCCATCGCAGAAGATGATCGCGTTCGTACCCGGCTGGTGCATGCCGCCCGAGGCGCAAAGGGCGACGGGCCGCGCGGCGTGAACCCGCCGGTCACGCGAATGAGCACTGTGTTATTCGATAGCCTTGGCGACATGCGCGACGCACGAAAGCGCCGCGACACTGAGCGCGTGTT
Source organism: Pseudomonas sp. Ps21-P2 (assembly GCF_039672565.1). Classification (NCBI taxonomy): domain Bacteria; kingdom Pseudomonadati; phylum Pseudomonadota; class Gammaproteobacteria; order Pseudomonadales; family Pseudomonadaceae; genus Pseudomonas; species Pseudomonas sp. Ps21-P2. Next base: position 15,679 of record NZ_JBDFPL010000003.1, read on the forward strand.
GAGTTACGGCGCGCGTGGTAACCCGACGGCGTTCGAACTGGAAGACCTGATCACCGAGCTTGAGGGCGGTTACCGCACTCGCCTGTTCGGTACCGGCCTGGCAGCGGTTGCGCAGACATTTCTGGCCTACCTGCGCCCAGGCGACCATGTGCTGATTACTGACGCGGTGTATTCACCGGTGCGGCAGATCGCCGAAGCATTCCTGGCGCCGTTTGGTATCCAGTACAGCTACTTTTCTGCCGACGGCAGCGGCTTGGCGCAGCAGCTGCAAGCCAACACCCGAATGGTCTACACCGAGGTTCCCGGCTCGCTGCTGTATGAACTGTGCGACCTTCCGGCGATTGCTGCGCTGTGTAAATCGAAAGGGATTTTGCTGGCAGTCGACAACACCTACGGCTCCGGGTATCAGTACCGGCCTCTGGCCCTGGGCGCCGACATTTCCATCATGGCCCTGACCAAATACCTGAGCGGTCACAGCGATGTGGTCATGGGCAGCGTCTGTACCACCCAAACCGTCTGGCAGCGTCTGGCCGTCATGACCGACACCTTCGGCAACACCGTGAGCCCGGACGATGCTTATCTGGTGCTGCGCGGTGCCCGCACCCTGGCGGCAAGGTTGGACGTCCACGAGCGCCAGGCCTTGCAGGTCGCGCACTGGCTCCTGGAACAGCCGCAGGTTAAAAACGTGTTCCATCCTGCGCTGCCCCATCATCCGGGCCATGCCCTATGGAAGCGCGACTTCAGCGGCAGCAACGGCTTGCTCACCTTCGAACTCGAGGACGCCGACCCCCGCTATCTGGAACGTTTCATCGACGCGCTGCAACTGTTCGGCCTGGGCGCGTCGTGGGGCGGGTTCGAAAGCCTGATCATCGTCGCGAACGTCGGTGATCGTGATAACGGTCCGGACAAATCCCTGAATCCGTTGCTGAGGCTGCACATTGGGCTGGAGGATGTGGAGGCGTTGATTGAGGATTTGCGGAGGGGGTTTGAGGCGATTGTCTGATCGACGAATAGGCCTTGATTCGTGACCAGCCCCGCAAATGTTGGATCGGCTGCGTAAACGTCTTTACCAGGCCGTGCAGGCGGCAAACCCGAAAGAGTTGATCGTTCGAAAGGCCAAAATTTCGGTCGCGATAAATATGTACCGCATGCTGGTCGGATGCTTTCGCCATTATTCGCTGCCTCGGGTTTGGACGAATATGGCGATGGGAAGGCATGGAAAGGACACCAAACTGCGTGATCAGATCCTTAAATCGGAGGCGCGCCAGCAGGTCAATAACGCCGTTGGCAACTCGCTCAAGCTAAACGCGCTGGGTGTTAATGGAGGGTTAATACGCTTTGCGCCTATAGATTCAGCCGCGATAGAGATCAGTCATGGGTGGTATGGCAGCTCATATCCATGGGGGGACGTACCGTGGTGGAAGCGCAAAGATGCCAGAGGGCTTGATCTCGCCCTTTGGCATGCCGATGAACTTTGCGGTTTGTGTTATGCAACACCGCGAAGGAGCCGTTTGCGGATCAAGGTCATCCTGCTTGAGGGGCAGCCGAACACGAACCATCCCCTAAAAGGACTGGTGGCCCGGATGATGTTTCTAGCGGTAGGTGTTTACGCAAGGATGCTGGGCTGTGAAGTCATCCAGATTGAGAGCCCCGAGCCAGGTGTGGTGAGTTACTACCAAAGGTTGGGTTTCCAGTTCGATGCGGATGGATGCCTTGTCATTTCGGCAGGTCGTTCCTAATATGACTTTCTCAACCAGGGCAGGGAGGTGCTCATGAACACAAGGAAACGCAGAGAAAAACTGCAGTCGATCGCTGAGTTCCGAGCCTCAGCGCGCAAGCGCGCTGTTGAAATAATCCCCTCGCAGATGCACTTCCTGCGCGGAGCGCTCGAGATTGAAAGAGAGCTTGAACCCGCCGGCCCGATGGCTGGGTTCAGGGGCTGACTCCTCAAAAGAAAACCGCCGACATCGTCAGTTTTGTTGTTCTAGGATGTCCCCAGGACCACAGCAGGGAGGTGCTCATGAACATCAAAAAACGCAAGGCCAAGATTCGGGAAATGACGGAATTCAGTGCCGAAGCGCACAAGCGTGCTGCGGAATATGTTCAAGCTCAGCTGCATTTTCTGCGCGTAGCAATCGAAATTGGAAGAGACCTTGAACCAGCTGGCCCGATGGCTGGGTTCAGGGGCTGACTCCTCACAAGAAAACCGCCGATATCGGCGGTTTTTTCTTGAGCGGCAATCAGCGCCTCACCCCTATGGCCTCAGCATTCGTGAGGTGCTGTGTTCCATTCTTCATGGCCGTGAGTTCTTCAAAAACCCTAATAACGCCAACACCGGAAATACACTCCCCACGACCACAATCCACACCCAGCCACCATGGTCATACAGCGCACTGGCGACCACCGATCCAATCGCGCCGCCGATAAAGATGCTGGTCATGTACAGCGCGTTAAGCCGGCTGCGGCTTTTGGCGTCGAGGGCGTATACCGCGCGCTGGCCGAGGACCATGTTCATCTGCACGCAGAAATCGAGGATGACCCCGGTGACTGCCATGCCGATCACGGCGTATGCCGGTTCGATCAGGCTGGGCAGAAAGCTCAGTGCGGCGAACAGCATGGCGCACAGGCTGGCGACGCGGGTGTGGCCGGCATCGGCCAGGCGGCCGGCGATGGGCGCGGCGATGGCGCCGATGGCCCCGACCAAGGCGAAGAGGGCGATCTGGCTTTGCGACAAGCCGTGATTGCGCGCCAGTTCCAGCGGCACGGCGGTCCAGAACAGGCTGAAGGTGGCGAACATGCACGCCTGATAAAACGCGCGCTGGCGCAGGACCGGCTGTTTGCGCAGCAGGGTCCATAACGATTTGAGCAACTGGCCATAGGTGGCGCTGTGGGCAGGCTGATGTTTAGGAATGGTGGTCGCCAGCACCACGCTGATCAGCAGCATCACCACGGCGGCCGTGCCGAACACCGCGCGCCAGCCGAAATGGTCGGCGATCAGGCTGGCAGCGGGCCTTGCCAGCAGAATCCCCAGCAGCAGGCCGCCCATGATGCTGCCGACCACGCGCCCGCGTGTTTCTTCCGGCGCGAGGTTGGCGGCCAGCGGCACCAGAATCTGTACCGCCACCGAGCTGAAACCCACCAGCAACGAAGCGATCAGGAACAGGTTGGGCGTCTGCGCGAACGCGGCGCTAAGCAGACTGAGCATGGCGACGCCGGTGGTGACGATCATCAGGCGACGGTTTTCCAGCAAGTCGCCCAGCGGCACGAGGAAGAACAGGCCGAGGGCGTAGCCGATCTGGGTCAGCGACACGATGAAGCTGGCGAGTGTGCCGGACAGGCCGATGTCCGGCGCAATCAAGCCAATGATGGGCTGGGCGTAATACAGGTTGGCAACGATCGCGCCGCAGCAGAACGCGAACAGCATCGCCAGGCCCTTGGTCATGGTGGCGCCGTGGGTCGCGGGAGAAATGGACGTCATGGGAATACCTGGAGAGGTTGCAGGCTCGGCAGAACGATTCTGGTACGGCGTGCAGAAAAGAGTGGCGCGAGGTTAACGCTTTTTCGTTGCGTTAAGAAGGGGTGGCAGTGGAATGGCGCAGCGTTGGTCGGCGCACGTCATGGAGTGACGCCTTACCCGCACCAAAGCCGTGCAGCCCACGACAATAGCGACGTTCCGGTCGCCCGGCCGAAACTTTTCCACGTGCGCTTCGGTCACTGCTTACACATACCCCCCTCACACCCCATCGGAAATAAAAATATGCCTCGGGCAATCTGGAAAGGCGCGATCAGTTTTGGACTGGTGCATATTCCTGTGGCGCTGGTGTCGGCGACGTCCCGCCAGGGTGTCGACTTCGACTGGCTGGACAAGCGCAGCATGGACCCGGTCGGTTATAAGCGCATCAACAAGGTCTCCGGCAAGGAGATCAATAAGGAAAACATCGTCAAGGGCGTGCAGTACGAGAAAGGGCGTTACGTCGTCATCAGCGAGGACGAAATTCGCTCGGCGCACCCCAAATCAACCCAGACCATCGACATCTTCGGTTTCGTCGACAGCGACCAGATACCGCTGCAGCACATCGACACCCCGTACTTTCTCGCCCCCGACAAGCGCGGCGAAAAGGTCTACGCGTTGTTGCGCCAGGCGCTGGTCGATACCGGCAAGGTGGCGCTGGCCCATGTGGTGATTCGTACCAGCCAGCACCTGGCGGCGGTGATGCCGCTGGAGTCGGCGATCGTGCTCGTGCTGCTGCGCTGGCCCTCGGAAGTGCGCGGGCTCGACAGCCTCGAGCTGCCCAAGGAAGCCACCGACGTCAAGCTCAGCAAGAGCGAGCTGGACATGGCCAAGCGGCTGATCAAGGACATGAGCACCGAGTGGACGCCGGACGCCGAAGAATACCGCGACACCTTTCAGGACCAGATCATGTCGCTGGTGGAAACCAAGGCCCGCGAAGGCAAGATCGAGAACGTCGAGACCGATGCTGGCGACACTGAGCGTAAGTCGGCTGATGTCATCGATCTGACCGAGCTGCTCAAGCGCAGCCTGGGCGGTCGCGGCACTGCAGCGAAGGCGGCGCCTGCCAAAGCCAAACCGGCGAGCAAAAGCAAAGCCGAGTCCAAGGACGATGCGCCGGCGAAGCGCCGTGCTCCGCCCCGAAAGAAGACCACCAAGGCCTCTTGAACGCGTGTCCTGTAGTAGCGTTAAAAGATGCACCGTTCCAATGCGCAGAGGTTCATCGTCATGACAAAACCTGTGAGTGAATACACCCGCAAGCGCAACTTCGATGTCACGTCCGAGCCGGCCGAAAGCGAGGGCAAGACGCGAAGCAAGAAAGGCAAGGCGCTGAGTTTCGTCATTCACAAGCACGACGCGCGCAACCTGCATTACGACTTTCGCCTTGAGCTGGATGGCACACTTAAAAGCTGGGCGGTGCCGAAAGGGCCGAGCCTGGACCCGAAGAACAAGCGCCTGGCGGTGCACGTCGAAGACCATCCGCTGGGTTACGGCACGTTTGAGGGCAGCATTCCCGAGGGCCAATACGGTGCTGGCGACGTGATCGTCTGGGATCGCGGCATCTGGCAGCCCCATGGCGACCCGCAGGAAACCTACAAGGCCGGCAAGCTCAAATTCACCCTGATCGGTGAAAAACTCACCGGCGACTGGGCGTTGGTGCGGACTCGCTTGCCCGGCAACAGCGACAAGGAGCAGTGGCTGTTGATCAAGGAAAAGGACGATGCCGTGCGCTCGGGCGAGGAATACGACGTCGTCGTCGACAAGCCGGAAAGCGTGGTCAGTGGCGCAACGGTGGGCGAAGGACGCAAGCCGGCCAAGAATGCCAAACGTAAATCGGCGGCATCTGAACCCGCTGCCGACACCTCTGCCGCGAAGACGCCCGCAAAAAAGCCAGTGCAAAAAAAAGCCAAAACGCCTTCGCCCAAAAAGCCCGGCGTGCCGGCCAAGCTCTCGCCGCAGTTGGCGACGCTCATGGACACCCCGCCCGAAGGCACATGGCTCTACGAAATCAAGTACGACGGTTATCGGATTCTGACCCGCATCATCGATGGCGAGGTGAAGTTCTTTACCCGCAACGGCAATGACTGGACCGATCGATTGCCGCTGCAGGCCAAAGCCGTTGGCGATTTGAAGCTGGACAACACGTGGCTGGACGGCGAGGTGGTGGTGCTCAACGACGCCGGGCTTCCGGATTTTCAGGCGCTGCAGAATGCATTCGACATCGACCGCAGCATGGACATCATTTATTACCTGTTTGACGTGCCGTTCCTGAACGGTGAAGACCTGCGGGAGACGCCGGTCGAAGACCGTCGTGCGGCGCTGAAGAAAGTGCTGGGGCGACAGAAAAAGGGCCTGCTGCGGTTCTCCGAAGCCTTCTCTGCCGGCCATCGCGACATCATCGAAAGCGCGAGCCTGATGTCCCTCGAAGGCGTCATCGGCAAGCGGGCCGGCAGCGTGTACCAGTCCAAACGCAATGCCGACTGGATCAAGCTCAAATGCAAGCTGCGCCAGGAGTTCGTCGTCGTCGGCTTCACCAAACCTCAGGGCGCGCGCAATGGTTTTGGCGCGCTGCTGCTGGCGGTGAACGAGGAGGGCGCGGGTCTGGTGTATGCCGGTCGGGTCGGCACGGGGTTCAATCAGCAGATGCTCAGCGACTTGCTTGAGCAGATGAAGCCGCTGGAACAGGACCCCTCACCGCTGGCGAAGAAAGTTACCAGCGCCCAGGGCCGGGGTGTGCACTGGATAAAGCCGACCTTGGTGGCGGAGGTCGAGTTCGGCGAATGGACCCGTGACGGCATTATTCGTCACTCGGCGTTTGTCTCGTTGCGCAGCGATAAGCCGGCCAGTGAAGTGGTCCACGAATACCCCAGGACGCCGAGAGACATCAAAGCACCGTTCAAACCCAGCGCCGCCAAAGCCAAAGCGCCGAGCAAGAAATCCGCGACCCGCGCCGATCCTTCAGCCGAGAAGCCAAAGCCGGCCAGCAAGCGTGCAGGCAAGGACCGCATCGACGTGGCCGGCGTGATGGTCAGCCATCCCGAACGGGTGATCGACGCCGAAAGCGGTCTGCACAAGATCGAGCTGGCGCAGTATTACGAATCGGTGGCGGACTGGATTTTGCCGCACCTGGACCATCGGCCCGTGGCGCTGTTGCGCTGCCCCGAAGGCGTGGCGGGCGAGCAGTTTTTCCAGAAACATTCCGAGCGCATTGCGATCCCCAACATCAAGCAGCTGGACCCCAAGCTCGACCCCGGCCACGCGCGTTTGATGGAGATCGACAGCGTCAAGGCACTGGTCGGTGCGGCGCAGATGGGCACCATCGAACTGCACACCTGGGGCGCGACCTACGATCAGATCGAGCTGCCGGACCACTTCGTCCTGGATCTCGACCCGGACGACCAGTTGCCCTGGCGCAGCATGATCGAAGCCACACAACTGACGTTGTCGACCCTCGACGAGCTGGGCCTGGATGCGTACGTCAAGACCAGCGGCGGCAAGGGCATGCACATCGTCGTGCCGCTGGCGCGCCGGGCGGATTGGGAGTCGGTCAAAGCCTTCGCCAAGGCGCTGGCGCAATTCATGTCGCGGGAGCTGCCGGACCGATTCACCGCCACGTCCGGGCCGAAGAACCGGGTGGGCAAGATCTTCATCGATTACCTGCGTAACAGCCGGGGCGCCAGTACGGTCGTGGCCTATTCGGCGAGGGCGCGGCCGGGGTTGCCGGTGTCGGTGCCGATCAGCCGTGACGAGCTGACCGAGGTGAAGTCCTCGGCGCAGTGGACCATCGCCAACCTGCAGCAGCGTTTGCGCAAGCTGAAAGCGGATCCGTGGGCCGGTTACAAGAACACACAGCGCCTGACCAAACCAATGTGGAAGCGTCTGGGCGCCACGCCGCCGGGGTGAGGCTTTGAGTCACTCGCGCTGTGACGGGTGTCTGGCCAGCCATGCCCAAGCCGCCATCGCCGCGGGCGCGACCCGTGAAGAAGTCGCCGCCGCACTGGCTACCGCGATCTCGTTGAATGCGGGCGCTGCGTACATCTATTCGATGCACGCGCTGGAAGCGTATGACGCGCTGAAGCCATAAATCGCGGTAGCTCGCGGCGATACGCAAAGGCCGGCAGGGTGCTTGCCGGCCTTACGCGTCGCTTCCGCACTTGGTTAGATCACTTGACCCCGTCAGTCCGCTCGCCCACTTCCGCCGGATAAAATTCCCCTTCAAGCCCTGCGGTCAGCAGGCGTTCACGCACTTGTGTTTCGACTTCGAGCACCTGCTCGGAGTCGTCGATGTCGTCAACCACCAGCCAGACCGGCATGACGTTCTGACCATGGGTGCCTTCGCTGAGCATGTCGTGGGAGAAGACTTGGTTGGCGCGCCACAGGCACAGTTCGTCATCGGTGTGATGGGGTTCGCGAACGGCGGTCGGTGAGGTCAGCCAGATTTCGGTGTAGGGGCGCAGGTCTGCGTTGGCGAGTTCGTTCAGGGTGATAACGGTTTTCATTTTGTGTCCTCCAGTGTTCAAGATGGAGTTGTGACGCATGGGGCTGCCCAGCGTTCCCGCGATCTGCGCAGATGGTTGCAGTATCTGCCGAGATTAAGAGCGTCTGCCCGGAGGCAGACTGTGAAGATCAAAAGCGCTGCGCAGATCAAGAGCTTCCCGGCTAAAGCCGGGCCTACAGTGCGCCGCCGATGCCATGGGATGCACGCGCTGCTGTTTAGTGGGACCGGCTTCAGCCGGGAAGAGGCCATTCCAGGCGCTGATGTCCGATCGTTCCCACGCTCTGCGTGGGAATGCATCCCGAGGCGCTCTGCGTCATTCCGGGCCGATAGGAGGAATGATTGAGTTCCAGCGCCAACCCGCGATCTGCGCTGATGGTCGTGCGGACTTGAACCGGGGCCGCGTGCGTGGGGTCGACCATTCACTGTGCGCTCACGTCAGCCCGACCCGGAGACATGCCCGTGACCGACCCACGCCCGCTCACCCGCAGAAGACTGATCGCTCTGGCAGCAGGTGCCTCGGCGGCGTTGGTGTTTGACGCAGCGGTCGGTGATGCGAGTGCAGGCGTCCCCGCCACAGCATCCGAACCGCCACAACCTGGCACATCGCCCGTTCAATCAGGAGAGCGGAACATGCTCACGCGAGACATTCCATCCAGCGGCGAAGCGTTGCCGATGATCGGCCTCGGCACGTATCGCGGGTTCGATGTCGAGCCCGGCAGCGATGCTTACAAACTGCTGCCCGCCGTGGTGGATCAGTTGTTCCACGCCGGCGGCACGGTGATCGACAGCTCGCCCATGTACGGCCGCGCCGAGGAAACCACGGGCGAGTTGCTGGCGATCCATCAGCCGTCATCGCCAGCGTTTCTGGCGACCAAGGTCTGGACCCGAGGGCGCGACGAAGGCATTGCCCAGATGGAAGCGTCGTTCCGGCTATTGCGGACCCAGCGCATCGACCTTATGCAGATCCACAACCTGCTGGACTGGAAGACTCACCTGCCAACGCTGCGTCAGTGGAAAGAGGAAGGGCGCATTCGCTACGTCGGTCTGACGCACTACACCCCGTCGGCCTACGCTGAGGTGGAAGCTGCGCTGAAGGCCGAAGCGTTCGATTTTCTGCAGATCAACTACGCGCTGGACGATCGCGCGGTCGAGGCGCGGCTGCTGCCGCTGTGTCGTGAGCGAGGGGTGGCGGTGATCTGCAATCGGCCGTTCGGTGGCGGCGGTCTGCTTGGCCGCTTGCGCAACACGCCGCTGCCGGGGTGGGCGGGGGAAGTTCAGGCCAGGAGCTGGGCGCAACTGGCGCTGAAGTTTCTGATCTCGCACCCGGCAGTAACGTGCGCGATTCCCGGTACGGGAAATCCGAAATACATGAAGGAAAACGCCGAAGCCGCCAGAGGGCCTTTGCTTACCGATGCCCAGCGCCAGCAGCTGATTGCCCTGATCGGCTAATTTTGCCTACCTCCGGTTGGGCCGTTTCATATGAACGGCGCGAACTGAGGCGATCAGCGTTTGACCGGCGCAGGCAGAGTGACCAGATCCACGTACGCATCCCAGAACTTCTTCTGATCCACGGCGTACACCACTTTCGCCTTCTGTGTGCCGACGGGCGCGCCCTTCTTGTAGCCCATGGAGCGGCCGTAATCCGGTCCGAAGTGGGCGTCGACATCGACCCACAGGTCTTTGGACTCGGTGACCAGTTCCGGATGCACCAGGTACAGCGCAGGCAGGCTGTCCCAGGTGAAGCTGTGATGGTTCGGGTCCTTGTCGAGCTCAGGCCCCAGCACCGTTTTGTACAGGTTGGGAATCACGCCTTTGCTGGCGACGATGCGCTGGTAGACCGAGCTGTCGAAGATGACCTTTTCGCAGACATCGTTGGGAAAAATCACGTGTTCGATGGGCGAGCGCAGGACGATTTTTGCGGCCTCGGGATCGAACCACCAGTTGAATTCCGCCGCTGGCGTCGTGTTGCCGGGGATCTCGATGGCGCCGCCCATGTAGACGATGCGTTTGATCAGCGGCACGATTTCCGGGGCGCTGCGAATCGCCAGAGCGATGTTGGTCAATGGGCCAACGGCGAGAATGGTCACCTCGTGGGGGTTTTTCTTCACGCTGTCGACGATGAACTGCGCGGCGGATTCGCTGCGTAATGCAGTGTGCGTCGCAAGCCCGTCCGGCGGCGAAACCAGTTGCGAGGCCGAGGTCGGACGCGGGGTCTTGAACGCCCCCGGCCAGCCTGCGCCGAACAGGGCTTTTTCCTGGTCATACGTGGCGAAGTCGTGCAGCAGCGGGTAGGCCGCGCCGGAGTACACGCCGATGTCCTTTTCCACGCCCATGCGCTCGACAGCCTTCAGCGCATCGACCTGCTCCTGATCGACCCACGCGTTGCCGCTGACGAGGGTCATGCCCAGCAGGTCGATGCGCTTTTGCGCGTGCAGTTGCGCCAGCATGATGAAAGCCTGGCCGTCGTCGTTGAGCACGTTGAAATCGGTGTCGAAGATGACCTTTTCCGCGGCCTGCAAGGAGGTCGCGGACAGTCCCAGCGTCAGGGCCAGGGCACAGCTTTTCACAAACGCCTGCATGGTCTGATTCCACAATTGTGATGGGATGAATACGATTCGCCGGGTTGGAGCGCGGCGTGTCCCGCGAACGCGGTGGGTCAGTCAGTAAAACGTTGACTGACCCACCGCATTCGCCAGCAAGCTGGCTCCCCCGGGATAGGCGTCCAGCGCGACGAGTTACCGATTCACCAGCTTTGCCGGCAACGCCACCACCAGCAGGCTGCTCAAAATCAGGCACCCGGCAAAGAACCACAACGCGCCGGCGCTGCTGCCGGTGACATCGATGGCGATGCCCATCATCGAGTTGCTCACCAGCCCGGCGATGTTCGCCAGCGAGCAGGCCAACGCGAAACCCGTCGCCGCCGCCCGGCCCTTGAGGAACGTTGCCGGCAGGCTGAAGAACACCGGCACCGCGCCAATGATGGCGGCCGAAGCGACGGCAAACAGCGCGACGGTCGCGACCACGTTATGGGTGAAAAACGGGCTGGCAGCCATGGCCACGGCGCCGATCCAAAACGGCACGATGATGTGCCAGCGCCGTTCGCGACGACGGTCGGAGCTGGCGCCGATCATCAGCATGCCGATCAGCGCCGCGACGCTGGGCAATGCGGTCAACACGCCGATGTGGAAGGTGTCGGTGACCCCGGCGTTCTTGATGAACGTCGGCATCCAGAAGCCCATGGCGTAGGCGCTGAGCAAGATCGAGAAATCGATGCCGCCGAGCATCCACACTTTCAGATTGAAAAAACCGTCGCGAAAGCTGTGCTTGCTGTCCTTGCCCTCAACGTCGTCCAGGCGCAGTTCGCCTTCCAGCAAGGTTTGTTCGGCGCTGTTCAGCCATTTGGCTTCTTTCGGATTGTTCGGCAGCGCCCAGAACGTCATCACCCCCAGCAGCACGCTGGGAATGCCCTCGATCAGGAACAGCCACTGCCAGCCACGCAGCCCGGCAGTCTGGTCGAAATGGCCCATGATCCAGCCCGACAGCGGGCCGCCGATGACGCTGGAAAGCGGCAGGCCGATCATGAACAGCGCGATGATGCGGCCGCGGCGGTAGGTCGGGAACCAGGTGGTCAGGTAAAACAGCACGCCGGGCAGGAAGCCCGCTTCAGCGGCGCCGAGGAGAAACCGCAGCACGTAAAACTGCGTCGGCGTGCTGACGAACAACATGCAGGACGACAGCAAGCCCCAGGTGATCATGATCCGCGCGATCCAGATCTTCGCGCCGACCTTCTCCAGGACCAGGTTGCTCGGCACTTCGAACAGGATATAGCCAACAAAAAATAGCCCGGCGCCCAACCCGAACGCGGTCTCGCTGAAGTGCAACTGGTCGAGCATTTGCAGCTTGGCGAAACCGATGTTGATGCGGTCCAGGTAAGCGGCCAGGTAGCAGAAACACAGGAAGGGGATGAGCTTCCAGGTGATCTTGGTGTACAGCGCTTTGATCGGGTCCGCGGCTAGGTTCGCGGAGGTTTCTACATTCGCAGAGGGCATGGGTGTCTCCTGGCGTTTCTTCGACCGGTGAGCGCGGCGGCTGATTTTGCCTGCGTTTGCGGTGTTGTCATATGGGGGACGAAGCGGCAAAGCGCCAAGCTTCAAGCGGCAAGAGGGGACCGCATGCTCTTGACTTGCGGCTTATCGCTTGAAGCTTGCAGCTTGCAACTGTGTCATCGCCTCCTGCTTGCTCACCACATCTCCGTACTTGCTGTCGATGTCGAACAGGTTCGCTTCATGGGGATCGGGATGCCGGTCACCCACGCATTCGCGCACGACGATGGTCCGGAAGCCATGCTGCACGGCATCCACCGCGGTCGCCCGGATACAGCCGCTGGTGGAGCAACCGGCCAGCACGACGGTGTCGATCCCTTGGGCGTGCAGCATTGATGCCAGTGACGTGCCGAAGAACGAACTGGCGTACTGCTTGCTGATCACGACCTCTTCGGGCAATGGCTGCACGGCCTCGCAGAACGCGGCCAGCGGGTTGCCTTCGACCATGTCCTTCATCACCGGCGCTTTTTTCACCCACATGCCGCCGTCCGCGAAATGCGTGGGGTGGTAGCGGATGTTGGTGTGCACCACCGCGATGCCGTGTTCCCGCGCACAGGCCAGCAGCTCGACGCTTTCGGCCACCGCACTGACCACGCCGGGCGCATATAAAGGCGCGCCGGGTTGGGTGTAGCCCTGCATGAAATCGATCATCAGCAAGGCCGGTTTCGCACCAAAACCGATGCGATTGCCCCAGACGCCCTGATAGTTGGCGTCCGCGCTTTGTGGGTCGGTCATTGCGTTCTCCTGTTCATCGTTTTAAGCGAGGACCGTCAGGTCAGCGGCGTACCGAGAAAGTCACCGAACGCGGCAAAGAAGCCCGGCAGGTTGTCCCACGGAATCATGTGTCCGGCGTTTTCCACTCGCGCGATCAGGATGTTCGGTTGTAGCTGTCGGATTTCGGCTTCGTCTTCCGGTTGAATCACGCCGCCGCGGCCAGCGACGATGAGCAGGGCAGGGACCGGAAGGTTCGGCAGGTCCTGGTGGAAATCCACGTCGTGGAAGTCATTGAAGGCGCGGACGATGGCGGGCTCGTAGCAGGTGTGCAGCCACTCGGCGCGCAGTTGCAGTTGTTCCTCGGTCCAGGTCGGGCAGAACGCGCGCATGTCTTCGGCGCTCATGCCCTGTTGCGACTGGCGGATCGAATCGACGTACCACGGCAGCTTCGCCGGGTATTCACGACGGCCCGGCCCGGACACCGGCGGATCGATCAGGACCAGGCTTTTCAGGCCCTGGGGGCAACGAATCGATGCCCGAACGGCAAAACGCGCGCCCATGGAGTGACCGGCCAAGTGATAGCTGTCGATGCCCATGGCGGCGGCGAACGCACCGATGTCGTCGGCGCAGGTGTCGACGCTGTAATCCAGATCCGGCCCCGTCGAAGAAAGCCCGCGACCGCGCGCATCCAGCACGTAGGTGTCGAAAGACTGGCCCAGGCGTTCAGCGACGAACCCCCAGGTGATCGCCGGGCTGGTGATGCCCGGGATCAGGATAAGCGCCGGTTTGCCGGAGTGAATGTCGCCGCCGTAGCGCAGGTAATGCTGACGGATGCCGTTGGCCTGGACGTTGCCGCCATGGATGAATGTGCTCACGCCGCCACCCCCGATTTCAGCTCCTGGCCGTACAGGTCGTACCCGTAAACCCAGGCCGGATCTTCCTGGGTGCGCAGCCAGGTGTTGGCGTTGGAAACCGCTTGCACCCGAGAGGCGCGTTCCTTGCGATTGGCTTCGTAGAGCTGGAACGCCGTGCGGTAGTCGGTGAGGCCGGTTTCCTGGAGGCAGCGGGTGAGCATCGCGGCGTCTTCAATGGCCATGCCGGCGCCCTGGGCCATGTGCGGCTTCATCGGGTGGCAGGCGTCGCCCAGCAAAACAAGGCGACCGCGACTCCACAAAGGCAACGGGTTGCGGTTGAGCAGCGGCCACTTGGTCACGCTGTCGGTGGACTCGATCAAGGCCTGCACAGTGGGGTGATAACCGGCGAAGGCTTCGTACATTTCGTCCCGGCTGCTGTCGACCCAATTGCCCTCGAAGTCCCACGCTGCATGGGGCACGCCGGTGACGTAGTAATACTCATCGCGCTTGCCGGTGGTGTGATAAACCATCATGTGACGGTCCTCGCTCCACCATTTCACGCAGTTCTCGAACTCCAGGTTGTATTTGGTCAGCACCTCGCTGGGGATCAGCGCGCGGTGGGCGACCCAGCCGCTGTACAGCGGTTTTTCATGGCCCAGCAGCTCTTCGCGAATCTTGGAGTTGATGCCGTCGGCGCCGATCACGATGTCGGCGTCGGCGTGGGTGCCGTCGGCAAAATTCAGGCGCACGCCGTTGTCGCGTTCTTCCAGCGTGGTCAGGCATTTGCTGAAGTGCACGCTGCCCGGCGCCAGCGTCGACATTTGCAGCGCGTGCAGATCACCGCGGTGCACGGTGATGTAGGCCGCGCCGTACTCCTTGAGGGAGAACTCGCCCAGGGCGATGCGCGACAGGTAATCGCCGGTCGCACCGTCGCGGCTGAACCAGAAATCCGGGTGCGAACCCATGTCGCTGAGCTGTTGCTCGATGCCCATGCGCCGGAAGATTTTCATGATGTTCGGGCCCATGTGGATACCAGCACCGATACGAGAAAACGCGGGGGCTTGTTCGTAGATATCGACGTGGAAGCCGGCTTTCTGCAACAGCGTCGCAGCCGCAGCGCCCCCCAGACCGGATCCGACGATGGCGATTTTTTGCGTGGTTGGCATGGCGCGCATTCCTTTGTGTTTCATGAGCTCTGAATGACCGGAGCTCTGGATGACGGCGAGGCGAAAAGAATGTATCGCGTCGCTGGGTTTTTAAAGTGTATACGCTGATATTTTTAAAAGTGAACCGATATTTCCAGAAACGGCAGGCGGTGTCGCAAACAGGCATGTCACCTGCTGTAACCCTTATTCATTGGGATCTGTGTGGTTGGGTAACAGAGTGGCGTGCCTATTGCAGCGGCGTCCGGATTGATGTCTTATCGCTTTTAATAAGTGTGTACGCTTTAAAAAGTGCACTGGTCTGATGCGCGACGCCTTGCAATGGTGCATCCGGCTCGTCATCCGCCCCAGAGGAGAAAAGAGATGCCGGTTAGCGATTGCGAATTGACCCAGATGTTCGAGCACGTGCTGAAACTGTCGAAAGTGGACGCGACCCAGAGCGTGGCGGTGCTCAAGAGCCACTACTCAGATGCGCGTACGGTGCGTGCCGCGATGGACGCCGCTCAACGTTTGGGCGCCAAGGTCTATGCGGTAGAGCTGCCGTCGTTCAATCACCCCAAAGCCATGGGCAACGACATGACCGCCTACTGCGGCGACACCGCGCTGACCGGCAACATCGCCGCGCAACGTGCCCTTGAGGCGGCGGACCTGATCGTCGACACGATGATGCTGCTGCACTCGCCGGAGCAGGAGCAGATCCTCAAGACCGGCACGCGGATTCTGCTGGCGGTGGAGCCTCCGGAAGTGCTGGCGCGGATGCTGCCGACGGTGGCGGACAAGGAACGGGTGCTGGCCGCCGAACAGCTGCTGAAGGCGGCGCGCTCGATTCAGGTGAAGTCCCGGGCCGGCAGCGATTTCCGTGCGCAACTGGGGCAATACCCCTCCGTCACCGAGTACGGTTTCGCCGACGAGCCGGGTCGTTGGGACCACTGGCCCAGCGGCTTCCTGTTTTCCTGGCCCAACGAAGAGACCGCCGAGGGCACGCTGGTCATTGATGTCGGCGACATCGTGCTGCCGTTCAAAACCTACTCCCGCGAGCAGATCACGCTGGAGATCGATAAGGGGTTTATCACCGGGATTCACGGTGGTTTCGAGGCCGAGTACCTGCGTGATTACCTGAAGTACTTCAATGACCCTGAGGTCTACGGCATTTCCCACATCGGCTGGGGCCTGCAACCCCGCGCCCAGTGGACGGCCATGGGCCTGCACGACAAGAACGACGGCATGTGCATGGACGCCCGGGCGTTCTATGGCAATTTCCTGTTTTCCACGGGGCCGAATACTGAAGTCGGCGGCACCCGCAAGACCCCGTGCCATCTGGATATCCCGCTGCGTCGTTGCGACATTTATCTGGACGACCAGGCCGTGGTGCTGGCCGGGGAAGTGGTGGCGCCCGAGGCATCGAACGCCTGACGCAGGCCTGCATTTGGCTTGCGCTACGCGGGACTCAGGTTGTACGCAAAACTTGTGGGAGTGACCGGGGTGGCGCTCCACCTTGCTCACGAAGGCGGCATTCCTGTAGATGAAGATTTAGGGTCCTTACCTACTTCTTCGCGAGCAAGCTCGCTCCCACAGGTTTTGCATACGTCCCGGGATCTTCCGCGCACAGCAACCTTGTGGGAGTGAGCTTGCTCACGAAGACGGCATGCCAGCTGCCGAAATTCTGGAGGATGTACCGTCCTTTTCGCGAGCAAGTTGAAGCGCCACCCCGGTCGCTCCCACTATTCATCTGTCGGCGGATACACCAGCGACACAACTCACTCGTTCCGAAGATTCCCCTCAACTCCCGCAGACGTTACTGTAGCCACCACTTTCCAGATCCCGCCGAACGAGCCACCCGTGTCCACTGACAACCCTTCCAATAACAATCCGTCCTACACCTTTTCCGAGCAAGTGGGCCATCTGCTGCGCAAGGCCTACCAGCGTCACTTGGCGATCTTCCAGCAGAATGTCGGCGATTCGCAGCTCACGGCGGTGCAATTCGTGACCCTGTGCGCTCTGCGCGATCACGGCCCCAGCTCGCAAACCGAGCTGGTCAAGGCCACGGCCGTGGATCAGGCGACCATTCGCGGCATCGTCGATCGCCTGAAAGCCCGGGACCTGATCAGCCTCGACCCGGACCCGCAGGATCGCCGCAAAGTCATCTGCAGCCTGACCGACAGCGGCCTGCAACTGGTACAGGAAACCGTGCCCCGCGCCGCGCAGATCAGCGAGCTGACCCTGAGCAAACTCAACCCCGCCGAACGCGTGGCTGTACTGTTTCTGCTGCGCAAACTGATCGACGAGGGCGATGAGTAACGCCGCCTGACAGCACCGCTGTAGGAGCCCGCTTGCCCGCGAACACGATCTGCCCGCGACATTTATGTGCCTGACCCACTGCATTCGCGAGCAAGCTCACTCCTACATGGAGAATGTTCAGTCCACCCAATTGCGACGTCGAAACGACCAAACCCACCCCAATACTCCAACGTCCTACAGCCTTTTCTCCGCTGGCATGCTTCCTGCTCTCGTTTCATGAAGTAATTACTTCATCAAATGCAAGCTACAGCGGGTAACACATGAAGGCTGATACAAGCGAGCCACAGCGGGCGGCGGAGAAGACCGTGACCCTGAACGTCAACGGTCAGGCCACACGTGTCACGGCAATGCCTGACACGCCGCTGTTACTGATCCTCCGCAACGATCTGCACCTTAATGGCCCCAAATACGGCTGCGGCCTGGGCGAGTGCGGCGCCTGCACGGTGATCATCGACGGCGTCGCCGCACGCTCCTGCGTGTTTCCACTGGCCGGCGCCCAAGGGCGCGAGATCACCACGCTGGAAGGCATCGGTTCGCGAGACCGCCCGCATCCGGTGCAGCAAGCCTTCATCGACGAGCAGGCCGCGCAATGCGGCTACTGCATGAACGGCATGATCATGACCGCCAAGGCCTTGCTCGACCGCAACCCGCACCCCACCGAAGCGCAGATTCGCAACGAACTGTCAGCAAACCTGTGCCGCTGCGGCACGCACCTTGAAATCCTCAGTGCGGTCATGCGTGCCGCGCGTCATCAGCCCAGCCCGGATCCCGCCCAATGACCCAGACTTTGCCCACGCGCGATGAATTGCTCGCCCAAAATGGCGTGCTGCTGATCGTCGACGACATCCTGCCGCCGTCCGGTCCGGTCGCCAAAGGCGGCACCCCTACGGTCAGGCCAATGGAATTGGGGCTGTTCATTGCCATCGATCAGGACAGCCGCGTCTATGCCTTCAACGGCCATGTGGATCTGGGCACCGGCATTCGCACCTCACTGACGCAGATCGTCGCCGAAGAGCTGGACCTGCAGATGGATCAAGTGACGATGATTCTGGGCGACACCGAGCGTGCGCCGAATCAGGGCGCGACCATCGCCAGCGCCACTTTGCAGAT
This sequence comes from Pseudomonas sp. Ps21-P2, assembly GCF_039672565.1. Taxonomy (NCBI): domain Bacteria; kingdom Pseudomonadati; phylum Pseudomonadota; class Gammaproteobacteria; order Pseudomonadales; family Pseudomonadaceae; genus Pseudomonas; species Pseudomonas sp. Ps21-P2. The sequence goes on from NZ_JBDFPL010000003.1 coordinate 33,930, forward strand.
TTCCGCCATCCCGTTGCGCAATGCGGCGGCCGAGGCGCGGCGCTACCTGCTGCAACAGGCCGCGCAGCAGTGGTCGGTCGATGTGGATTCGTTAGTCATCGACAGCGGCGTGATCAAAGCGCAGGACGGTCGCGCACTGACCTTTGGCCAACTGCTGGTGGGTCAGCGCGTGGAACTGCGCATTTCCGGCAACGCACCACTCAAGCGGCTGGAGGACTACAAACTGGTGGGGCAGGGCGCCGCTCGTGTCGACATTCCGGGCAAGGCCACCGGCGAATTGACCTACGTGCACGACATGCGTTTGCCGGACATGCTCCATGGCCGCGTCGTACGGCCGCCCTACGCCGGTTACGACACCGGCGACTTCGTCGGCACCAGTCTGCTGGACGTGGACGAATCTTCGATCGCCCATATCCCCGGCGTCGTCCGCGTGGTGGTGATTCGGGATTTCGTCGGCATCGTCGCGATGCGCGAAGAGCAGGCGGCCAAGGCGGCGCGTGAACTCAAGGTCACCTGGAAGCCTTGGCAGCACAATTTGCCGGACATGAGCAACATCGAGCAGGCGATTCGCGACAACCCCAGCATTCAGCGGGTGGTGCTCGATCAGGGCAATGTCGATGAGGCATTGGCCCAGGCCAGCGAGCGGATGACGCGAACCTATCTGTGGCCCTACCAGATTCACGGCTCCATCGGACCTTCGTGCGGGTTGGCGGACTACAGCGAAGAAGGCATTCGGGTCTGGTCCGGCACGCAGAACCCCCACATGCTGCGCGCCGATCTGGCCTGGCTGCTGGAATACCCCGAAGAGCGCATCGACATCATCCGCATGGAAGCGGCCGGCTGTTACGGGCGCAATTGCGCTGATGACGTCTGCGCCGATGCCGTACTGCTGTCCCGCGCCGTGGGCCGGCCGGTGCGGGTGCAACTGACCCGCGAGCAGGAACATGCCTGGGAGCCGAAAGGCACCGCCCAGTTGATGGAAGTCGATGGCGGGATTAACGCCGATGGCGGCATCGCCGGTTATGACTTCAGCACCCGCTACCCGTCGAACAACTCACCGACCCTGGCCTTGCTGTTGACCGGGCGCGTGGAGCCGGTGGCGACGATGTTCGAAATGGGCGACCGCACTTCGATCCCGCCCTACGACATCGAACACATGCGCGTCACCATTCACGACATGGCGCCGATTGTGCGGGCGTCGTGGATGCGCGGCGTGTCGGCGCTTCCCAATACCTTCGCTCACGAGTCCTACATCGACGAGTTGGCGTTCGCCGCTTGCGTTGACCCTATCGAATACCGCCTGCGCTACCTGCAGGACGAGCGCGCTGCCGAACTGGTTCGCGCCACCGCCGCCCGAGCTGACTGGACACCGCGCACCCAACCGATGCAAATCCCCGAAGAAGATGGCGTCCTGCGCGGGCGCGGTTTTGCCTACGCGCGCTACATCCACAGCAAGTTTCCCGGCTTCGGCGCAGCGTGGGCGGCGTGGGTGGCGGACGTGGCGATCGACAAGCACACGGGTGATGTGTCGGTGACTCGCGTGGTGATCGGCCACGACGCCGGCATGATGGTCAATCCCGCCGGTGTCCAGCATCAGATCCACGGCAACGTCATCCAGTCCACCAGCCGCGTGCTCAAGGAACGGGTGACGTTCGAGGAATCCACCGTGGCGAGCAAGGAGTGGGGCGGCTACCCGATTCTGACGTTCCCCGAAGTGCCGAAAGTCGACGTCATGATGATGCCGCGCCAGGCCGAGCCGCCCATGGGCGCCGGGGAATCGGCGTCGGTCCCGAGTGCGGCGGCCATTGCCAATGCCGTGTATGACGCGACCGGGATTCGCTTTCGCGAGCTGCCGATCACGGCGGAACGCATTCTCGCCGCGCTGAACAGCGCTGGCGTGGAATCCAACAGCCAGCCGCCGCAGTCGCCGAAAGCCAAACGCTCAAAGTGGCTGTTCGGTTCCTTGTTTGCTGCGTTCGGCGCGTTGCTGGGCATGGCCGCGACCGCGTTGCCCTGGCGCGCGGAAATCGCGCCGATCACGCCGCCCGCAGCGGGCACCTGGTCATCGGCGACCCTGGAACGCGGGCGATTGCTGGCAGCGGTCGGCGACTGCGCGGTCTGCCACACCGCCCCGAATGGCGCCAGCAATGCCGGCGGGCTGGCGATGGAAACGCCGTTTGGCACCTTATATAGCAGCAACATCACCCCGGACCCTGAGACCGGCATTGGTAACTGGTCGTATCCGGCGTTCGAGCGGGCGATGCGTGACGGCATCAGTCGCGATGGCAAACACCTTTACCCGGCGTTTCCCTACACGGCCTTCAGAAACATCGAGGACGCCGACATGCAGGCGCTGTACGCGTACCTGATGTCGCAGACGCCGGTGAAACAGGTGCAGCCCGCCAACGACATGCGTTTCCCGTTCAATGTGCGGCCGTTGATGGCGGGCTGGAACGCGCTGTACCTGCGCAAAGGCGAGGTGCAGACGCAGCCGCAGCAAAGCGCTCAGTGGAATCGCGGTCAGTATCTGGTCAATGGATTGGGGCATTGCGCCGCCTGCCATTCACCCCGGGATCTGCTGGGGGCGGAGAAGGGCGGCACGTCGTTTCTTGCCGGCGGCACGGTGGACGGCTGGGAAGCGCCGGCGCTCAACAGCCTGTCGAAAGCGCCGACGCCCTGGACCGAGGATCAGCTGTTCAATTATTTAAGCAGCGGGTATTCCGATGCCCATGGTGTGGCGGCTGGGCCGATGGGGCCGGTGGTCTCGGAACTGGCGAAACTGCCGAAGAGCGATGTGCGGGCGATTGCGGTGTATCTGGCGGCGTTGAATGAGCCTGCGTCTGGTAGTGCTGACATCCGTCCCGCGACGGTGAGCGGTCTGGCAGAGAAACCGAGCGTTTCGCCTCAGTCATTGAGCAATGGTCAGCGGGTGTTCGAAGGCTCGTGTCAGGGTTGTCATGCGGACGGTCTGGGACCGAAGCTGTTTGGCGTAAGCCCTTCGCTGGCGACCAATACCAATGTCCACAGCGCGCTGCCGGACAATCTGATCAAAGTGATTCAGCAGGGAATAGACAAACCGGCGACGGCAGATCTGGGTTACATGCCGGGCTTCAAGGACAGCCTGTCGGACACCCAGATCAGCGACCTGGCCGCGTACCTGCGCAACCGATTTGCGCCTAATGAGCCGCAGTGGACGGGGTTGAAAGACAGGGTTGCGTATCTCAAGGCCAATCCCGGCACCCACTGACTCGGCGAGCCTCTTTGGGTGACATCCCGCTTCAGGCAACACGCTGACGCCCGGCAAAATACGGTCCCGTGGGAGTGAGCTTGCTCACGAAGGCTGCATCTCAACCGCTAAATATCTAACGGATGTACTGGCCTCTGTAGGAGTGAGCTTGCTCACGAAGACTGCATCTCAACCGCTAAATATCTGGCGGATGTACTGGCCCTTGTGGAAGTGAGCTTGCTCACGAAAGCGGTATCTCAGCCACAGAATATTCAGCGGATGTACCGGCGCCTTCGCGAGCAAGCTCGCTCCGACAGACTGCATCTCAACCGCTAAATATCTGGCGGATGTACTGGCCTCTGTGGGAGTGAGCTTGCTCACGAAGACTGCATTTCAACCGCTAAATATCTAGCGGGTGTACTGGCCCCTGTGGGAGTGAGCTTGCTCACGAAAGCGGTATCTCAGCCACAGAATATTCAGCGGATGTACCGGCGCCTTCGCGAGCAAGCTCGCTCCCACAGACTGCATTTCGACCGCTAAATATCTGGCGGATGTACTGGCCCCTGTGGGAGTGAGCTTGCTCACGAAGGCTGCATCTCAACCGCTAAATATCTGGCGGATGTACTGGCCCTTGTGGGAGTGAGCTTGCTCACGAAAGCGGTATCTCAGCCACAGAATATTCAGCGGATGTACCGGCGCCTTCGCGAGCAAGCTCGCTCCCACAGACTGCATTTCAACCGCTAAATATCTAGCGGGTGTACTGGCCCTTGTGGGAGTGAGCTTGCTCACGAAGACTGCATCTCAACCGCTAGATATCTGGCGGATGTACTGGCCTCTGTGGGAGTGAGGTTGCTCACGAAGGCTGCATCTCAACCGCTAAATATCTAGCGGATGTACTGGCCCTTGTGGGAGTGAGCTTGCTCACGAAGACTGCATCTCAACCCCTAGATATCTGGCGGATGTACTGGCCTCTTCGCGAGCAAGCTCGCTCACGAAGACTGCATTTCGACCGCTAAATATCTGGCGGATGTACTGGCCCTTGTGGGAGTGAGCTTGCTCACGAAGACTGCATCTCAACCGCTAGATATCTGGCGGATGTACTGGCCTCTTCGCGAGCAAGGTGGAGCGCCACCCCGGTCGCTCCCACAGGTGCTGCACCAGTCGGCCTACTCCGGCAACACCCTCACACCCCGCATCACCAAGTCCTGAATGAACGCCAACCAATCCGTCCGCTCCCCCTCTGCGGCCATGTCCTGACCCAGGAACGAGCTGAGGGTGTGCAGGTTGGAGTTATAGAAGTAGCACAGCGACGCGATCATCAAATACACGTGCTTGATGTCCAGGTCCTGCCGAAACAGACCCTGCGCTTGACCGGCGTCGATGATCGGTCTGAGCACGCCGACGGCTTCGCCTGACAGGCGTCGCAGCTCACCGGACTGGCGCGCGTGCCTGCCCTTGTGCAGGTTTTCGATGCTCAAGATGGCGACGAACTCCGGGTGGCTGACGTAATAGTCCCAGACAAACGCCACCAACTGGCGCAGCGTCTGCACCGGCGTCGACGGGTCCAGTGACAGCAGGCTTTCGGCGCGGTTGAACTGCTCGTAGGTGTGCTCAAGCACTTTGACGAACAGTTTCTCCTTGCTGCCGAAATAGTAATAAATCATCCGGTCGTTGGACTCGGCTTCGGCAGAGATCTTCTCGATGCGCCCGCCGGAATAGCCGTCGCGGGTAAACACCGTGATCGCCGCCTGAAGAATGCGCGCGCGGGTTTGATCGGCCTGTTGCGCGCGAACGCCAGTGCTTTTGCCCATGGTCGTCAGAGAATCCGGTACAGCAGGCGCTCGACGCGGACCCGGCTGACCCGCCGCAGAAAGGTGCGCACGCCAACCGGGTATTCGCTCAGAGTATCGAGCTCGTCAAACTTGCCGACCCGATGGGTATTGCGCATCAGCAGCGCGATTTCCTCGGCGCGCGGCTTCAGCCATTCGCCCTTGGGGTCATCGATCAGCACGGCATTTTCCAGGTCCAGCTGGAAGGCCCGCGGGTTCAGGTTGTTGCCGGTCAGCAGGGTATAGCGGTCGTCCGACCACAGGCCCTTGAGGTGATAGGTGTTGTCGCCGTCTTTCCACAAATGGATGTTCAACTGGTGCTTGGCGATCGCCGTCTGATGCTTCTGCATGAAGCGACGCAGGCTGATCTCGTACAGATACGGCAGCGCGGAGATCACCTTGAATGGCTCCTCCGGCGAAATGAAGAAGTCGTTGGCGGTCTTGTCGCCGATGATGATGTCGACCTTAACGCCCCGCTTCAGCGCGCGATTGATCTCGCGCTTCACCACCAGCGGCATGTTGAAATACGGCGTGCACAGCGTCAGTTGCTCATCGGTCGCGGCGATCAGATCACAGAGGGTTTTGCTCAGCGGGTTCTTGTTGCCGATGCCCAGCAGCGGGATGACGCGCATCTCGCCGTTGTCTCGCACGCCATCATTGACGTCGTAACTGGCGCGCTTGAGGTGCTGGCGGAACTGACGAATCTCCCCGCGCAGGCTGCGAGAGCTGGGCGGCGAGGGCAGGTCGAGGCGATGCACCGCGTCGGACGGTAGAATGTCCTGCTGGACCAGACGCTGGAACGAGTCGGCCAGGCCTTTGCTGTCAATCAGGTGATAGCGATCGAGCCGGTATTTGCCGAGCTTGTGCAGATAGACGTTATTGATGCTGGCGCCGCTGTAGATGACGCAGTCATCGATGACACTGCCCTTGAGGTGCAAGACGCCGAACAGCTCGCGGGTTTGCACGGGCACGCCGTACACCGGCACTTCCTGATCGTGTTCCAGGTTTTGTGCCTGGTACCACGCCGAGTTCCCGGCCTGCTTGCCGGCGCCGATCAGGCCGCGTTGGGCGCGGAACCAGTCGACCAGCACCACGACGTCCAGCTCCGGTCGCGCAGCCTTGGCGGCATACAACGCATCGAGAATTTCCTGACCGGCTTCGTCCTGCTGCAAGTACAGGGCGACGATGTAGATCCGTCGGGTGGCGGCGGCAATCTTCGCCAGCAGTGTTTGCCGGTAATCGGCCGCACTCGGCAGAATCGTGATCGCCGTGCCGGAGGATTCAAAACCACGCAGCGCTGCAAGGGTAGAACGTCGGAAGGGAGCCCGCATAAGCCTCTCGATGGGTCGGATCAACAGCGCACGAGCTTACACCAGAGTGCGCCCTCTGGTGGTTTTGGCAGTGTTATCCGTGAGTTGTTCAGCGGATTATCAGCGAGGGCTCACACTTGGAGGTCCTCATACCTTCAGAACCAGCTTGCCGCTGTTCTCGCCCTTGAACAGCATCTGCAGGGTTTCGGGGAAGGTCTCAAGGCCCTCAACGATGTGCTCTTTGCTTTTCAGCTTGCCCTGGGCCAGCCAGCCGGCCATTTCCATTCCGGCCTTGGCGAAGTGTTCCGCATGGTCCATCACCACGAAACCTTCCATGCGCGCGCGATTGACCAGCAGCGACAGGTAGTTGGCCGGGCCTTTGACGGCTTCCTTGTTGTTGTACTGGCTGATGGCGCCGCAGATCACCACCCGCGCCCTCAACGCCAGGCGGGTCAGGACCGCATCGAGGATGTCGCCGCCGACGTTATCGAAATACACGTCCACGCCTTTGGGGCATTCGCGTTTCAGCGCCGCATGAATGTCTTCGTTCTTGTAGTCGATGGCGCCGTCGAAGCCGAACTCATCAATCAGGGTCTGGCACTTTTCCTTGCCGCCGGCGATACCGATGACCCGGCAGCCTTTGATTTTGGCGATCTGACCGGCAATGCTGCCGACCGCACCGGCCGCGCCGGAAATCACCACGGTATCACCGGCTTTGGGCTGGCCGACTTCGAGCAAAGCGAAGTAGGCCGACATGCCGGTCATGCCCAACGCCGCCAGGTACACCGGCAGTGGCACCAGTTTTGGGTCGACCTTGTTGAAGCCCTTGGGCTCGCCGACGAAATAATCCTGCACCCCGAGCACGCCCTGAACGTAATCGCCCACGGCGAATTTCGGGTGTTGCGACTCAATGACCTTGCCCGCGCCCAACGCGCGCATCACCGCGCCCAGCTCAACCGGCGCGATGTAGGACTTGCCTTCGTTCATCCAGCCGCGCATGGCCGGGTCCAGGGACAGGTATTCGCTTTTCACCAGGATCTGGCCTTCGGCGAGTTCGGCAACGGGCACGGTCTGGAAGGTGAAATCTTCACGGCTGGCGGCACCCACGGGGCGGCGCGCGAGGAGGAATTGGCGGTTATTCAAGGCGGTCATGGCAGGCTCTCGATTATCGGCGAAGCGGCAGTGATAGACCGGAACGGCCCGGACAGCAAGGATTGCCACTGCACCGAATGCCCGCTGATCCACGCTGATGATGGCGCTCGTCTTTGATCATCATCGCCACCAATGGCCCGGCAACCGGCCTCCTGATAGTGCTGACGCTGATTGTGTCGTGACCGCTAAGCTGCGGCCCATCACGGCATGTGCCGAGCCTCCTATTGATACGTACAAAAAAAAGGATGATCCCATGAGCATGACGTTTTCCGGCCAAGTCGCGTTGGTCACCGGCGCCGCGGCGGGTATTGGCCGAGCGACCGCGCTGGCGTTTGCCGAACACGGTCTGAAAGTGCTGGTGGTGGATCTGGACAGCGCGGGCGGCGAGGGCACGGCCGAGTTGATTCGTCAGGCGGGCGGCGAAGCGCTGTTTCTGCCGTGTGACGTCACTAAGGACGCCCAGGTGCAGCAGATGATGGCCCAGGCCGTGGACGCCTACGGCCGCGTCGATTACGCCTTCAACAACGCCGGCATCGAAATCGAGAAGGGCCGCCTCGCCGAAGGCAGCGAAGCCGAGTTCGACGCGATCATGGGTGTCAACGTCAAGGGCGTCTGGCTGTGCATGAAGTACCAGTTGCCGCTGATGCTGGCCCAGGGCGGCGGGGCGATCGTCAACACGGCATCGGTTGCCGGGCTGGGCGCGGCGCCGAAGATGAGCATCTACAGTGCGTCCAAGCACGCGGTGATCGGGCTGACCAAATCGGCTGCCATCGAATACGCCAAAAAACACATCCGCGTGAACGCCGTGTGCCCGGCGGTGATCGACACCGACATGTTCCGCCGCGCCCACGAAGCCGACCCGCGCAAGGCCGAATTCGCCGCGACCATGCACCCGGTCGGGCGGATCGGCAAAGTCGAAGAAATCGCCGCCGCCGTGCTCTACCTGTGCAGCGACGGCGCCGCGTTCACTACCGGGCATTCACTGGCGATAGACGGGGGCGTGACGGCGTTCTGATCGGTCAGACCGTTCGGCGAAAAGCAGACCGGCGCTCCCGGCGAGGTATTCAGCTAAGCTCCACGGGCTGTCCACCCCCAGGGAATGTCGATGGATCATTTGTGGTTCGCCTATCCGCTGATCAGCGCTGCCGTGCTGCTGGTCATCGACCTCACGCTCTGGCAGTGGCTGCACCCGCGCTGGCTGCGGCGCAAGCTGGCGTGCCGGCTGGTGCTGTTCGTGCTGTTCAGCATGGCGCTGCTCGATGGCGGGCTCAGCCCGCTGTATCCGGTGCCCGCAGACTGGTCCGTTCCCCGCCATGTGCTGGGCACCATCCTGACCATCGCCTGGTGGCTGTTCGGCGCGCGGACACTCACCGTGCTCGCCGTCATGGTCATGGAGCCTCGGATCGGCGGCAAGGGTCATCTGCTGCAAGACGTCATGGGCGCAATCATCTTCCTCGTCGCATCAGTGGCGGCGGCCGGCTATGTGCTCGACCTGCCGGTCAAAGGGCTGCTGGCCACCTCCGGCGCAGTCGCGATCATCTTCGGCCTCGCGGTGCAAAGCACCCTGGGTGACGTCTTCTCCGGCATCGTCCTCAACGCGACCAAGCCGTTCCGCGTGGACGACTGGATTCGCGTCGACGACATCGAAGGCAAAGTCATCGAAATCGACTGGCGCTCCACCCACCTGCTGACCTCCGAAGGCAGCATGGCCGTGATCCCCAACGCCATGGCCGCCAAGACCCGCATCGTCAACTTCAGCCGCCCGGACCATTTCCATTCGGTCACACTGTCCATCGAACTGTCGACCCGCCTGCGGCCCAGCCTGGTGCTGGACTCCCTGGAGAAAGCGCTGCTCGGCTGTCGCGAACTGCTGGCCCAGCCCGCGCCGTCGGCGGTGGTGGTCAAGTCCGGCCTGCGTATCGTCGAATACGAAGTCACCGGCTACGTAAAATCCCGGGACCGGCGCTCAGCGGTGCGTAACCAACTGTTCGACCTGATTCACCGGCAGCTCGCCTCGACCGAAACCCGCCAGGACCAGCAACGCCCTTCGACGCGACAGTCTGCGGTGCTCAACACCGTCAATGCGCTGCGCATGCTCAGCGACGCCGACCGCGCGCAACTGGAACAGCACATGCGCCTGGGCGCGTATCCGGCGAAAGACATCGTGCTCGCCGAGGGCGTGGTGCCTGATGCGCTGTTCATTATTGAGTCCGGGGTGGTATCGGCGTCGCTGCAACGGCCGGACGGCTGGCTGGAAGTGGGGCGCATGGGGCCGGGTGAGCTGTTGGGTGAGACCGGCTTCCTCGACGCCACGCCTACGCTGGCTCGATTCTGTGCGTACACCGATTGCATGATTTATCGGATCGACAAGGCTGATCTGGAACCGTGGCTGGCGGAGCATCCGGAATTGATTGGGGCGCTGGCGGGATTGGCTAAGTTTCGGGCGAAGGCGAGGGCGGCGATGTTGGAGGCCAAGCCGGTGGTGGCTGACGCCAATGGTTTTCTCGGTTGGTTGCGCAAGAATGTGAGGCGGTTTGAGGTGACGCGCGGGCAGGGGCCGGATGACAAGAAGCGCTGACAAAGACAGCGGGTTGTCGAGAAGTAAAACTCTCGCAGGCAACTGACGCTTCGCCGAGGCGTACCTCAGATGCTGCTGAACGCTTGATCTGAGCTATGCCTTGGGCGCTTGGGCCAACCTGCTGGCTGACCCTGAATTCGACTCATCGAAAGCCGTTTGATCCGAGGGAATCATGATGCCTATCCCTTGGGAGCGATGACTCAGAAGTCTATGGTGCCCGAGAGTTTGACCAGACGCGGGTCGCCCTGGCTGAGATAGCCACCGTTGGCTGAGGCCCAGTAGTTCTTGTCGGTGATGTTCTCCACATTGACGCGCAACGTCAGGTCCCTTTGATCGACTTTAAGTTTGTAGCGCGCCCCGGCATCGAACCGATTCCAGGTGGGAAGGCTCAGGTTATTGGCCTGATCCGCATACTGGCCTCCAGTACGTAGCATACGGGCGCTGAGGGCAGCTCCCTCCAGGCCAGGAACGTCCCAGTCGACGCTCGCATTTAGCTGGAAGGTGGGCACCCCGATGGCATGATTGCCATCAGTGAGCCCGCCCGCGGTGTTCTTCAGCTCCGAGGTCATGCGCGTGCCGCCTGCCATCAGGCGAAGGCCTTCGATGGGCTCACCAAACACGCTCAGCTCAACGCCTTTGTTCACCTGCTCGCCGTCGCGAATGTAGAGGCGCTGGGTCGCATCGACGTAGCCATCGCTGGGCTTCTCGATTCGGAACACGCCGAGATTTGCGCCGAACGATTGCATGTCCAGCTTGATACCCGCTTCCAGTTGCTTGGTGCGGCCAGGCGGGAAGGCCTCCCCAAGGTTGGTGACGTTGGTACCGGACGCGACCGGCCCTTTGGCCAGGCCTTCAATGCGGTTTGCATACAGGGAAACGGTGTCAGTCGGTTTATAGACGATGCCGTACACCGGAGTGGTGATGGATTCGTCGTAAAGCGAAGTACGGCTGCCGTCATTGGCCGGATTAGCCACGCCGTTGGAGGTGGTGCCGTCGTAGGAGTAGTTCTCTACGCGCAGCTGCTGACGGCGTACGCCATATGTCAGCAGCAAACTATCGTCGAACAAGCCAACATTGTCGGAAACGGCCAGGCTTCGGTTACGGGTTTTGCCGGTGACACCCGGATCGCCCATATCGCCGCCGGTGAGGGAAACCGCCGTTGGCTTGGGCAGGTCAGGTGTGGTGTAGATATTGGTATTCCCGGTGACCGAGCGGTAGAAGGTGTAGGCGTTCTCTTGCTGGGTCCAGATAGTGGAGGCGCCAATCGCGATCTGATGACTGACCGGCCCGGTTTGAACATGACCGTTAAGCCCCGCTGCAAAGCTGGTGTTGTCCTCATTGTGCGGGATCTCGGAGCCGCCGACAGTTGCAACTCCGTTATTACCTACGAGGGTTGGCGTGCCGTATACGCCAGTTTCACGCGTATGCTTGGCGCCCCCTGCAAGGTAGGCAGTCCAGTTTTCATTCAGGTCCCAGTCGCCACGCATCATGCCGAACGTGTCTTCGGTTTCGGTATTAGTCCAGTCCTGGCCGTAGTTGTGGCTGGCGTCAGGGGCGGTCGGGATTTTGGTCGCATTACCCAATTGCACGGTGTTGCGTAAACCGTTGATGCGCTGTTTTTGGTAGCCAAAGTCGGTAGAGACGCGAAAGGTGTCACCCCGATAATCGAGTCCCGCGACGAACAACTTGGTGCGCTGGTTTTCGTCATCAATCGCAGTGTCGCCTTCACGTTGGCTAAGGTTGACTCGCGCTCCGAATCGATTGCCCTCGCCGAAGCGTTGGCCAAGGTCCAGATGCTCACCAATTCGGCCATCGGAACTGATGTCTTGGGTGTAACGGCGAGTCGGCACGTCTTCAGCACGCTTGGGCTGCAGATTCACGCTGCCACCCAAGCCCGTACCGGTGGGGCTTACGCCGTTGATAAAAGCGTTGGGGCCTTTGAATACTTCCACCCGCTCAATCGCGTCCGTGGAGAGAATTTGCCGAGGAAGGACGCCGTACAGACCGCCGTAGGAGATATCGTCGCCTGCCAGCGGCAAACCGCGGATCACGAATATCTGCGACTGATTACCGAAGCCGTAAGACTGGCGCACCGACGGGTCGTTAAGGAGTACGTCTCCCACATCTTCAGCCTGCTGATCCTCGATAAGCTGGGAGGTATAGCTGGTCATGGTGAAAGGGACGTTCATGTTGTCCTGATTACCCAGAACACCCATCTGCCCGCCACGAGCGACCTGACCACCCGCATAGACCTCAGGCAGCGTGTTGGAATTGGCCTTGACGGCATCCGCGTTGATGTCAGTAGCACCGAGCTCCACCGCAGAGTCGGCAGCATTGGCGATGAAGCTCGCAGAGCAGCAAAGCGCAAGCACGGTGGGGCGAAACGGATGCGAAAGGAACATTACGGGCTACCAGGAAGGTGATCAGAAAGGGTAGAAGCCTCCTTGGCAATGCGAAGTATTCGCAGGTGAGAATGATATCAGAGGGCTTTCAAGTTTGTGGCCATTGACGACACATTTTTCACATCGCGTGAAATGCCCTGACGATGTTGAATGCAAAGCGCTGCCATCAGCAGAACCGCCTGTTCTTCCTGTTTTCACAGTCCCGTGGAAAACTACGCGCGCTTTGCACTCACTTTTTGTCTGATTTGATGGAGCCACGGATGGAAATCATGAACAACCAGCAAGAAAACACCCTCGAACAAGCACTCAGGCTGGCGGCGGATGAGCCGGCCCATCGACCCGACTTCTTCAAGACGCTGTTGGATTCCACCGTCTACGTGCTTGGCACTGCCGGGACTGGGAAAGGTCATGTCACGCTCGAAGCGGGAAGCAACATCAGCATCGCGAACTGGCACAAGGCTGATGGCTCACCTGTCATCCCGTTTTTTTCTTCATTGCAAACACTGCAAGCATCCATAGACAGCGAAGAGTCCTACGTAGAGATTCCGGCCAGATCGCTGTTTGAGATCACACGGGGCGCCCCTCTTTTTCTCAATCCAAAGTCTCCTTATGCAAAAGAGTTTTTGCCGGAGGAAGTGCGCCATCTGCTCTCCGACGGGATCGGCCAGAAGCCAGCGCAGCGCACGGTCGAAAAAGACACGACCGTGCTGCTCGGACAGCCGTCGCAATACCCGTCCAGGATGATCCACTCACTCACGCAGTTACTCGCCAAACATCGCAACGTAAAACGTGCATTTCTGGCGTTGATGCATGACCCATCGGTTGATCAAAAGCCTCATCTGATCATTGGTATTGAAGCGGACGGAGATTTTGAACGGGTCATGCGCGAAGCCGGTAACGTCGCCGGAGATACCGCCCCGGAAGGCGAACCCGTCGACCTATATCGCGTTCAGGACGGAGAGGAAGGCCTTAGCGATTACTTCCTCACGGAAACGACGCCTTTCTATGAACGGAAGTCGGCAGGCTGGCTGCGGTCATTGCTTGGTATTGGTAAAGCGTGACGAAGATCAACTCAGAGGTCTTACGGTGTGATCCACACGGCAAAAAACATGGCAAGAATGAAAAGGGGGCGAACTTATTTTGAGGTGAAATGCATCCGTCCCTTATCTCCGTAATTAAATACCTAACTACATACGCTATTAGCAGAGAGCGGCCCATGTCTGAAAAATGCTACATGTGCGATATGCCAGGCATCACCGTCGAGCATGTGCCGCCAAAATGCTTGTTTCCTGAGTTAAAGGATGCTGGGATTAATCTAAGGCTGAACTTGATCACAGTACCTTCCTGCGAGGAGCATAATTGTAAAAAATCTGATGACGATGAGTTTCTGATGGTAAGTATTGCAGGGATTCTCGGAAACAACTCAATAGGTTACGAACACTATAATGGAAAAATCCAGCGCGCTTTAAAACGCACTTCTTACAAGCTTTTAGAAAAAGTCTTTCTTAAAAAGCGAGTAGTTCGGCTGGGTAATGAAAATAAGTTTATTGAGGTGCTTTGGGGCACCCCAGATTATAAACGGCTAATTGACTGCTTTACGCATATTGCCTATGGAATACACAGGCATCACTTCAAGGCCAGCTTCTCAGGCAGTACCGAGGCACTTTTGGGATTTCTTCACACAAATATACCCAACCCAAAAGTATTCAAAGCTTTCATTAGGGAAAAGGCAGGCTTAGAACTTGCCGACAAAACTAAGCATGGTGATAATCCAGCCGTTTTTTATTATCAATATACAGATCCAGACCAGTTCGGAATTTACCTAGTAAAATTATGCTTTTATCAAAATGTAGATGTCTACATTTCTTACATGCCATCGTTTTCAGAGAAGCCATTCCACATAGCCTTCGAATTAATGGGCTTAGGGTGTAAAACGATCATTACGTTAGGTGATAAAGAATTCGTGTTTAACTCGGCCGTCGAGTTGGATGATCCTACTCTACAATCGGGAGTTGATGGTGAAGAAGATGACCGATAGAAGTCTATAACCTTCATCGAAACTCATTACCATTTTTTGGCATTAAGGTGCTAAGTGTGAATCTCTAAAGCTCGTCATGACTAAGATCACGGTAAAAGAAGGTACAAAAAGAGGACGGATTTATATTCCCATTACAATAAATCCGTCCCTTCATCAATATCTCCGTCCCCCACGAATGCGGCCGGCGGTTCACGCCTTATCGTCCGACTCCCTCAAGCCGGCGATTGCGGCGGAGTGTGGTAGACCGATCCGTTATCTGAAGAACCCGACGTCGCAGTGTGATAGCTGGCGTCGTCATCCGAGGAATCATCCACCGGCACCGGGGTTTGAACCTGGAGCGGGGCAGGTGCCGCCGAAGATGCCGACCCAGGGCGCACTGCCTCGCTGGAGGGGCCGCCGCTTGTCGTGGGTTGCGTCTGCTCGCCCTTGAGGCTTGCGCGAACACTGCCTGCCGGAGACTTGGTAGAGGCGGGTGCCGAGTTCTCGGCATTCGTGATCCGGTTGCCGGTGAGGCTGGTTCGTGGAAGAGAGCCCGAATCAGACGCCGCGCGCTGGGACCGTTGACTAGACGGTCTGCTGACACGGCCTGGCACCTCGCCGAGCGTCTCGCCGGGCGTTTCGGCCGGATCTTCATGCACGGATTGAGCGGTCTCTGTAGCGCCTGTCGTGGGTTCCGCCGTTGTCTTGCGTCGCGACTTAAAGTCGTCAACCAGCTTGTCCCCGACTGCCACACCCGCAGCGTTACTGCCGAACACGACCGAGCCGCCCACTGTATTGACGGCATGTTTTGCGAATGAACTCAGGGCGGGGTGCTGTTTGCTCAAGGCGTTGACCGCAGCGCCTTTGCCGGCTTCCAGTGCGGTGAAGCCAGCGGTCAGCGTGCTCACGTTGGCGGCGCCGGAAGGGGTGAAGGTGGCTTTGGCGGTTCTTGATACTGCTCCGAGCGGATCGGATATGAGTGTGCGGCCGGCGTCGGCCAGACGTCCCACTCCATTGGCGAGCGGCGTACGGACAGTTTTCGCGTCCCGCAATGCCTTCAACGCGTCGATCCATTCGGTTTCCTGACTCAGATCCTCTTTGGCTTCGGCATCTCTTCGTCCCAACAGCAGCGCCGGGCCACTGGTGCCTTGCTCGGTGCGCCGATTGTGGGTGAGGTAACCGGTACCGGTACCGGCAGCGAGTCCACCCGCAATGGCAATAGCTGTGTCCACAATGGGCTCGGCCTTCGGATTGATCGCCGCCACCACCGGGCCTACCACCGTCCTGATCCCATTCCGGATCGTGAACGTCTGCGCCTCCTTGGCGTTCTGGATGGCCAGGTTCGCGGTGGTATCGATAGTCTCCAGCGCGGCATTCAACGACTCATGCAGTTTGTCCGTGGGCGCATGCAGGTAGTACGCGTCTTCTCGAAGCTTTTTAATGGAAGCGCCGCCAACCTGATCCATCGCTGATGCCGCCGCGAGTGAAATCGTCCCCAGTGCTGCCGCTTTTGCCACCGGGTTTTGTATGTTTACCCCGATGCCCGTGATCACGGGAATGGCCGCCTGGAGCGACGACGCCACCGCAAACGGTACGCCACCAGCGGTACCCGACACCATTGAAGCGCGGCGGTCCATTTTCTCGGCTTTTTCCATCAACGTTCCAAGCTCCTGGAACGAAATGTTCTCCTCCATCAGCTTGTTGACTCGGCTCTCTACGATTCGATCGATCTCTCCCCGGTGCCCCGATTCCGGATCCAGACGATCTTTGTAGGGCTGGAACTGATTGCTCACGTAGGTCGTAAGCAAATGCTTCATTTCACGGGCTTGGGTCTGAGCCGCCGCGCTAACCTCAACGGATTGAGGATGACCCTGCCCCACGGCAGCGTGACCGGTGGCGGCCGTCGAATTTGACCGTTGCTGAAGTTCGATGGAGGGGGAGGAAACGGGGGTTTGCTGGCCAGACACGCGCATGTTGAGGTCCTCTCTGGATATGGGATGCAGCTCGACAAAGCTGCTATCAATGGTCGTTTTCCAGAGGGTGTGTGGCCGGAGGCGTCATTCCGGTTCCTGTTGGAACGGCGGTATTTGACGGTTGTGTTTCAGGGTGATGACGTTTTCCTGTCGACGAAAGGGCGCATGAACGGAGCCCGACCACACGTCAGTGCCACATCGGGGATTTACAGGAGGCAAGCTGGAAATAATCCGCCCCCTTATCGCCTGTCGACCATCCTCTCTGGGCCGAGTGCTGCCTTCGCGAGGGGCTGCTATGTGTTGGAGTCTGACACTTGCGTGATCCAGTCGGCACACCCAGGTCCCTTGGCAAATCATCAGGGTTTTCTTACCCGATTAGGAGGAGGATTGACCGCAAATGGAGATTCAACTGGTCACGCGCCTGCCGCTACAAATTGCCGCCCTTGAGCAAGAAGCAGTAGCAGAAGGTTTCAGGTTTATCACCCGGGTGACTTTGGAGTGGCATTCAGGAACCAATCGCTTCGAAGCGTCAGGGGAATGCTTAATGGCAGCTGACCTAGACCTGAAACTGGTAGGCATTGGAGGGCTGTCGATAGATCCTTTCATGCGCGCTCTTACTGGAAGGCTGCGGCGTGTTTAGGTAGCTCCCGCGTCACGGGGCGACAGATGAGCAGGCAACTGGTTCGCGCCATTGTTCACGCCGCTTTGAGCTTTGAAAGTGTCGGTCTTCACACAGGCACATCTGAGGGAAACGCTTTTTTACCTGCGCTGCGGCTTCAGACGAATTGAAGACGCCACGCAACGCACAGCTTGCGGCTCAGAAACCTCTGACTCTGTCAGCTATCGACTCATAGCAGATTTCCACGAACCTAGTCGATCACTTAAAGTGGTTACTTATCAGCAAGTCGGCCGGACCAATCCTTTAAAGTGCTCCGCTAACGCAACTTAAGATTACGAACAGATTTACGTACCGTGTCGGCATAGGAAGGCCCGGCGCCGCATTCAATCGCTAGTTTAAAAACTCATCGGCAGCGACGTGCGGATCCAGTCCGTGTGATCGCACGCATGACCTCGCGAAAGGAGCTAGGTCATTGATATCCCCTCCTGTCAGGTACCCTGAACATAAAGCTCCCCTCTTGAAAGTTTCTATCGCTACAGAAGGAAGCTTAGGCCCGCACAAAAAATACTCGAAGTGTTTTAAGAAGTGCGGACGGCGAAGGATTTCGTCTCCACAGGTGCCATTACTTTTAAATATTTCTTCGCGCGACTTGCCCCTACCTCCAAGGTTGAAATCCGGATCCATAAAGTAGGCAATCCGAATCTCGGGAATAGCGGCTCTCTCAAAAAGACTTAACGCTAGCAACCTCATTGGTTCGAGTGAGCAACGTAGCTCCTCGTTATTTTGCCAATTAAAATTTATGGACAAAAAAAGCGTTAACTCTTCTTCTGTCAAGATAATATCTGGATTTCTCATATAGTCCTCCCCAATAGGGGATCCAGTCATCGGTGCGAACATATTAGTACGTGGAAATTTTAAGATATTCGACCGCCAGCGCATGCCCAAGACAAAATCCCGTCTCTAATTTTATACCACTCCGAACTATTGGGATTGTTATGATCTGGCAGGGCGTGAGGAATGCCTTCAATCGACTCGTTGAGGTAGTTCGAAACTTTCTCCAAAGTAGTTCCTTTTAGTGGCGTATATATCGAGCACCTGTCTTTCACGCACGGTGGAGGACAAGCGGGGGGGGCAAACGATGATCTTTTTGATGCCCAGTATACATTTTTATCGGATCCGCCTAAAAAATCAGAGCAGGTCTTTCTTGTCTTCAATGCCAGATAGTTCCACAAGTCCAACTCGGCGAGTTTTTCTAGAGTGACAAACCAAGATTCAGTCCCTGTGAGGTTTAGCGCAGACTTAATCATTGAGGGGTGAATTAGGTTCTCAGCAGAATAGCATTGAAGTATAAGCGCTTCCTTCATTGGGTGGGGGGAGTTTTGCTCCATGATAGAAATGGGGCCTGCGGTATTGCTACCGAGTTCAGCTCCAGGAAAATCAGTGTCAGCATCAACTATACAGTACACCAAATAATTAGAGTTCTTGAGATTTTGATATTCCCTTGGTGTTTGGCTTCCGCCACCCGCTACCAGCTCGTAGGCCAGCATCAAGCCTTGAACTGCTCGATCCTGCGCAATCAATAGCTTCGCAAGCCCAGTATAGAAATTACCATCAGTACGATTCTCAACTAATATCCTGGTTTTTGAGAACAGCTCATCCCCGTTAATCATATCAAGAGAAATCAATATCTGATGTTTATGGCCGTCAAGCTCTTTTGATAGCACTTTATTTCCATGTACCACTCTCACGTATACCATACATGCTCTATATATCGATAGCTTTCCTCGCAGTCGACGTAGAACCGCAGAAAGAGTCCTGCGAGCCCGATCACTAAGATTGGGCAGCTTTAACAGAGTTTCGATGGTATGTTTTTCTGAGAAAATCAAATGCCTGCCATTACGCCTTGCAGTGCACAAGTCTTCAAGGAAGTCTGTTAGCTTTAACTCCTGTTCATCAACATATTGCAGTACCGTCCGATCAAGATAAAATAGCATTTCGACCTCAAGCGTCAAAAAAGCCGTATGGCCATTGCTCAAGAAATCCATTCTCGTCGAAATACGATTCCGTAAGAATAGAATGATCACTATCTGCTGACTTTTCTAAGATATATATGCCAATGTCTTCTGTAGTGATTACGCTGTTGTCTACCGCAGTACCGAATTGATTAATGAAAACCTCGCTATGAGTTTCAATCATAAATTTGATATTGCTATGCTCTTGGGCCACCGAAGCAAAAAGCATTGCAAGCTTGGACTGCATATGCGGATGCAAATGCAGCTCAGGCTGTTCTATCACGAACAAAAACGGGGTAGCCGTTGCTCTGGATTTCATACACTGCCAAACTTGGGCCAGAATCGGCGCCACTTGTGAAAATCCAAATCCAGTGTCTGCCATATTCGTCTTAGTTCCAGAGGCGTCGGAAATAAGTATTGATACGTGGCCTTCTGAAGTTTTTGACTCGAGTGAAAATCCTAAGTTTTTTTCTGTCCAGTTAGCGAAGTCTGATGCTGCCCTGGGTGATAAGTCGTTTAAAAACATTGCTAAATTTGTGCCTTGCGGATCAATCTCTTCCACAGACAATCCCTGCAGTCGGTAATAGCGCTCAGCCGACGCCCTCAAGGGTTTGGTGTAACGAACGTTGCTAAAACCCTCAGTAAGCTAATCACGCATTGTCTCCCATATAAGTGGAAAGTCTCTCCACATCACATATGCCCGTAGGAACGATACGAAATTTTTAGTCAGGTCAGCCGAAGAGATGCCTAAGCGCCTAGCGATCAAAACCCTATTATAGAGAATGTTGATCGGGAGTTCGTCTAACTGTTCCAGCGCAATTGAGCGAGCATCTAATGAGAATGCTTTTAGTAGTGTTGTAAATACAGATTGATTGACTAGTTTTAAGTTCGCTCTATCAACAGGATAAATATCAGGCAGCAGCCCTGAGTGGCGGTACAGATAAACTACCTTCTGCGCCGCTATACTAAGATCAACTCCAGAGATGCTAAACTTCGCACTAATCATGCCGCGCATGGAAAATCTAGCGGTGCACGTCCCAATCTTAAGTTCATAGATCGCGGTCTTTTTTTCGTCCTCAAATATCTCTGCAGTCACCTCCACTCTACGAAGCCGGCTGTTTGGCTGTTGTATTCGTTTCTGCTTGCTTTGAAAATATAGCGAGTGAGGGGCAATGTTCAAGCTGTTCTTAACAAACGTGAAACTAATTGCGTCCGAATCTTTGGATGATCTTGATTTCGCATTATGATAAGAACCGAAGTCTACATCCGAGCCGTACCATAGGATACCTGACTTTGACTTGAGCTTTGCACCTTGTTTGAGTAGCGGAAATACCCTCGCGAGCGTGCTTTTACCTGAGCTGTTTCTGCCGAGCAGTACATTTATTTTTTTAAGTTTTACGTATCCGGTATCGCTCAAGGTTCGAAGATTTTTAATTCGAATTTCGTCCATGACTAATTCCTGATGACTAAATCAAACGTTGTGACAGCAAACGGCTGCTATCTTATACCTAATTCTGCGCGTTACAAGTTATCTCCTGTCGCAATACTCATTTATTTCCAAGCTAGTATCCGCCCTAGCCTCCGCTACTCACAGATAATTTTTCAATCATTCATCCGCACCGCCGTGAGGATCAACCGTTTATACGGAATCAAAAGCCGCAGGGCTGCCGTCGCAGCGTTTAACGACTGACTGCTTTCTGCCTTGAAGCTGCAGTAGAGACTGTCCGCTTTGGGTCGTTAGGTGCTACTCACACTGGCCCAAGTGCCCACGGCCCGCAGGTCAGCGAAGCATCTGGGCTGAGTTGATTGCTATATGTCGGTCGAGTACGCCCATTCAGAGGGCGTCAATCGCTAACCAACATGTCCCCTCAATAAGCCGCGTGCCGCGAATCCTCGATACACACTGCGAGATTGTTAATTCTCCAAAACCCACCACAAGGTGCGCCCATAAATGTGCGATCACGTCTCCAACCAGTCATACGCATATATGTCAGCCCCCCCCACTAGATTCACTCCCCCCAGTGCTCTACATTGCACCATCACCAAACACCCGCCGAGCCGTCAAAAAATGCCTGCCTCCCGCCCAACCCTCCACCCTCAAGTCCTTCGCGCTGGCGACGCCGTAGCGCTGGTGTCCCCAGCCGGCCCGGTCGCCGAAGCCCGGGTGGAAGCAGCCGTGCGGGAACTGACCTCCTGGGGACTACGCCCCCGCGTCTACCCCCACGCACTGGACAACATCGGCTTCCTGGCAGGCACTGACGCCAATCGCATTTCCGACCTAAACGACGCCCTGGCCGACCCCGAGATCCGCGCCGTTCTCTGCAACCGCGGCGGCTACGGCGTTCAGCGCATCCTCGGCCAACTCGACTACGACGCCGTACTCCGCGACCCGAAACTGGTAGTCGGCTTCTCGGACATCACCGCCTTGCACGCCGCACTCTGGACACGAACGGGTCTCGCCACGGTTCACGGCCCGGTGGCCGCGCAGCTGGAGAAGGGCGGCATCTTCGCCAGCACGCTCAAGCAGGCATTGATGAGTACCGAGCCATCCGTCATTCATGCCGATCCATCAGAACCCACCTTCAGCGTGCGCACGTCGGGCGCTGTCGAGGGCGTGCTGCTTGGCGGCAATCTGAGCATGCTGAGCACCTGCATCGGCACACCCTTCATGCCTGACCTGGAGGGCGCGATTCTGCTGCTCGAAGACGTCGGCGAGCTGGCGTATCGGGTGGATCGCAATATCACTCACCTGCTCAATTGCGGGATTCTGCAACGACTCGGCGGTATCGCGTTGGGTCAGTTCAGCGAGCCGGGTCATGGCAATAACCCGATCCGGCCGCCCGATGTCTTGATCGAGCGTCTGGGCAATCTGGGCATTCCGGTGCTTGGCGGTCTGTCCATCGGCCATGGCGACCGCAATCTTGCGG
Organism: Pseudomonas sp. Ps21-P2; assembly: GCF_039672565.1. Taxonomy (NCBI): domain Bacteria; kingdom Pseudomonadati; phylum Pseudomonadota; class Gammaproteobacteria; order Pseudomonadales; family Pseudomonadaceae; genus Pseudomonas; species Pseudomonas sp. Ps21-P2. The sequence goes on from NZ_JBDFPL010000003.1 coordinate 55,975, forward strand.
TGGCGTTGGGCAGTCATGCGGTGCTGGATACCGAGGCGGGCACGCTGACGGTGGCCCCGGCCACGCGCTAGTACGACGATCACCGTTCTGTAAGCGACCTCGCTCTAGCTATTTGCCAGCATTCTGACGTCAAGACCTTGTTTTGCCCCGTGGGCATTGCGAATCTTCACGGATATTGATTGGCCGTGCGCAGATGGCCTTGCCAAGTGCGCCCTCAAGCTGTGGAGCGGAAACTGATGATGTCGGCCGTGAAGACGCGTTTCGCTAATCTGGGGATGGCCAAGAAGCTGGGCATCGGGTTCGTGCTGGTGCTGCTGTTGACGGCGCTGGTCGCGGCCATCGGGGTCTGGTCGCTGCGCTCGATCAGTGCGCATTTCGACAGTCTGAAGGCGATGACCGCGCTCAACAGCGATGTGAATCGTGTGCGGCTGCTGGAGCAGGATTACGCCTTGCACGGTGACCCGCAGGTGGTCGATCAGGTTCACGCCGGGCTCGATGGTTTAAATGCCCAGGCGGAGCAGCTCAAGGCCGGCGCGCCGATCAACGAGCAGGTGATGGGCCAGGTGCAGCAGGCGCTGGCGGCCTATCGCGCGTCGTTTGACGAGTTCGTTAGCATCAGTCAGAGCAAGGATCTGGCGCTGGAAATGGCCAGTTGGTCGGTGTCTAGCGTCGCCAATAATCTCGATGTGTTGCAGGCGGGGCTGGCCGATGATGGCGCCTACACGCTGAAGGATTCCCAGGGCCAGCAGGGCGCGGAGTTCATCGAGCAGGCCGGTCAGGTCAGCCAGGTGTCCAAACTGATGATGCAGGCCATGGACGAGGCCCGGGTGCGCCTCGACAAGAGCCGCAAGACGGGCTCGGGCGAGGAGGTCAAGACCGGCAAGATCGAGCAGGCGGTTCAGGCGCAGGAACTGGCCGAGCAGCTCAAGGGCGTGATCAAGGACGCCGGTTACCTCACGGTGCTGACCGAGGTCGGCGGGCACATCAGCAATTTCAGCGACAAGCTCAACGAATACACCGGGCTGCTGGAGTCGGAAGCGAAGGTCTCGCAACAACTGGCGAGCAACGCCAAAGCTGTGGTGCAGCAGGTCAATCAGGCCTATGACGCCGAAGGCCTATCGATGCAGAGCGAGTTGCAGGCCAACTCGATGATGATCATCGGCTCGTCCGTGTTGGCGCTGGTGGTCGGGCTGATCGCGGCGCTGGTGATCACGCGCCTGATCGTCGCGCCGCTGCGCAGCGTGATCGCCACCGCCCAGCGGATTGCGGCCGGCGACCTGAGCCGCACCGTGAATGTCACCCGCAAGGACGAAATCGGCCAGTTGATGCAAGCGATGCAGCAGATGGGCGCGGGCTTGAGCACTATCGTCAGCGGGCTGCAGGCGGGCATCGAGCAGTTGGCGACGTCCGCCCATTCCCTGTCGGCCGTGACCGAGCAGACCAATCTGGAAGTCAGCAGCCAGAAGGAAGAAACCGAGCAGGTGGCGACGGCGATGAACCAGATGACCGCCACCGTCCACGACGTCGCACGCAACGCCGAAGAAGCCGCGCTCGCCGCGCAGACTGCCGACGACAAGGTCGATTCGGGCCAGGCCGTGGTGCGCCAGAGCATGCAGCGGATCGAACAGTTGGCCTCGTCGGCCAGCTCCGCCAGCAATTCCATCGAGAACCTCAGCGCGGAAATCCAGAACATCGGCACCGTGCTCGGCGTGATCAAAAGCGTCGCCGAGCAGACCAATCTGCTGGCACTGAACGCCGCCATCGAAGCGGCGCGGGCGGGGGAGCAGGGCAGGGGCTTTGCGGTGGTGGCCGATGAGGTCCGCGCGCTGGCCAAGCGCACGCAACAGTCCACGGAAGAAATCGAGCGGCTGGTCAGCCGTCTGCAAAGCGGTGCCCAGGCGTCGGTGGTGCAAATCCGCAGCAGCGGCGAGCTGGTCAAACTGGCGGTGAGTGATGCGCTGCAGACCGAGAGCGCGCTGGGCAGCATTGCCGCGGCCGTGTCGATGATTCAGCAGATGAACCAGCAGATTGCCGCTGCGGCGGAAGAGCAGAGTTCGGTGGCGGAAGAGATCAACCGCAGCGTCACCAGCATTCGCGCCAGCGCTGATCAGTCCGCGCTGGCGATGCAGGGCAACGCGGCTTCCAGCATCGAACTGGCGTCGCTGGGGCTGGAGCTGAAAGGCATGGTCGGGCACTTCAAATTATGAGTCGGGCTTGTAAGCCATGCTCCGCTGCTCAGCCGGAGCATGATCCCGCGCTTTTGCAGTTCAGTCGTCGCTGAGGTCCACCCCCGAACCCGGTGTCCAACGTGCCACCTGTAGATGATCCCCATCGTCCAGACAGCCGCGCTGTGGCGCAGTAAACACAATTCCTGTGTGCGAGCTTGCTCGCGAAGACGGCATTTCAGCCACTGAAGACTCAGCGGATATCCCGGCCTCTTCGCGAGCAAGCTCGCTCCCACAATCCGTAGGTCGCCAGATACATCGGCGGAGTTGGTATGTTTGACGAGCGCGCGCTTGCCCGTGAATGCAATCTGCCTGCTGCCATTGATGTCGACTGACTCACCGCGAATCGCGGGCAAGCGCGCTCCTACAGAAGAGTGGCATGCCGCGCGCGCTCATTTGCGATAGTTGAGAATCACCAGCGTCAACACCCCCGCGACGATCCCCCAGAACGCCGAACCGATGGAGAACAGCGTCAGCCCCGACGCGGTGACCATGAAGGTGATCAGCGCGGCTTCGCGCTCTTTCGGCTCGTTCATGGCCACGGTCAGGCCGTTGATGATGGAACCGAACAGCGCCAGCGCGGCAATCGACAGCACCAGTTCTCTGGGAAACGCCGCGAACAGTGCCGCCAGCGTTGCACCGAACACCCCCGCGATGGCGTAGAAAATCCCGCACCAGATCGCCGCCGTGTAGCGCTTGTCGCGGTCTTCGTGGGCGTGGGGGCCGGTGCAGATGGCGGCGCTGATGGCCGCGAGGTTGATGCCGTGGGCGCCAAACGGCGCGGTGATCAGCGAGATGATCCCGGTGGCGGTGATCAGAGGCGAGGCGGGAACCTGATAACCGTCGGCGCGCAGCACCGCAACGCCCGGCATGTTCTGCGAGGTCATGGCGACGACGAACAGCGGAATGCCGATGCTGATGGTCGCAGCGATGGAGAACGACGGCGTGGTCCACACCGGCATCGCCACTTCCAGGGCGAAGCCGCTGAAGTTCAGCAGGCCGAGTATGCCCGACAGCGCGACGCCGACCAGCAAGGTGACCAGCACGGCGTAGCGCGGCGAATAGCGTTTGACGATCAGGTAGGTGAAAAACATGCCCAGCACCAGGCCGGTGCGGTGTTGCGCGGCGACGAAGATTTCGCTGCCGATCTTGAACAGAATCCCCGCCAGCAGGGCCGCTGCCAGTGATGTCGGCAGGCGCTTGACCAGCCGTTCGAAGCTGCCGGTGACGCCGCAAATGATCACCAGCGCCGCGCAAGTGATGAATGCGCCGATCGCTTCAGGGTAGGCGACGCCGCCCAGGCTGGTGATCAGCAACGCCGCGCCCGGCGTCGACCACGCCACGGTGATCGGCGAGCGATAGCGCAACGACAGGCCGATGCTGCACACCGCCATGCCCATGAACAGCGCCCAGATCCACGAGGAAATCTGCGCCGAGGTCAGCCCGGCGGTCTGACCGGCCTGAAACATCAGCACCAGCGAACTGGTGACGCCGGTCATCATGGCGATGAAGCCGGCGACGATGGCGGAGGGCGAGGAGTCGGTCAGCGGTCGCAATGGCGCGAGGGGCACGTCAGTCATGCGGGTCTATCCTTGGCGCAGCGGTTGAACAGAGCTGCCAGCCTATACGCAGTGGTCATGCCTCGTTGCAATACAGCCATCGGCGCAATGGTCGGCACAGTTTCGGCCGCGGTCTGCAAACCGGCGGGTCAGCCGCGGGTCATCGTGTTGCCCAACACCTGATTCACCGCCATCCAGCCATCCACCGCGTCTTGCCCGGCTTCGGCGAACACCCGTTGCAGCAGCTTGACCTGCTCGCGGCGCAACGACTCTTCAAATTTGCGTCCCTCGGCGGTCAGCTCCAGCAGGCGCTTACGTTTGTCGTCCTCGGGCGCAACGCTCAGCACCAGCTCCATCTCAATCAACTGCCGCAGCGGCGTGTTCAGCGCCTGCTTGCTCACCCCGAGCTTGCCGAGCAATTCCTTCACGCTCAGGCCAGGGTAGCGAGCGATGAAAAACACAATGCGCTGGTGCACCCGACTCAGCCCACGTCGGTCGAGCATTTCATCGGCCTTGGCGGTGAACGCCTGGTAGCCGAAGAAAAACGCTTCCATGGCAATTTGCTGGGTGGATGAATTTTTAAGGTCAAGCATATTGACGTATCCGTGTTCGGCATCGTAATTTCGGTCAACCAGTTTGACGTATTCCCCTTTCTTTCCGCCAGCGGTGATCCCATGCCATTTTCCGAACGCGTTACCCGTTTGAAGAGTTCACTGATTCGCGAAATCCTCGCCGCCGCCCAGCGCCCGGAGATGATGTCCTTCGCGGGCGGATTGCCGGCCGAGGCCATGTTGCCGAAGAGTGAATGGTCTGACATGCCGCGCAGTATCGGCCAGTACGGCATGAGCGAAGGCGAGCCGCAGTTGCGTGAGGCGTTGGCCGCCCAGGCGCGGGCGTTGGGCATCGACTGCGACGCGAGTCAGGTAATGATCGTCAGCGGTTCCCAGCAGACGCTGGACCTGGCCGCCAAGCTGTACATTGACAAGGGCACTGAGATCCTGCTCGAAGCGCCGACCTATCTGGCGGCGCTGCAGATCTTCCAGCTGTTCGGCGCCGACTGCCTGACCGTGCCGCTGCGCGCCGAAGGCCCGGATCTTGAAGCGCTGCGTCAGCGCCTGGAGCAGCACTCGCCGTCGTTCGCGTACCTGATTCCCACGTTCCAGAATCCGTCGGCGGTGCGCTACAGCGAAACCGCGCGGGATGCCGTGGCGGCGTTGCTCGACGAGTTTGGCGTCACCCTGATCGAAGACGAGCCGTACCGCGAGCTGACGTTTGACGGCGGCAGTGCCCGGCCCATCGTAAGCCGCCTGAAAAAAGCCAGCTGGATCTACACCGGCACCGTGTCGAAAACCCTGATGCCGGGGTTGCGCGTCGGCTACCTGATCGCCACGCCGGACCTGTTCCCGCATTTGCTCAAGCTCAAGCAATCGGCGGATCTGCACACCAATCGAGTCGGCCAGTGGCAGGCGTTGCAGTGGATCGGCAGCGAGCACTACGAGCAACATTTGCTGGAACTGCGCAGCTTCTACCGCACCCGTCGCGATGCGTTCGAAGCCGCGCTGCAGCGGCATTTCGCCGGTCTGGCGGAATGGAACAGTCCCCAGGGCGGCCTGTTTTTCTGGCTGACGCTCAAGCACAAAATCGACACCCGCACGTTACTCGACAGCGCCCTGGCGCAGAATGTCGCGTTTATGCCGGGCGAGCCGTTCTTTGCCGATCCGGACGCGAACCCGGGTTACCTGCGGCTCAATTTCAGTCACATCGACCCCGAGCGCCTGGACGAAGGCTTGAAACGGCTGGCCGCCGTCATTCGGCACACACAGCTTTCACAGGCGGCCTGATACATTACGCACACGCACGACCGGCACGACTGACGGCACACGATTGAGGGGAGAGGGCTGATGTACAAGGTTTACGGCGATTACAACTCGGGCAACTGCTACAAGATCAAGCTGATGCTCAACCTGCTCGGCGCGGAATACGAGTGGGTGCCGGTGGACATCCTCAAGGGCGAGACCGAAACCGAAGCGTTTCTGGCGAAGAACCCGAACGGCAAGATTCCGGTCCTTGAGCTCGAAGACGGCACCTGCCTGTGGGAGTCCAACGCGATTCTCAACTTCCTCGCCGAAGGCACGCCTTACCTGCTGACCGAGCCCCGCCTGCGCACGCAAATGCTGCAATGGCAGTTCTTCGAGCAGTACAGCCATGAGCCGACCCTGGCGGTGGCGCGCTTCATTCAGTTTTACCTGGGGATGCCAGAGGATCGGATGGAGGAATACCACTCTTTGCACCGGCGCGGTAACAAGGCGCTGAAAGTCATGGAGCAACAGCTGCTGCGCACGCCGTTTCTGGTGGGCGAAAACTTCTCCATCGCCGACATCGCGCTGTACGCCTACACCCACGTCGCCGATCAGGGCGGCTTCGACCTGACGCAGTTCCCGGCGATTCAAGCCTGGCTCGCGCGGGTCAAGCAGCAACCGGGTTACGTTGGCATGCTGGACTGACTTCAGCGTTGTTCACTTATAAGGAGATGACACATGCAGTACAGGATGATCGCAGTCGGAATGCTCATGGCGCTGGGCATCGGCTGCTCGGCCCAGGCTCAGGACTGCGACGCCACTCAGGCGTCGATGAACCAGTGCGCGAGCCAGGAATACAAGGCGCTGGACGCTGAATTGAACACCCAATACAACGCGCAGATGAGCTACCTGAAGACCCCGGCGCGCAAGAAAGCCCTGCAGGATGCGCAGAAGAAGTGGATCGCGTTTCGCGACGCCGATTGCCAGTATCAGGCCGGCAAGCGGGAGGAGGGCGGGAGCATGTGGCCGCTGGTGCAGGCGCAATGCCTGTCAGCGCAGACCAAAGTGCGGGTTGAGCAATTGAAGGCGTATACGGCGTGTCGCCAGGAAGGCTGCCCGAAGTAAATGCTCACTTTTTAGGCTGCCTTTGTGGTTTTGACACCACGTTGGCCCGCCGATGACGCAACTCCTGTAGGAGCGAGCTTGCTCGCGAAGAGGCCATTCAACGCACTGAATTTCCATCGGCAGGCACGCCGCCTTCGCGAGCAAGCTCACTCCCACAGGTTTTGAGGAATGGCCGAGAGGATGAGTTGACCCCGGATCCCACAGGTTTTGCGGAATGGCTGAGAACTGAGTCGACCCCCGATCCCGTGGGAGCGAGCTTGCTCGCGAATTGGCCAGTCAACGCACTGAATTTCCATCGGCAGGCACGCCGCCTTCGCGAGCAAGCTCACTCCCACAGGTTTTGAGGAATGGCCGAGAGTATGAGTTGACCCCGGATCCCACAGGTTTTGCGGAATGGCTGAGAGGGTGGGCCGACCCCCGATCCCGTGGGAGTGGACTGCATCAAACCGCCGAGAATCGCTTCTCCAGGTAATCAACGATCACTTTCGATTCATACATCCACACCGTCTGGCCTTCTTCCTCGATCCGCAGGCAAGGCACCTTGATCCGGCCGCCGCCGCTGAGCAGCGCCTGACGATCGGGCTCGTTGTTCTTCGCATCACGAAGGGCCACAGGCACATTCAAACGGCGCAGCGCCCGGCGGGTCTTCACGCAGAACGGGCAGGCGTGGAACTGATACAGCGTCAGCGCTTGCGCCGACGCATCGACGGCAGCCTGGGCTTCGGGAGAACGCTTCTTTTTGCTCGGCCGCGTCAGGAAATCGCCCGCGATTACGAGCTGGCCGAGACCGACTCTCACTGCTTTCATCAACACGCTAAAACCTCACTCGGCGGCACGAACCGCCAGACAGCCGCAGCCTGATGCTGCGGCCTTCAGGACGCCGGGATCACTTGATCAGGCTGAGAAACTCGGTGCGGGTCGCAGCGTTTTCGCGGAATTCACCCAGCATCACCGAAGTGATCATCGACGAATTCTGCTTCTCGACGCCGCGCATCATCATGCACATGTGCTTGGCTTCGATGACCACTGCCACACCCAGCGCGCCGGTGACCTGCTGGATGGCTTCGGCGATCTGGCGGCTGAGGTTTTCCTGGATCTGCAGGCGACGAGCGTACATGTCGACGATGCGCGCGACCTTCGACAGGCCCAGCACTTTGCCGCTCGGGATATAGGCGACGTGGGCCTTGCCGATGAAGGGCAGCAAATGGTGTTCGCAGAGCGAATACAACTCGATGTCCTTGACCACCACCATTTCGCTGTTGTCGGAGCTGAACAGCGCACCGTTGGTGACTTCTTCGAGGGTTTGCTCATAGCCGCGGCAAAGGTACTGCATGGCTTTGGCTGCGCGTTTCGGGGTGTCGCGCAAGCCTTCGCGGGAGACGTCTTCGCCGAGTTGACCGAGGATGGCGGTGTAGTTCTGTTCCAGAGTCACAGGGGTGTGTTCCGTGTGGGTTCAAAAAACGCAGGGTTGCGGGCCTGCAAAGGCGCACATAGTAGCGTAGCTGGACGCGCAGGGGTACGGCAGGCGGCCGAGACGCCTGCGGCATGGCGCCGCCGTGACTGTGTCAGCCGACCTTTACCCAACCTTTACCGAGGGGATATGTCGGAATGTGTCGGCTTGATGTCTGAAGTAACGGGTGACAGATGCCCGGATGAAGAGAGTGCTTATGATGTTTAGCCGAATCGCGAAAATCGCACTGGTGATTGCCCTGGCGTCGTCGGTTTCGGGGTGTTTTTTCGGACCGGGTTGGGGCCGCCACGGCGGTGGCTGGCATGAACACCGCTATTACGACGGTGGCCCATACGATGGCGGACGGGGCGGTTACGGCCCTGGACCTGGACCTGGTTACTACCGCCGCTGATTTTTACTGATCATTTGACGCATGAAGCACAGGCCGCGAAGGGAAGACCCATCCCTCGCGGCCTTTTTGTTGGGTGCAAGTTTCGTATCAGGCTCGATACCTGATCGGTACCAAACCACGACGCGGATTCGCAGGCTTGTGCTGTCAGAAGCAACAGGTGATGAATACCTGTGATCAAGCCCGCTTTAAGAGAGAAATCGAAATGTTGAGTCGTATAGCGAAAGTCGCGATGGTCATCGCGGTGATGTCGGCCATGTCCGGATGCTGGCCATTCTGGGGCCCGGGCGGGGGAGGCCACGGCGGTCACGGAGGCGGTGGTGGCGGCGGTCACTATGAAGGCGGTGGCCCGGGTGGCGGCGGTGGCGGTGGCGGCGGTCCTGGCCCGCGTTGATCGGATAAGCGCTTAATGAGCGGTGGGAGCGACCGGGGGTGTCGCTCCCACAAGGACTGGTCGGCAGACGCCTGTCTTACTCGTCACGTCCTTCCATCATGGTCCGCTTGAGGATCACGTACACCGCGCCTGCGCCGCCATGCTTGGCAATACAGGAAGCAAATCCCAATACCTGCTGATGCTGACGCAACCACGTATTGACGTGGCTCTTGATCATCGGCCGCTTGCCGTCCAGCCGCACCGCCTTGCCGTGGGTAATGCGCACGCAGCGCACTTCCAGCTTGGCCGCCTCGGCGAGAAATTCCCACATCGTCTCGCGCGCCATTTCGACGCTCATGCCATGCAGGTCCAGGCTGCCTTCAAAGCTGATCTGCCCCAGCTTGAGCTTGCGCATCTGGCCTTCCTGCACCCCGTCACGGGCCCAGTACAGCGTGTCTTCAGGGCCGACATCGATCACGAACTGGTCTGACAGACCATCAACGGTAATCGTCGCATCGGAGCGCACGGTGGCCGCCTGACGCAGCTTGGCCAGGTTCTTACGGTCGGTTTTGGGTTTTCCTACGTCCGCATGTTCAGTCTTGATGGGCTTTACGCCGCGAATCTCACTTCTGAACAGGGAAAAATCGTCGTCTTGCATGGTGGTCTCCGCGAAGGGGGCCAGTTTAACCGCGTCACGCCAGAATCGGCGCGACTATCGATGATCAGGGCTTTCGATGATTAAACGGCAGCGGATGACGCGAAGGTCAGTCGTGCTTCTTCATCAGGTGGGGAGACATGTTCAGTTCGCCGGCACGACGGCGGCGACGGCGACTGCGGCGCCAGAACCAGATGCCGACATACAGCATCAACAAACCGACGATGACTGTGACCGCAGCGCCCGCCGGACTGGCATTAAGTTCGCCCAGTGCGACGGGGTTGCCGATCAGGCTGGCAACACCGGCCATTGCCAGCAGCACGCCAGCGGTGGCCAGAACGGCCGACATCGCTGCAATAATGCGCATCCGCCAGCTGCCCTGGCCCTTGGGGCGCAGGCGACGGGCATCAAAACCATCGGATATTTTCATTCCGATTTCCTCTATGGGTATCGGCGCTCTGACCCGCACAGCGTGGGGGTGGTTCCCGCCTGGCCAGGTTTCAGGGGCATTACGAATCGATTACGGATAGGCGGTCAGGTGAACAGGGTTAACCCCGCCTGACGACTGCATTTGTACGCCTTTTCTTCAGGAACTGCCGGAAAATGATCCGCGCGAGGGGAATGCGCAGTCAGCTCGTTGCAACAGCTCCTGTCGAGGGAGGATTCAGATCAGGTCTTTGGTCAGCGCCAGTTTGGCGAAGTTGTCGTTCATGATTGCCATCTCCGCCTGCTGCACCAGCTCGGCCTTGATGACGCCGCTCGGGGTCGGCAGATCGCGGGTGGCGCAGGCGTCCTCCACCAGCGTGCAGCGAAACCCGTAGTCCTTGGCCGCGCGCACGGTAGTGCTGACGCTGGAGTGGCTCATGAAACCGCACACCACCAGGTCCAGCCGGCCACGGCTCTCCAGCAAGCTGTGCAGCGTGGTGCGGTCGTCGGTGGAGACGGTCCCGTTCAGCGCGTTCGGCAGGCGTTTTTCGATGATGATTTCGTCACCCTGCGGCTGCAGTTCAGGCACGAATTGCCCGCGCTCGCCCTGGGGATCGAACATTCCGCCCACGGTGCCCAGATGACGCACGTGAATGATCGGCGACTTTGCTGCACGGGCGGCAGCGACCAGTTTGACGATGTTGTTGATGGCGTCCTGAACGCCGGTCAGGGCGAGAGGGCCGCTGAGGTATTCCTTCTGCGCATCGATGATGATCAGGGTGGCATTACTTAATGTGGCCGCTGCGTATTCACGGCCACTGAGTTGGAACATGGTCTTGGGACCAGTGTTTGAAACAGACATCGGGGGGCTCCTTCGAGTGGGGCTTTTGCCACATTGTCCACTGGCAGAGCGATTCTGTGAATCGCCATGCTCACAGACCTCGCTTTTTTGCCGGGCTTCAAGCCGTCGAGCAGGTCGCGGTTGCTGTCATAGTGCCTGCAAAACGAGGTAAAGACTGTGGAAAGTTTTGCGCGAGGCCGCTGCACCCGGTGCGGGATCGTTTGTTGCGTGGATGGCTGATAGAATCGCCCGTCGTTTTTTCAAGGAGTCTGCCGTGATCACTTCCCGCCTGCGCACCCTGCGCGATCATATCCGTTGGGCTGTCAGCCGTTTCCACGGGGAAGACCTGTTTTTCGGCCATGGCACCGACAACGCGTGGGACGAAGCCCGCCAGTTGGTCCTCGGCGCCCTGCACCTGCCGTGGGAAATTGCCGACAGTTACCTGGACTGCAACCTTGAAGACGAAGAGCTGGTGGCGGTGCAACACCTGATCAAGCGACGCATCGAAGAGCGTGTGCCCACGGCGTATCTGCTGGGTGAAGCGTGGTTCTGCGGGATGTCATTCATCGTCGACGAGCGCGTGCTGATTCCGCGCTCGCCCATCGGTGAACTGATCGAGCAGCGGTTTGCACCCTGGCTGGCCAGCGATCCGGCCCGCATTCTCGACCTGTGCACCGGCTCCGGCTGCATTGGCATCGCCTGCGCCGACGTGTTCCCCGACGCTGAGGTGGTGTTGTCCGACCTGTCGTTCGAGGCGCTGGAAGTGGCGAATCAGAACATCGAGCGCCATGGCGTGGACCAGCGCGTGTATACCGTGCAGGGCGATGGTTTCGACGGCCTGCCGGGCCAGCGTTTTGACCTGATCGTGTCCAACCCGCCGTACGTCGATGCCGAAGATTTCGCCGACATGCCTGACGAATACCAGCACGAACCCGAGCTGGCGCTGGCCTGCGGTGACGACGGCTTGAATCTGGTGCGGCGCATGCTGGCCCGGGCCGCAAACCATCTGAACGAGAAGGGCTTGTTGATCGTGGAAGTCGGCAACAGCCAGGTTCACGTCGAAGCGCTGTACCCGGAAGTGGACTTCGCCTGGCTGGAATTCGAACGCGGCGGCCACGGCGTGTTCATGCTGACGGCAGAGCAGTGCCGCAATCATCAAGACGTCTTTGCAGCGCGGATCTAATCAGATAATCGGCGGGCCTCTTCCCGGCTACAGCCGGTCCTGCTATGGATACGCGGTCAAACAGTGGGACCGGCTTCAGCCGGGAAGGCGTCGGACGTCACACCGCAAATCTGATGGCGAACACACCGGCCTCTTCCCGGCTAAAGCCGGTCCCACTATGGATACGCGGTCAAACAGTGGGACCGGCTTCAGCCGGGAAGGCGTCGGTCGTTACACCCTAAATCTGATTTCGAACACACCGGCCTTTGCCCTGTTAACGCCGGGTCACCGATGGGTCGCAATCCAGATCAGCAGGCCGGCCTGAAACACGGCGAAGGTGACCAGGCAGGCGATGGTGAAGCGCAAGCCGGCGTCGTCCCGGCGGTATTTGCTGACCTTGTCTTCGGACTTCTTGATCGTGACGTCCTGTTCCTGAATCCTCTGTTCGGCCTGTTGCAACATCTGCGCGGCGTCGAGGATCTGCACGATCTGGATTTTGTCGGCGTTCCAGGTGTTATTGAGGTTGCCGACCTTGGCGTCCTTGATGGCGCCTTTCAGGTGCTGCGCATCGGCGTAGACGACTTCGAAACCCTGGGTCTTGAGGAAGTGATCGCGACGCAGGCGCGTGTCCTCGTTGAGCGCATCCTTATTCGCCAGTGCGACGCCTTCAATCTTGTACTCGGCGCATCGTTTCTGCGCCCAGGCGATGCCCTGGGCCAGCATGAAACGGCCCAGCCCCCGGTTCCACGGATCGATCTGCAAGCCGGACGCCGGGCCCACGCGAACGCTGCGATTGGCATGATCCACCCAGATATCCAGACAATTCTGTTCTTTGCGGGTCTTCTGCCCCGGCAACTGATAGGTCATGCGCAGCAGGCTGAATTCCTTGTTGTGGCGCTCGGCCTTGCCGAATTCAACGAAGCGCAGCGGGCGGGCGCCGGTCGCGCGGTCGGTCGGCAGGGGCGCCAGACGCAGCATCGAGAAGTGCTCCGCGTGTACTTCTTCCCACAAGACAGGCGCGGCGACTTCGCCTTCTTTGGCTTCGGTCGGCTCGACCGCGTCGGTTTGCATGGTTGCTTCTGTCATCACGGCGATCCTGTTATCGACATTGCCCGGCACATGGCACCGGCACACGATGCCAGCAGACAGCTATCGGCCGTTTCTGACGAAGCTAAAGGGATCGTGCGTCGACTTCCGCGTCAACGAGAAGAGCACCGGCCTCAGGCGGCCGGTACCGAGTCGAGAAATTTCAGGATGCGGTCGGTCACTTCGCTGGCCAACGGCAACTGCGGATCCTTGTAGGACGCCAACTGCCGCTTGATGTCCATCGGCACGATGCGCAGCACGTGGTTCATGCCGTCGATGATCGCCAGTTGCGAGTCGGGTTTGGCCTTGTGCAGCAGCTCGGCGTCGCCCACGCCCACTTGCATGTCGTTGCGGCCCTGAATGATCAGTGTCGGGATTTTCAGTTGCCCGAACGCTGCCGTCGGGTTCTGCCGGAACAACGAAATCAGATAAGGCTGCACGCTTGGGCGGAACACCACCTGAAGGGGTTCGGGCACGTCGTTGTCAGTCTTGCCGGCCTTGATCTCTTCGATCAGTTGCTCGCTGCGCGCCAGCAGCGGAGGAGGGAGGCGATCCTGCAGTTGCTCGCGGACCACTTGATCCACCGGGCGACCGGTGCCGGCTACCGAGATCAACGCGACGGCGCCCGCACGTTCTGCCGCCAGGGTGGCGACCAGTGCGCCTTCACTGTGGCCCATCAGAACCAGAGGGCCCAGGCGCGAGTCGGTCTTGAGTTTGGCGGCCCAGGCGACCGCGTCGTCGACGTACTTCTCGATGCTCAGATCGCGCTCGTCCGGGGTGGCAGGGCGACTGGCCGCGACGCCGCGCTTGTCGTAACGCACGCTGGCAATGTTGTGCTTGGCGAGGATCAGGGCGAGACGCTTCATGCTGTCGTTGCGTCCGCCGTCGGAGTTGTTGCCATCACGGTCGGTCGGCCCTGAGCCGGCGATGATCAACACCACGGGCACCGGTTTCGCCGATTTGGGCAGCAGCAGCGTGCCGAACAGCTCGCCGGTGCCGGTGTCCAGGCTGATGGGGCGCTGCAGCACGACGGGCGTTCCGGCGTGGGCGATGGATGACAGCAGGGTCAGGCTCAAGATGATCGCTCGCAGCGGCCAGAAGCCGCGAATCAGGGGTAAGGCGCTTAGCATTGCAGGACCGTCATCAATAAAGTGTCAATTGGACGCGGGCAAATGAATAAGGTTCGAGGATGAACTGCGCCATAAGCCTGCGTATACTGGCGCGCTTGAGTTTTTGAACGTCCTCGGAGCCTCCCGCATGTCCGGCAATACCTACGGCAAGCTGTTCACTGTCACCACTGCCGGCGAAAGCCACGGTCCGGCACTGGTTGCCATCGTTGACGGCTGCCCGCCGGGCATCGAGCTGTCGCTGGAAGACCTGCAGCGTGACCTCGACCGCCGCAAGCCGGGGACCAGCCGCCACACCACCCAGCGTCAGGAGCCCGACGAGGTCGAGATCCTGTCCGGCGTCTTCGAAGGCAAGACCACCGGCGCGTCCATCGGCCTGCTGATTCGCAACACCGATCAGAAGTCCAAGGACTACTCGGCGATCAAGGACCTGTTCCGCCCCGCCCACGCCGATTACACCTACCACCATAAATACGGCATCCGCGACTACCGTGGCGGCGGTCGCAGCTCTGCGCGGGAAACGGCCATGCGCGTCGCCGCCGGGGCCATCGCCAAGAAGTTTCTCGCCACCCAGGGCATTACCGTTCGCGGCTACATGAGCCAGCTCGGCCCGATCGAAATCCCGTTCAAGACCTGGGATTCGGTGGAAGACAACGCCTTCTTCAGCCCTGACCCGAGCAAGGTGCCGGAGCTGGAAGCCTACATGGACCAGCTGCGTCGCGATCAAGACTCGGTGGGCGCGAAGATCACGGTCGTGGCCGACGGCGTGATGCCGGGGCTGGGCGAGCCGATCTTCGACCGTCTCGATGCCGAACTGGCCCATGCGTTGATGAGCATCAACGCGGTCAAGGGCGTCGAGATCGGCGCCGGCTTTGCCTGCGTGGCCCAGCGCGGCACCGAGCATCGTGACGAAATGAGCCCCGAAGGTTTTCTGTCGAACAACGCCGGCGGCATCCTCGGCGGGATTTCGTCCGGCCAGCCGATCGTTGCGCATCTGGCCCTGAAAGCGACCTCCAGCATCACCACGCCGGGGCACTCGATCGACGTCGATGGCAACTCCGTCGAGGTCATCACCAAAGGCCGCCACGACCCTTGCGTCGGCATCCGCGCCACGCCCATTGCCGAAGCGATGATGGCCATAGTCCTGGTTGACCATCTGCTGCGCCACCGCGGGCAAAACGCTGACGTGCGCGTCACCACGCCGATTCTGGGTCAGCTGTAATGCCTGAGCCGCGCGTTGCCGCCGCGGTCATCTGAGCGTGGCGGCGCTCCCTTACTGGCGGCTCGCCAGCTTCTACCTCTTCTATTTCGCCCTGCTTGGGGCCACGGCGCCCTACATGGCGCTGTATTTCAGCCACCTGGGATTTTCCGCCGCGCGCATCGGCGAGTTGGTCGCGATCCCGATGCTGATGCGCTGTGTTGCGCCCAACGTCTGGGGCTGGCTCGGCGATTACACCGGCCGACGCCTGACCATCGTGCGCTTCGGCGCCATTTGCGGACTGGCCTGTTTCAGCCTGATTCTCGTCGACACGTCCTACGCCTGGCTGGCGATGGTCATGGCCCTCTATGCGTTTTTCTGGCACGCGGTGCTGCCGCAATTCGAAGTCATCACGCTGACGCATTTGCAGGGCCAGACTTCCCGCTACAGCCAGATCCGGCTGTGGGGATCCATCGGCTTCATTCTTTCGGTGGTCGTGTTGGGCCGGATGCTGGAGTGGTTCAGCCTGGATTACTACCCGCAACTGCTGCTATTGATCCTGCTCGGCATTATCGCCAGCAGTTGGTGGGTGCCAAACGCGCAGCCGGTGGTCTCGGGCGTGCGGGTCGCGGGCGAGGGCTTTCTCAGGCAGCTGATCAGGCCGGGTGTGCTGGCGTTTTATGTCAGCGTCGCATTGATACAACTGAGCCACGGGCCGTATAACACCTTTCTAACGCTGCATCTGGAACACCTCGGCTACAGCCGCGGGATGATTGGCCTGCTGTGGGCGCTGGGGGTGATCGCTGAAGTGTTGATGTTCATGGCGATGAGCCGTGTGCTGCAGCGCTTCAGTGTCCGTCAGGTGCTGATCACCAGCTTCGTGATCGCCGCATTGCGCTGGCTTTTGCTGGGTAATCTGGCCGATCATCTGGCGATTCTGATCGTCGCCCAACTGATGCACGCAGCCACCTTCGGCAGCTTTCATGCGTCGGCCGTGCATTACGTGCAACGCAGTTTTGGCCCACGCCAGCAAGGTCAGGGTCAAGCGTTGTACGCCGCCCTTTCCGGCACCGGCGGGGCGATGGGCGCTTTGTATTCCGGTTACAGCTGGAACGCGCTGGGCGCCAGCTGGACCTTTGCCATTGCGAGTCTGGCGGCCGTGGCCGCTGCTGTCCTGACCGCCACATGTATGAAAGAGGAGCGCGTATGAGTCGCGAAGCACTGGCTCGGGAAATCATCGAAGCGGGGCAGTTTCTGTACGCCCGGGGCTGGTCGCCCGCCACCAGCAGCAATTATTCCGTGCGCCTGTCGCCGACCGAAGCGCTGCTGACCGTCTCCGGCAAGCACAAGGGCCAGTTGGGCATCGACGACGTGCTGGCCACCGACCTGGCCGGCAACAGCCTGGAACCGGGCAAAAAGCCGTCGGCCGAAACCCTGCTGCACACACAGCTTTATAGCTGCAAGCCAGCGGTAGGCGCCGTGCTCCACACTCACTCGGTCAACGCCACCGTGCTGTCCCGGCTCACTGCCGGCGACCACCTGGTGTTCGAGGACTACGAGCTGCAAAAAGCCTTCAGCGGCGTTTCCACCCATGAATCAAAAGTGGTGGTGCCTATTTTCGACAACGATCAGGACATTGCCCGGCTCGCGGACAAGGTTCAGCCCTGGCTGGATCAGCACCCTGACTGCGCCGGTTACCTGATTCGCGGTCATGGTTTGTACACCTGGGGCGCGAAGATGAACGATGCCTTGCGCCAGATCGAAGCCTTCGAATTCCTGTTCGAATGCGAGCTCAAGACCCTGTCCGTGCTCAACCGCTGATCGCTGCAGCGTTGATGGTTGCGCGCAGCGTCCCCACTGCCTGAATCAAACGCGTCGGATCGGCCCCAGAGCCGACAGACGCGGACCGAACCGAGGAAGCCCCGCAATGAGCAGTCTGTCCGTTTACCACGTGTCATCCCCCGAACTGCCCAACAAGGTCCTGACCCACCTGGAAGACATTGCTTCGACCCTGGCCGAGCACGGCGTGGCGTTTGACCGCTGGCAGGCGGCAACGCCGATTACCCCCGGCGCCAGCCAGGAGGAGGTCATCGCGGCCTACCGCACCCAGATCGACAGGCTGATGACCGAGCGGGGTTACGTGACCGTCGATGTGATCAGCCTCAACAGTGACCACCCGCAGAAGGCCGAACTGCGCGCCAAGTTCCTCGAGGAGCATCAACATGGCGAAGACGAAGTGCGGTTCTTCGTCGCCGGCCGCGGGCTGTTTACCCTGCACATCGACGACTTCGTCTACGCCGTGCTGTGCGAGAAAAACGACCTGATCTCGGTTCCGGCCGGCACCCGTCACTGGTTCGACATGGGCGAGCATCCGCATTTCGTTGCCATTCGCCTGTTCAACAACCCGGAAGGCTGGGTGGCCAAGTTCACCGGCGAAAGCATCGCCAGCCAGTTCCCGCGCCTTTTGGAAGACTGACCAACATGACCATCAAAGCGATCCTGACTGACATCGAAGGCACCACCAGCGCGGTGAGCTTCGTCTTCGACGTGCTCTTTCCGTACGCCAAGCAGCATCTGCCCGGGTTCGTTCGGCAGCATGCCAGCGAACCCGACGTGGCCGCGCAGTTGCAGGCCGTGCGCAACGACAGTGCTGAACCTGACGCGAGTGTCGATCGGGTCATCGAGATCCTGTTGCAATGGATCGCCGAAGACCGTAAAGCCACGCCGCTCAAGGCATTGCAGGGCATGGTCTGGCAGCAGGGTTACCAGGCCGGGCAGCTCAAGGGACACGTTTACCCGGATGCCGTCGAGGCGCTGAAACGCTGGCATCAGGCAGGGTACGCGTTGTACGTCTACTCCTCGGGCTCGATCCAGGCGCAGAAGTTGATCTTCGGCTGCTCCGAGGCAGGCGATCTGTCCGGGCTGTTCAGCGGCTACTTCGACACCACCTCCGGGCCCAAACGTGCCGAGGCGTCCTATCGATCAATTGCGTCAAGCATCGGCCAGCCGGCGGAAGCGATTCTGTTCCTGTCCGACATCGTCGAAGAGCTCGATGCCGCGCAACAGGCCGGCATGGCCACCTGCGCACTGGTGCGCGATGGCGGAGAACTGAACGGGCACATCAACGTGAGCAGTTTTACGGCGATAGAGCCCAGCGCTTTCTGATGAATCTGGTGTGCTGAAAACCGACGGCCGATGTCTCTGACATTGGCCGTTTTTGTATCCAAATGCGGAAAAATGTAAGTTGGTTTTTGTTCGTTTGTGGGAAGTTGCTTGTTTCACGGTCAGGCATGCCTGTTTGTTTTCGACGCTGTGTTTAACCCTCCTCGACTGTGTAACCCTTCGCCTGTCGCACCCTGACAGCTTTTGAATGCGCCTCGTGCGGTCGTGTTGACGACAGCACCTGACGCCGTTTTCAGCTGCCATGCATAAAAAATCCAAGGGGCATCAGGGCTGCGAATTTGATGGTTTTAAACGGGAGGGGAACATGAAAAACGCACAGACAGGGACGCTGAGTCCGTTGATACAACAAATGGTCACCAGCATCACTGAACAGGACGGCGATGCGGCCATTGCCAACGCACTTGACTGGCTACGGGCTGAATGCCGCAGCGAACGGGCCATGCTTTATCAGTATCGCAACGGCGTGCTGCTCAGTTGCATCACGTCGAACGTCGACAGCTACTGGAAGGATCTTTATTGCCAGGGACGCCTGATGATCGAAGACCCGGTTATCCGTTGCTACCGCCACACCATGGGTTTTCTGAATTGGGAAGAGGCCTTCAAGACCTACCCGCCGTCTGCGGCCTACATGGCTGCGGTGGAGGATTGCGACCTGCTTCCGGCGTTTTCCTATGGCTACAGCAGCCAGACGCGCGCCAATCAGGGCGTCGTCACCATCTGCACGCTCAACGGCATGGAGCGACCGCTGAGCCACAACGATCGCTACCTGCTCACCAGTCTGGTGCCGATGCTTCACGTGGCGGGGAAGGGCCGACAACTGCAGACGCGGGCGCTGTCTCCGAAAGAACTGGAGATCCTCAAATGGGCGCGAGAAGGCAAGACGGCGTGGGAGATCGGGCTGATAAAAGAAGTTTCGGAGGCGACCGTGAAGCATCACTTCAAGAGCATCTACGCCAAGCTCGGGGTCACCAACCGCGCTCAGGCCGTGGGCGAGGCATTGTGTCGGGGGATCATCCAGTAGACGGAGGCCCAATGCGCGCCAGCGTCTAACGTCGCCCTCAGCGAAAAAAAGCCCAAAAAAAAACCGCGATAGCATCGACTATCGCGAGAATCTACAAGGGATGCTTCGATGAGAGTGAAACGTGCTGCTACCGGAACGCCAGGTGCCGGCTTCGTACTTATCGGGTGTGATAAGTAGGCAGATCAAAACGGTGCTGGCTCTGCAACATCGAGATAGCGGGCAGCTCGCTGGCTTGTGCGGCCAGGTCGCGACGAATCGCGCTGATCACCCATTCCAGTTGCACTGGAGTGTGCAGTTGAGCGTAAGACACGCAGCGGCGGATGTTGGTGCCTTCTTCGTTGCGCAGAGTCAACAGAACGCCACCGTCCGGACGCGGCTGGGTGGTGACTTCGAAATCGGAAAATACGGATGCGAATTTTTCTTGGATGAAAGTCATGTCTAGAGGCTCCATTGCTCATGGGATAACAAGCTTGGAATGACTAGTGCAGTGACTGTGCCAGCTTTTGACGTTAAATAAACTTCAATAAAATCAATGGTTTACAGGTTTTACAAAAATTCTGCTTCGTGCAATTTGCATGAATGCCTCTCGTGCATCCTGCAATTTACCGGAGTGGGGGGTGGTGAAGGGGGGCTGCGAGGCGGGAGTCGCGCTTTGCGGACATAACTCAGACAGCGGTATCCGGGATTTATTTCGTTTTGTTGCGAAATTTTCTCGCCGGGCCCCCAGTTCGCGCTATCGGGCTCATTGAAACTGATCGTTTGGCGCCGGTTGATGAAGCTGGCATCGTTGGTGTCATCTGCGGCGGCGCTATCCACGGTGCGCCATGAGTGATGGCGTCATCAGTGGAACTACAGGCTTTATCCACGGCTCATAGATTGCCTGGCCCGTGAATCGCCGCATCCTTTGATTTTGTCCCGCGCAATGCCTTGCGCTACTGGAGTTAAAAAATGTCAGAAGCCCCCGCCACGCCCGGTTCTGCCACGCGCATGACAGACGAAGAGGCACTGGAATTTGCCGAGCAGGTGTTCGACCGGGCTCGTGCTGGTGACGCCCCGATGCTCGACCGGCTGCTGGAAAACGGCTTGACCCCCAATCTTCGCAACCATAAAGGCGACACGCTGTTGATGCTGGCCAGCTACCACGGTCATCAAGACGCAGTGCGGGTGCTGCTCAAGCACAAGGCTGACCCGGAACTGCGCAACGACAATGGCCAGAGCCCGATCGCCGGCGCTGCGTTCAAGGGCGATCTGGAAACCGTGAAGATCCTTGTGGAAGGCGGCGCAGACGTCGAAGGCGCATCAGCCGACGGCCGTACCGCATTGATGATGGCGGCGATGTTCAACCGTACCGCGATCGTCGACTACCTGATCTCCAAGGGTGCCAACCCTCACATCCAGGATGCCAAGGGCGTCACCCCGCTGATGGCCGCGCAGACCATGGGGGCGACCGAGACCGCCGAACAGCTCACACGTCTGGGGGCGTAAGCGATAGAGGCGCGCAGCATTTCCAGCTATCCTGCGCGCCTGTTTTCCAGCCCCCGGACGATCTGCCATGAAAGCTTCACTCATCGAATTCATCAGCAAGATCAGCTCCGGCTGCATGAGCGATGAAGAAATCGAAAAAATCGCCGACGAAGCCGCCCAGGCTTACGCCGATCCCGACGCATTTCTGACCGCCAACCCCGACATCAATTTCGACGACACCTTCCCGATCCCGCTGGGCGAGTGGGTCGTCATCGGCAGCCTGCCTGATACCGTCTTGCTTCAGGCTGATACCTATCCTGATCTGCTCACCGAGATCATGGCGTCGTTCGGCCCCAACGTGGCGTTCAACATCAAGCCCAAACAGCTGACTAAAGCTGAACCCCTGGCCGCGCTTAACCGTATTCAGATTCAGCTTTCCAGCATGAACAAGGACATGGGCGGGTATGTGCTGATGGACATCAGCGAGCCGCTGGACCACGTGTTGCAAACGGTGCTGGTCTACGGCGCTGACGTTGAGCGGGTCATGGCACTCGGCGTCGAGCTCGGCATATTGATAGAGCCCGCGCTGGAGGCGCTCAAGGCGCAGGTTTGATCTCCGGCACCGCGTTTTGCTGCGCCGAGAAATATCCCTGCCGACCAACGGAACCCTCATTGCAGCCCGCCACTCTCAAGTGAGCAAGCCTTCAATTAGGAGCAACACCATGGGTTCTACCTTCAACGGTCTGATTGGCCTGATCATTCTGGCGCTGGATATCTGGGCCATCATCAACGTGCTGAAAAGCGGCGCGGAAACCGGGAAGAAAATTCTCTGGATTTTGCTGATCGTCATCCTGCCGGTACTGGGCCTGATCATCTGGGCAATCGCTGGCCCGCGTGGCAACGTGCGCATCTAGTATCGCAGCAAGGCTTCAGAACACATGACGCCCGACTGGCCTGGCCAGTCGGGCGTTTTTGTTTTGCCAGATCACCCGCGCCACCACGACATTCGACCTGTCATGCTCTGCGACGTAGAATGCGCGCCTTCTTGTGGGCGGCCTGCCGTCCTGTCATCAGTAGTTATCGGGGACTCCATCCATGAGCGATTATCAAGAAACGTTGTACGAAGGCTATGGCCAGCGCTTTCGCATGGAAAAGATGCTGCATGAAGTGCGCACCGAGCATCAGCATCTGGTGATCTTTCAGAACCCGCGCATGGGCCGGGTCATGGCGCTGGACGGCGTGATTCAGACGACCGAAGCCGACGAGTTCATCTATCACGAGATGCTCACCCACGTGCCGATCCTGGCCCACGGCCGCGCCAAACGTGTGCTGATCATCGGCGGTGGCGATGGCGGCATGCTGCGCGAAGTCGCCAAGCACGCGACGGTCGAGCACATCACCATGGTCGAGATCGACGGCACTGTGGTCGAGATGTGCAAGGAATACCTACCGAACCACTCCAAAGGCGCTTTCGATGATGCGCGTCTGAACCTGGTCATCGACGACGGCATGCGCTTCGTTGCCACCACTCAGGAAAAATTTGACGTCATCATTTCCGATTCGACGGACCCGATCGGGCCGGGCGAAGTGCTGTTTTCGGAAAACTTCTATCAGGCCTGCCATCGCTGCCTCAACGAAGGCGGGATTCTGGTCACGCAGAACGGCACGCCGTTCATGCAGCTGAGCGAAGTGCAGACCACGGCAGGGCGCATGAATGGCCTGTTCGCCGACTGGCATTTCTATCAGGCAGCGGTGCCCACCTATATTGGTGGCGCGATGACGTTTGCCTGGGGCTCGACGGATTCCGAGCACCGCAAAGTTTCGCTGGATACCCTGCGTCAGCGATTCGCCGGCAGCGGCATCGTCACCCGTTACTACAACCCTGAGGTTCACATCGGCGCCTTCGCATTGCCGCAGTACGTGCTTCAGGCGATCAGCAAGCCAAGCAACGCCTGACAGTTGTTATGTTACGTAAACCTGACATCTGCCACGCGATGTCAGGTTTGCGTAACTTCTCCTTGCTCGCCAGTCATGTCACGTATACATTCCATTGATCGTTTAATGTTATGCAGGCGTGACAAATGGACGCGACGTTATTGCTCGAGCGTTTGGGCAGTCAGATCGAAGAGATGCGCAAATCCCGCGGCCTTACTCAGGTGCAGCTGGCCTACCAGTCGGGCATGACACGGCAAAAGCTCGCCGAAGTCGAAAAAGGCAGCCCGACTGTGGCGGTGAATTTCTACGCCAAGGTGCTGGCCGCGTTAAATGCCGAGATAAAAGTCGTTTCCGCCCGACGCCCGACGTTTGAAGAGCTGCGCGAGGTGTTCCAGTGAAACCGCTGGATCGTGTACGCATTTTTACCCCGGAGGGTGAGAGCGGTGAGCTGTCGGCGTCTGAGTCCGGCGACTACCTGTTTCGCTATGGCCTGGACGCCAGCCCGGCGTCGCAGATCAGCCTGACCATGGGCGTTCGCGATGCGGCTTACGTCTCGCGCAGCCTGCATCCCGTCTTCCAGATGAACCTGCCCGAAGGCTTCGTGCTGGAACAGTTGCGCAATCGCCTCGCCAAAACCACGCCCATCAACCCCATGCTGCTCATGGCATTGACCGGTAGCAGTTCGCCCGTCGGCCGCATTGCAGTGGCGTCTCCAATGATCGATGACTTATTGGGTGGGGCGGGCCCCGTTGCAGGCAAAAGCCTGGGGCAGATACTCAGTTGGGACGGGACGCAGGATCTGTTTGCCGAACTGGTCGATCAGTACATTTTGCGCACCGGGATTTCAGGCGTTCAGCCCAAAGTCATCGTGCCCGATGCGGACTTCGTTACGGACCCTAAAGCCACACTGTTGATGCCCGAATTGATCGTCAAGTCGGGGAGGGCGGACTTCCCCGGGCTGGCCGTCAACGAATACGTGTGCATGGACGCGGCGCGCAGAGCCCGCATGCCGGTACCTGAATTTTATCTGTCGGATAACCGTCAGCTGTTCGTCATGCGTCGCTTTGATCGGGACGCTGACCAGCGTGCCATCGGCTTCGAGGACATGGCCGTGCTGATGGGCCTGGGCACGGAGCAGAAATACGACTCCAGCTACGAAAACATCGCCAAGGCCATTCGCTTGTTCTGCGCGCCTGAGCACGTGCGTGATTCGCTGGATCGGTTCTTCGACATCGTCGCGCTCAGTTGCATGGTCGGCAACGGCGATGCCCATTTGAAGAACTTCGGGGTGCTGTATCGCGACCCGCTGGGGGCGGACGCTCAATTGGCGCCCGCCTACGACATCGTCAACACCACCGCGTACATAAAGGACGACGCGCTCGCCCTGCGCCTGGATGGCTCGAAGAGCCTGTTCGGCTCGAGGCTCGGCATTCTGACCCTCGCGTCGACCTGCGACATCCGCAAACCGAACGTGCGCATCGAACGGCTGATCGCAGCGGTGCAGGCGTCGCTGCAGGAAAACGCCTCGCTCAACGCCCACGCACCCCCTGTTTTCGACGCCATCGAAGACGCCGTCGAGCGGTATGCCCAGACGTTCAAGGTGTGAGCGCTATTCAAGGCTTTGTAAGAAAATATGAGAGGCGTCGTTAATGAACGGAATTTTCACCGTTTCTTCGGGAAGATTCGCGCCGTTCCAAGGCTGCCCACTGATTGAGATAAATGTTTGAGCCGATCCGTCATGAAGAATGCGCGGGATCGGTGGTAAACCGCGAGGGTTCACGTAATATTTGGCCCCCGCAGCCCGGACCGGCATTTCGATGTGGTCGGGCGCACCGCTTTTTGAACCTAAACCTGAATCCAACGGATCCCACAACACATGGCCAAAACGGACGCCCCGGCGCGCGCGCCGCAACCTACCGTCAAATCGCACCTGGCCTATACGCTCCTGAGCGGCCTGGTGCTGATGGTCCTGTACACCCTTTTGCGCGTTGCGCTGCTGGTCTATAACCGCGAAGGCATCGGCGCGACGCCAGCTTCGACGTTTGTCGAGGCGTTCGGCAATGGCCTGCGATTCGATCTGCGTCTGGTCGTGTACATCCTGATTCCCCTTCTGCTGTCCCTGTTCAGCGCGCGCCTGATGGCGGCCCGTGGGGTGTTTCGCTTCTGGCTGACGCTGGTTGCGAGCCTGACCGCGTTCTTCGGCCTGATGGAGATGGACTTCTACCGTGAATTCCACCAGCGCCTGAACGGCCTAGTTTTCCAGTACGTCAAAGAAGACCCGAAAACCGTTCTGAGTATGATCTGGTACGGCTACCCGGTGGTTCGTTATCTGTTGGCGTGGGCACTGGTGACCTGGTTGCTGAGCCTGGTCTTCAAAGGCGTCGATCGCGTGACCCGGCCCCGTGGCGGGTTCAACGTCGCCAGCGCCGACAACCGTGTGGTCGCGCCGTTGTACAAACGCGCCGTGGTCTTCCTGCTGTGTCTGGTGGTGGCCGTCATCGCCGCTCGCGGCACCTTGCGCCAGGGCCCCCCGCTGCGTTGGGGCGATGCCTACACCACGGACTCCAACTTCGCCAACACCCTTGGCCTGAACGGCACGCTGACGCTGATCGCGGCGGCGAAGAGCCGCATGTCCGAGGACCGCGACAACATCTGGAAAGCGACTCTGCCTGTGGCTGAAGCCCAGCAGACCGTCCGCGACATGCTGCTGACCGCCAACGACAAGCTGATCGATCCTGAGAAAGCCGCTGTCCGTCGTGATTTCACACCGCCGCCGGCCAACACGCTGCCGATCAAGAATGTCGTCGTGATCCTGATGGAAAGCTTCGCCGGCCACTCGGTGGGTGCGCTGGGTGACGAATCGAACATCACGCCTTACTTCGACAAACTGTCCCAGGAAGGTCTGCTGTTTGATCGCTTCTTCTCCAACGGTACGCACACCCATCAGGGCATGTTCGCCACTATGGCGTGCTTCCCGAACCTGCCGGGCTTTGAATACCTGATGCAGACACCGGAAGGCAGCCACAAGCTGTCCGGTCTGCCGCAGCTGCTCAGCGCGCGCAAGTACGACGACGTTTACGTCTACAACGGTGACTTCGCCTGGGACAACCAGTCAGGCTTCTTCAGCAACCAGGGCATGACCAACTTCATTGGCCGCAACGACTTCGTCAACCCGGTGTTCTCGGACCCGACCTGGGGCGTGTCCGATCAGGACATGTTCGACCGTGGCGCCGAGGAGCTGAAAGCCCGCGAGGCCAAAGGCAAGCCGTTCTATGCCTTGCTGCAAACCCTGTCCAACCACACGCCGTACGCACTGCCGGCCAATCTGCCGGTCGAGCGCGTCACCGGGCATGGCACGCTGGATGAACACCTCACCGCCATGCGTTATTCGGACTGGGCGCTGGGGCAGTTCTTCGAGAAGGCCAAGAAAGAGCCGTACTACAAAGACACGCTGTTTGTGGTCGTCGGTGACCACGGCTTCGGCAACAACGAGCAGATCACCGAGATGGACCTGGGCCGCTTCAACGTGCCGATGCTGATGATCGCCCCGGGCCTGCAGGACAAGTTCGGCAAGCGCAGCAGCATCGTCGGTACGCAGATCGACATCGTGCCGACCATCATGGGCCGCCTGGGTGGCGACACCGTGCACCAGTGCTGGGGCCGCGACTTGCTCAATCTGCCGGCGGGAGACGAGGGTTTTGGCGTGATCAAGCCATCGGGCAGCGAGCAGACCGTGGCGCTGGTCACCGGCAACCGGATACTGATCGAACCCAAGGAAATGGAGCCGAAGGTCTACAGCTACGAGTTGGGCACCAAGCCCCATGCCGAGCTGATGCCGAATGCGCCGGACGTCGCCGAGTTGCGCAAGAAGCTCGACAGCTTCCTGCAGACCGCGACCAAGAGCCTGCTGGACAACACGGCAGGGGTCAAAGACGCAAAGCCACAATGACCGCAGCCTGATGAAAACGCCCCGAGACCGGGGCGTTTTTTTTGCCTGCGAATCCTTGGCTTCAGGCTGCCAACGTCAGCTGTGCGCTGACGATTCGGGTTGAACGTCGTTGCGCTGCAAGGGTCAAGATCATCAGGCCGTTGTCAGGCCTTTACTGAGGAGACATTGATGAAAGTGTGGACTATTTCGTTTCTGGATAAAGACGGTGTGCAGCAAACCCTCGATCTTGAATCCGATCACCGTCCCAGTGAAGAAGAGGCTGCGCAGCAACTCCGTCCGATCCTGTTTCCGGTCGCCAGTGATCTTGATCTGAACGACCTCGACGGTCGCACTGCCGAGCCCACCGTGAAGACACTCAAAGAGCAGAACGCGGTACAGATCATCTCCATCATCGAGGCTTCGTAAGAAGCCTGCATTTCCCGCCATCCTGCCAATTGGCAACGCACTGGCAATGGGCGTACTCTGCGATCGAGGTCGGTGATGCATCTACCCGAGTCCGCTCGCGTACGTATGCCCGTTTTGTAAAACGCACCGGCCTTGTCAGCGACATGCTTGAGTCCCGGGCGGCAGATGACCTGCCGCTACACGCCTCGCCATCGAAGGGTGTTTCGGGATAGTTGAAACTCTATCTATCGTTGCATAGGAGGACGTTTCATGAGCACAGCCTATCAAGAAGACATCAGCAGCCATGTTCTGCGCTGCATGAAAGAAGGCGGTTTCGACTTCGCACGCATTCACCCCATCGAGTTCTATGCCACCTTTCCGGATGAGGACCGGGCGCGTCAGGCTGCGGAAAAATTTCGTGGCGAGTCAGTGAATGTCCAGCTCAATGCACTGGAAGACGGTGCCTGGCACCTGGAACTGAGCAAGTTGATGTACGCAACCTACGATGGGATAGGCGACTTCGAGCAGGATTTCCAGACGGCGATTTTCGGTCTGGACGGGGAGGTTGAGGGCTGGGGCGTCAAACAGGAGCTCAAGCGCCTTCATTGAGCTGATTTGATCAACAGCCATGCGCCGAAGCGAGGCGCCGATCGTTGAAAATTGTCTCCCGCCTCCACGACCAAGTGTGGAGCGGGAGATGCACCGAGCTGAATCACGGGCAAAAAAAAGCCGCTCTCTTGGGAGCGGCGGAAAGGGAATATCGAGTGGCGTTGCCAATAAGGTTTTGAGCCAATCGCCTTGTGTGATCCGGCGGGTTGGTCTGCGATATGGGGCGATTATGCTCAGCCCCTGAACCGGACGGAAATGAACTGTCGCTATGCCAGCGATAGATTTTCAGAGTGAACGACGCTTCGCCATGAAGCGTTGGTGAACGGGTTAGGGCGCATCGTGCACAGGAATGGTGCGGACGCTCCGGCTGTTTAATTCAACCCATTGATATTAAAGCGTTTATGCCGATGGCACGGGCCTTGCGAAGGCTCTGGTGTCCATGGTGACAAGGAGTACGGCATGATCCGCACCTTTTATGACGAGATGTACGATGCGGGCGGCATAGTTCGTCCGCATTATCGGGAATTCGCCCGCTGGTTGGGTGAAGCGCCGCCTGAGTTGCTCGCTCAGCGTCGGCGTGAGGCCGATTTATTGTTTCATCGCGCCGGGATCACATTCACGCTGTACGGCGACGAGCAGGGCACCGAGCGGCTGATCCCCTTCGACACCATTCCGCGGAGCATTCCGGCCAGCGAATGGCGGGTGGTGGAGCGCGGCTGCATTCAGCGCGTCAAGGCGCTGAACATGTTTCTCGCTGACCTCTATCACGATCAGCGCATCATCAAGGCCGGGATCATTCCTGCCGAACAGGTCCTTGCCAACGAGCAATACCAGTTGGCGATGCAGGGCCTGAATCTGCATCGCGACCTGTATTCGCACATCTCCGGCGTCGATCTGGTGCGTGACGGCGACGGCACGTATTACGTGCTCGAAGACAACCTGCGCACGCCAAGCGGCGTGAGCTATATGCTCGAAGACCGCAAGATGATGATGCGGCTGTTCCCCGAGCTGTTCGCCGCGCAACGCATCGCGCCGATCGATCACTACCCGAATCTGTTGCTGGACACCCTGAAGAGCTCTAGCCCGCTGGATAACCCCAGCGTCGTCGTGCTGACCCCCGGGCGCTTCAACAGCGCGTTTTTCGAGCACGCGTTTCTGGCCCGGGAAATGGGCGTTGAACTGGTGGAAGGCGCTGACCTGTTCGTGCGCGATGACCGCGTGTTCATGCGCACCACCGACGGCCCGAAAGCGGTCGACGTGATTTACCGCCGGCTCGACGACGCGTTTCTCGATCCGCTGGCGTTCAATCCGGATTCAATGCTCGGCGTGCCGGGCCTTCTGGCGGCGTACCGGTCGGGCAATGTGGTGCTGGCCAATGCCATCGGCACCGGCGTGGCGGACGACAAGTCGGTCTACCCCTTCGTCACCGACATGATCCGTTTTTACCTCGACGAAGAGCCGATCCTCAAGAACGTGCCGACCTGGCAGTGCCGCAAGCCCGAAGAGCTGTCCCACGTGCTCGCCAATCTGGGCGATCTGGTGGTCAAGGAAACCCAGGGCTCCGGCGGTTACGGCATGCTCGTGGGCCCCGCTGCCACCGCCGCCGAAATCGAGTCGTTCCGGGCGCGGCTCAAAGCCAAACCCCACGCGTATATCGCGCAACCGACCCTGTGCCTGTCGACCTGTCCGACCTTCGTCGAGAACGGCATCGCCCCGCGCCACATCGACCTCCGCCCGTTCGTCCTGGCTGGCCGCGAAACCCGTGTAGTGCCCGGTGGTCTCACGCGTGTTGCCTTGCGCGAAGGCTCGCTGGTGGTGAACTCGTCGCAGGGTGGCGGAACCAAGGACACCTGGGTGGTCGAGGATTAAGGATGCCTGCCAATGCTAAGTAGAACTGCTTCGGATTTATACTGGATGTCGCGGTACCTGGAGCGCGCCGAGAACCTCGCGCGGATGCTCGACGTCAGTTATTCGCTGTCGCTTATGCCCCAGGACGGACGCGGGGATGGCCTCAATGAAATCGCCATGCCCCTGCTGATCACCGGAACCCTGGACGATTACCTGGAGCGCCACGGCGACCTGCACGCCGAGCGCTTGCTGCACTTTTTCGCGCTGGACGCCGAGAACCCGGCCAGCATTTTCAGTTGCCTGGGTGCGGCGCGGGCCAGTGCCCATGCGGTGCGTGGGCGCATTACTGCCGACATGTGGGAAAACATCAACGCCACGTACCTGGAAATTCGCGGCATCGCCGAGCAGGGTTTGAGCCGCTACGGCATGAGCCGGTTCTGTGAGTGGGTGAAGGAACGTTCGCACCTGTTCCGCGGCGCCACCTACGGCACCATCATGCGCAACGACGCGTTCCGTTTTATTCGTCTGGGGACGTTCATCGAGCGCGCCGACAACACCCTGCGCATGCTCGATGCGCGCTATGAAATGCTCGAATTGCGCGGCCCGTCCGCCAACGCGGCGGCAGACAGTTCCGCCGCTGGCTACTATCAATGGAGTGCGCTGTTGCGCGCGTTGTCGTCATTCGAGGCGTACACGGAGGTTTATCGCGATGCACCGGGTGCCCGTCAGGTCGCCGAATTGCTGCTGTTGCGTGCGGATATTCCGCGCTCATTGCGTGCGTGCCTGGAGGAGCTGGACATCATTCTCGCCAGTCTGCCGGGGGCCAATGGCCGTCCCGCCCAGCGTCTGGCCGCCGAGCTGGACGCTCGCCTGCGCTACACCGGCATCGACGAGATCCTCGATGAAGGCCTGCATGAGTGGTTGAACGAATTCATTCCACTTCTGGCCCAACTGGGTAGCGTCATTCACACTTCTTACCTGGAGGCTGCATGAGACTCTCAATTAGCCACGAGACCACCTATCACTACGACGATCAGGTCCGCGCCAGCATCCAGTATTTGCGTCTGACCCCCCACGACAGCGAGCGCCAACAGGTGTTGAGCTGGCAGCTGGCATTGCCGCGCCCGGTGCGTGCGCAGATCGATCCGTTCGGCAATATTCTCCACGTGCTGACCCTGGACGAACCCCACGAAGCCATCGTCATCGGTGCGCGCGGCCAGGTCGAGATCGACGAGAAGCGCGAGGCGGAACACGAGACTCAGTCGTCCCTGCCGTTTCTGCGCTTCACCCGCCTGACCGAGGCTGACGAAGCGATTCGCGCCTTTGCCATCGCGCAGACCCACAAGCGCACCGACCGCACCGCGCTGATCGACATGATGCACGCGCTCAACGAGCACATCACCTACACGCCAGGCTCCACAGCCGTCGATACCAGCGCCGCCCAAGCGTTCGCCAGCCGTGTTGGCGTCTGTCAGGATCACACCCACGCATTTCTGGCCTGCGCCCGCAGTCTCGGGGTGCCGGCGCGCTATGTGTCGGGTTATCTCTACAGTGACAGCAGCGAACATCTGTCCAGTCATGCGTGGGCAGAAGCGTGGATTGACGACGCCTGGTACAGCTTTGATGTGACCAATCAGTTGGCGATCCCGGAACGGCATCTGAAGCTGGCGGTCGGCCTGGATTATCTGGACGCCTGCCCGGTGCGCGGCATGCGCCGTGGCGGTGGTTGCGAGCAGATGCACGCCAAGGTGGTCGTGTCGCCCTCATCGCCGATTGCTGTTCCGGCCGCTGCGAGGAAAAAGCCCGTCCCGGCGCCGATGATTCAGGTGCAACGCCAGGGTTGATCAGTCCCTAGCGGTCGGGCGTTCAGCTCGGCCGCCTTCCCACCCCTTGCGCGCTATTCAGTGCGCCAGGCAGCCACTCCCCCGCCACAGAAAAAGCCGACACTCCGCAACACAACGACCTGATACCCATACGACCGCCGCTCACCTTGTATGAGACAGGGAATCAGGTGACGCCGTCTCAGGATGCTGCACGTGCCGAGCGCGGGCTGCTCAGCCAAACAACCGAGTCATGTTCGGCAAGATCAGCAGCAGCGTAGTGGCGAAAACGATAAGTCCGGCCTGACGTATTTTCGAGCGCTTGAACTTGAACTTGAACATGGTAAATGCCTTTTCTTGTTATTCCTGAGCGACAGAAACCCATGGGCTTTGGCCGAGACCAAGACGGGGGTTGGCAAAGGTGAGGCAAAAGAGCAGGTGCCCCGATCACCAGATCGTGGACGGCGGGCGCTGGGTGAATCGATTTTGTTATGGCGCCACTGCTACTGACTTAACCTTAGAGCCCGCGTGCTGTGCGGTTTAGATCATTGAGGATTATCCAGTCCAATTCTTATAACTTCGTTAGGATTGGCGAATAGCCATCGCTCAGATATTCGCCTGCTAGACACCTGCGACCAAAACTGCCTGCTTTCAATAGCCCGCTACCGTTCGTCCGAGTCCGAAACTTCTCACAACCAGCTACCCTGTCAATCGATCCGGCGAAAGAGCGCGCTCTGTGATATCGCTTGTGATAGACAGTGCTCCCATGACAGTTCGACTATCGGCCGGACATATAAAAAGACAGATCATCGGTTTAGCGAGGACAGCATGACCGAAGCGTTTATTTACGATGCCTTGCGCACGCCGCGGGGCAGGGGCAAGCCGGATGGCGCGTTGTACAGCGTCAAACCGGTGGATCTGGTGGCAGGGCTGTTGAAAGAACTGCAAGTGCGCAATCACCTCGACACCCACCACGTCGATGACATTGTGCTGGGCTGCGTCACGCCCATCGGCGATCAGGGGGCCGACATCGCCAAAACCGCAGCGCTGGTCGCCGATTGGGCCGTCAGCGTGGCCGGGGTTCAGATCAACCGGTTCTGCGCATCGGGGCTAGAAGCGGTGAATCTGGGAGCGATGAAGCTCCGTTCCGGGTTCGAGGATCTGGTGGTGGTCGGCGGCGTCGAGTCGATGTCGCGAGTGCCGATGGGCAGCGACGGCGGCGCCTGGGTACTTGATCCGCAAACCAACCTGCACACCCACTTCACGCCTCAGGGGATCGGCGCCGATCTGATCGCCACCCTCGAAGGCTTCAGCCGCGATGACGTGGACCTGTTCGCCGTGCAATCCCAGCACAAGGCGGCGCTGGCCCGGGAGCGGGGTGCGTTTCGCCGTTCGCTGGTGCCGGTCATGGACCGGAACGGCCTGCTTTTGCTCGACCATGACGAGTTCATCCGCCCCGACACCACACTGGAGGCGCTGGGCAACCTGCGCCCGAGTTTCGAGGCCATCGGCAAAATGGGCTATGACGCCACGGCGCTGCGCGTCTACAGCCATGTCGAACGCATCGAGCATGTGCACACGCCGGGCAACAGCTCCGGTATCGTTGATGGCGCCGCGTTGATGCTGCTCGGCACCGCGCAAAAAGGTCAGGCCCTGGGACTGCGACCGCGGGCGCGCATCGTGGTCACGGCGGTGACCAGCACCGATCCGACCATCATGCTCACAGGACCTGCGCCCGCCACGCGCAAAGCCCTGGCGCGGGCGGGGCTGACCATTGATGACATCGACCTGTTCGAGGTCAACGAAGCCTTCGCCTCGGTGGTGCTCAAGTTCATCAAGGACATGGGTGTCGACCCCGACAAGGTGAACGTCAACGGCGGCTCGATTGCCCTCGGCCATCCACTCGGCGCCACGGGCTGCATCATTCTCGGCACGCTGCTCGACGAGCTGGAAGCCCGGCAGTTGCGTTACGGCCTGGCGACCCTGTGCGTCGGCGGCGGGATGGGCATCGCGACGATCATCGAGCGGGTATGAACGTGGAGCACGATAACAGCTACGCCGACCGCCTTTACCCGATAACCGTTTCAGGAAGAACGACCGCATGAGCGATGCCATCCGCTACGAAACCGGCCCGGATCAGATCGTCACGCTGACCCTCGACATGCCCGGCCAGCAAGCCAATACCATGAACGCGGCGTATCGCCAGGCCATGGCCGAGACGCTCGAGCGCCTGCAGGCGGACAAAGAGGCCATCGCCGGTGTGATCATCCGCTCGGCGAAGAAGACCTTCTTTGCCGGCGGCGACCTCAACGAGCTGAGTCAGGTCGACGCCACCCGCGCCGCCGCCTTCTACCAGATGACCATGGACCTCAAGGCCCAGCTTCGCGCGCTGGAAACATGTGGCAAGCCGGTGGTGGCTGCCATTGAAGGCTCGGCATTGGGCGGCGGCCTGGAGCTGTGCCTGGCCTGTCACCATCGCATCGCAATCAATGGCGGCCAGGTCAGATTGGGCTTGCCGGAAGTCACCCTCGGTTTGCTTCCGGGCGGGGGCGGCACCGTGCGGCTGGTACGCATGATGGGGCTGGAGAAAGCGCTGCCGTTGCTGATGGAAGGCCGGACCATGGGCGTCGAGCACGCCTTGAAAACAGGTGTGATCGATCAACTGGCCAGCGATGCCGATGACCTGATGGCCAAGGCGCGCGAATGGATTCTGGCCAACCCGGCGCCGATCAAAGCCTGGGATCAACCAGGGTTTCAATTGCCCGGCGGCACGCCTGCGCACCCGAAAGTGGCGCAGATGCTGGCCATCGCGCCGTCGATGTTGCGCAGCAAAACCTGGGGCTGCTATCCGGCGCCGGAGAAGATCCTGGCCGCAGCCGTGGAAGGCGCCCAGGTGGATTTCCACACGGCAGAAAAAATCGAGGCGCGTTACTTCACCGAGCTCGCCACGGGACTTGTCGCGAAGAACATGATCGGCAGCTGGTTTCAGCTCAACCGGGTCAAGGCCGCAGAGGCGCGGCCCAAGGCGCCGCCGGTGTTCAACATGCGCAAGGTCGGCATCCTCGGGGCCGGGCTGATGGGCAGCGGCATTGCCTATGTCACGGCGGTGGCGGGCGTCAGCGTGGTCCTCAAAGACATCAATCTGGCCGCGGCGCAGAAGGGCAAGGATTACTCGGCGCGACTGCTGAACAAGCAGCTTGCCAGAGGCCGCATCACCGAGGCTCAGCGCGATGCCGTGCTGGGCCGTATCAAGCCAACAGGCCGCGACAGCGACCTTGAAGGCTGCGACCTGATCATCGAGGCGGTGTTCGAGAACCGCGAGCTGAAAGCGCAGGTCAGCGCCGCCGCCGAGCAAGTGGTCGTGCCCAATGCGGTGATTGCGTCCAATACCTCGACGCTGCCAATCACAGGCCTTGCCAGCGCCATCAGCCGGCAGGAGCGCTTCATTGGTCTGCATTTCTTCAGCCCGGTGGAGAAGATGCGCCTGGTGGAAATCATCAAGGGCGCGCGCACCAACGACATGACCCTGGCGCGGGCCTTCGACTTCGTTCGCCAGATCGGCAAGACCGCGATTCTGGTCAATGACACGCGCGGCTTCTTCACCTCGCGGGTGTTCGCCACCTACGCCGACGAAGGCATTGCCATGCTCGGCGAGGGCGTCAGTGCGCCGATGATAGAGACCGAGGCGCGCAAGGCCGGGATGCCGGTGGGGCCGCTGGCGGTGTCCGATGAAGTCTCGTTGCGGCTGATGAGCCAGATTCGCCAGCAGACGCGCAACGACTTGGCAGAACAGGGCGTTGAGCTCCCCAGGCATCCGGCCGACGCGGTGATCGAGCAGCTGTTGCATGAATTCGATCGCGCAGGGAAAACCTCCGGCGGTGGTTTTTACGACTACCCCGACGGCGGACCCAAGCACTTGTGGCCGGAGTTGAAAACCCGGTTCGAGAAGCCCGACGCACAGATCAGCGGCCAAGATATTCGCGACCGGCTGCTGTTCATTCAGGCCCTTGAAACCGTGCGTTGCATGGAGGAGGGTGTGCTGCGATCGACGGCGGACGCCAACGTGGGTTCGATGCTTGGCATCGGCTTTCCGGCCTGGACTGGCGGGGCGTTGCAATTCGTCAATCAATACGGACTGAAGCCGTTTATCACCCGCGCCCGGGCCTTGGCCGAGCGCTATGGCGAACGTTTTCAGCCGCCTGCGTTGCTATTGGAGAAAGCGGAGGAGGGGACGCTGTTCTAGCGCCGGCTCCCGGTTGTGGCGGATGTAGTGCCGCGACAGCCGGGGTTCAGTTGAAGACCGCGCGCGGCCACAACTGGGCCTTGCCTTGCCCCGGCCTTCAAGGCAGGCTTGAGCCCACGCATTTTCGCTTTGTCGCTTCAGGAATTTTTATGTCGTTACGCATCTGCATTCTGGAAACCGACGTACTTCGCCCGGAGCTGGTCGATCAATACCAGGGTTACGGGCGGATGTTCGAAAAACTCTTTGCTCAACAGCCGGTGCCTGCGGAGTTCGTCGTCTACAACGTCATGCAGGGCGATTACCCGCCGGATGACGAGCAATTCGACGCCTATCTGATCACCGGCTCCAAGGCCGATTCCTTCGGCACCGATCCATGGATCGAAACCCTCAAGACGTATCTGCTCGAACGCTACAAGCGCGGCGACAAATTGCTGGGCGTGTGTTTCGGCCATCAATTGCTGGCGCTGCTGCTGGGCGGCAAGACCGAGCGCGCATCCCAAGGCTGGGGCGTCGGCATTCATCACTACAACCTCTCACCGACCCAGCCATGGATGACGCCGGCGCTGGACAAACTCACGCTGCTGATCAGCCATCAGGATCAGGTCACGGCGTTGCCCGAAGGCGCAACGGTCATTGCCACCAGTGAGTTCTGCCCATTCGCCGCGTATCACATCAACGATCAGGTGCTGTGCTTCCAGGGTCATCCGGAATTCATCCACGACTACTCGCGCACCTTGCTCGACATCCGTCAGGACGCGCTGGGTGAGCAGGTCTACGGGAAGGGCATCGCCAGCCTGGAAGAAGACCACCACGGCACGGCGGTGGCGGAATGGATGATGCGGTTTGTGGCGAACAAGCGGCCGGTGAACTGACATCGCGGTTGCGCTCATTTTGCAACCACGCAGGTGCATCTGCCGAACGATCAATTGTGGGAGCGAGCTTGCTCGCGAAGAGGCTGGAGCATCCGCTACATCTACGGCGGCTGAAACGCCGTCTTCGCGAGCAAGCTCGCTCCCACAGATTAAGAGTTCGTCAGTTCCCACGCCGAGCCCCGTGGGAGCACCCGGTAAGTCATTGAAGATTCAATACCATGGCGCGCCAACCCGTCAAAGCCAACCCGACCGCTTGAAGCTCGCGAACAAAATCCCGCACCCGCCGACGATCACGCCCAACACCATGTAATACCCGTAATGCCAGGTCAGCTCCGGCATGTTCTGGAAATTCATCCCGTAGATCCCGGCGATGGCGGTGGGGAATGCCAGAATCGCGGCCCAGGCGGCAAATTTGCGCTGGGTCAGGCTCTGCCGCGAAGACTCCAGCAGCAGGCTGATTTCGATGGTCTGGCTGGCGATGTCGCGCAGGTTGGAGAGGTCTTCCATCTGCCGTTTGACGTGGATCTCCACGTCGCGGAAGTAGGGGCGCATGTTCTTGTCGATGAAGGGGAAACTGAGCTTCTGCAGCTCTTCACCAATCTCCACCATCGGCGCCACGTAACGGCGCAGGCGCAGCAGGTCACGACGCAGGGCGTGGATGCGGTGGATGTCGGCTTCGTTGAGGTCCTTGCGCAGCACGTTGTGCTCAAGCTCTTCCAGCTCGCAGTGAATCGATTCGGTGACCGGCTGATAGTTCTCGGTGACGAAATCCAGCAGCGCATACAGGACGAAGTCTTCCCCGTGCTCCAGCAGCAATGGCCGAGCCTCGCAGCGCTGACGTACCACCCCGTAGGACTTCGAATCGCCGTTGCGCGAGGTGATGACGTAGCCCTTGCCCGCGAAGATGTGGGTTTCGATGAAGATCAGCTTGCCGTTCTCGCGGATCGGCGCGTAGGTCACGATGAACAGCGCGTCGCCGAAGGTCTCCAGTTTCGGCCGGCTGTGGACTTCCAGCGCGTCTTCGATGGCCAGTTCGTGCAGATTGAACTGCCGCTGCAGCGTGGTCAGTTGTTCGAGGTCTGGCTGCTCAAGGCCGATCCAGACGAAATGCCCAGGTTTCGCCGCCCAGGCCGCGCCTTCGTCGAGGGAGATGTTGGTGACTTTCTTTCCGGCACTGTAAACGGCAGCGGCAACCACTCGACCCATAATGTCTGCTTCTTCTTTTAGGGAGAACTGACGCGCAGCTTAGCGCGCTCCCAGATCAGAGTCGGCGGATTTAAACGAGTTCGCAGGTTTTTTCAGTGCTGTTCAGCGTCTGTTCGGATGGCAGCAGCGGACCCGCGGACCTGCGCGTCCATGCTGGCGATGCAGGTCTGCATCTGGCCGTGACAGAGCCCGATGAGCTGCGGAATGTCTTCGCTGGTCAGGCCCGCTGTCGGGATCGCGGGCAGCGTGCGGATGATCACCTCGCCACTGTTCCATCGATTCAAATCCATGCTGCGCACGTACGTGCTTACGCACACGGGCACGATGGGCACGCCGGCCTCGATCGCCATCTGAAAAGCCCCGCGTTTGAACGGCAGTAATTCCGCGCCTTCGTTGCGCGTGCCTTCGGGGAACACCCAGATTGAAGTGTCTTTGTGCTGCAGGGTTTCGGTGGTCTGGAGAATGGCGCGGCGTGCCCGCTGCGGGTTGCCGCGATCGATCAGCACGTTGCCCGCCAGCCAGAACAGCTGGCCAAAGAACGGCACCCACTTGAGGCTCTTCTTGCCGATGCAGACCGTGCGCGGCGGCACGATGTTGCCGAGGACAAACAGATCGTAATTGGACTGGTGATTACAGATGATCACGCAAGGCCTGGCGTGCTCGAACTGCGGGCTGAGCTGCGCATTCAGGCGCAGCCCGAGAATCCCCATGGCGGGGAGGGCGTAGAGGCGAGCACACAGGCGGCTGTTGTCAGGGTTGAACGGGCGGCACACGCCAAGCAAAAGCCCCAGCGCGCCAGCGACAAGAAAGTGCAGGCCCATCAACAACATACGCATTACAAACAGCATGCAAAAACCACCCGGTAGGCGAAAAGCCGCGCAGTGTACGGATGTGCACTGGAATCGGCAATCGGCCACGGGCCGGGCGGAGGGTCAGGAATTTAACGGGATGTTTCGGGGGAATGCGCTGCAGGGGAATGCAGCGCCTTGTCGGTGATGCCTCAGAGCGGGATCTGACGATCCAGCTCGATGGCCCGGTCGAGGGTCTCGAGGAATTCCTTGCGCACTTTCAACTTGGTCTGCTTGTGGGCGCGCATGTTGATCTTCTTCATCTGCAGCGCGACGGTGCGCGCGGCTTCGGTGAGTTCTTCCGGGGCGACCACTTTGTCGAAGAAGCCGGCTTGCAGCGCGCCCTTGGGGTCGAACATTTCGCCGCAGATCACCGAGCGGCCGAAGGCACTTTTGCGCAGGCGGTCACGGGCCAGTTCGATGCCGGCGTGGTGCATGGTCATGCCGATTTGCACCTCGTTCAGACCAATGCTGAACGGACCTTCAACGCCGATGCGGTAATCCGCCGACAGCAGCAGGAAGGCGCCTTTCGCGACAGCATGACCGCCGCACGCGACCACCACGGGGAACGGGAACGACAGCATGCGCCGCGCCAGCGTGGAGCCTTCGGCGACCAGGGCCATGGCGGCTTCCGGCGACGAGGTCATGATTTTCAGATCGTACCCGCCCGAGAGAATCCCCGGCTGGCCGGTGATGATCACCACGGCGCGGTCCTGCTCGGCGCGGTCGAGTGCGGCATTGAACGCGGCGACCACCTCGTTGCTGATGGCGTTGACCTTGCCGTTGGCCAGGGTCAGCGTCGCAACGCCGTCATCCAGTTGATAGGCGACCAAATCACTCATGGAGCGAGTCCTTTTTTGTTTTGAAGTGGCGCAGACGTTACCCACCCGGCAGGGCAAGGTAAAGCGCAAAGGATGACTGGCAAGTCAGGGGGCGGGTCGCCAGGCCTGGCGACCCTGAGATCGAGCGGAGAGCGCGCGGTTAAGCCTCGACTTCGTTCAGTTCGCAGTACTCTTCCCAGTCCATGTCCAGTGCCTCGGCCGCTTCCTTGTGTGCAGCAAGGCGCAACTCCTTCAACTGCTCGGGGGTTTCGGCAATGAAAGTCAGCGCCAGCTCCCAGGTCGGGATCCCCAGATTTTCGGCTTCGTCTTCGAAGGCCCAGAGGGTCTGCTGTTGCTGCTCTTTCGGGCTCAAATCCTGGATTTCAGCCTGCAACATCGGATTGGTCACGATGTACTTCGCCAAGGCAGCTTCGGTCCAGTCGTTTGCGTTCATGCGGGGGTGATCTCCTGTGGGTCGAGCTGACGTGTTGCTGTGGGTGGATGCTGAGGTGAGGGGCGATTGTGCGTGATGTAAATCACTGGCGCCAGCGGCACACGCCCCGTCGGTCGGGGTAGCCCCGTGCGCAGGCCGCCGAACAAAAGGGGCCCGCTTTGCAGCGAGCCCTCGGTCAACGGCGTCGGAATATCAACCGATCGCCATCGGCTTCTTCACATTGCGGTGTGCGTTATCGCCCAGCAGCGGGTGAGGGCCGTGGGGGCCATACACCCCGACCGGTTCCGGAAAGGTGCGCAGCAAGGTGATGTACAGCAGCGCGGCCAGGCCAAGGGTGATCGGCAGGCTGATGTCGATGCCGCCCGCCAGATTGCCCAGTGGACCGACAAACTGCCCCGGCAAGTTGACGAAGCACAGGCCCACCGCCGCGCTCGGAAGCCACGCGCCCAGGCCGCGCCAGTTCCAGCCGTGTTCGAACCAGTAATGGCCACCGCTCTGACCCCGCGTAAACACTTGCAGGTCCGCCGGGTGATAGAAGCCACGGCGAACGATCAGGCCGAGCACCATGATGACGATCCACGGCGAGGTGCAGGTGACGATCAGCACCGCGAAGGTCGAGACGCTTTGCACCAGATTGAATGCGAAACGGCCGATGAAGATGAAGGCGATGGCCGCGATGCCGATCAGAATCGTTGCCTGAGCACGATTGAGCAGGCGCGGAAACATGCTCGACATGTCCAGCCCGGTGCCATAGAGCGACGTCGTGCCGGTCGACATCCCGCCGATGATCGCGATCAGGCACACCGGCAGAAAGAACCAGCTGGGCGAGACTGCCAGCAGGCCGCCGACGTAGTTGTTGTCGGTGATGTACTGCGGCGCCTGGGTGGCCACGATGGTCGCGGTGCACAGGCCGAACAGAAACGGAATCAGCGTGCAGATCTGTGCCAGAAACACTGACGCCATGATGCGTTTTTTCGATGTCTGGCGTGGGATGTAGCGCGACCAGTCACCGAGAAATGCGCCGAACGACACCGGATTGCTCATCGCCAGAAGCGCCGCTCCGATGAATGCCGCCCAGAAGCCCTCGCTGCCACGATTGACCGTGCCGGCGAAGCCCGCATCGAAGCTGCCACTAAACGCAAAGAGGCCGAGCAGGAACAACAGGCTTGAAGCGAACACCGCGATCTTGTTGACCCACAGCATGAAGCGGAAACCGTAGATGCACACCACCAACACCAGCACGGCGAAAACGCCGTAGGCCAGCGCCAGAGTGAAGTCGTTTTCCGGCAGGCCGACCATGCGTTTGGCGCCGCCGATCAACGCATCGCCCGAGCTCCAGACCGACAGCGAGAAGAACGCCACCGCCGTGAGCAGCGACAGAAACGAGCCGACAATGCGCCCGTGAACGCCAAAGTGCGCGCCGGAAGAAACCGCATTGTTGGTGCCGTTGAGGGCGCCAAACAGACCCATTGGTGCAAGGATGATCGACCCGAGCACCACGCCCAGCAGGATTGACCAGACGCCGGCCTGGAACGACAGGCCGAACAGCACCGGAAAGCTGCCCAACACTGCCGTGGCGAAGGTGTTGGCGCCGCCGAAGGTCAGACGAAACAGGTCGAGGGGCGCAGCGTCGCGCTGATGGTCAGGGATCTGTTCGACCCCGAAGGTTTCGATCGTGGTGGTGGGGTGAGCCATGGGATGTTCCTGCGCGCTGTCGTGTTGTTATAA
Source organism: Pseudomonas sp. Ps21-P2 (assembly GCF_039672565.1). NCBI lineage: Bacteria > Pseudomonadati > Pseudomonadota > Gammaproteobacteria > Pseudomonadales > Pseudomonadaceae > Pseudomonas > Pseudomonas sp. Ps21-P2. Next base: position 97,795 of record NZ_JBDFPL010000003.1, read on the forward strand.
GGCAGGCGCACAAGCGCTGGCCCGTTATCGCGACCGGTGAACCCGATCGTGGCATTGGCAGTGGTCGGCATTGCGACCATGAAGCAGGTCAAGCAGTGCGTTGTGCGGGCGGCAGCCTCTCAGGGCCACTCGCCATTTGATGGCACGTCCGGGCTAGCCCGTTTTCACCGACAGGTGTTCGTGGCAGGCCAGCCAGCGGGCGCCATAGTGCCGAAAGACAATGGTTTCGCGCTCGCTGAAATGGCTTTCTTCATCGCCGAAGCGGACGTGGGTGTCCACGTCGTGCATGAAAATCGCCACATCACCCTGGACGCTGATGTGCGCGTTGCGCGATCGGCAACCAAGCACCGCAAAGCCGTCTGCCTGCCAGCCCGCCCACACATCGCGGTAAGCGGCGCGGGACAGCAGGGGGGCGGGGAGGGTGTGAAAGAGGAAGGTGGCGTCTTCGGCGAATGCGGCGAAGTAGGCCTCGGTGTCGTTGCGGGCGAACGCGTCGATCAGCGCTTGTGCGGCGTGTTGAACGGCGTCGTGGCGGGTGTCGGTGGAGGTCATGGCCGGCTCGTTTTTGTGATTCTGGCGATGGGGCCCGACTGTAAGCAGCTCTCACGGGGCGTCACATCGGCGCCGGTAAAAACTTAGTTCAGAAAATTGAGAAGTAATGGTGAGCGGCAAGCCTTAAGCGACAAGCGACAAGCGACAAGCGACAAGCGACAAGCTGCAAGTGGTGAGCAGCGGTGCGCAGTCAGTTTCCCGAGGATTTCATCAGGCCGCTTTTGACGGGCTGACGAACACGGCCGCCGGAAGGATCGAAGCAGGCGCTTTCATAGCGAGGGGCGACGCACGTCGAGGGCAGGCCAGGGGGCGGCGGGCGAATGCTTTGCAGCCGGTCGGCAATTTCACGCTCGTTGGTGATGATCAACTTTCTGCGCCGGCTGACCTGCAAAATCTCGGTAGCGTTCTTGTTCAGGCGATAGGGGAAGTCGGTCTCCTCCCATTCGCTGGAAAGTCGAGACGGAGGCGGGCGCAGAGCTGTGGATTCGCCCACGTAGGTCGGGCAAGGGCTTTGGGCGAAACTGATCGCGCCGTTGCCGGCGACGCACTTGAATACGTCGGCGTGCGTCACGTCGCACAACAGCAACGTGATGACCGCTGCGGACAATGCTGGAAATCGGATCATCGAAACCTCCCTGGATGGCGCAAGGCTACCATCCGGAAGGTGCAGTTGTCAGTGACCCTGATCGGGATCAGTGGGTTTCGTGGGCGGCTTTCTGGACTTTCGCCAACGCCAGGGCCGCGAACATGTCAGCGTCGCCCTGCAACACCTTCAGGTGATCTTCGACATGATCGGCGCTCGAGCGCGGCGCTTCGGAGTCAACCAGTCGGGTCACTTCGCACAACGCATTCGCCGTGATCCACAGGCTCTGGCGCAATTGGCTGATGATTTTCACCATGCTTTCCGAGCTGTCGAGATCGGCTTCACTCTCCGACTCCTCATGGGTCTGCATCGTCGAAAACGAGGGCAATTCAACGCGGGCCGAGGCCTCTACTCCCGTGACGACGCGGGTAATGTCCACGCCGGCGGCGGCGATCTTGAACAGATAATCCGCCCTGGGCAGTCGCTGCCCGCTTTCGTAATGCCCCTGAGCGTTGGCTTCCACGCCACCGATGGCGCCCAGTGCGCTTTGTGTCAATTTCAGACGTTTTCTTTCTTGGCGCAAACGTTTACCGATGCCATTCATCACCTTCTCCTGCGAATTCGCACCCTGCGTGTGTCTCTCGCGGGTGCGCAATGGGGGCCGGAATACGGACTGTTTTTTTGTGTGTAGCGCTAGTCGTGTACGGGAATTGAATTCATTCACACAGTACGACGGGTAGACCTTAGCTGCTCAGACACCCAAATGGCGATTTTTCCGACGCTTTGCGTGGAAAAATCAACGCGGGACGATTCTAGTTAGTCCGGTGGGTGGGGTCACGTGGTCGTTTGCTGGGTGGGGTGGCTCGGGGCAAGAGCAGACACATCACTGGTCTACCAGTCGATGCAGGAACTGGGGGGGGGGGGGGAGCTTGCTCGCGAAGAGAAGTTTTGGCCGGAGAAGATCTGGCGGTCGACATGCCGTCTTCGTGAGCAAGCTCACTCCCACATAGACGAAATTTGTCGAGAGACACAAACAAAAATCCCCGCACGCCATAAGCGCTGCGGGGATCTTTTTAATGTGGCGGTGAAGGAGAGATTCGAATAAACCTACCCTTTGAGCCTGAAAGCTCCGTACTACAAGGCTTACAGTGCGCATAGTAGTACAATTGAGTAGTACAATCCCCTTCATTGACCACCCTACGACGGACTCCTATGCCAGATAATTTGATTCAAAAGAAAGGTGAGTCCAACTGGTACTGCCGCCTTGCTGTGCCCGCTGATGTGCAGGGAAAGCTAGGTTGCAAAGTGCTCGTGAAGTCGCTGGAGACTGGATCGCGAAAGGTGGCGATGGATCGTAAGCACGCGATTGTAGGCGCGTGGAAGGCTAGGATTGCGGCAGCCAGAGCAGGGCGCCCCCTCCCCGAAGGCTGGCAGGATGATGTGCTGTTAACTCAGAGCATTATCACTGAGATGTTCCAAGGTCAAAAGAGAGCGCTGATCGGTGAAGCTGCACCAAAGCTTCCTGAGATTGATCCTGCGGTACAAGCCAGAATGATGGGAAATCCTAGATTCGTTGCCGCGTTTGAGTCTTTCGTCCGTGAACATCTTGAGAGGGGGTTAACAGGAAAGATTGAGCTGATGGACAAACTCAGTAAGGGTATTACTGGGCTAATTCCGTCGCAGCTCACCCGGGCATACGACCTTCCGTTGGATAAGCAGGCCGAAGTAAGAGGTGTGTTGGCGAGTCCCGCCAGTTACAAGTCTTCCTCGCCTATCACACCCAAGCGCTTGGACGCTTACAGGACATTCAGAGAGAGCCGGGGAGGGGCGCAGAAGCACGTTGACCAGCAAGTGACCCGAATGACTCGCTTATCAGATTTTCTTAAGGAAAAGTCGTTGCCGCTTGAGTTCGATAGCATCGACGCTTGGCTGCTATCAATGGATCGAGCCCCCGCGACGCTCAATCAGCATCTAATGGCTGGAACCTCATTTTGGGATTGGGCCATGAAATACGACGCTGGCTGGCGTGTGGATTTCAAAGACAAAGCAAACCCTTTTAAAGGTCATGACTTGCCACAGGGCGGCGGCAAGAAAACCTCCGGTGCAGAGCGGCAAATTTACACACCGGCGGAGGCTCACAAGCTCCACACGGCTGCAAACCTAGCCGGAAATGCTCCACTCGCTGATTTGATCTTGTTGGGATGGTATTCGGGTGGTCGCGTCGAGGAGCTTTGCCAGCTCAAGACTACGGATGTAATCACGGTCGAGGGAGTCCAGTGTTTTAACTTCCCGCGCTCAAAGTCTAAAGCCTCTGAACGACTGGTCCCAGTCCATCCGAGCCTTCTCCCGGTTGTAGAGCGTCTGTGCAAAGCGTCCGTCGATGGATTCTTGATCCCAAGCGACAGTAAGGACAAGTACGGCAAGCGGTCTCACAATCTTTCCAAAGAGTTTGGCAAGCTCAGGACGAAAGCAGGCTTTGGTCCGCTGCACGTGTTCCACGGGTTTCGGCATGGCGTTGTCACTGCGCTGTTGCGTGGAGATGTGCCGGAGGCCATCGTTCAAGAACTAGTAGGCCATGAAAGTAAGTCCGTGACGCACGGCGTTTACAGTAAGGGCGCCAGCACAGCTCAGAAACTAGCAGCGATAGAAAAGTTAGCTCTGCTTCCGAAACAATAATCAAGCGGTATAAGAGACAAAAGCAACGACATATGCGACATGGGGCTATGCAAAGAGGCAAAAGGATGGTATAATAGGTAAACAAAGACAAAGAACATTTCCGATTCTGTATCTCATACGCGACATCATCTGCAACAACCTACACTTTCCCAAATTCAAACATCTGAACCAATCTCGTCTCCTTCGAGTAGTTGCGTTTGGGCGTGATAGGTCAAGGCAATTACGGTGCCTTCAGCAACCTCTAGCAGTGGGTTGGGCCGCTACTGTCAGAACAGCCCTTCACTGTTCGTAGCATGACCCGTGCTAAAAGCCTCGATCCTCTGGGCAGGGTATAAATCCTTGGTGGTGTTGGCCTCGACACTCCATTCAGCCGAACTCTCGGGTTCGGCTTTTTTATGCGTTTCATCCTTAATCTTGCAAACAAACGATCATGCAACCACCTACCCAGAAGGAGGTAATCCCTTGCCTGCGAAACGAAGCCTCATCAGATACAGACCTTGTGCCGTATGCGGCAAGCCTGTAGCTACACAGCGCACAACTTCAACTCCAACATGTGGAGTGAAGTGCTACACGAATCTTTACCGCCAGCGTATCAAACAACAAACTCAAATAGAGTAGGAATTACCAGCATGCTGAAAATACCCTGTCCACGCTGCGTCATATGTAGGCGAAGCTTCCCAGAGAGGCGCCGGCTGACAACTTGTAGCCTAGACTGTGACCGTGCATTACTGCGAAAAAAGGCAAACCCACACATATAAGTTACTGCCTAACCCAACCCCACCATAAAAAGAGGAACTTCTATGGAGCTAAAAACCTATGAGCAATTACTTTATCGTGAATCGCCCCAGCAACCTTGTTGTCGGAGTCATTGCTACCAGCTACACGCCAGTTGATACACCGCTAAAAATTTTTGTCCTTGCCAACGAACAATCCCTTGCGTTCTACGATAAGCATCTAAGTAGGGACCACGAAACCCTATTAGACATCGGCGAGTTGATGAAGAAGTCGGCACACATCACCGATCAAGTGCCGAAAGGCAATACTGGGAATGCCAAACCCGCATCCCAGCGTACAAGAGCGGAGCAGTCCGTCTCGGTGCAAGACCGAGAAGAATACATCCTAACTTGGATTCGCAACCACCCTGACGCCGATGAGTATGACTTACATGATGCAATTCCGATGGGCATTGTAGCTGCTCGTGCATACCTCAAGCTGTACGGCTTCTGATGGCCTTACAGGGCATCAGAACATGCAAGTAAGGGCGTAGTGTCACTTGCAGCTTTTGCACGCCTACACGCGACGTAATACGGAGCTTAAAAGTCTCAATTTCGCAATATCACAGCCTACCTTTAGGCAATTACCCTTTTTAGGAGAACTATCATGGAAAGCCAGAACACCCCGCTGCAAAATGTATTTTCGCAGAGCACTTTTGATCGTATGTGCGATCAAGCGAGAATTTTCTACGAAGCAACAATCGAGAAACCACAACACTTGAACGCCAAGGGCGCCATTGTCGAATTCATGATTGAAGGCTGCCAATCGGCAGCAGAAAAATATCACGAACTTCGGTCCGAAGGATACACACCTCTACCAGTGGAATCACCGCTGGAAAGCTTCCACCTTGTGGGCACTGCTGGCGGAGTGGTACTGATTCAGATTCATGTGATTAAGCCAGCGGAGCAACAAGCGGCTGAACTAAACGATATCTTCGCTGGTATGAAAGTGCAGTACCTCAAAGACCTTGAAACCGCTCAGGCGCAAGAGATTGAGAGGCAAGTCGAGATTGCCCTTGCCGCTGCTGCTCGAAAGGAGCAAGAGAAACAACTCGCTGCACAAAAGGCACTTGCAGATAAGGTTCGAGCTGAAATGCAGGAAAGCAGAGACAAGCTTCGTGCCACTTTGATTCAGAAAGGTAAGTTGAATGAAAACGGCGAGGCTGCTTAATGGATAACCTCGAACTCATTCTAAGGCGCCGCTGGGCGCCTGAAACACTGCCGGTTGAAGTGCCGGTGCAAAAGTCGCAGACAACATGGACACTAGTGATGAAAGCCAGCGAGCATGGCGAGGACTATGTACTCACTGCATGCAACGAGCACAACAAAGCAAATAGTCGCTTTCCATTCCAGTCGTTCATCCTTCCGGCAAATTTGCCGGGAGTTGGGAGGAAAGGTGATTGGGTAATCAAGCGGGAGTCAAATCAATGAACTATCAACAAATCATGCAACAACCGGACTACGAGTCCGCTGCCCGTACATACGTTTCGGAAAAGTTCGGAACCCCTGTCGCTCAGACATTCCCGATCTTTTCCAGCATCGTGCTTCGTGGCATTTTCGCTGGTAAGCCTGAGTCAATGGTTCTGGCTGAAATTCTTGCTGGATTCTCGCTGAAGCCACTTTAAAGGCCGTGGCAACGCCACTGCTGTTATCTTTGATAATGGTGCCATGACGCTGTAACCCTTGCTACATAAGGCTTTCAAGCCATTTACACGTTACAAATGTATGCCCGGCATACAACATCATCTTACTCGAACAGGAGAACATTCCATGGCTTCGCCATACGAATTCACATCACAAGGGGCGGCGATGTCAGCCGCCATGACATTGATCGGATCAACACGTAAACGCTACATCGTTAGAGAAGTGACCAATGTCCACTGCCTTCGCCGTTGGGTAGTTGCACATCCTGACGGTAATCCCGCTATTCCCTTCGAGAGGTTCGCAGCATGAAAGTTTGCACATGCAAGAAGTGTGGTCATGTCTACGCATCAAAGCGTATCCGCCCATTCTGTAGTAGTTCATGCCGTCAGGCATTCATGACCATCTATCCCATTCCCGCTATCCTGATTGGAGCAATAAATGAAACAAGCAACACCAGTTACAACCAAGGCTAAGAAGCCAAAAAAGAAGCGCTACAGCCGTAGATGTACCAAATGCTCCAAAGTGTTCACCACTCCCACCGCCACTAAGAAGTATTGTTCCGTGCAATGCTCTCGTAAAACTGCCAACAGCAAACGCCCTAAAGTTGACCGTATCGAAAAGGCTCGCCACTCAGCGCCGTTCTATCGCCTTGTGTTGGAATGTAAACGTGCAGGAACTCTGGAAGTGCTCAAGGGCCACACAGCCCAATCGCTACTCGAAGTGATCCAGCTTCAAACTCTGGCCTTCAAGTGCAACCAATACGGAACGGTGCGCCTGTTCGAGCTTTCCCACATCGCTCCTGTAGAAGGTCAACGCCACATCGGAATGTACTACGCCGATAACTTGGTGCTTAGTCCCAAGAAGCCAAACAAGGCCCACGGGACAAACTACTTCGGCTGGGGGCGCCGCATCGCCCGTTCAGACTGTCACCCTCGTCATGCCGTGCATGAGAACGAACGCGATAGCGATGTGCTGGAGCGTCTAATTGACTACCTTGGCAAACCGCTGGTTGATGAAGTGGTAAAGCGGGGCAAGATCAGACCTACACGCCACAACGAGCTTCTACGCTGGCTACGTGAGTTCCTGAACCCATCTGACCCGGTGCATGCCCGTCACTTGAAGCAGTTGGACGCGATGACGCCAGTCGAATTAGGTGTTCTGCAATCACAGCTCAAAGGCAAGGAAGCTAAGGGATGGTCACCAAAGACGGTGAAGTATTCACCTGTAGCCGTACTGGTTATGGAGCTAGAGCGTCACGCCCAATATCGTCCAGAGTTGTCGCAAGTGCTCGAAGACCTGCCTTACCTCCAGTACCTACGCCTTCGTTCGACAGATGAAGTGGCAGACAAGGACTTCGAACAAGCCTTGTTCGATCTACTCCACGGCAAGGCCGTAGACGATGTGCAACACGTCATTGATGCCTACGTGCAACGCAACACTAAGGTTATGGATTATGACAGTCCTGATCCAGTGCTCGGTACTGTGTACGAAAGGCCAGCTCGTAAAGAACGTATTCCAGCATACAAGCCGATTCGTTTCCCTGTGCTACTCGCCAGAATCGAATCACCAGCGTTCTCAGTGTCGTTTGCTGAAACGCTGGACGGCCAACAAGCTGACATCGTTCCTGTCTTGTTCAACATCGAGCCCGACACAAGCTATGACCCTGTTCCATGGTAACGACGATCAAGCCCCTGCCAGCAATGGTGGGGGCTTCTTGTTAGCCCGAAGAAAGCAGCAAGGTCACTGCTATACTCTTTGAGTAGGGCGCCCACCAGCTATAAACACGCTACAAGCCCTATTCCCTGTGGCTTCCAGCCAATTTCTATCGCTACAAAACGTTACAAACGATAGCGGCGCTATCGAGCTATCTGCTTAACGCAGTGTAGGGCCTCTAATAATAACTATGTCATCGCTAAACAGGCGAGATAGTTATTATGTAGAAAGCTGGCATAGTTATTATGCTCCTGCATTATCTTAAAACGCATTTATCTGTCTTGCACATTCCTCGAATCGGTTGTAAGTTTAGGTCTCCCACAACGACCTGATGCTAATTTTCGTAGCTCAGTACCACACAAGGAAACGTCTAATGCTGCATGTGATGCTGTCCCTAGATTATGTAAATGGCGAAGATACACGCGGTGATTTCTATAAGGATATTGCAGCCAAGAATTGGATCAAGCGGGATAAAGTTGATACTGTCTGGACGCTTCGCTTCGATAACTACACTCAAGCAGAATCGGATAAAGTAGTAAATTATATCTCGTCAACTCTTCTAGCTGCTACAAAAGAATATAAACCTGATGCGATTACCTATGTAGCTCAGATTGGTAACGCAAGAGCAGTATCGGGCGGGATAGTCAAGAAATCCGGTGTCTATTCGTCATACACGGGGAGCTAATCGTTGAGGTAATTTAGCTGACCTTGGTAGGCTGGGTTTACAGCGTCAGATTTTATACGCTGTAAACCTCCTATTAATACTGTGCAGACCTATAGGCGTTAACCCCTGTGCATATCCAAAACACTATGTAGGTCTGCCCATGGCTGTTGGTCTCCACCAGTAGCGGCCTTGCATTCCGGTGCATGGTTAAAAGGTGTCTCGCAGTCTTCCAGCGCCTGACTTTGCATACAGGATATGCAAACCATTCTCCCGGCAACAATCGCCCACCGGGCATTCCAAGCTTCGATTTGCTGTTCAGCGTCCATACTTTCCTCCTGAATTTAACTCAGCATAAACCCTCAGAAACTATCGTAGAACGCTCAAAACGATGCACTCGAATGAGGTTTTCACGCATGCTCGAAAGTTGTAGCACGTGGTTAACGTGCCTCTAGCCTAGCAACGGCGGGGCCTGTGCTATCAAACTGCTAAGCTGGACGCTTTCAAAGGAGTTTATTAGCAACAAGCTAACGATCAAAAAGCGCTTCCAGAATCAAAAATCGACACAATCTCGACATCCCAACGACCGTTAGGGAACTATCGTTCTATCTTAGTGACAAATCGCCACTACCTGATCAGAGCGCGTCCCAATGTCGGAATCTCAGGCACTCAAGCTGTTGGCATCATTGCCCCATGGCGGCGCTACCAAGGTGCACCCGCTGGACTTCTCTGCGCTGTTGTATCTGAGGGATCAGGGCCACGTCACTGTCGCATTAGTAGACGGATGTATCGTTGCCGAGCGAATTGCCGATGCCGCACAGTCAAGGCGGGGACATTCACACCTATCGTTTAGGTCTACTCATATGGTAGTGCGATAACCGTATGTCGGGCGCTATCATAAAGGGTTAGGTGATACCTATATGATCGTATTATCATTGGCCTATCGAAATAGACGCCAAAGGATAGTCGCCATGAACGCCCACCTCTACCTCCGAGCCAGCACCAAGGACCAAGACGCGAACCGTGCCAAGGTGGCTCTTGAAGCGTTTGCGGTTGAGAAAGGCTTGGGTGTAGTTGGCGTGTATGCCGAGAACATCAGCGGCACCAAGCTTCAGCGGCCCGAACTTATGCGCCTGCTGGAGACCGCCGAGTCAGGCGAAATCCTTCTCTGCGAGAGCGTGGATCGTTTGTCGAGGCTGTCACAGGACGATTGGGAAGTGCTGAAGACTACGATCAAGGCGAAGGGCTTGCGTCTGGTTATCGCTGACCTGCCCACCAGCCATATGCTGGTGCAAGACAAAGGCATCACCGGGCAGATTATGGAAGTGATCAACAACATGCTGTTGGACTTGATGGCAACCATGGCACGGCTGGACCAAGAAAAGCGTGTTGAGCGGATCAAGCAAGGTATCGAGAACAAGAAGGCTGCCGATCCCGAGTGGAAGCCGACAGGTAAGACGAAGAACATTGACCTCTGGAAGAAGGTGTATTCGCTTGTAGCTAAGCACCCGGACATGACCGCCGATGACGTGGCCAAGCTTGCTGAATGTGGCGTAGCTACGGTGTACAGGATCAAACGTGAAGCCAAGACCGCTCAGGATCAAGCCTAAGCATCACTGCAACAGACGACACCCGAGGAGGTGCAACGTATGAACGCTCACCATCTGGCCCTACAGGGCCTCCTGGCGGCATCGCTCTTTAACAACTGAGAGACTTATTAGTGGGTCCGTTTGGAGCTTTGCCACGAGGCCGGTTCGGCTTGTGTTTGATAGCTTTGCGGATGTCTCCAAGGGCCCACGTTATTTTTTCTGGCTGCACAGTCAATCGCCTTTCACATGCGATCTGCTCGCGGCGGGGGATTGGTATTCCCAGAAGACTTTTACTGATGCTTTCGCGCTTCGATCTCCATGTGAATGGTTTGGAAAATCAGGAGGCCGTACTCCATCAGATTTCTGAAGAACCCAAGCATCGGATCATGAAATGTCGCTAATGACTTGGTTTTCTCTGGGTCCGTAGGGTATTCGAGCAAGTCAACTATCTTGCCGTGGCCGTGGGGTATGAAGAACGAGTTCACGAACCCCATTACGCTTTTCATGTCCATATCCGGCAACTCTTGATGCACTCTGCCTGCTAGGGTTCCAGCATCGTCGTAGTATCCGCCATTGTGGACAATGTAGTGCCTTAGTTTTTCGACCAGAACGAGTATCACCCTGTAATTTGCCCCCGTCGGGTTTTCGGATTCGAAATGCTCGAAATGCTTCGACGCTCTTCGAAACTCTCTAAGCTGTGCGTACGGCTTCCGGTCCTTCCTTGTCGGGAGTTGATGGTAGCGCTGGATGTCGTGCGAACCCTCGTGTTTCCAGTCAACTGGACGCTTCCATATGCCGATCCCAGCAAGGCCGCAATACGCGTAGGCTCTTTCGACGAAGTCTTCAAAGGCTTCGTACGCCTCTACCAAAAGCCACTGATACGTCTTCAGTTTCTGAAGCAGATTCAGTTCTAAGCGATCCTCCAGCGATAACGCCGGTGCGTTGTGCGTGAGGTCTTCGCCGGTTGATGGGCACCTGAAATGGAATGGATGTTCCATCCCGTACTGAAACTCAAGCGCCCACTCTGGTAGCTGGTCGTGGAATTCCTGAATTGCCTTGTGATGCTCTGCGTATATCTTGTTCGCTTGTGACTTGTGCTGATTGAGTTGCGACAACTTAGACGCAAGTCTATCAAGCTCTTCCCTTATGTAGTCTATGGCCATCTCGTCATATCCGTCCTTATTCAGGGAAGAGGAAGTTACCACTGCGCGGTCGGAGTCAGCTGCGACGTACATGTATTATCAAATCCCTTCATTCTCAGCCATTATCGTTGCGTCGTCTGCTAGCAGATGGTCAAAATGATAGTTCATTGAATTACTTATCTTCTTGTCAGGCCTTACATTCTGCCAGTCAAATCTAGCGATCTGATCAATGAGTGGTGGAGCCTCAAACGACTCATCGAATAACAATGACTCAGTTATCACGGTACTTACTAGCCCAAAAGGGTACAAAAAATCACTAATGGTGGCGGTGCCCACAAGCTCACCGTTCATCTCCGTCATCTGTGGTACGCCATTTTTCCTGTGGCCTGTCACCTGATACTTCTTAGCTAATCGGTCGATTTTCACGTTGAGTATGTGGAGATGAGTGGCACGGTTTTCGTATTTCTCCCCACGGAATACATCAGTTGCTGCAATCACCCTCTCCATATCTGAGCAAAGCACTTTGATAAAGTCTTCATCCACCTTTAGGGCTCCACGCTTAGCGCCGGGGAAAATCATCTTATGAAGTTTTCTTGGGTATGCTACTTGAGCTTTATTCCCATCTATGAATTCAAGGTTGTTTACGTGGGTTTCAAGGTACTTCTGAAACTCATCCACATGTTTGTAATAATTCGTTAAATGATTGTTAGATTGGGTAAGTTCTAGCTGGATGTTACTAAGCTTTATTTGAGACTGGGTCAGCTCCATCTGAGCCTTGGACTGAACTGAACGATGATTGGCAGCGAATAGCGCGATCAGCGGAATGGATACTGCCAGAAGCCCTAAAGGAAACTTAAATATTTCAATTGCATTATTCCAACCCTCGCTTGAGGGGTTGAATTTCAAGTTCGGAGTGAATACCAAGATAGTAAGTGTAATTAGTAACGCAGAGACAAGGATTGTGATAATAACGTACGCCACAGATTTTAACTTTAAAAAAGTAACGTGGGGGTCAAAGTCCAGCCATTTCATTGATTCATCTCGTTATGATGCCGAAGGTATTATACAGGTTGAGTAGATGTATCGCGAGTTCTACCGGTTTTTCAACTCGCGAAATATCAAGGTTTCAAGGAGGCTGAGTCGTAGAACCGCATCCTCCGCAGTACAAAGCAAGTACCACTTCAGCCGGATGCTAACGAATTCACTTTTGCACCGGGGACGAAAAGTGCAGCTTCTATGCCGGAAATAAAAGCGTCCAAGGAATCAGATACAGACCTAACAGTTGTGTATATTTCATCAAAGTCAAGTTGAGAGACTATTCGGTGAGTTTCTGCCTCTCTTTTCCGGTAAGGTTTGTTTGCCAGCGCATAGATTTTCTTTATCTGGTTAGTGGGATGTGGGACCTCATTTTCAATGGTCGGGCTCGAAGGGTCCACTCCGACCTCGGCTATTATTCGGGGTAGGCTTAAGGAAGGGTCGACTCGTTGGAAGTGTGTAGATTCGGCAAGAAACCAAGCTTCGACCTCAGCAACAGCTAGGAAAATTTGAATGGTTTGTCCCGGGAAGTTGAGGCCCTCAGCCAGACCTGCCTCGTATCTTGCTTTATCACCGATTCCTTTAGGGAATAAATCTTGAAGGCCCATAATTACGCTAAAGTCTTTTGCTGCTAGCATTTCCCGGCGCTCGATAATTGAGCTTTTAACGGAGCCATCACCGCCGCAATTAACCAACATAACCAGCACATCTGCAACATCTTCTGGAGCGCCTTCACTTCTGAGCCTAGAGTAAGCGCCGCCTCGGTGTATCCATAGCTCCACACGAGCCACTCCATAGCCAGCAATTTCCAAAATTAATTTGTTGACAAAGTGCAGTTCAGTTTGGCCTTCTACAAATATAGCTACTTTCCTCATTGCGCACTATCCTTTACATAATGCTCCCCTGAGAAGAAATCAAAGTTGCTTAAGCCGGAATACTCAAAATCTATAAAGGTCTCACGTGAATTTGTATGGTCAATCGACTGAACGACGGAGCCCTTACGCTTTAATACAGACCAGTATTCCAAAGATACATAGTTCATCACGTACCGATCGTTGGAGGACATGATTAACTGAATTTTATGCTCCAGCGCTTGGTTCATAAGTAGCTGTATCAGTTTTCTAGAGCGTTCATGATCAAGTCCCTCGCCTATGTCATCAATCAAGATAAGTGGACTGTCACCCAGTTTGGGTTCTCTGCCGACCATTGTGCTTCTTGTCCAAAATATGTTGGCAGTGAATTGCACGATGATAGCTAACGCTCGATACATGCCCTGGGACAGTGAGTCCTGAGTAACATAGCAGTTCACACTTCTTTCCTTCACGGCTAAAGCCATAGGCGAACTGCCATTGACGATAACTGTGGCTATAGGCACGAGCATTATGTCATCAACTTCGTATCCAATATCTTGCATTGCGTTGACCACAGCGTCTCGGTAGTCCGACTTAAATCTAGCGTTGGTATTAGCGAACACATGTCCGACATTGTCGACCATTGAACTCACATCTAACATCGCCGATGGGTCTGGTGGGGTAATGGCCGAGCCACTGAATGTCGTTTTACCAAAATCCGAGCCGAATCTATAAAGGCACGCGGTTTTAGCCCACCTTTTCAAGTGATCAAATTGGGGATGCTGATATGCGTCGCTCCTGACTACCGCCATGAGTTGATTGACGTCGACCTTGTACTGAACTTTATTATCCGTGTTGCGACGTATAACATAACCGTCTCCAGTTTCGTCCCTTCGCATCACAGCTACATTTTTAACCCTAAAGAACTCGTTAACAATTATACCGTTCGCAATCGAGACATTATATGACTGTTTCTCTTGGCTTTCCCCTTTAGGTCTCGTGAACCCTGCGTCCCAAGTCCCACTATTGAAGCCACCCATTCGTCCTGCTAGTATTCCCGCAAGTGCCGAAATAACATTTAAGACCCGAGTTTTCCCGCTTGAATTTTTGCCAACGAGCAACGTGATATGCCCGAAGCTCATTTTCTGCAAAGACCAGTATGTGGGCTTCCCTTCGTTCTCGTGATACGCCAACGATTTTAAAAACACTGCGTCACCTCCCTGTCTTAAGAATTTCTATCTTGGCACAAGATGTGTGGGATTCGCCATCGCCACCACGGAGCCAATTCAGTAGTAAGACAACGCAGCCTTTAGCGCGGTAATGCGGGATTGGGTGTGGTCGGAGCAGGGCGCGCTGGGGAGTCTGGGCGGGCGGATGCGTTAGGAGGAGGGATGAGGCATTAGGACGGGGATGATGGAGAGCGGTTAGTAGTACAATTGAGTGGTACAACCCAGAATGCAAAACGCCCGTAACTCGTTGAAGTTACAGGCGTTTTTTAATGTGGCGGTGAAGGAGAGATTCGAACTCTCGATACAATTTCTTGTATACACACTTTCCAGGCGTGCTCCTTAAGCCACTCGGACACTTCACCGTATCTCTTCAGACGTTCAGTCTGTCGAGGCGCGCTAATGTAGTCGAAAGCTTTGGCGAAGGCAAAACTTTTTTTCAGAATTTTCATGCGGTTAAGCAAAAAGCGCGAAGCCCCTTGTGCTCATAAAGGTCCGGGGCTTTGCGTTGAAGGCGAGAGCGCCGGGATCAGGCGCCGAAGCCGCCGTCGATAGTCAGGCTGGCGCCGGTGACGTAGCCCGCTTCGGGGCCGGCGAGGTAGGCGACCATGGCGGCGATTTCTTCGGACTTGCCGTAGCGAGGGACCGCCATCAGGCCCATCAGTGTTTCGGCGAAGTCGCTGTCCGCCGGGTTCATGTCGGTGTCGACCGGGCCGGGCTGGACGTTGTTGATGGTGATGCCGCGCGGGCCGAGGTCCCGGGCCAGGCCTTTGGTCAGGCCGACCAGCGCCGATTTGCTCATGGCGTAGACGCCGCCACCGGCGAAGGGCATGCGGTCGGCGTTGGTGCTGCCGATGTTGATGATGCGACCGCCTTCTTTCATGTGCCGCGCCGCCTCCTGACTGGCGATGAACACGCTGCGTACGTTGATGGCCAGGGTTCGGTCGAAATCTTCGAGGGTGAATTCGTCGAGCGGCGCAATGGCCAGCACACCGGCGTTGTTGACGAGGATGTCGAGGCCGCCGAACGTTCCAACGGTCTTGGCGACGGCGCTGCGGATGTCTTCGGCGTTGGCGCTGTCGGCCTTGATGGCCAGGGCTTTGCCGCCGGCTGCGGTGATGCTGTCTTGCAGTTCTTGCGCTTTGGCTTCCGAACTGACGAAGGTGAAGGCCACTGCTGCGCCTTGTTCGACCAGCCGTTTGACGATCGCAGCGCCGATGCCGCGTGAGCCGCCTTGGACCAGTGCTGTTTTGCCGATCAAATTGGTGGGATGCGTCATGTCGATCTCCGGTGAATGTGAGGAGTGGGTGGATGGGCACGAGTATCTGCCGACGATTACCCGCGCGGTAGCCGGTAATCAAGATAGTCTGTGTAAACCGGAAGTTGTGAGTGAGTGCGATGGAGAACTTCAACAGCATCGAATGCTTCGTGCGCAGTGCCGAGGTCGGCAGCTTTGCCGAGGCGGCGCGCCGCCTGAGCCTGACGCCTGCCGCCGTTGGCAAGAGCGTCGCCAAACTTGAGGCGAAGCTGGGCGTGAGACTGTTCCAGCGCAGCACGCGCAAGTTGACGCTCACAGAAGCGGGCCAGCGGTTTCTCGGCGAAGTCAGCGCCAGTCTCAACACCATCCAGAACGCTGTCGCCAACCTGGCCAGCGCCGAGGGCAGTCCCGCCGGCACGTTGAAAGTTAGCGTCGGCACCATGTTCGGCTGCCTGTATGTGGTGCCGCTGCTGGCCGATTTTCTGCAGCGCTACCCGGCTATCACCCCCGACTGGCATTTCGATAACCGGCAAGTGGATTTGATCGGGCAGGGCTTCGACGCCGCCATCGGCGGTGGCTTCGATCTGCCCCAGGGCGTTGTCGCGCGCAACCTGGCGCCCGCTCACCGCGTGCTGGTGGCGTCGCCGGAATGGGTGGACGCCCACGAAGGCATCGCGCACCCGGACGATTTGCACGACTGTGACGGCATTCTGATCCGTTCGCCGCAAACCGGGCGGATTCGGTCCTGGCCGTTGAGCCATCGCAGTCATGAGCAAAGCCCGTTGCGCATGAAGGTGCGCATGACCCTGAGTGATTCCGAGGCTGCCTGCCGCGCGGCGAGTCAGGGTTTGGGCGTCGCGCTGGTGAGCATGCCGTTTGCCCTGCCGTACCTGCGCAGCGGTACGCTGCAACGGGTGCTCCCGGAGTGGTATGTCGAGGACGGCAACATTTCCATCTATTACAGTGGGCACAAGCTACTGCCGGGCAAGACCCGTGCATTCGTCGACTTCATCATCGAGCAGTTCGCCGAACAGCAATGGGCGCAGCATTTCAGTGCCCTTTAATATGCGAACAGTAGCTGCTGACGCAGCCCCGTAGGAGTGCGGTCACAGTGAATTCAGCGTCAAACAATCAGCAAGGCGGGGTACGCCCCTCCAGTCATGAAAGGAGGAGCAGTGGACATCCATCACAAAGCCGCGCTGGTCCTCATCGACATGCAGCAGGGCATCAACCACCCCAAGCTGGGGCGGCGCAACAACCATGACGCCGAGCAGCGGATGCTGGAACTGCTAAGCGCCTGGCGCGACAGCGGGCGCACAGTGATTCATGTGCGGCATTTCTCCCGCTCACCGGACTCGGTGTTCTGGCCGCAGCAATCAGGTGTCGAGTTTCAACCGGCGTTTATGCCGTGGGACGACGAAGGCGAGCTGCACAAACAGGTGCCCGATGCGTTCTGCCATTCGGCACTTGAGGGTTGGTTGCGTGCGGACGGAATCAATCAGGTGGTGATCGTCGGCGTGGTGACCAACAATTCCGTGGAGTCGACCGCGCGCACCGGCGGCAACCTCGGTTTCGAGGTCATCGTGCCCCATGACGCCTGCTTCACCTTCGACGGCGCGGACTTCTTCGGTCAGCCACGCACTGCCGGGGACATCCACGCCATGTCGCTGGCCAACCTGCACGGTGAGTACGCGCAGGTGGTGGCGACCGAGGCTATTTTGCGCGCCTGCGCACCGTGACCGTGTTCAGAGACGGAAGCGCGCCATCTGCGCCCCAAGGTGTTCGGCCTGTTCCGACAGCTTCAGGCAATCTTCCCGACAGGCTTTGACATCGCTGACCGTTGATTGCGCCAGGTCGGCAATGCCTTGCACGTTGCGGTTGATCTCTTCCGTCACGGTGCTCTGTTCCTCGGTGGCGGCGGCGACCTGCTGGTTGCGATCGGTGAGTTCTTCGACATGGCCGGCAATCGCATCCAGCGAATTACCGGTGCGACGGCTGGCTTCGACGCCGGTGCCGGTCGCGGCTTGTCCGGCGCGCATCGAGGTGACAGCCTGGTCGGCGCCGCTCTTGAGCTCGCCCATCATTTGCTGGATCTCCGAGGTAGCGCTCTGGGTACGGCCGGCGAGGGTGCGAACTTCATCGGCGACCACGGCGAAGCCCCGGCCCATCTCGCCGGCACGGGCCGCTTCAATGGCCGCGTTCAGCGCCAGCAGGTTGGTCTGCTCGGAGATGCTGCGAATGACACTGAGCACCTGATCGATGGTGGAAATCTGCGTCGCCAGGGTTTCCACCGCGCCAGCCGCCGTGCCGACGCCGTCGGACATGCTCTGAATATGCCCGAGGGATTCACCCACCACCTTTTTCGCGGACATCGCTTCCTGATGGGTACTACGCGAGACGTCGGCAGCGGCGCCCGCATTTCGCGCGATTTCCTGCACGGTCAGGCCCATTTCATGAACAGCGGTGGCGACCATGTCAGTCATCTGCTGTTGCTGCATCGCACGGGTGGACGTGCTGTCGACCACGCGGGTGACGTCCACCACGCTGTGGCGCAATTGCTCGCTGGTCCTGAGCGCATCGCCGATCAGCAAACGCAGGCTTTCGATGAATCGATTGAAGCCACGGGCCAGATCGCCCAGCTCGTTCGCACGGCTCTCATCCAGACGTCGGGTCAAGTCGCCCTGACCGCCGCCGATGTCCACCAGCGCCGTCGTCACCTGCTGGATCGGACGGACAATGCCGCGGGCAATCCAGGCGACAAAGCCGAGGAAGCACAACACCACCGCCAGACTGATCGCCGAAATGGTCCTCAACGCATCCTTGGCCGGGCCATAGACTTCGGCCAGTGGCACCTCGCTCACCAGCGTCCACCCCAGCGAGGCGACGGGTTTGGCGACCGCCACGTAGGCCTCGCCATTGCGTTCGAATTCCAGCGCCTGACCGTTTCCGTTACCTGCCAGCAGGTTGCGCGCTGCAGCGTCGCCCACCAATTGGGTGAGGGATTGGCGATCGTTCAGCTCGGCGTTCGGGTGGACCTTGACCTGTCCGTCCTGGCTGACCAGATACACCTGGCCGTGCTCGCCGAAGTGGAAGTCACGGACCATCTGCGACAGCGCGCTCATGCTGAAACCCAGTCCGGCCACGCCGACCACGGTGCCGTTGTGCTCGATGCGCTGATTAATGAACAGCGTCGGCACCTTGGTCGTGGCATCAATATCGATCTCCAGCGAGCGCTGCTTGTTGCTGTCGAGAAACCCGTAGAACCAGCCGTTCTCCGCCGGGCCGCGCTGGAGGGTGCGATCGGCGCCTTTGTTGGTGATGTAGTGGCCGCTGTCCTTGGCGACGATGAAGGTCGTCAGCGCGTTGTGCTGTTGCTGCACCTTCGCCAGATAACGAATGAATGCAGGCTGTTGGGCGGCATCCTCGCCGTTGGCGAGCCATTCGGAGACCAGCGTGTTGTCACCGATGTCGCTGGCTGCCGTCAGAGGCGCCGCCAGTAACCGTTCGAGATCGTTGCGGATCGCGTCGACGCTGGCTGGCATCGCCTGCTGCAACAGGTAGCGGTCGGTCAGTTTGTTCAGCGCGAAGGCGTAGATGGCGATCACGATCAGGCTGCTGATCACCAACGCGGCCCCCATGCTCAATGTCAGCTGCCACTGAATACTCTTTCGCCAGACAGGCATAGAAAACTCCGCAAAACCAAAGCGCACAACCAGAACGGAACAGTGCTGATGGCTTGCCATGAGCAATTACCGGGCCACGGAGCTGATCAAGTGGTCAACTTGCCCCGGGCGGCTGGCCTTGCGCCACTTGGGGCCTGAATGTGAGGGCGTTGCGGATGATTATGAAAAGACTGCGCGGCGGGTTGTGTACAAAAAGTGAGTCTTTTTGGAACAAATTCCTGGCCGGTGCGCAGAAAAGTGGCGGTCCCTCGTCATTGGGTGAGGCCTGCGCCAGTTGCCTGACGCGCAGTGCCGAGCAGTCCCGCCCTGCGCCGCGCGTCATCCGGCGGGTGACCTGCCTTAGGCGTGCTGCACGCCGGCGCGCTTGAGCAGTTTTTTGCAACGCTCCGACAGATGCACCACGCGCAGGTGCTTGCCCGCCTTTTGATACCGCTCGCGCAGGGTTTTCAGCGCGGCGATCGCCGAATAGTCCACGAAGATCAGATGTCGGCAATCCAGCGTGACCTGCTGCGGATCGTTGAGGTGATCGAACTGATCGAGGAATGGCGTGGTGGAGGCGAAGAACAGCGTGCCGTGGAGGTGATACATCTTGCTGCCGTCGGGCTCGATGTGGCTGTCGGCGTACAGTTCGCGGGCCTGTTGCCAGGCGAAGTTCAGCGCCGCGATGAGGATGCCGAACAGCACGGCCGTGGCCAAGTCGGTGAGGACAGTCACGATGGTCACGGCGATGATTGCGAAGACATCGTTCAGCGGCACTTTGCGCAGCACGCGCAGGGAGGCCCAGGCGAAGGTCTGCTGAGCGACCACGAACATCACGCCGACCAGCGCCGCCAGCGGAATGCGCTCGATGAGGGGCGACAGGAACAGCACGAACATCAGGATCATCACGCCGGCGACGATGCCCGACAGGCGACCGCGGCCGCCGGAACTCAGGTTGATCACGGTCTGGCCGATCATTGCGCAGCCGCCCATGCCGCCGCACAGGCCGGACGCCAGGTTGGCGACGCCGAGGGCGACGCACTCGCGGTCGGGGTAGCCGCGGCTTTCGGTGATTTCATCGGTGAGGTTCAGGGTCAGCAGGGTTTCCAGCAGGCCGACCAGCGCCATCAGGATCGCGTAGGGCGCGATGATGCGCAGGGTGTCCAGATTCCACGGCACGTCCGGCAGCGACAGGCCTGGCAGACCGCCGGCGATGTGCGCCATGTCGCCGAGGGTGCGCGTCGGCAGGTCGAACAGGTACACCAGCAGACCGACGCCGAGGATCGCCACCAGCGCCGGCGGCACCGAGCGGGTCAGGCGCGGCAGCAGGTACACCACCGCCATGGTCATCGCCACCAGGCCAATCATCAGGTACAGCGGCGTACCACTGAGCCAGGTTTCGCCGCTTTTGAAATGCTCCAGCTGCGCCATGGCGATGACAATCGCGAGGCCGTTGACGAACCCGAGCATGACCGGATACGGCACCATCCGCACCAGCTTGCCCAGGCGCAGCAGCCCGAACGCGATCATCACCAACCCGCCCAGCAACACTGTCGCCAGCAGGTACTGCACGCCGTGCTGCACCACCAGCGCCACGATGACCACGGCCATCGAACCCGCCGCACCCGAGACCATGCCGGGACGCCCGCCGAATAGCGCGGTCAGCGTGCAGATGATAAAGGCCCCATACAGGCCCATCAGTGGATTGAGGTGCGCGACCAGCGCGAAGGCGATGCACTCGGGCACCAGGGCGAAAGAGGTGGTGAGTCCGGCGAGGACGTCGGCGCGAAGACGGGCGGGTTTCATTGAGTACCTAGCGGGCGGCGTGCAAAAGGAGGGGATGTTACGGAATGTGAACGCAGACGGCCAGTTGGGGAAATGCCGCACCCTGCCGGGTTTCACTCATTCTTCAGGTGTCCTGCCGCGGCCGATTGTGTAACGATGTTTGACTCAAACAGCTCGCCGATTCCTGTCAGCCAGGCTCGGCACGTCATGAAGGACAGAACACGGATGCTCGCTGCGCTCAGACACTACCCGGCTTCAGTCAATCTCCTGCTTTCGTCGTCGTTGTTTCTGACGCTGGGCAGGGCGATCACCCTGCCGTACTTGGTGATTTACCTGTCTTCGAATTTCGTATTGAGCATGAGTGACATCGGCATGGTCGTCGGCGGGGCGCTGATTGTCGGCTCGTTGCTGAGCCTGTACGGCGGCTACCTGACCGACAAACTGTCCAGCTACCGGTTGATTCTGTGCTTCACCGGGTTCTTCGTCGCCGGCTTCATCGGCATGTGCGTGACCAGCAAGCTGTGGCTGTTTTTCCTGTTTCTGGTGTCGTTCAATTTCGCGTATTCGGTCATCGATATCGTGGTCAAGGCCGCGTTCGGCAAGCTGTTGCCGGTGGCCGATCAGAGCAAAGTCTTCTCGGTGCGCTACACGCTGATCAACATCGGCTATGCGGTCGGGCCGTTCATTGGCGCCGGGTTGGCCCACTGGAACATGAAGCTGCCGTTTGTGGTGTCGGCGTCCCTGGGCCTGGGCTTCTTTCTGGTCTACGCGTTGTACGGGGACCGCAAGCTGAGTTCGGCGGACCCGGCCAATGCGCCAGTTTCCTTCATCGCCGTCGGACGCATCCTGCTCAAGGACTACCGGCTGGTGTGCTTCACCGTCGGCGGCGTGCTCAGCGCGGTGGTGTTCGGGCAGTTCACCGCGTACCTGTCGCAATACCTGGTCACCACCAGCACGCCGGAATTCACCTATCAGGTGATCAGCTCGGTGGTCGCGGTGAACGCCGCGGTGGTGATCTGCTTGCAGTACCTGGTCGGCAAACGCATTAGCCATCAGTACCTGAATCAGTGGCTGACCGCAGGTTTCAGCCTGTTCCTGATGGGCGTGGTCGGGTTTGCCTTGTCGACGACGGTGCTGCACTGGTCGCTGGCGGTGGCGGTGTTCACCCTCGGCGAGATTATCGTGTTCCCGGCCGAGTACATGTTCATCGACCGCATCGCGCCGACCCATTTGCGCGGCATGTATTACGGCGCGCAGAACCTCTCCAACCTCGGCGGCGCACTGGGGCCGGTACTGTGCGGTTTCGCCCTGGCGACCCGGTCGGCGCATTTCATGTTTTACATGCTGGCGGCGTTCATCATTGCCGGCGGCTGTTTTTATCTGCTGGGCGCCTCTTATTCCAGACGCCACGATCAATCTTCCACTGCCGAATGAAGCGTTTCGATGACCGTTCTGTCTCCACTTGAGGCCTGGCAGCAGGCCGTTGATGCCCAGGGTTTTCAGCCGGACGAGGCGCAGCGCAATGCCGCGCTGCACTTGCAGGCGTGCTGGCAGGCGCTGAATGACGGCAAGCGCGGCGGCGCGGTCAAAGGCGTTTACCTGTGGGGCCCGGTGGGGCGCGGCAAGACCTGGCTCATGGACCGTTTTTACGACAGCCTGGAGGTCCCGGCCCGGCGCCAGCATTTTCATCATTTCATGCGATGGGTGCATCAGCGTCTGTTCCAGCTCACTGGCGTGGCCAAACCGCTGCAGGTGCTGGCCCGGGAGCTGGCCCAGGACGTGCGCGTGTTGTGCTTCGACGAGTTGTTCGTCAACGACATCGGCGACGCGGTGATTCTCGGCGGCTTGCTGCGCGCAATGTTCGACGAGGGCGTGGTGCTGGTGTGCACCTCCAATCAATTGCCCGAACAGCTGTACGCCACGGGTCATAACCGCGAGCGTTTCGTGCCCGCGATCACGGCGATCAACCAGTTCATGGAGGTGGTCTCGGTCGACGGCGGCGAGGACCACCGGCTGCATCCCGGTCAGGCGCAGCAGCGCTACTGGGTGAAGGCCGAGCAGGGGCCGAGCGCGTTGGTGGAGGTATTCGAAGCGCTGAGCAGCGGTGAGTCGGTGTCGATTCAGCCGGTGCCGCTGGGTCGTCGCCATGTGCCGGTGGTGCGCAGCAGTCGAACGGTGATCTGGTGCCGCTATGCCGACCTGTGCGAGCAACCGCTGGCGGCGATGGATTTCATCGAGCTGTGCGATCGCTACAAAGCGGTCTTGTTGACTGAGGTGCCGGCGTTGAGCGCACCCCAGCGCGAGGGGCGCATCGCCCGCGGTACCGAGGATGGCGTTGAACAGGTCACCGCGGGGGACCGCGAACTGCCGCAGCTGTCGCCCTATGATGATGGCGTGCGGCGTTTCATTGCGCTGGTGGACGAGTGCTATGACCGCAAGGTGCCGCTGTACATCGAAGCCGCGATGCCGATGGCCGAGCTGTACACCGAAGGCTATCTGGCGTTCGCGTTTCGACGCACGCTGAGCCGGTTGCAGGAGATGCAGCTGGCGCGGTTCGGTCATTAACGCTGCTAAGGCGCAAACTTCAATTCAAACGCTGTTGCGTCGGCGCTGGGCCAACACATGCTTGGCGCCTTCCCCCACCAGGACCATGACCGCCAGCCAGATGGGCAGGTAGGTCATCCATTCGTCGCGGCCGATGGATTCGCCCAGCAGCAGGGCGACACCGACCAGCAGCACCGGCTCGACGTAGCTCAGCAGGCCGAACACGCTGAACGCCAGCAGGCGGCTGGCGAGAATGTAGCTGACCAGGGCCGACGCACTGATCGCCCCCAACACCGGAATCAGCACATAAAAGCGTGGGAATTGTTCCACCACCGACGGGTTGCCCTGGCAGATGAACAGCACGGCGACGGGCAGGATCAGCAGCATGTCCCACCACAGACCGCCGAGGTTGTCGGTCTTGAGCTTGCGCCGCAGCACGAAGTACAGCGGATAACCCAGGCAGACGACCAGGGTTTCCCAGGAAAAACTGCCCAGGCGCAGCAGCTCGTTGCCCACACCAACCAGCGCGCAGCAGGCGGCGATTTTCTGCAGGTGCGACAGGTGCTCGCCGTACACCACACGTCCGGTGAGGATCATGGTCAGCGGCAGCAGAAAATACCCCAACGACACCTCCAGACTGCGGCCGTGCAGCGGCGCCCACATGAACAGCAACAGCTGCGCGCCCATCAACGTCGCCGACAGCGCCATGCCCGCCAGCAATGCAGGCGTCTGGAGCACCCGGACGCCGAGGGCGCGCGCGAGTCTCCAGTCGCCGCTGGAGAGCATGAACAGGGTCACGCAGGGCAGGGTCAGCAGCATGCGCCAACCGAAGATTTCTTCACCGCTCAATGGCGTGAGGAGTGAGGTGTAGTAGTACATGACCGCGAACAGGCAGGAGGCCATGACCGATAACGCAACGCCCTTGTACACGGGGGCTCCTTGTTTTCGATGCATCAGGTGTGGGGTGCAGGAATGCTTTGATCGGCGGGCTCTGATGGCGCGCTTTGAGGGCACTTTTTAAAGCGCTTTTTGAGGCGTAGCGCACTGCAACGGCGCAGAGTTTATCCGAGGTCAGGCGGGCGGTCCGCAGCAATCTGGTAAACCGCAGGTGGGCTGGCAGTAAACGATGCACGTTTGGCAGAGAACGAGACCGCGCGCCGATTGAGCCGGTATGCGCCGTCGCCCAGACTTCTCTTCAACGCGCCACACCGGTGCGGCCGCTGGAGAGACTTCCCATGACTCAATCAATTGCTGGCATCAAGATCCCCGACAGCGCGCTGGCCCGCGCTACGACCGAGTACATCCGCGAGCAGGAGGACGATTTGCTGTTTCATCACTCGCGCCGGGTGTTTTTGTGGGGGGCGCTGACGGGGGAGCGCAAGGGGCTGAAATATGACGCCGAGCAGCTTTACGTCGGGGCGATGTTTCATGACGTGGGTCTGGTGGAGCGGCATCGCAGTGCGGACCTGCGTTTCGAGGTGGATTCGGCCAATGCGGCGCGCGCGTTCATGCAGCCGTTTGGGTTGTCCGAGGGGGATGTGGAGCAGGTGTGGTTGTCGATTGCGCTGCACACGACGCCGGGCGTGCCGGAGCATTTGCGGCCGAACGTGGCGTTGGTGACGGCGGGCGTGGAGATGGATGTGTTGGGGATCAACTATGGGGAGTTCAGCGATGAGCAGCGGGAGGTGGTGACCCATGCTCACCCGCGCGGGGAGGATTTCAAGGGGTGCATTTTGTGTGCGTTTGCTGATGGGTTTCGGCATAAGCCTGACACGACGTTCGGGACGGTGAATGCGGATGTGTTGGTGGATGAGGATCCGACGTTCAAGCCGCTGAATTTTGTGGAGATCATTCGGCGGTCGCCTTGGAAGGCGTGATCTGGATCAACGTCCTTAAGATCAAGGGCGTCTGCCTGGGGGCAGACGTTTCGCCTTCGGCGAGTTACTTGGAAAAGCACCCCAAGTAACCAAGGGTGCTTGCTCCTGGTTAGGTTCCTCCTTCGTCGGAATACCCTCACTCCGACGACGCTCCGTGGGCCCGCGCCGAACGGACATCCATGTCCTGACGGCGCTCTCGCCGCATCCATGCGGCTAGGCCCACTGCGCGTCGTCTGCGTTCGGCCTGCACCAAAGTCGCGATTGGTGTCGTCTGGGCCTTTTGTGTTTGAAGATCAAGATCAAGATCAGATCAAAAGCAGATCAAGGGCTTCCCGGCTAAAGCCGGTCCCACTGAAGCAATCGATCGTTCCCACGCTCCGCGTGGGAATGCATCCTTTGACGCTCCGCGTCGATGTCTTCGAGGGCGAGTGAGGCGTTCCTGAGGCCACTGCCTGCAACATCCCTTCTTCGGCATTGTTTCAAGCTTTGTTAGGCTGGTCCCGAGCGGGCCATGCCGGGCCGCTGTTTTCAACGGAGCGGCAATGACTTCCATCAGCACCGCAGCGCCTGTGGTACCGGGGCGGCTGGAGCAGTTTTCGACGCGGATCGCTTTTTTTGTCACCGGGTTCAGTATGTCGGCCTGGGCGCCGCTGGTGCCTTATGCGAAAAGCCGTCTGGGTCTGGACGACGCCGGCCTCGGGTTGTTGCTGTTGTGTCTGGGCATTGGCTCGATCGTTTCCATGCCGTTGGCCGGGGCGATGACGGTGCGTTATGGCTGTCGGCGTTTGATCGTGATGACGGGCGTGATCGCCTGTGTGTGTCTGCCTCTATTGGCCACCCTCAGCTCGGTGCCGCTGATGGTCGCCACGCTGTTTGTCTACGGCGCGAGCATGGGTGCGCTGGGGTGTGTGACCAACATTCAGGCGATCATCGTCGAGCGGGCCAGCGGCAAGACCATGATGTCCGGGTTTCACGGGCTGTTCAGTTGCGGCGGGATTCTGGGCGCGGCGGGGGTGTCGGCGTTGTTGAGCGTCGGCGTCTGGCCGTGGCTGGCAATGGCCGTCGTTGCGTTGTTCATTGCGATTGCGCTGTACAAAGCCGCGCCTCACTTGTTGCCGTACGGCAGTGAACCGGGCGGCCCGGCATTTGCGATTCCCCGGGGCGTGGTGCTGTTCATCGGCTTGATGTGCTTCACGGTGTTCCTCACCGAAGGCGCGATGCTCGACTGGAGTGCGGTGTTCCTCAGCGCCCAGCGCGGCGTCGAACCGTCCTACGCTGGATTCGGTTATGCGGTATTCGCGTTGGCCATGGCGATCGGGCGTATGTGCGGCGATCCGATTGTCCGGCGCTTGGGCGTGCACAAAATCATCCTGTTTGGCGGGCTGTGCGCGGCCGCCGGGATGACCGTCGCGACGTTGATCCCGGTCTGGCAAGCGGCGCTGTGCGGCTACGCGCTGGTGGGAATCGGCTGTTCCAACATCGTGCCGGTGTTTTACAGCGCGGTCGGTCGGCAGAAGACCATGCCGGAGAACGTGGCGGTGCCGGCGATCACGACGCTGGGCTACATCGGCATTCTGATGGGGCCGGCTGGCATCGGGTTCGTCGCCCACCTCAGCAGCCTCGGCGCGGCGTTCATGATCATCGCCGTGATGCTGTTGGGTGTGGCGATCAGCGGACGGTTTTTGCGGGTGTGAGGCCAATAACGGGAATCAGCTCGGCATCATCGCAAACCCCACGCCGAAGCGATTCCAGGCGTTGATGGTGGCGGCGGCCAAGGTAATGTTGACCACGTCGGCTTCGCTGTAATGCTTGAGCAACGCTTCGTACTGATGTTGCGGCGCACGGTGCACAGGCAGCAGGGTCAGGCTTTCAAGCCAGGCGAGTACGACTTTTTCCTTCTCGGTGAAGAATTCGGTTTCTTCCCACACGCTGAGGGTTTGCAGACGAGCCTCGGTTTCGCCGGCCTTGCGTGCGTCATTGGCGTGCATGTTCACGCAATATGCACAGCCGTTGAGCTGCGACGCCCGCAGACGGATCAGCTCCAGCAGCGAATGATCCAGCCCGGATTTACTCAGCGCTGTCTCCAGGCCGACCATGGCTTTGTAGGCTTCCGGCGATTTCTGGGCCCAGTTGATTCGGTTGTTCATGTCAGTGCTCTCTTTCAAAGGTTGCCGGCGATAGCCGCTGGACGTGGCGAAATCTTACGTCGGCACCGTCGCACGCCGAATAGCCAATGAAGGAGGTTTAGGGGAGACCAATTGTGCCGCTATCGATCAGCAGCGCATGGCTGGGGACGGGCGAGCAGACGCTCGCGGACACCGTCGTAGGCTAGGTTGAACAGCATCGTATACGGCAGATACAAGAGCACAAGACCGATGTCCAGCAGGAAGGCTTCCAGCAATGTGACCGACAACCACCACGCCACCATCGGCACCACCAGGAAAATCAGCCCCACTTCAAAGCCGATGGCATGCAGCGCCCGCGCCTTGAAATTCAGGACGAAACCCAACCGTGCGCGCAGACGGTCGAACCCGGCGTTGAAGACCATGTTCCAGAGCATGGCGACCGTGGAAATCATCACCGTCATCGCGCCCATCTTGCCGATGGACTGGCCGAGCACCCAGGCCAGCCCGGGCGCGAACATCAGCACGCCGATGAGCTCGAACAGCAGCGCATGCAGGGCGCGTTCTTTGACGGATTTCGGCGCAACGACCGGCTTCGCGGTCTTGGGGGGCGTGAGGGTGTGCAGAGGCATGGCGGTGATCACTTTGTCGCGGGCAGGTGTGCATTGTCGGGGCGCGATGGGCTAGAGTGAAAATCGGTCCCATCGGAAAAACCGATGGCGACGTCGCATGCTCTTCAGAGGTATCCACCCGTGAGCTATTCCCCCGAAGCACTTGAAGCGTTTGCCCAGACCATCGCGCTGGGTTCGTTCAGCGCCGCCGCCCGGCGCCTGGGCAAGAGCCAGTCGACCATCAGCGAGGCCATTTCGCGGCTGGAGATCGATCTGGGCCTGGAACTGTTTGACCGCTCGACCCGCCATCCCGCGTTGACTGAAGCGGGCAGGGCGCTGGAAGGGCGCATCGAGGACGTGCTCGCGGCGTCCGATACGCTGCGTCGCGCGGCGGGGCGTCTGGCCGAGGGCATGGAGCCGCGCTTGACGCTGGTGCTGTCCGACGCCAACCAGTTCGCTGAATTTCAGACGCGCATGACCGAACTTGATCAGCGCTTTCCGGAGCTGGAACTGGAGTGCGTGTTTGCCGAACACGGTGACGCGATCAACTTGATCCAGACGGGCCGTGCGTCGTTGGGTCTGCTGTCCGCCCAGGCGTCGTACCCGCCGGAAGTGGGCTACGCGACCATCGTCGAGCGCGCGGACTTCGGCATCTTCGTGTCCCACAGCCACCCGTTGGCCGCGGAAGAAGCCGTCGATTACCGCCATCTCGCGCAGCATCGGGCGTTGCGCCTGAACACCATCGTCGATGAGAGCGTGCCCACCGACGACCTGCCCAGCGGCGCGCGACGCAGTTGGTCAGCACCCAATTACCTGCTGTTGATGGACATGGCGATCTTCGGTTTCGGCTGGTCGGCACTGCCGCGCTGGCTGGTCAGCACTTGCGGTCAGGGCCGCTTGAAGGAACTCAAAGTGCCGGGCTGGCCGCGCAGCTCGGCGGTCGACGTGATCTGGTCCCGGCAAAAAAGCCTGGGACCGGCCGGGACCTGGTTGCTGGACACGTTGCTGGAGGGGCGGGGAGGGTATTGATCCGGCTCACTCCGGTCCGCCCTCGAGCACAAATCCCTCCGGCATTTCCTGAGCAAAGGCGCTCACGACCTCGCGGGTCAGGCTGACGATGTCTTCCACCAGCTCCATTCCCGCGCCGGTGCGCCAGCTGGCGACGATGTCCATCAGCGGCGGCAGCGGGACGTTCTCGATCAGCGTCAACGCGCCCTGGGCCAGTTCCCCATGCACCAGCGTCACCGGCAGCGCGCCGATGCCGAAGCCGTCGCGCACCAGCCGGGTAATGGCTGATGCCGAGTTCACGCAGTTGATCCGTGGCGTGACGATGTTGGCGGTGTGCAGCATGTTGAGGATGTCCTGGTGCGGCCGCGAATTGCGCGAGAACGTGACGATGCGCGCTTCGGCGATTTCTTCCAGGGTCACGTCCGGGCGGTCGAACGCCGAGCCGGTCGGCACCACCCAGCGCAGAGGATAGCGCGCCAGCACCGCGTTGCGCACGCTGTCGAAACGCAGCACGTCTGTCTGGAAAATGATGTCCTGATAACCCTTTTCCAGCTGCGAGCAGAGGTTGCTGGCGGTCTCGGCGGTGAGCTCGATTTCCAGATTCGGGTAACACTTCATCAGGCGTGTTACCAAGGGGCTGAGCCAGGTGTGTATCACCGTATCCATGGCGCCGATGCGGATGCGGCCGCGCACCTGACTCGGGTCTTTGATCGCCGCCTTCATGCTTTGCATCGTGTCCATGATGTGCTCGGCGTATTCGAGCACGCGCGCACCTTCTTGCGTCAGCGACACGCCCCTGGAATCCCGGACGAACAGGCGCACGCCCATTTCGTCCTCCAGCGCGGCGATGCGGCTGGAGATGGAGGCCTGGGTGCTGAACAGTTTTTCCGCCGTCAGACGAAAGCTTTTCAGCCGCGCGACCCAGACGAAGGTTTCCAGAAACTTGAGATTCACCGAGGGATTTCCTTGAGCAATTGAGCGCCGGCGCACCTACATGATGACGGGGGAGCGTCACAGCGTTGCAGGCACGACCTGTGCAGACTGAGCACTGGAACAGCAGGTTGCATGCCACCCCGGCAACAGAAAATCTTATGGGCCATAGCGGGTTTTTCCCGTTGGACGCCCCGGCGTTGACTGCGGTGCCATGGGGCAGCGGCACTGTCACTTCGTTTAGCACAGGTGCCGCGACCGCTCGTTCCTCGAACACGTTCCTCATTCGTGCCCCAGCAAGGTACCGCCACTGCCAACGAGAACCCCATCATGCAAACCGCTATCAACCTCTGGCCGCTGCTTGGCGTGCTGGTCATCGTTCTGGGCTTCGTCCTGCGTTTCAACCCGATGCTGGTCGTGGCGCTCGCCGCCCTGGCCACCGGCCTTGCCGCGAGCATGCCGCTGGAGACCATTTTGGCGACCATCGGCACGGGCTTCATCAAAACCCGCACGCTGCCGCTGATCATCCTTCTGCCGCTGGCGGTGATCGGTTTGCTTGAACGCCACGGCCTGCGTCTGCACGCGCAGAACTGGATCGCCCGGTTCACCGGTGCCACGGCCGGAGGCCTGTTGATCGCGTATCTGTTCGTGCGTGAAACCACCGCAGCCCTGGGGCTGACCAGCCTCGGCGGCCATCCGCAGATGGTGCGGCCGTTGCTCGCGCCCATGGCCGAAGGCGCCGCTGAGTCGCGTTTCGGCAAGCTCCCCGAGGCATTGCGCATCAAGCTGCTGGCGTTGTGCGCGGCAACCGACAATGTCGGGCTGTTCTTCGGTGAAGACATCTTCGTCGCCTTTGGTGCGATCGCGTTGATGCACACTTTCCTGCTCGGCTCCGGCATTGATGTCGACCCGATGCACATTGCCTTCTGGGGGATCCCGACAGCCATCTGCGCATTCGTCATCCACGCCATCCGCCTGCACCGTTTCGATCAGCGTCTGAATCGTGAATTGACGGCGCTGCCGCCGGCCTCCGCTGTCGACAAGGAGCTGGCGCGATGATCATTTCCATTCAATACCTGTACTGGCTGGCGGGCGTGATCCTGGCGATCACCGCGTTCATGACTGCGACCGATCGGACCAATCCCAAACGCTGGTCAACGGGACTGTTCTGGGGCCTGTTCGCCATTGCGTTTCTGGTCGGCGAGAAGCTGCCACCGGTGTGGGTGGGCGTCGGCGTGATCGTCATGGCGGTGATCGCCGGGTTCGGCGGCGTGGGTTTTGGTCAGCATGAGAACCTCAACGACCGGGCGCGGCGGGAGAGTGCAGGGCGCTTGAAGAACAAGCTATTCATTCCGGCGCTGGCGATTCCTCTGGTGACGGTGATTGGCGCGGTGCTGCTGAAGAACATCAAGTTTGGCGACGTCTTTCTACTGGACCCGGCCAACAGCACCTTCGTGTCCCTGGGCATTGGCAGTCTGGTGGCGTTGGCGTTGGCCTGCTGGCTGACCCGCGACACGCCGGTGCAGGCCATGCGCGAATCGCGGCGCCTGACCGAAGCGCTGGGTTGGGCGCTGGTGCTGCCGCAGATGCTGGCGATGCTCGGGCTGGTGTTCAATGACGCGGGCGTCGGCAAGGCCGTGGCGCATCTGGCAACGGCTTACATCAACCTGGATTTTCGCCTCGTCGCGGTGATGGTGTATGTGCTCGGCATGGCGCTGTTCACCATCGTCATGGGCAACGGTTTCGCGGCGTTTCCGGTGATGACCGGCGGTATCGGCGTGCCGGTGCTGGTGGGCATGTACGGCGCCAATCCGGCGGTCATGGCCGCGATCGGTATGTTCTCGGGCTACTGCGGCACGCTGATGACGCCCATGGCCGCAAACTACAACCTGATTCCCGCAGCCCTGCTGGAATTGCCCGACAAGTACGCGGTGATCAAAGCGCAAATCCCCACCGCGCTGGCGATGCTGGTGGCGAATATTCTGCTGCTGTATTTCCTGATGTAGATGCAGCGCCCCGCCCGCAGGCTCCTGCGGGCAGCTTCTTGCGGGCAAACCCCTCCCTCAGTTCGTTCCACTGCGCAAAGTTGGATGATGTTTCATCTCCATCGCAAACGTTTGCGCGAATCCATGGTCTGTACGACCAGTGGCTGCAAACCCTCTGCCTCAGGGCTTCCAACCCGCTTCCTTTGAACGACATGTGTGTCAGGCGCCAAGCCGCATGTCCGCCTCGGAAGAAATAGGTTGAATAGTCACAGAAAATGTTATTTAAATAACAAAAATAAAACCGCGAAGGTGGCTCGTCTTTCGGGCCCGGCGCGTGAACAAGGTACTCACACACATGAACAAGATCGCGGTCATCGGCAGCAACATGGTGGATTTGATCACCT
This sequence comes from Pseudomonas sp. Ps21-P2, assembly GCF_039672565.1. Lineage (NCBI taxonomy): Bacteria > Pseudomonadati > Pseudomonadota > Gammaproteobacteria > Pseudomonadales > Pseudomonadaceae > Pseudomonas > Pseudomonas sp. Ps21-P2. The sequence continues at coordinate 130,427 of NZ_JBDFPL010000003.1, forward strand.
ACATCGACCGGATGCCGGCGCAGGGTGAAACCCTCGAAGCACCGAATTTCGCCATGGGCTGCGGCGGCAAGGGCGCCAATCAGGCCGTTGCAGCGGCCAAGCTGGGCGCTGACGTGTTGATGCTGAGCAAGGTCGGCGACGACATGTTTGCCGACAACACCCTGGCCAATTTCAAGCGTTATGGCATCGATACCCAGTTCGTCCAGCGCGTTCCCGGCGTCTCCAGCGGCGTGGCGCCGATCTTCGTACAGAGCGATTCCCACAACAGCATCCTCATCGTCAAAGGCGCCAACGCGCACCTGAAACCTGCGGACATCGACGCTGCCCAGGCCGCCTTGCGCGACTGCACGCTCATCGTGCTGCAACTGGAAATCGAGCTGGAAACCGTCTACTACGCGATCGATTTCGCCAAGGCCAACGGCATTCCAGTGCTGCTCAACCCTGCGCCTGCCGTGAAGGGATTGAGCCGCGAGCACCTTTCACAGCTGGACTTTTTCATTCCCAACGAAACCGAACTGGCGTTGATCACTGGTCAGACCGTCGACTCCATCGAATCCGCCCGCGCGGCCGCCCTGCAACTGGTGCAGGACGGGATTCGTCACGTCATCGTCACTCTGGGTGAAAAGGGCGCGCTGTACGTCGGCGAAGAAGGCGAATTTCGTGTCGAAGGCATCAAGGTCGATGCCCGCGACACCACGGGCGCCGGCGACGCGTTCATTGGTTGCTTCGCCCGCCACTGGAGCGAAGACGGCGACATGCGCAACGCCATGACCCGCGCGGTGGCCTATTCCGCCTGCTCGGTCACCGGCCTCGGCACCCAGAGTTCCTACCCGGACGCTGCCGCGTTCAGTCACTTTCTCGACACCCTTTGAGCCGCCGCGCCCTGCCGATCGCCTGATCGGTGGGGCGGGGTATTCCCTGTACTTCCCGGAGAACAACAATGACAAAGCCCGCGCTCCAACAATCACCGGACGGGTTCTACCTGAACCGCACGCCGTGGTTCGCCTTCCTTCTGCTGTGCTGCTGCTTCGCGCTGTGGGCAGCGGCCGCGAGCATGAACGACGTGCTCATCGCCCACTTCAAGAAAGCCTTCCTGCTCAGCGATGTGCAGACCTCCTTCGTGCAATCGGCGTTCTACCTCGGTTATTTCTTCGTGGCGATTCCGGCGGCGATGGTCGTCAGACGTTTCAGCTACAAGACCACCATCCTTATCGGTCTGGTGCTGTACATGGCGGGCTGCTCGCTGTTCTTCCCCGCAGCGTCGATGGCCAAATACGGCATGTTCCTGATGGCGCTGTTCGTCATCGCGGCCGGCCTAGCCTTCCTCGAAACCGCCTGCAACACTTACTCGACGCTGATGGGGCCGCGTGAAACCGGCACCCGCCGCCTGAACATCTCCCAGACGTTCCACCCGTTCGGCGCGATGACCGGCGTGTACGTCGGCAGCTTCGTGATGTTCAAGGACACCGACGCCACCCGCGAGCAGTTGACGCAGATGAGCGCCTCGGAAGCCGCAGTTCAGCAATTGCAGATGATCCAGTCGACGCTGCTGCCGTACAAATGGATGATCGCGGTGCTGGTGCTGATGTTCGTGCTGATCGCGTTCACCAAGTTCCCGGCGTGCAAGGGCAAGGTCACGGCCAACGTTAAATCGAGCAGCATTGGCCAGAGCCTGTCGCGTCTGTGGCGCAACCCGCGCTTCACGTTCGGCGTGCTGGCGCAGTTTCTGTACGTGGGCGCGCAAGTGGGCGTGTGGAGTTTCACCATTCGCCTGGCGATGCAGATGGGCGGCATGAACGAGCGCAGCGCGTCGTGGTTCCTGCTGACCACCTTCGCCGCCTACTTCGTCGGCAAGATGATCGCCAACCTGCTGATGCGCAAAATGTCCCCGGCCAAAGTGCTGGCGATCTACGGCGTGCTGGCCATCGTACTGCTGGCCTACACGATTCTGGTGCCGAACATCAGCGCGGTGTATGCGGCGGTGGGCGTGAGTATTTTCCTCGGTCCGTGCTGGCCGACCATTTATGGCCTGACCATCGACGGTCTGGGCGAAGACACCGGCGTTGGCGGTTCGCTGCTGGTGATGAGCATTGTCGGCGGCGGCGTGATGCCGATCTTCCAGGGCCTGCTCTCCGACGCCACCGGCGGAAACATGCAGATCGCCTACACCGTGCCACTGCTGTGCTTCGTCGCGATCGTCGCCTACGCCATCAAATGCATGCGTGATCCGCTGCCGGCCCAGGCACCGGTGGGCGCGGTGACGGCATCATGAGAACGGCCGAAAAGCGCACCACGATTGCGCTGTACCCGGAGCTGTTCAGTGGCGATGAAAAGACGCTGCTTGAATCCGCGGACTTTCGTGTGCTGGCCTGGACCTATCCCAGCGGCGTGAAAGCCGTGGCGCTGGAGAACGATCGCGGTCGGGTAGTGGTGCTGCCGTATCAGGGGCAAATGATCTGGTCGGCGGTCTTCGATGGCTGCGACCTGACCATGCGCAACATGTTCGAGCAGCCACGCCCGAGCCCGACGGTGATCGGCACCTACGGCTGCTTCATGTTCCACAGCGGGATTTTGCGCAACGGCTGCCCGACGCCGGAAGACGATCATCCGCTGCACGGTGAAATGCCCTGCGCGCCGATGGACAGTGCCTGGCTGGAAGTCGGCGAGGACGCGGGCGGCGGGTTTCTGCGCATCGGCGGCGAGTACGAATACGTGATGGGCTTTGGCGACCACTATCGCGCCAGGCCCAGCGTGACCTTGCGCCCGGGTTCGGCGCTGTTCGACATCGGCATGGACGTGCGCAACCTGGCCGGCAAGCCGATGGAGCTGATGTATATGGCGCACATGAACTACGCCTACGTCGACGGCGGACGTTTCGTCGAGCCATTGGGCATGGCGCGCACGCGGGTTCGCAGCAGCGTGCCGGCCCACGTCAAGCCGACGCCGGCGTGGTCGGCGTACATGGCCGAACTGACGGAAGACCCTTCGCGGCTGGAGAGCCTGAGCACGCCTCAGTTGTACGATCCGGAGATTGTCTGCTTCTTCGACGGCGTGCACGCGGACGCCCAGGGCCATGCGCATTTCCTGCTCAAGCACCCGGAAGGCCCGGCGTTCTACACGCGCTATCAGCCGGCGCAGTTCGATCACGCGGCGCGGTGGATCCTGCACAACGCTGATCAGCAGGTGGCCGCATTTGTGCTGCCGGCGACCTGTGAGCCCGAGGGGTATCTGGCGGAAAAGGCCAAAGGGAATGTGCGTTTGTTGGGCGCGGGGGAGAGCGCATCGTTCAGCGTGACGACGGGCTATCTGGGGGCTGAAGAGGTGTTGCAGCTGGAAAGCGATCTGAAACGCTGAAGGACTCTTCGCGAGCAAGGTGGAGCGCCACCTTGGTCGCTCCCACAAATGTTGTATCCGACGCAGGAATCCGGCTGTACGCGACACCCTGGGGAGTTAACTTGCTCGTGCTGCTGAATCGGTGATCAGGCAGCGACCACCGTTGCGTAGGTCGCTGCCCGATCTGCGGATAGACATCGACCCGGTGGGAGTGAGCTTGCTCACGAATGCAATGGCGCAGGCGACACACATTCAGGGCCGATTACACCACCCACCGCGCCCCATACCCCTCAATCAAATCCCGATAAACCTTGGGCAGCTTCTTGTCGCTCACCACCACATGAAAGTCCTGCAACGTGGCGAAATGCGCCGTGCGCACGGCGTCAAACTTGGAATGATCCGCCAGCAACATGCAATGCCGAGCCTGGCGCAGGACCTTCTGCTTCACCTCCACTTCGTTGAAGTTAAAGCAGGTCACGCCGAGCTCGTCGCTGACCCCGGCCGCTGACACGAACGCCCAGGTCAGGCGGATGCCGTCCAGAATGGTCGCTTCGCTGTGGTGCTCGAACAGCTGATTCTTGCGATGAAAGGTGCCGCCGCACAGCACGATGGAGCAGTTGGGCTTCTGCTGCAGCTTGAGCAGGACGTTGAGGGAGTTGCACACGGCGGTGAATTCCAGCTCGTCCGGGATGAAGTCGATGACGAAAGGGATCGTCGTGCCGCAGTCGAAAAATACTGTGTCGCCGGGTTGAATGAACGCGGCGGCGAGCTTGCCGACCCGGCGTTTTTCCTCGACGTGGCGGGTGCCTTGTTCCGTGACCTTGTAATCACTGGCCTCTGACGGATCAAACGCCAGGGTGATATGCCCGCCCAACAGGTGGAATTTGTCGGGGTGCCGGGTCAGGTCGCGACGCAGGGTCATCTCCGAAACGTCCAGCAGGGCGGCCATTTCCTTCAGGTGAATGGCCTTCTGATCTTGCAGGGCTTGCTGGATCAACTTGATACGGTCGGATTTTTTACTGTCCACGGGCATTCCGATTGTCGAATGGATATGGTAAAAAAATAACATTCATTGTTATATTTACAACATAAAATGATGCGCTCAGGCATGAAGCTTAAAGCGTGTCGCTGGTTACCGCCTCACTATCAGGAAACGATTGGCCATGAAGATCGAACCCGCAGCACTCGCCCAGTACATCGACCACACTTTGCTGGCCGCCGACGCCAGCCGCGAGCAGATCGCCACGCTGTGCCGCGAGGCGCAAGAGCACGGATTCTATTCGGTGTGCGTGAATTCTGGCCAGGTGCCCTATGCCGCCTCGTTGCTGGAAGGCCAGGCCGTCAAGGTCTGCGCCGTGGTCGGTTTCCCGTTGGGCGCCGGGCTGAGCGACACCAAGGCTTTCGAGGCGAAACAGGCCATCGCTGCTGGCGCGGGCGAGATCGACATGGTCCTGAACATCGGCTGGTTGAAAGACGGCCTGTTTGACGAAGTGCGCGACGATATCGCTGCCGTCAAAGACGCCTGTGGCGCGGTGCCGCTGAAGGTGATCTTCGAAACCTGCCTGCTGGACGACGCGCAGAAAACCCGCGCTGCCGAGATCTGCCGCGACCTCAACGTGGCCTTCGTCAAGACCTCCACCGGCTTCAGCCGCAGCGGCGCGACCCTGGAAGACGTGGCCCTGATGCGCAAGGTCGTGGGGCAGGGCGTTGGCGTGAAAGCGTCCGGCGGTGTGCGCGATTACGCGACAGCGGTGGCGATGATCGAAGCGGGCGCGACGCGACTGGGCACCAGCTCCGGGATCGCGATCGTCAGTGGTGCGGCGGCGTCGGGCTCGGGTTACTGATTCTGCTGCGGAGTCAGGGTTCGGTGCAGCCTGCGGCGTGACACCGTCCCCGATCAGGCGGCGGCCTTTCGACAGAAGGCCGTTCGCCGAAAAGAGCGGGACCCGCCCCGCCAATGAGTGGCAAACTGCCGGTGCACTCACTTCTGCACCGGACACCTTTCTCAATGCGAACATTCTCCCTGGCGCGGCTCAAGGCCCGCTGGTTCTTCTGGCTGTGCATGGTGCTGATCGTCGTTGGTCTGCCGGTCGGTTGCGCGGCGCTGCAGCACAAGGAGCGTGAACTGGTCTTCATGATCGAGCCCGGCACGGCGAGCTGGTACCACGGCCTGCCGTCCGACGTGCAAGAGCTTGAACTCAAGGGGCCATCGTTCGGCCTGGGGCAGAACATCCATGCATGGTGGTGGCCTTCGGAGAAGAAGGACGCACCGGCCATCCTTTACCTGCACGGCTCGCGCTGGAACCTCACCGGTCAACTGTTCCGCATCGAACAGCTGCGCGCGCTTGGCTTTTCCATCCTCGCCATCGATTACCGCGGCTTCGGCCAGAGCAAGGGCCAGTTGCCGTCGGAAGCGTCGGTCTATGAAGACGCGCGCATTGCCTGGGCACGCTTGAAGCAGATCCAACCCGACCCGCAAAAGCGCCTGATCTACGGGCATTCGCTGGGTGGCGCCGTGGCGGTCGACCTCGCCGCCGAACTGGGCCGGGATGCGCAAAAAGGTGATGAGCCCATTCAGGCGCGGGGGCTGATCATCGAATCGACCTTCACCAACCTCGCCGACGCTGCGTCCTCCGTCGCCAGCAAACGCACCTCGTTGCCGGTGCGCTGGCTGGTCTCGCAGAAATTCGACTCCATCGACAAGATCGCCGACGTGCACATGCCGGTGCTGATCGTGCATGGCACGGCGGATCAGTTTGTCGCGCCGCAATTCAGCGAAGCGCTGTTCGACGCGGCGCAGGAGCCAAAGAACCTGCTGATGGTGCCGGGCGGTAACCACAACAACAGCATGAATCTGGGGCGCGAAGCGTACAGCCAGGCGATCCAGAACCTGCTCAACGAGAAGCCACCGGCGGTGCATGCGTCCAGTGCATCGGCAGCATTGCTAAAGCAACCCGGTTAGCCCCTTTTCACGACGGCGGCCGGTGTCCTCTCAAAGCACCTGCCGTCCACTGCCGCGAGCGCTGCCGATGGACGCACATGCAGACGAAGACGCTCACCTGACCCAATCCGCGCGGGACTGGGTGCTGCGTGCCGCGCCGCTGCCGCAGATCGAGCGGATCGAGGCGTACTTTCATGGCCACGGCTTCGAGATGCACCGCCACGACACCTACGCCATCGGCCACACGATGTCAGGCGTGCAAAGCTTTCAGTACGGCAAGGAACAGGTAAACAACCTGCCGGGGCAAACGATGGTATTGCACCCCGACGAAGCCCATGACGGCCACGCCGGGACCGAAGACGGCTTTCGCTACCGGATGTTCTATCTGGAACCGGCGATGATTCAGCAGGTGCTCGGTGGCAAGCCGCTGCCGTTCATCAAGGGCGGGGCGTCGAACGATCCGCGCCTGTTCAGGGCCACTCAGGCGCTGCTTTCCGACCTGAATAACGCGCTGGATCCTCTGGAACTGGACGACGCGATCTACGACCTCGCTGTTGCGCTGCAAGGGGCCGCCGGAGTGCGCAAATGCCGCCAGAGCGTCAACTACGCCGGCGCGCAACGTGCGCGGGAAATGCTCATGGCCAGTCTGGAGCGGGGCGTGAGCCTCACCGATCTGGAACAGGCCAGCGACACCGATCGCTGGCGCCTGTCACGGGATTTCCGCGTGCTGTTCGGCACCACGCCCTATCGCTACCTGACCCTGCGCCGGCTGGACTTGGTGCGGCATTCGATAGCGTTGGGGGTTTCGCTGAGCGACGCATCGGTGATGGCGGGGTTCTCCGACCAGAGCCACATGACACGGCATTTCGTGAAGACCTTCGGCTATCCGCCTGGGCGGTGGTTGAAGATGTTGCGAGCAGGCGCATAGCGGATCGAACGCCCTTGGTGGGACTGGCCTTGGCTGGGAAGGCTGTACACCTTGTGGGACCGGCTTCAGCCGGGAAAGCGCCAGTTGCCACACCGCAAAATCCCTCCTGACACACCGCGCGCTTTTTGTAGGACTGGCTTTAGCCGGGAAGGCGTCAGTTGAAGCACCGCAACACCAACCCACCCGTCACCCTGCAATAACGTACAAGACCCCACCCACCCCCGCGCTCTAGATTGGCCTCACATCAATCCCCTCGGAGCCGCCCTCGTGTCCACGCCCACCACCCAACACACCCCCGTCAATTTCGCCCAGAAATACAGCCTGTTCACCGAGCAGTGGCAGCCCAAAGTCATCGCGCAGATGAACGACTACCAGTTCAAGCTGGCGCGGCTGGAAGGGGAGTTTCTCTGGCACAGCCACGCTGACACCGACGAAACCTTCATTGTGCTCGAAGGCCGTTTGCGCATCGATTTCCGCGACGGTTTCGTCGAGCTCAATGCGGGCGAGCTGTATGTCGTTCCTAAGGGTGTCGAGCACAAACCCTATGCCGAGAAGGAAGTAAAGCTGATGCTGATCGAGCCCAGCGGCGTGATCAACACCGGTGACGACACCAACGAGCGCACCGCGCAGAACGATGTTTGGATCTGATTACGCCTCGGGCGTTACGGGCTCGGTTTCAGCGTCGGGCGCAGGCAACAAAACCGAAATCAACGCCCTGACCACCCCCGGCAGGGCGTCCAGTTCGCGGACCAGAATGCTCCGTTCGCGCACCGCCCAGGGCTCGTCGAGCTCGATGGTGACCAGCTCCATCGTCCGGCTGTGCCGCGACGCGGCCGACTCCGGGATCACCCCGATGCCCACCCCGGCTTCCACCATCCGGCAGATGGCCTCGAAGCTCGATACCTGAATCCGCAGCGACAGGCTCTGCCCCAGCCGCTCAACGTGATCGCGCAGAAAACTCAGCAGCGTGCTGCCTTCGTGCAGGCCGATGTGCTGGAACGCCAGGGTCTGCTTGAAGGTGACCTTTTTCTCGGCCGCCAGCTCATGGCCCACGGGCACGATCAGTACCAGCCGGTCGGTGCTGAAGTGGATGACCTGCAAACCCGCCGCTTCCACCGGCCCGGCGATGATGCCCATGTCGGTGCTGCCGTCGAGCACGCCGCGCACGATGTCCCGGGACAGACGCTCCTGCAGGTCCACCGTGACGCCGGGCCGTTTCGCCAGAAACCCGGCCAGCACTTCGGGCAGAAACTCGGTGACGGCGGTGGTGTTGGCGAAGATGCGGATGTGCCCGGCCGAGTCGGTGCCGTAACGGGTGAACTCGCTTTTCAGGTAATCCACCTGGCTCATGATCAGCCGCGCGTGCTTGAGCAGGCGCTGGCCGGCAGGGGTGAGTTCGACGCCGCGGCTGTCGCGGTACAGCAGGCGCGTGCCGAGTTGGCCTTCCAGCGCCTTGATCCGCGCACTGGCAGCTGCTGGAGAGAGAAACGCCCGGCGCGCGCCCTGGGTCAGGCTCGGTGATTCGCCGATATGGATGAAGAGGCGCAAATCAGCCAGGTCGAAATGCATGGGAGGTGTCCGGACGTTGCAGAAGGCGTTCAGCATACCCGAACGCCGCTATACGCAAATGCAAATTCACAGAATGCCGGCGCACTTCCATGATCGGGCCATAACAACAAACCCAGAGGGTTCCCGCCCATGAGCGCTGCAGAGTCATCCGTGAATTTTACGGACTGGATTGGCCGCACCGAAGAAGCCCAGGATCATCTGAGCGTCAACCTGATCAAGCGCATCGCAGCCACCTTTGGCGAGCCCACGCCCGCTGTCGGCGACCCGTTGCCGCCGCTGTGGCAATGGTGTTTTTTCCAGGAACCGGTGTTCGAAGCGCAGCTCGGCGGTGACGGCCATCCCGCCCGGGGCGGCTTTCTTCCCCCCGCGGACAATCGCAACCGCATGTGGGCCGGTGGCCGCGTCGAGTTCATTCAGCCGCTGAAAGTCGGCGCCGATGCCCATCGCCTGTCGACCATTCTGCACATCGAAGAAAAGCACGGTCGCACTGGCTCACTGCTGTTCGTGACCGTGCGCCACGACTACTCGCAACATGGCGAGTTGTGCGTGCGTGAAGAGCAGGACATCGTTTACCGCGAGCCCAATCCGCCGAAACTCAACAGCGGCGACGCCCCGGAGCAGGGCGACTGGAGCGAGGTCATCGAGCCGACGCCGACGCTGCTGTTTCGCTACTCCGCCGTGACCTTCAACGGCCACCGCATTCACTACGACTACCCCTACGTCACCAACACCGAGGGTTATTCCGGGCTGGTCGTGCACGGGCCGATGATTGCCACCTTCAACCTGCGCGCATTCATTCGTGCCAACCCCGGTAAGCGCGTGCGGCATTTCGCCTATCGCGGCGTGCGCCCGTTGAACGTGCCTGCTGCCTTCCGCGTCGGCGGACGAATCGTCGAGCCGGGCAAGGCGCAGCTGTGGGCCGGAAATGCTGCCGGCGTCGCCCAGAGCGCCGAAGTCGTTTTTGACTGAATCCTTCCTTTACACAGCCAGGCGCGCCGATCCCATGGCCGCCGGCCGATGCGAGTGGACACCATGAATCCCTACGAAAATGAAGACCTCAATGCCATCCGTGACGGCGTGCGCGCGCTTTGTGCTCAGTTTCCGGCCGAATACTGGCGCAAGATCGATGAACAGAAAGGCTTCCCGGAAACCTTCGTCAAGGCGCTGACCGATGAGGGCTGGCTGTCGGCGATGATCCCCGAGGAATACGGCGGCTCCGGGCTGGGCCTGGCGGAAGCCTCGGTGATACTCGAAGAAGTGAACGCCTGCGGCGGCAATTCCGGCACCGTGCACGGCCAGATGTACAACATGTTCACCCTGTTGCGTCACGGCAGCGACGCGCAGAAAAGCTATTACTTGCCCAAACTCGCCAGCGGCGAACTGCGCCTGCAATCCATGGGCGTGACCGAGCCCAGCACCGGCACCGACACCACCAAGATCAAGACCACGGCGGTGAAGCAGGGCGACAAGTACGTGATCAACGGCCAGAAGGTCTGGATCTCCCGCGTGCAGCATTCCGACCTGATGATTCTGCTGGCGCGCACCACGCCGCTGGCCGAAGTGACGAAAAAGTCCGAGGGCATGTCGATCTTCATCGTCGACCTGCGCGACGCCATCGGCAACGGTCTGACCGTTCAGCCCATCGCCAACATGGTCAACCACGAAACCAACGAACTGTTCTTCGACAACCTCGAACTGCCCGCCGACAGCTTGATTGGCGAGGAAGGCAAAGGGTTCCGCTACATCCTCGACGGCCTCAACGCCGAGCGCACATTGATTGCCGCCGAGTGCATTGGCGACGGCCGCTGGTTCATTGAAAAGTCCGCCGCCTACGCCCGTGATCGCGTGGTGTTTGGCCGCCCGATCGGGCAGAACCAGGGCGTGCAGTTCCCCATCGCCGAAGCGCACATCGAAATCGAAGCGGCGGACCTGATGCGCTGGCGCGCCTGCGAGGAATACGACAGCGGCAAGAACGCCGGTGCCAGCGCCAACATGGCCAAATACCTCGCGGCAAAAGCGTCGTGGGAAGCGGCCAATGCCTGCCTGCAAACCCATGGCGGTTTTGGCTTCGCCTGCGAGTACGACGTGGAGCGCAAATTCCGCGAGACCCGTCTGTATCAGGTGGCGCCGATCTCCACCAACCTGATTCTTTCCTACGTCGCCGAGCACCTGCTCGACCTGCCACGCAGCTTCTGAGGACGCCGAAATGAGCCATACCCAGGCATTGGCGGGTTTCCTCGCCGAGCTGACCTACGAGCAGATTCCCGGCGTCGTGCTGGACCGCACCGAAGACCTGTTCCTCGACTGGATCGGTTCGGCGCTGGCCAGCCAGGGCGCGCGGCCCATCCCGCTGTTTGAGCGCTACGCCGAACGCATGGGCCCGCGAGAGGGCAAGGCGAAAATTCTGGTGAGCGGTCGCGGCACCTCGGCGTACTTCGCCGCGCTGGTCAATGGCGCGTCTTCGCACCTGGTTGAGCAGGACGATTTGCACAACAGTTCAGTGCTGCACCCCGCGACAGTGGTGTTCTCGGCGGTGCTCGCAGCGGCTCAGGACCTCGGCAAAACCGGGCAGGATTTATTGCTGGCCTCGGTCGCCGGTTATGAAGCAGGCATCCGCATCGGCGAATTCATGGGCCGCTCCCACTACCGCATCTTCCACACCACCGCGACGGTCGGCACCCTCGCCGCTGCGGTGGGCGTGGGCAAGCTGCTGAACTTCGACAAAGAGCAGTTCATTAACCTGCTGGGCACGGCGGGCACCCAGGCCGCCGGGCTGTGGGAATTCCTGCGTGACGCGGCGGATTCCAAACAGCTGCACACCGCCAAGGCGGCGGCCGATGGCCTGCTGGCAGCGTACCTCACCGAAGACGGCCTCACCGGCGCGCGCAATATTCTCGAGGGCGATCAGGGCATGGCCGCAGGGATGTCCAGCGACAGCGATCCCGCGAAGCTGTCCGATCGGCTCGGCAGCCGTTGGGCGCTGGTCGAGACGTCGTTCAAGTTTCACGCTTCGTGCCGCCACACCCATCCGGCCGCGGATGCGCTGCTCCACCTGATGCAGCGCGAAGGCTTGCGCCATGACCAGATCGCCAAGGTGGTCACGCGGGTTCATCAAGGCGCCATCGATGTGCTTGGCCGGGTCGATGTACCGCAGACCGTGCATCAGGCGAAGTTTTCCATGGGCGCAGTGCTCGGGTTGATCGCCGTTCACGGCAGCGCACAGTTGATTGAATTCCGCGACCTCGCCCTGACCGATGCCGACGTCGCCGCTTTCCGCGAAAAGGTCACGATGGAGCTGGACCCGGAGGTCGACGGCGCCTATCCCGCGCGCTGGTTGGGTCGGGTGATCGTGACCACCACCGATGGCCGCACCCTTAGCGCCGGCATTGATGAGCCGAAAGGCGATCCGGGCAACACCCTGTCGCGGACAGAGCTGGAGGACAAGGTGCAGCGCCTGCTGGCGTTCTCCGGCGCACGCACGGTGGAGCAGGGCACGGCATTGATTCAGCGGGTCTGGCAGCTGCGCGATGCGCAGGATCTGGTCACTTTGATCTAGGGCGAACGCCAACCCTTGTAGGAGTGAGCTTGCTCGCGATTGCAGTGTGTCAGCCCCATCAGCCCTGACTGACAAAATGCTATCGCGAGCAAGCTCACTCCTACAGGGGATTTGAAGAGGTTTACGAACATGACTCAACAACCCCCGCGTCCTCTGGACGGCATCACCGTCGTCAGTCTCGAGCACGCCATCGCGGCGCCGTTCTGCACACGGCAACTGGCGGATCTGGGCGCCCGCGTGATCAAGATCGAGCGCCCCGGCGTCGGTGATTTCGCCCGTGGCTACGACCAGCGCGTCGACGGCCTGGCCTCGCATTTCGTCTGGACCAACCGCTCCAAGGAAAGCCTGACCCTGGACCTCAAGCAGGATGAGGCCGGCGACATTCTGGAGTCGCTGCTCGCCAAGGCCGACGTGCTGGTGCAGAACCTGGCGCCGGGCGCCGCTGCACGCATGGGCTTGTCGTTCGATGCCCTGCACGAACGCTTCCCGCGCCTGATCGTCTGCGACATTTCCGGCTACGGCGAAGGCGGGCCCTACGAGAAGAAGAAGGCCTACGACCTGTTGATCCAGAGCGAGGGCGGCTTTTTGTCGGTCACCGGAGGCCCTGGCGAAGACGAAATGGCCAAGGCCGGTTGTTCCATCGCCGACATCGCGGCCGGCATGTACGCCTACACCGGGATTCTGTCGGCGCTGATGCTGCGGGACAAGACCGGGGACGGCAGCCGCATCGACGTCAGCATGCTGGAAAGCCTGGTGGAGTGGATGGGCTACCCGATGTATTACGCCTACAACGGCGCGCCGCCACCGCCACGGGCCGGTGCGTCCCATTCGACGATCTATCCTTACGGGCCGTTTCCCACCGGCGGCGGTGGCACGATCATGCTGGGGCTGCAGAACGAGCGCGAATGGGCGCTGTTCTGTGAGAAGGTCCTGCTCGATCCGGCGCTGGCCACCGACGAGCGCTTTTCGGCGAATTTCAAACGCTCGGAAAACCGTGAGGTGCTGCGGCAGATCATCGTCGACGGTTTCGCGTCCTTGAGCGTCGATGACGTGGTGGCCCGTCTGGAAGACGCCCAGATCGCCAATGCGCGGGTCAACGACATGCAAGGTGTCTGGGACCATCCGCAGCTCAAGGCCCGCGATCGCTGGCGCGAAGTTGATAGCCCGTCCGGCCCGCTGCCGTCGCTGCTGCCGCCCGGCCATAACACCGCGTTCACGCCGCGCATGGACGGCGTGCCGGGTTTGGGCCAGCACACCGGCAGCATTCTTGGCGAGCTGGGGTTTTCGGCGGAAGACCAGACGCGGATGGCGGCGGGCAGAGTGGTCTAGCGCCTGTTTCTGCAAAAGGCTTTTTTGCGCGGCGCACCCCTTCCTACAGGACACTCTCAGGACACCGACATGGCTCACACCCTCATCCGCTCCGCACTGTTCGTCCCCGGCAGTCGCCCCGATCGTTTTGCCAAAGCCCTGGCGGCGGGCGCCGATGCGGTGATCGTCGATTTCGAAGACGCCGTCGAAGAACCCCTCAAGCGCCAGGCCCGGGACAATCTCGCGACCTTCCTGAACGACAACCCCCAAGCCTCTGTGTGGGTGCGGGTTAATGCGCCGACTCATGCCGAACACGCCGATGATCTAGGGTTTTGCCGACACCACTCGGGCGTCGCCGGGGTGCTGCTGCCGAAGGTCGAAAGCGCTGCTCACGTCGCGGCGGTCTGGCAGACAGGCAAACCGGTCCTGCCGATCATCGAAAGCGCCAAGGGCCTGCTGGTCCTGGAACAGATTGCCCATGCCCCGGGGGTTGAACGCTTGTCGTTTGGCGGACTCGACCTGGCGCTGGACCTGAACCTCAACAGCGGCACCCACGCCGCGCAGATGTTTCTCGATCAGGCGCGGATGTCGGTGCAACTGCATTCACGAGGCGCGGATTTGCTGCCACCGCTGGACGGCGTGCACCCGGCCATCGGCGACCCCCAAGGCCTGCACCGCGCCATTCGCCACGCCTACGACATGGGTTACGGCGGCGCGCTGTGCATCCATCCCGCCCAGGTGCCGGTGATCCATGCCGCCCTGACCCCCAGCGCTGATGACCTCAACTGGGCACAAAAGGTGATCAAGGCCAGCGCGGTGGCCAAGGGGGCAGGCGCGTTTCAGCTGGAGGGGCAGATGGTCGACGCGCCGGTGCTGCTCAGGGCTCAACGGTTGCTGGCGCTGGCGGCAGGGTAAATCCCATCTCCGGTGATTAATTTCACGCGTCATCGCGTTCATCAACCCCGAACGCCGGCTTACACAAATGCTGATTCTCTAAACACCGGGGCTTCGTCATCGTGGGGTTGCACTATGCTCATGCGCTCCACCTGCTCCTTCAAACATAAGCTCCTACAAAAATAAAAAGGTGATATCGATGTTGAAGCTGACCCAAGCGCTCTTCTGCGCGGCTGCGGTGTCTATGGCCGGCCTTGCACAGGCCGCTGACCCGATCACGATCAAGTTCGCCCACGTGGTGGCGGAAAACACGCCGAAGGGGCAGGGCGCGCTGCTTTTCCAGAAGATGGTCGCCGCCGACCCGGCCTTGAAAGACAAGGTCAAAGTCGAGGTCTATCCCAACTCTTCGCTGTTCGGTGACGGCAAGGAAATGGAAGCCCTGCTGCTCGGCGACGTGCAGATGCTGGCGCCGTCCCTGGCGAAATTCGAGCAGTACACCAAGAAAGTGCAGATCTACGACCTGCCGTTCCTGTTCAACGACCTCGCCGCCGTTGATCGCTTCCAGCAGGGTCCCCAGGGCAAGGCATTGCTGACCGCAATGGATGACAAGGGCATTCATGGCCTGGCCTATTGGCACAACGGACTCAAGCAACTGTCCGCCAACAAAAAGCTGGTTGAACCGAAAGATGCCCGTGGCCTGAAGTTCCGCGTTCAAGCCTCCAGCGTGCTCGAAGCCCAATTCGTCGCCCTGCACGCCAACCCGCGCAAGATGAGCTTCGCCGAGGTCTACCAGGGCCTGCAGACCGGCACCGTCAACGGCACCGAAAACACCTGGTCGAACTACGAAAGCCAGAAGGTCAACGAGGTGCAGCCGTTCTTCACCGAGTCCAACCATGGCCTGATCGACTACATGGTGATCACCAACTCCAAGTTCTGGAACGGCCTGCCGGCGGATGTGCGTGACGAACTGCAAAAGATCATGGATCAGGTCACCGTCGAGGTGAACAAGCAGGCCGAGGCGCTGAACCAGACCGCCAAGCAGAAAATCATCGATGCCAAAACCAGCGAAATCGTGACGCTCACCCCCGAGCAGCGCGCCAAATGGCGTGACGTCATGAAGCCGGTCTGGGACAAATTCTCCGAAGAAATCGGTGCTGACCTGATCAAGGCCGCCGACGATTCGAACAAGGCGCCTTGAGCCCTTCCTACGCTTCTCGATACAGACCGTGACGGCCCGGCGGCCACCCGTTTCGCGGGTGGTCTGCCTCCACGGCCGTCGCTCTGCCCGGCTACATTCGGCTTCGTTCGGAGAATGCTTATGCACCCGCTGACGCGACTCTGGGAGCATCTGGAGGAGGGCATCATTGCCTTCCTGCTGGCTGCCATGACCCTCGTGACTTTCGTCTACGTGGCGTTGAACAACATCTACACCCTGTTTTATTCCCTCAGCGATCAATGGACGGTGAGCAGCGACTTTTTCGCCGCCATCGGCGACCACCTGATGGGCTACGCCCAAGGCATGACCTGGAGCGTGGCGCTGACCAAAGCGCTGTTTGGCTGGCTGATCTTCTTCGGGATTTCCTACGGCGTGCGCACGGCGGGCCACCTGGGGGTCGACGCGCTGGTCAAGAAAACCAGCAAGCCGGTTCAGCGAATTCTGGCGATGCTGGCCTGTGCCTGCTGCCTGGCGTACGCCGGTCTGTTCCTCGTTGCCAGTTACAAGTGGGTGTCAGCGCTGTTCGTGGCCGGCATCGGTGCCGAAGACCTGGATCGTTACGGCATCAAGGTCGCGTACATCGCGGTCATCGTGCCGATCGGCTTTGCTCTGGTGATCGCCCGTTACCTGGAAATCCTCTACCGCATCTGGACGCACCGGCAGACCGGGCTGGGTCTGGCCGACGAAGCGGCTGAAGCGAGCAAACTCGCCAACCCTGCCGAGGAGCAGCACTGATGACTGTTATCTGCCTGTTCCTGCTGCTGTTCGTTTTCATGTTCCTGGGCGTGCCCATCGCCATTTCCCTGGGCTTGTCCGGCGCCGTTTCGATCCTGCTGTTCAGCCCGGACTCGTTGAGTTCGCTGGCGATCAAGCTGTTCGAAACCTCCGACAGCTACACCTTTCTGGCGATCCCGTTCTTCCTCTTGTCCGGCGCCTTCATGACCACGGGCGGGGTCGCGCAGCGGCTGATCGACTTTGCCAACGCCTGCGTCGGTCACATCCGCGGCGGTCTGGCGATTGCGGCGGTGCTGGCGTGCATGCTGTTTGCGGCGCTGTCCGGTTCATCGCCCGCGACCGTTGCAGCCGTGGGTTCGATAGCCGTCGCCGGCATGGTGCGCTCCGGTTACCCGAAGGCATTCGGCGCGGGCATCATCTGCAACGCCGGTACGCTGGGCATTCTGATCCCGCCTTCGATCGTGATGGTGGTCTACGCCGCTGCGACGGAGACCTCGGTCGGCAAACTGTTCATTGCCGGTGTGGTCCCCGGGATTCTGCTCGGCGTGATCCTGATGGTGGTGATCTACATCGTCGCCCGGGTCAAGAAACTCCCGGCCCAGCCACGGGTGACCTTCCGCCAATGGCTGCACACAGCGCAACGGGCGTTCTGGGGCCTGATGCTGCTGGTCATCATTCTCGGCGGGATCTACAGCGGCATGTTCACTCCGACCGAAGCGGCGGCGGTGGCGGCGGTGTATTCGGCGTTCATCGCGCTGTTCGTCTACAAGGACATGAGCTTCAAGGACTGCCCGAAGGTGCTGCTGGAGTCGGGCCGGCTGTCGATCATGCTGATGTTCATCATCGCCAACGCCATGCTGTTTGCCCACGTTCTGACCACAGAGCAAATCCCACAGCAGATTACCGCGTGGGTCATCTCCGAAGGCCTGACTCCGATCGGCTTCCTGATCATGGTGAACATTGTGCTGTTGGTCGCGGGCAGCTTCATGGAGCCTTCGGCAATCATCCTGATCCTGGCGCCGATCTTTTTCCCGATCGCGATGAAGCTCGGCATTGATCCGATTCACTTGGGCATCGTCATGGTGGTCAACATGGAGATCGGACTGGTCCACCCTCCGGTGGGGCTCAATCTGTTCGTGACGTCTGCGGTGACGGGCCTGACGTTGGGCGAGACCATTCGTGCGGCGTTGCCATGGCTGTCGATCCTGCTGGTGTTCCTGTTGCTGGTGACGTACGTGCCGTACATTTCGCTGGCACTGCCGAACTGGTTGGGGATGCCATGAGAGATGGGGGTCGTTCTTAGAGCCACATCAAGATCAATATCAATATCAAGATCAAGATCAATATCAACATCAAGATCAAGATCAAGATCTACGGCGGTCTGCCTAAGGGCAGACGTTTCGCCTTCGGCGAGTTACTTGGAAAAGCACCCCAAGTAACCAAGGGTGCCTGCTCTTGGTTGGGCCCTTCGTTCCTCAGGGTTCCCTCACTCCGACGACGCTCCGTGGGCCCGCCGCCATCCGCCATCCATGGCGGGGGGCGGCTCTCGCGGCATCCATGCCGCTCGGCCCACTGCGCGTTGTCTGCGTTCGGCCTGCACCCAAGTCGCGATTGGCGGCGTCTGAGCTTTCTGTGCATGAAGATCAAGATCAACAGCAGATCAAGAGCAAATCAAGGGCAGATCAAGGACAGATTGAGGGTAGATCAACGCTGGGACTTGTTGGAGTGAGCTTGCTCACGAAGGGGGCGGTACATTCCCCGAATATCTGGTGTTTGAAATACGGCATTCGCGAGCAAGCTCGCTCCCACAGGTAGGGGGCGCTCAGCAAATTGTTGGCGACTGGACTGGCCTCTTCCCGGCTAAAGCCGGTCCCACTAAAGGCAACCTTTGCAGTCAGCGCGATCGGCTCTTGTAGGACCGGCTTCAGCCGGGAAGCCCTTGATCTGCTTAAACCCGCTTTTGATCTTCGTACACAAAAACTCCAGACACCGCCAATCGCGACTTGGGTGCAGGCTGAACGTAGGTCTCGTGGAGTGGGTCGAGCCGCATGGATGCGGCGAGAGCGCCGTCAGGGCATGGATGCCCGTTCGGCGCGGGCCCACGGAGCGAGACCGGAGTGAAGGTACCCTGACGAAGGAAGGGCCCAACCAAGAGCAGGCACTTTTGCTTACTTTTGGTGCTTTTCAAAAGTAAGTCGCCGAAGGCGAAATGTCTGCCCTTAGGCAGACGCTCTTGATCTCTCCAACGGACAACTCCACTTTCATCCAGACGAAAAAAATCCGCGCTGCCTCGGGGAGAACAGCGCGGATCTTTGATCAATCACTCAATCAATGCACAAACAGTGCAATCAAAATGATGATCGGGATTGGAATGCCGAGGAACCACAGAAGTAGTGAACGCATGATGACTCTCCTTAATCAGCGAATGCTGGAAGTAGTGGAATAAGCACGGGTTTCGACATACGTCACCGCATCACGACGACGACCACCCCAGATAGCGGCAAGGCTGGCCACGAACGCACCGCACAGCAGCGAAACGAATGTCCACAGCGCAGCCGTTGCAGCGGCCTTCGCGGCAGCATCGGCAGCCTGTTGAGCTTTAAGCTTGGCATCGGCAACAGCTTGCTTGGCCTGACCGTAAACCTGATCAACACGCGCCTGGGCATCGGCCTGACTCAAGTTGGTACGCTGAGCGACCAGCTGTGCCAGGTAGGTACGGTCTTCCGGAGCCAGCTGACCATCGTTGGCCATGGTCTTGGTGAAGATACGCACCACCACGCCGTGGGCAGCATCATCGCTGACAGCAGCAGGACGATCATCGCGGAACAGCGAATCGATGTAGTAACCGTATTGGTCACTGCTGGTATTGCCCGCTGCAGAACCGGCCGCAGTGGCGGCAGTACCTGCAACACCGGCAACCGCGGTAGCACCGGCTTTCACGCCGCTGCCGACGATGCCGCTGACCGAACCGATGATCAACACGGCGGCCACCAGCGTAGCGACAGCCCACGACAGGAAGCCGTGTGCGGTGTCACGGAAGTAGACTTCGTCACCGTGCATGTTGGCCCATTTGACGCGCAGACGACCGGCGAGGTAACCGCCAAGACCGGATGCCACGATCTGCGTCAGCGCCAGCCAGACGACCGTCGAGATACCGATGGTCTTGGCGCTCGCGCCTTCGTTGGCCCAGGGCGACATCGCCGAGAAACCAAGACCCGAACCCAGCAGAACCAGGATAAGGGACAACGCGGCGGCACCGGCGGCGCCAGCAAAGATGGCGCCCCAGGACACGCCCGAGACCGAGGAGGACTCTTCTACAGCGGCAGGATAAGAATCAGGTGAGACGTTCATTGTGCTGCTCCGTGCGAATGATGTTGTGCTTCTCCCCATTACGGTGCACTGCCTGTGCCAGCTGCGGATTCGAATAAAAACTCTTAAAAATCAATGACCTGTAAATTAAGCTATCTAAAGCGGCCGTGCAAAATGCATGAACGTCCCAAAAGTGCGGATGCGTTCTGCCCGGTGACGGGATTTCCATGGCTGTCAGAGGTTTGCGACAATCTTCTGCGACGGATTCCGTCAATGCGCAACATTCCGGCACATTTATGCCTGGATGGTGTCTTATAACGTCACCCCCGCAGGTTGACAGCTATAGTCCGCCCACAGCCACTGTTTCTTCGAGAGGTAACCCAGCATGTTTGTCCATCGCCCCCTGGAAGAAAAAGACGTCCCTTTCATCTGCGATATGCCTCAGAGCATTGACGAGCTCTTCTATATGTTTCCGAAGGCGGTATTCCCGCTCACACCGGAGCAGCTCAACGAATCCATCGCGCAGCGCTCGGACAACACCGTCATCGAGCTGGACGGCCAAGTGGTAGGATTCGCCAATTTCTCCCGCTACGACTTCAGAGGCCGGTGCTCCATGGGCAACGTCATCATCGACCCGCGCTTTCGCTCCAAGGGCGTTGGCCGCTACATGATTGGCTGCATGATGGAGCTGGCGTTCGGCAAACATGAAGCGGCGGAACTGACCGCTTCCTGCTTCAACCATAACGTTCCCGGATTGCTCTTCTACCCCAAGCTGGGATTCAAACCCTTCGCCATTGAAGAGCGTCAGGACAAAAAGGGCGCTCGCGTTGCCCTCATTCATCTCAAGTTGCCACGCAGCTGATCCCATCAGCAAATAACGTCACTCGTCGGGCTGCCCAAGGACGCCCGACGAATGGCTGAGCGCATGCTCGCCGCCTGATCGTGTCGATTGATCCGCTGACCCCGCTAGTTAAACGATTAACGAGGAAGGTTCTATTCCGATGAATCGATTTTGCTCAGCCAACCTGTGTCTGGCGCAATTGAGTGCGGGCAATCGCGGTTGTTTGCTTCACTTTGGGGCGCGGCGTATAACTTGGATATTCCTGTTTGCCGAATGGCAGGCAGGCACGGGAAACATTTCCAGCGTCCTGGAAGTGGTTACTTATAGTCAGGCGAGTGGCTGAACGCATCACCCAGTCCTGCCTGTGGAGGATTGAAGATGATTGCCTGTACGCTCTCTAATCTTGAACTGCGCAGCATCATAGAAAGTGCGTTTCTGCCTCTGCGCTGCAACTGCACGGTGCTGGAGGATGTGATGACGGTTGAAGTCATCGACCCCGTCACCGAGCACGTCGAATTGTTCGCTTCCAATATTGCCCTGGATTCCCTCGATAACAGCCACGCCTTGTGCGTACTGATTCGAGATCTCCAGGCCGAGCTCGAAAGGGCCAGGCATTACCCCCATGCATTGGCGGGGTGAGCGCGGGGCTCTAGCAATAATCGCCATTCGGCCTTATGTTGGTCTGTATCGGCCCAAAGCGGCCAGGCGGGATATTGAGGATTTGCATGGCGCACGCGCAACCCGGGATCGAGGTGATACGAGAGCAGGAACGAGTGGCGCCTCTGCGCCGCCGTCGCAAGGTCATGATCGGCCTCGGCTGCCTGCTGGGGATTGTGGTGGTGGGCGCGGCGACGATCGTCACGATGCTGGAGCGCCTGGAAACGCGAAATGCCAGCTTCCGGCCGCCTATGACATCCCTGGAGCGACAACGGCTTCTTCCCGCCGAGCCGGTGCTGGAAGTCAAACCCCAAGTAGAAGGCCTGCGCTACGGCGCCGCAATCGCGCCGGCAGGTCAGCCGGAGAGCGGCACGTCCGCTACGTCAGAAGAGGCGTCTGCCTCCGCAGCGGCGTTGCTCTTCAGCTCACCACCACTGACGCCTGCACCGCTGAGCCCCTCAGCGCTGGGTGCTTCAGAGACTCGATCCAGCAAACCGCTGGGCATCGCTCAGGCCATTCACGTGCACATCGGCCAACAGTAATCCTACCTTTCTCAATGCATCCGGCGACGGTGCTCGTTTTCGAAGAGCAGTTTGAACTGCTCTTCGCCGTTGTCTTGAACCGCATAGTGTTCTCGCACAGGCCCTGCTTCCACGCGTCCATCCATCGCAACGCGAATGATCGCTGACTTGTGCAAATAATCCGGCACGTCGCCGATGATCGTCAGCTCGCGCAGGCTGTGACCGTCATGCTCGATGGTGGCCAGTCGCACTCGGCAGGTGGCCTGCATGGGAATAGGGCCAAACAGCGTATCTCGCGAATAATCAATTTCGGCAATGCTGGACCGACGGTTTTTATCAGCATTCATCAGGGTCACCTCTCTGTCCGTTGGAAAGTGCTCAGCATGACAATGGAGACATGCCAGGGCGGAATAGTTCTCATCGCCGCTCACGATAATTCTCCATTCATCGGACACGCCAGAGAGTGCCTCTGCTCTTCAAGGGGAAGTAAATGTATATGAAGCTGAAAAACTTCTGACGTCAATAAACGCTTCAAGACGTCCCCGGTGATTGGTAACTGCAACTAAGGATGACGCTTACCCCAATGCCTTATTGCGAATAAGAGCACTTATCCATCGGCGACCTGAGTTTTGCAGCTAAATTGCCAAGCCTTCTTATTTTATAAATACATGGGGCTCAGATGAGGCGACATAATAATGGCGTCATATTTTCTAATTCCTTTAAAAACAATGAGTTATGTCTCCGGCTAGGCTGATGCAGCGTTTTCTCAAAAAATTGACACTTCATCTGATCCCTGCAAACATCACGTTACGTTTTCAACTTAGATAACCCGCGCTTAGTGCAAGCGCCCGACACTTCTCGTTTCATGATTATTCCTTTCAGACGCGCGATGAGTTGGCGGTAGCGTCCTTCTAAGAAACCTGACGAAGGGAAGCCTCAACAGGTGGCGACCGGCCGGCTCATGAAACGAGCTGCTGCCCCGAAAGCGGCGTCCCAGAGCCTGCACCAATCGATCGACCTCGCGTCGGTCATCCGACCCTTTATCACCACCGACGTGATGCAAATCACTGCGGTAGTTGTGTCTGCCAGAAGTGCAGTAGTTCAGTCATTGCTCATTTATTTTTCAACTTGAAAGTCCAGACGTCGCTTCAGCGGTAGCGGTTGAACGCCCACGTAAGTGGGGCGGTTTTTAACGCACGTGGCGATACGGTAACGACCCAGCGTGGAGTGACAGTTATGCAAGGAGATCATCTGGAAACCGTTTGCGGTTGCGTAGTAGGAGGTGCCGGACCTGCGGGGATGGGACTGCTTTTCAACGCCTTGAAAAGTGGCGCCATGCCAGAACTGGCCAAGGAAGGTTTAATCATTGTCGACGCCAGTCCCACGCCGGGCACGGGCCGTTTGGGCGATTACCGGATCACCGCCAACTCAGTGGGCGATGTGTTCCTTGATTGTCTGCGCGACCTGGCTTTGCGTGATGTATTCGAACCTCTCGAGCATTCGCCCGCCTACTGGCGCATCCGTCGTCAGGCGCAAAGCGCGCCGCAGTTGGCGGACGTCGCTGAACTGCTGGCGGAAGCCTCGAAGCTGGTGCTCGACTTTATCGTCGAGCGCTACGGCGTGAAGCTATGGAGCAGCACGACGATCACCGAGATCGTGCGTGAGGGTGACGAGTATCAAGTGTGGGTCGAGTCCGAAGGCCGCAGTCGGCGTATTCGCAGCCGCGCAGTCGTCCTCAATCTGGGTGGCTGGCAGGACCCGCAGCATCTGCTCGACAGCTTGGCGGATCAAGGCCTCGCGGTACCACCTTCCGCGCGGATCGAGAGCGCCGACGCACTGTTGAGGATGAATGCCGTGCAACTGCGCCACCTTTTCGCGACCACGCTGGCGTCCAAGGGCCGGGTGTGCGTCGTGGGTGGCTCCCACAGCGCGTTCTCGGTGCTGGAAAACCTGGCCGACGCGCTGGAATTCGCCGGCCTGGAGGAAGTGACGCTGGTCCACCGTTCGCCGATCCGCCTGTTTTACGAAACTGCCCAGGCCGCGCTTGACGCCGGCTATGCGTTCGATGCGGCCAGGGATGTCTGCCCGGTTTCGGGCCGGGTCAACCGCTCGGGCGGTTTGCGCTACCGGGCGCTGGACGTGGGGCGTGAAGCCCTGTCCAAAGGCCAGATTGGCAAGACCGGCGTCCGCGTGCAGTTGCTGCAGACCCATCAGGGCCCGGCCGATCAGTTCGAGCGCGCCCGTCAGGCGCTGGCGGAAGCCGACATTGTCGTGCAGTGCACCGGTTATCAGCCGGTGCTGCCGGCATTGAGTCATGCCGGGGGGGAGGCCATCACGCTGATGGAGGTCAAGGGCGGACTGGATTCCGACCCGTCGGGCTGTCCGCTGGATGCCAGCGGTCAGCGCCTGCATGGCCTGCACCTGTTCGGTCTGGGGGCAGGACTGGGCGTCGATCCGCGATTGGGCAGCGAGGCGTCTTTTGATGGCCGCATCTACGGCGTCTGGCAGTTCCATCACGACGCCAGCGGCGTGGTGATCGATTCGGTCCTGACCCGCTTGCAGACCCCGGTCGTGCAGCCCATCCCTGCTGCGCCACGGCTGGTGTCCAGTCGCAGCGAAGAACGCCTGCCATTCCTTTGGCCGGTGCTGGTCAACGCGCAGTCCTGATGCTCCTTGCAACACCCGAATCCCGGCGCTCCTTTGGTTAGGCAGCCCGGGATTTTTTTTGCCCGTGATGCAGTCGCGCAAACTAGATGTTGGCCGCCATATAAGCAGTTCGCCAGAGTCCGGCCGCTGATCTATTCTGCTTGCCTGACCCTCGACGTTGCATCGAACAGGAACTGACCAATGCGTATTTTGATGGTGGGCGCGGGCGCGATCGGCGGCTATTTCGGCGGCCGATTGCTGGACGCCGGGCGAGACGTGACGTTTCTGGTGCGCGAAGGACGGGCGCAGGAACTGGAGCGTGACGGGCTGATCGTGCGCAGCCCGCTGGGTAACATCGAATACCCGTCGCCGCCGCAGGTCATGGCGGAGATGCTGGACACGCCATTCGACCTGATCGTCCTCAGCTGCAAGGCCTACGACCTTGACACCGCCATGGAATCCTTCGCGCCAGCGGTCGGCCCGGAGACGTTGATCCTGCCGCTGCTCAATGGCATGGCGCATCTGGATCGCCTTGCCGAGCGGTTCTCCCCCGCAAACGTGCTCGGCGGCCAATGCCTGATCTCGCTGGATCGCGATGCCTCGGGCGCCATCCTTCATTTGAACGAGACTAACCAGCTCTCGTTTGGCGAACGGGACGGTGGGCTGACGCCGCGCATTCAGCAGGTCGCCGAGGCGCTGGGCAATGCAGGGTTCGACGCGATTCTGAATGAGCAGATTACTCAGGAGATGTGGGAAAAATGGTGCTTCATCGCGACCGGGGCCGGCATTACCGGATCGATGCGCGCGAGCATCGGCGACGTGGTCGCCAGTGGCGGGGAAGGGCTGATTCTGAAGTTGCTGGATGAGTGCGCCCAAGTGGCAGAGCACGCCGGGCACCCGCTGCGCAGTGAAGTCCGCCAGCGCTTCGAGAACATGCTGACCGCTCCCGGCTCGAAGATGACCGCCTCAATGCTCAGGGACATCGAGCGCGGCGCGCCGATTGAAGTGGAACATGTGTTCGGTGAGCTGATTGCCCGCCGGCCAGGCGCCGACAGGTCACCTGAAGGTTCACTGTCGGCACTCGATTACGTGTCTCTGCACCTGCGCGCGTATGAGGCGCGGCGCCTCGCGTGACAGCGCCGGGGAGCAGGTGTCAGTCATTTGGCCGGGGTGTGCGTCGCCAGTTCCATGATCATCCGCGTCAGCAGGTAAATGCGCGGCGACACGCTGTCGACTTCGGCATATTCCTCGGGCGTGTGAATGTTGCCGCCGACGATGCCGAAGCCATCCAGCGTTGGCACACCGACCCCGGCCGAGAGGCTCGCATCGGCCGCGCCGCCACTGCCCTCGATGGTCAGCTTGCGGCCGATCTCGCCGTAGATGCCCTGGGCGATATCGACCAGCTTGTCGGTTTCCGGCGTCTGCGGCATAGGTGGCAGGCCACGTTCCAGGCGGGTCGTCACTTGGGTGTCTGGGATCAGTTTGTCCGCCGAGACACGGGCCAGGTCCTTCTCGATGCGGTCGAATTCCTCCGGCACGGCGGCGCGCACATCGGCCTTGGCGGTGGCCTGATCGGGGATCACGTTGGTACGATCGCCTGCGTTGAGCACGGTGAAGTTGATCGTGGTCTTCTTCTCGGCATCGCCCAGTTTGCCCAGTTGCAGAATCTGATGCGCCACCTCCATGGCCGCGTTACGCCCCAGCTCCGGCGCGACGCCGGCGTGGGACGCCTTGCCCTTGACCTCGACCACGGCGGTGGCGCTGCCTTTGCGCCAGACCACCAAACCATCGGCGGGACGTCCCGGCTCCAGGTTCAGGGTCACATCGTGCTGTTTGGCGACGTTCTGAATCAGCGCCGTGGCGGCGGCCGAGCCGGTTTCTTCGCTGGCGTCCAGCAGGAAGGTAATCTGCGCGTAGTCCTTGAAGTCGAGTTTCTTCAGAATCTTCAGCGCGTAGAGCCCGGCGACGATGCCGCCCTTGTCGTCCATCACCCCCGGCCCGTACGCGCGACCGTCCTTGATGTGGAAAGGCCGGGCCGCGGCGGAGCCTTCCTTGAATACGGTGTCCATGTGCGCCATCAGCAAGATCTTCGCCTTGCCGGCGCCCTTGAGCGTCGCGACCACATGCTGGCTCTTGTCCGGCGCGGTATTGGGGATCGTCTCGATGGTTGCGCCAAGCGCCTTGAGCTGGGCGACGACGATGTCCCGCACCTGGGTCAGTCCCGGCTCATAGCCGGAGCCCGTATCGATATTGACCAGCTGCTCCAGCAGTTTCAACGCTTCGTCCTTGTATTGCTCGGCATCTGCCTGGACCTGCTTGTCGGGCTCGGCGAACGCAGGGGCTGCCGCTGAAAACGCGATACCGAAGGCCAGCGCGCTGGCGAGAAGGGAGCGGGAAAAGGGTGAGGTCATTGTCGATCCTTGTAATGGCATGAAGAGGACTCGATCGACACCCTAGCCCGTTGCACAGGATCGTGCATGTCAAAACACGTTATTCACGTCAGCAAAAACGTCGAACCTTTCAGGTGGGCTACCCTCAACATTCCTACATCAGCCATCAAAGGAGAGGCATCCCATGCCGGTTAAGCACGATTTGTACGCGGACCTGAGCATCACCAAGGAAGAGCTTGCCAAGCGCAAAGGCAGCGACGCGAAGCTCAATGCCCTGGTCGAGCACTATGATGAGCTGGACATCCAGATTGTCAGCGCCGAAGAGGCGGGCGATATCCCCGACGAGGAGTTGAAGAAACTCAAGGAAAAACGGTTGCAGGCAAAAGACACCATCGCCAGTCACCTGAACACCCCGGACTGATCGGGTTAAACGGGTCAGTTACTAAAACGGCCGATCTCTTATGGAGGTCGGCCGTTTTTAGTTGGCGATACCCGATGTCTGACAACTTGCCTCGACATCCGGAAGTGCATCGTCAATTACGCTGAATCAGTGTCTTCGCTCGGGCTTAGTTGTCCGCGGGGCGATTTCCATGGATCCAAAGTTCAGACGAAAAAAAACGGCGTCTGGTCAGTCGCCGTCGCCGATCTGTCAGCACCGGGTGGCCGCTGACAGTTATCGAATAAGCATAAACCGGTGGGTTTATTGCGGATCCTGGTCAGGTGCAGTCTCGGCCTTGATGCGCTTGTAGATTTCTTCGCGGTGCACGGAAACATCTTTCGGAGCGTTGATGCCAAGACGAACCTGGAGGCCCTGAACGCCCAGAATGGTGACGGTGATGTCGTCACCAATGTTTATGCTTTCGCCGACTTTGCGGGTGAGTATCAACATAATCTTTTCCTTGATGGCCTCATGAAGCGCCTCTACCGGGAGGCTGGCGTGAGCCTTTGGGTGATGGTAATTGCCGAATGCATCCAAATGCGGTCATCAGTATGACGCCATTGGTACGATTTTAATTCCCCAGGTTCATCGTCTCGTCACAGTTAGCGTGGCTCCTGGGTCGAACGGCAGGTGAATCTTGCCTGATGCTGGCGGGAAATTCCCGCGCGAATCGGCTATCGGGCTGATAGCCGAATTCCGGGCGGCGCCTATTCCACACTCCTTTGAGCTTTATTGCAAAGAACTCATGCCGGGCAGCGATGAAATTTTCATTAGATTGCTGAGTACGAGTTCTCTGAAAGGAGTGTAGGAGACTTCCCAAATGAGTACCGGCAAAACGCGGTAACTTTAATCGAATTGATGACGGCATGTGTGAACGGTTTTGTATCAGGCCCGGTTCACCTGCCCTGCAGACGCTAGCCTCAGCATCCGGAGCGTGGCGGTGAATGGTTTGAGGGGGGGCAGAAACGACATGCCCACCGCGAGGGTGGGCATGGGAACAGCGAAGAAACCGCAGCGTCAATTTGCCGCGATCAAAGCATCAGACGACCAGCGACAACAGCATGATCAGGATGATGCCCACCACCGACAGGATGGTTTCCATCACGGTCCAGGTTTTCAGGGTTTCGGCCACGGTCATGTTGAAGTACTGCTTGACCAGCCAGAAGCCTGCGTCGTTCACGTGGGACAGGATCAGCGAACCGGCACCGGTTGCCAGAACCAGCAGCTCACGGTTCACGCCCGGGATCATGCCGACCACAGGGGCCACAATCCCGGCACCGGTGATGGTGGCGACGGTCGCAGAACCGGTAGCAATCCGGATCACCGCAGCCACCAGCCACGCCAGCAGAATCGGCGAGATCTGCGCCTGCACGGCCATGTGGCCGATCAGGTTACCCACGCCACTGTCCACCAGCATCTGCTTGAAGCCACCGCCGGCACCGACGATCAGCACGATCGCGGCCACGGGCGCCAGGCTTTGGTCGAGCAGCTTGATGATGTGGTCACGGCTGAAACCACGGGCCGAACCGAAGGTGTAGAACGCCAGCAGCAGGGCGAACAACAGGGCAGCGATCGGGTGACCGATGAAGTCCATCCAGATGCGGAAGATGTGACCGGCTGGCAGCGCGACGTCGGCGAACGTCTTCAGCAGCATCAGGAACACCGGCAGCAGGATCGTCACCAGGGTGATGGCGAAGCTCGGCAGGTTTTCGTTGGTTGATTCTTTGGCAATCTGGTCCATCAGCTCTTTCGACGGGTTGCCCGGAATGCGCTTGGCAATCCACTTGCCGTAGATGGGACCTGCGATGATTGCAGTCGGGAACGCCACGATCAGACCGTAGAAAATGGTCTTGCCGATGTCTGCGTTGAAGATGCCGATGGCCAGCAGCGGACCCGGGTGCGGTGGCACCAGGCCGTGGACGGCCGACAGACCTGCCAGCAACGGGATACCGATTTTGACGATGGACACACCGCTGCGACGGGCAACGATGAACACCAGCGGGATCAACAGCACGAAGCCGATTTCGAAGAAAAGCGGGATACCCACCAGAAACGCCGAAAACATCATGGCCCAGTGCACGCGGTCCTTGCCGAAGCGACGGATCAGCGTCTGGGCGATCTGGTCAGCACCGCCGGAATCGGCCATCAGCTTGCCGAGCATGGTGCCCAGGCCAAGGATGATGCCGACGAAACCGAGCACGCCGCCGAAACCGTCCTGGAACGATTTCATCACTTTGTCGACCGGCATCCCGGAGGTCAGCCCGAGAAAGCCTGCAGCGATGGTCAATGCAATAAAGGGGTGGACTTTGAACTTGGTGATCAGAAGCACAAGGCCAATGATGGTCACCAACGCATCGACCAGCAGATACGTGTCTTGAGTCATGCCGAACATGGGGGTGTCTCTCCGTTGTATTTTGTTTTTTTGGAGCTACTGCTTGACGCTGTTGCTCTCTGCCCTGTGAAGCGAGGGCAGCGTCATCAGAGACAGCGCTACCTTTGCCGCTCACGCCTGATCGAGGATCAAGAGCCGGTGCGCGCGGTGACAGATGGGGTGTGAGATTCGGAGCCAGACTCGCTCCACCAGGTGGCCGCTTCCTTACCGATGGTCTCGATCGATTTGGTTGCGTCCACCACCAGTGTGCGGTCTTCGTTGTACGGAGGCTCGAGGGTCGCAAACTGGCTGTCGACCAGACTGGCCGGCATGAAGTGCCCCGGGCGATGGGAGCAGCGTTCGGTGGCGAGTTCTTTGGTCAGCTCCAGAAACACGAAGCCCAGCTCCGGGACGGCTGCACGCAGACGTTCGCGGTAGATGAGCTTGAGGGAGGAGCAGGTCAGAACGGGCTTTTCGCCGTTCTTTACCGCGGCGGCAACTTCTTCGCCGAGGCGGGTCAGCCAGCCGGCGCGGTCGTTGTCGTCGAGGGGATGGCCCGCGCTCATCTTGTCGATGTTGGCTTGAGGATGGAACGCATCACCCTCGATCAGGCGACCGCCGCTGTTTTTAGCGATGGCCTCGCCGACGGCACTCTTGCCGCAGCCGGAAACACCCATTACCACGATGGCGGAAATAGCATGTGGAGCAGTAGTCATAAAAACCTCGTCCCGGAGACAGCGCTGTCTTCGCCGAATGGTGTGCAAGTCCGGCGAGACTGTTTCCAGGTGTAGTCATTGTTATGGGTATCTCGCTGATCCATGAGATGCATCAATCCAGTCGTTTAGACGATCGAAAAGTTGCGGGCCTCCGTGAGATAGCGCTACCTTAGAGCCCATCCCACACAATCGCAACCCCCGCAGCTTCCTTCCAATCAGTTGGCAACGCATGACACGTATTGGTTCCCGCTCCACCGGTCGTCCTACTCTCAACGAAGTCGCCAAACTGGCCGCCGTCTCGCCGATTACCGCGTCCCGAGCCTTGCGTGGCGTGGCCACCGTGGCGCCTGAACTGGTAGAAAAGGTTCGCGCTGCTGCGCTGAGTCTAGGCTATGTCGCCAATCCTGCCGCACGGGCGCTGGCCTCTTCGCAAAGCCAGTCGGTGGTAGTGCTGGTGCCGTCGCTGTCCAACCAGCTGTTCATCGAAACCCTCGAAGCCATTCAGACGGTTTTGCGTCCGCGCGGGCTGGAAGTGGTGATCGGTAATTACCACTACTCGCCTATAGAAGAAGAGAACCTGCTGCGCAGCCATCTGTCTCACCGACCGCGCGGCATTCTGCTGACCGGCTTTGACCGCAGCGTGGCGGCGCAGCAATTGCTGGCGTCCAGCGGCGTGCCGTGCGTGCACATGATGGAACTGGACCCGACCCGCGCCGAACCCTGCGTGGGGTTTTCCCAGCAACAGGCGGGTGCCGAGGCGGCGCGGCATCTGTTGAGTCGTGGACGACGGCGACTGGCGTACGTGTCGGCGCAGCTCGATCCACGGGTGATTCAACGGGGCGTCGGTTTTCGCGGCGTGCTGGAGCAGGAAGGGCTGTATGACGAAGGGCTGCAGATGGCATCGCCGCTGCCG
The DNA here is from genome assembly GCF_039672565.1 of Pseudomonas sp. Ps21-P2. Lineage (NCBI taxonomy): Bacteria > Pseudomonadati > Pseudomonadota > Gammaproteobacteria > Pseudomonadales > Pseudomonadaceae > Pseudomonas > Pseudomonas sp. Ps21-P2. Next base: position 161,710 of record NZ_JBDFPL010000003.1, read on the forward strand.
TCGTCCATTGGCCTGGGCAGCGAGCTGTTCGCCCGATTGCTGGAAGCGCATCCGGACGTCGACGGGGTGTTTTTCTGCAACGACGACCTGGCCCAGGGCGCATCGCTGGAAGCCCTGCGGCAGGGCATCCGCATTCCGCAACAGGTGTCGCTGATCGGCTTCAACGACCTGCCGGGCTCGGCGCACATGGTCCCGCGCCTGACCTCCATCCGCACCCCGCGCGAACAGGTCGGCCAGCGCGCCGCGCAACTATTGCTCGGCTTGCTGGACGGCACGGTTCATGAGGCCCAGGTGGATCTCGGGTTTGAACTGGTGGTGCGGGAAAGCACATAGGTGCTTTCGTGGGCACGCTCATTTCCACAAGTCCTCCATCCGCCCCGAACCAAAGTCAGGCGCTGATCCTGTAGGAGCGAGCTTGCTCGCGAATGCTGACTTCCAGCCGTTAGAGATGCATGGGCTGGACTGACCCCTTCGTGAGCAAGCTCACTCCCACAAGTCCTCGGCTCGGTCCGGAATCTCGAGTCGAGCCACTATCCTGTGGGAGCGAGCTTGCTCGCGAAGGCTGACTTCCAGGCGCTAGAGATGCATGGGCTCGACTGGCCCCTACATCGTGAGCAAGCCCACTCCCACAATGCCTCCATCCACCGCAAAGCTTGCGTCAGACGCTGAACCTGCGGGAGCGAGCTTGCTCGCGAAGGCAATCTGTCAGCCAGCCTGAGTGCTGCTGACCCACCCCATTCGTGAGCAAGTCACCCCCACTTCAATCCCCAGCGCTTCCGCTCGATCAATGCTCCTTCTTGAACGCCAACCGGAACTCGTGCAACAGCGGTTCGGTGTAGCCGCTCGGCTGCTCACGACCTTTGAACACCAGCGCGCTGGCGGCCTGGAACGCCACTGACTTCTCGAAATTGCCGGCCATTGGCGTGTAAGCCGAATCACCGGCGTTTTGCCGGTCGACCACCTTCGCCATACGTTTCAAAGCGTCTTTCACATAGTCTTCGGAGATCACGCCGTGGCGCAGCCAGTTGGCGATGTGCTGACTGGAAATGCGCAACGTCGCGCGGTCTTCCATCAGCCCGACGTTGTGAATGTCCGGCACCTTGGAGCAGCCAACGCCTTGCTCCACCCAGCGCACCACATAACCCAGCAGCCCCTGGGCGTTGTTCTCCACTTCTTCGCGAATCTGATCCTCGTTCCATTCCGCCTTTTCGACGACGGGAATGCTAAGCAGGTCCAGCAGAATGTCTTCGCTGATGCTGTCCAGATCAACCTGTTCCAGTTCCTGCTGCACCGCCTTCACGTCCACCTTGTGGTAGTGCAGCGCGTGCAAGGTGGCCGCCGTCGGCGAGGGCACCCACGCCGTGGTCGCGCCGGCTTTCGGGTGCGCGATCTTCTGCTCCAGCATGTCGGCCATCAGGTCCGGCATTGCCCACATGCCCTTGCCGATCTGCGCACGACCGCGTAGCCCGCACGCCAGGCCGACCAGCACGTTGTTGCGCTCATACGCCTTGATCCACGGCGTGGCTTTCATGTCGCCCTTGCGCAGCATCGGCCCGGCTTCCATCGAGCTGTGCATTTCGTCACCGGTGCGGTCGAGGAAGCCGGTGTTGATGAACGCCACCCGCGACGATGCCGCTTCGATGCACGCCTTGAGGTTGACGCTGGTGCGCCGTTCTTCGTCCATGATCCCCATCTTGAGGGTGTAGCGCGGGATCTTCAGCGCGTCTTCGATGCGGCTGAACAGCGTGTCGGCGAACGCCACTTCGTCCGGGCCGTGCATCTTTGGTTTGACGATATAAACGCTGCCAGCGCGGGAGTTGGTGCGGTTATGCAGGTCGTGCAAGGCAATCAGGCTGGTGATGACGCCGTCGAGAATGCCTTCGGGGATTTCCTTGTTGCCGTCGTAGAGAATCGCCGGGTTGGTCATCAGGTGACCCACGTTGCGGATGAACAACAGCGAGCGCCCGTGCAGGGTGATCGCGTTGCCGTCGGCGGCCGTGTACTGGCGGTCGGCGTTAAGGCGACGGGTGATGGTCTTGCCGTTCTTGACCAGGGCTTCGGTCAGGTCGCCCTTCATCAACCCCAGCCAGTTGCGGTAGATCGCCAGCTTGTCGTCGGCATCCACGGCGGCGACCGAGTCTTCGCAGTCGATGATGGTCGACAGCGCCGCTTCCAGCAGCAAGTCCTTGATCCCGGCCGGATCAGTGCCACCAATCGGGCTGGCGGGGTCGATCTGAATTTCGATGTGCAGGCCGTTGTTCTTCAGCAGGATTGCATTCGGCTGGCGCGGCTCGCCTTGATAGCCGACGTATTTCTCGGGCTGGGCAAGGCGCGACTGACTGCCGTCCGCCAGGGTGACCAGCAACTCGCCGCTGTCCACCGCGTAGGCTTTGGCGCCGACGTGGGAACCCGACGCCAGGGGCGCGGCTTCATCGAGCAGGGCGCGGGCGAAGGCGATGACTTTCTCGCCACGCAGCGGGTTGTACCCGGCCTTGATTTCGGCGCCGTTGGCCGAGGAAATGGCATCGGTGCCGTAGAGCGCGTCGTACAGCGAACCCCAGCGCGCATTGGCGGCGTTCAAGGCGTAACGGGCGTTGGCAGCGGGCACCACCAGTTGCGGACCGGCCTGTTCGCTGACTTCGATGTCCACTTTGTGGGTGGACACCTGAACCTGCGCCGGCACCTGCTTCAGATAGCCGATGCTGTCGAGAAACGCGATGTACGCCGGCATGTCGGTGACCGGGCCGGGATTGGACTTGTGCCACTTGTCCAACTGAGCCTGTATGCGGTCACGCTCTTTCAGCAGCTCGCGGTTGACTGGGGCGAGGTCGTGGACCAGCGAATCGAAATCGGCCCAGAACAACTCCGGGGTCAGGCCTGTCCCGGGGATCACTTCCTCGTCGACGAAACGCTTGAGGTTGGCCGCCACCTTGAGGTTGTGGCAATTGACGAACTCGGTCATCTGGGGTCTCCATCATGAATTGGGTTTGCAGCGTTGCTGCAGGCGATCGCTGCGGACGTTACTGCGCGCTTACCGCGGCAACCCCGGCCTTGGCCACTTGTGCATCCTGATCGGCTTTCACCCCGGACACGCCCACAGCGCCAATGGTCTGACCGTCGATGATCACCGGCACGCCGCCCTCCAGCGAGGTCAGCAGCGGGGCAGTGACGAATGCGGTGCGCCCGCCGTTGACCATGTCCTCATAACCCTTGGATTCGCGACGACCCAGCGCCGAGGTGCGGGCTTTTTCGATGGCGATGTAGCCACCGATGGGCGCGCAGCCGTCGAGGCGCTCGAAGCCCAGCAGGTGACCGCCGTCATCGGTGACGGCGATGGACACTGCCCAGCCGTTGTTCTGCGCCTCGGTGCGGGCCGCGGCGAGGATCTGGGTGACTTCGGTCTGGGTCAGTACGGATTTGGTTTTCATGCAGTTCTCCTGAAGGGCAAAGGGTGTCATGCGTGTCGGTCTGATACGGAGCCAGTGCGCCTGCAATCAACTTGGAGGCAGGGCGTCCTCGATGAGTTCGATCCAGTGTTTGACCGGCGTGCGGTTGGCGCTGGCCAGATGGGTCTGACAGCCAATGTTGGCCGTCGCGATCACGTCCGGGTTGCCGCTTTCCAGCGCGTTCATCTTGTTGTCCCGCAGCTGTTTCGCCAGCACCGGCTGGGTGATCGAATAGGTGCCGGCCGAGCCGCAGCATAAGTGACTGTCGGGCACCGGTGTGAGATTGAAGCCCAGTCGGGTCAACACGGATTCAACGGCGCCGCCAAGTTTCTGCGCGTGCTGCAGCGTACACGGGCAATGGAAGGCCAGGGTCTGGCGCGTGCAACCGCCGAGCTGCTCCAGGGGTTCGGCGCGCAGCACTTCGACCAGGTCCCTGGTGCGCTCGCTGATGGCTGCCGCTTTTTGGGCGTAAGCCGGGTCGTTGCGCAGCAGGTGGCCGTAGTCTTTAACGAAGGCGCCGCAGCCGCTGGCGGTCTGCACAATGGCTTCGGCACCGGCTTGAATGCTCGGCCACCACGCGTCGATGTTCCGCCGCGCCCGCTGCAGGCCTTGTTCCTGCGCATTCAAGTGGTAATCCACAGCGCCGCAGCAACCGGCTTGGGCGATGGAGGTGACGCTGATGCCCAGTCGATCCAGCACTCGCGCCGTGGCCGCATTGGTGTTGGGCGACAAACCGGGTTGCACGCAGCCTTCGAGAATCAACATTTGCCGCGCGTGCTGCCGGGTCGGCCGAGCCTTGGCGGGACGAATGTTGCCCGGCAGCTTGGTCTTCAGCGCAACCGGCAGCAGTGGCCTGAATGAATTGCCCAGCTGGGTCAGCGACTTGAACAGACCTGCATTGGGGACCACGGCGCGCAGGCTGTCCCGCAGCAACCGTTGGCCCAGCGGGCGCGGCACGGCGGCGTCGACCACCTCGCGGCCAATGTCCAGCAGGTTGTGGTAATCGACCCCGGAAGGGCAGGTGGTTTCACAGTTGCGGCAGGACAGGCAGCGGTCCAGGTGCAGCTGGGTTTTCTCGGTGACTTCCTTGCCTTCCAGCACCTGCTTGATTAAATAAATGCGCCCGCGCGGGCCATCCAGCTCGTCGCCTAGCAACTGATAGGTCGGGCAGGTGGCGTTGCAGAAACCGCAGTGCACGCAGCTGCGCAGAATGCTTTCCGCTTCTTCGCCACGGGGCAGGCTTCTAGCGTGTTCGCTCAGGGTCGTCTGCATGGTTCAGATCTCCGCGTACATTCGGCCCGGATTGAAAATTCCGTGCGGATCGAGTTGTGCCTTGAGCTGGCGGTGGTAGCGCAGCAACGGCGTGGCCAACGGCTGAAACGGGCTGTCGTCGAGGCCGTGGCTGTAGCAGATGGCGTGCCCGCCTGCGGCGCTGACGATGCGACGAATCTCGCTGCCGCTGGCGTTGGATTTGAGCCAGCGTTGCGCGCCGGCCCAGTCGATCAATTGCTCCCCCGGCAGGTCCAGCTCAGCGGTGCTGACAGGCAATGACAGGCGCCACAGCGGACGGCCATCGGTGAAGAAATCCAGACGGTGTTCGTTCAATTCGCGCCAGTAAGCCGGGTTGATGGATTCGCCGCCCAGGCGGTCATGGGCCGCCGCGACCGAACCTTCGCCGCCTTCAAGACGCAAACGCAGCACGCGGCCGTCGTGGCTGGCGGCGCTGATCGGCAGGGGCTCCTGACCCCACTGCGCCAGGCGGGCGAGGGCGGTGGCGCTGTCGATCTCCAGCGCAATGCTGGTGCACAGTCGCGGCTTGGGCAGGACTTTCAACGAGACTTCGGTGATCAGGCCCAGGCAACCAAAACTCCCGGCCATGAGGCGCGACAGGTCGTAGCCGGCAACGTTTTTCATCACCTCGCCGCCGAAGCGCAAGTGCTTGCCCAGGCCGGTGATCACCCGCGTGCCCAGCACGAAGTCACGCACCGAGCCTGACCATGGCCGGCGTGGCCCGGACAAGCCTGCCGCGACCATCCCGCCGACGGTGCCATCGCCTGCGCCGCCATCGCTGTAGCTGGGCGGCTCGCAGGGCAGCATCTGACCGGCTCCCTCCAGCGCGGCGTTCAGCACCGACAGCGGCGTGCCGGCGCGGGCGGTGATCACCAGTTCGGTCGGGTCGTAAGTGACGATGCCCCTGTGGCTGCGCGTATCCAGCACTTCACCCGCCACCTCGCGACCAAGGAATGCTTTGCTGTTGGCGCCTTGAATCCGCAGCGGCAGGGCGGACTGAATCGCCTGATTGACCTGTTCCAGCAGTGCGTCGCTGGCGTCGCGGTCCTGGGCCACGAAGGCTGGCTGACGTTGGGCTTCCATCAGAAACGCTCCAGTTCAGGGAAGGGCAGCTTGCCCATGTGCACGTGCATGGCACCAAATTCGGCGCAGCGGTGCAGGGTCGGGATGTTCTTGCCGGGGTTGAGGGTGCCGGCCGGGTCGAACGCGGCTTTTACGGCGTGAAACAACGTCAGCTCGTCACTGTTGAATTGCGCACACATCTGATTGATCTTCTCGCGGCCCACGCCGTGCTCGCCGGTGATGCTGCCGCCGACTTTCACGCACAGCTCCAGAATCTTTCCGCCCAGCGCTTCGGCGCGGTCCAGTTCACCGGGTTGATTGGCATCGAAGAGGATCAGCGGGTGCATGTTGCCGTCGCCAGCGTGGAAAACGTTGGCGACGCGCAGGCCGTATTCTTCCGACAGCGCGGAAATGCCCTTCAGCACGCCGGGCAATTCCCGACGCGGAATGGTGCCGTCCATGCAGTAGTAATCCGGCGACAGCCGACCGACTGCCGGGAAGGCGTTCTTGCGCCCGGCCCAGAAACGCACGCGCTCGGCCTCGTCTTTTGCCTGGCGGATTTCGGTCGCGCCGGCGTTTTCCAGCACCGCGCGAACGCGGTCGCAATCGGCGTGCACGTCGGCTTCCACGCCATCGAGCTCGCACAGCAGAATGGCTTCGGCGTCGACCGGGTAGCCGGCGTGAATGAAGTCCTCGGCGGCGCGAATGGCGAGGTTGTCCATCATTTCCAGGCCGCCGGGGATGATGCCTTCGGCGATGATGTCACCCACCGCGCGACCGGCTTTCTCCACCGAGTCGAAGGCGGCCAGCAACACCCTCGCCACCTGCGGTTTGGGCAATAGTTTGACCGTCACTTCAGTGATCACGCCGAGCATGCCTTCGGAGCCGGTAAACAGCGCCAACAGATCGAAGCCTGGCGAGTCCAGTGCGTCGGAGCCCAACACCATGTGCTCGCCCTCGACCGTGAGGATGTCGACCTTGAGCAGGTTGTGCACGGTCAGGCCGTATTTCAGGCAATGCACGCCGCCAGCGTTCTCCGCGACGTTGCCGCCGATGGAACAGGCAATTTGCGAGGAGGGGTCCGGCGCGTAATAAAGGTCGTAAGGCGCTGCGGCCTGGGAAATGGCCAGGTTGCGCACGCCGGGCTGCACGCGGGCGTAACGCCCGGCGGGGTCGATGTGGAGGATTTTGTTGAAGCGCGCCATCACCAGCAGCACGCCTTTTTCCAGGGGCAGGGCGCCGCCGGACAGTCCGGTCCCGGCACCCCGCGCCACCACCGGCACGCCGCGTTCGTGGCAGACCTTCAGCAGCGTCTGCACCTGCTCGATGCGCTGGGGCAGCACCACCAGCATCGGCGTCGTACGGTAGGCGGAGAGGCCGTCGCATTCGTAGGGGCGCAGTTCTTCCTCGCGGTGGAGGATGTCCAGATCAGGCAGGCGGGATTGCAGCGCTTGGAGCAGCTGTTGTTTGTCGATGACCGGCAGCACGCCGTCGACGCGTTCGTCGTACAGGATATTCATGATGGGTTCGCAACCCTGTCTTGTTTTTATTGGAGGCCCGTTCCGTGGCGGAACGTGAATGGCTGGCTTGCATCATTGGCTCAGCCGGGCTTAGTGTCTACCGGGTGGAGCAGTGGTCGAACCAGTTTCGTGATAGGGCTGAATCAAATAAACAACTAAAAGACTTGTTTATCAGTGAGATAGATCTCACGCCAATTCTTGTGGTTTTTACCGCCGTCCATGGTCATACCAGTGAGGGCAAGCAATAAACGCCCACTCATCCAACGCAACGAAGCAGGTCCGACCCATGGAAATCACTCAGGCCCAGTCCCACACCAAACGCCCGCAGCAGGTCGCCGATGTCGTCAGCGAGCGCATCGAGCGGCTGATCGTCGACGGGGTGCTCAAGGTCGGTCAGCTGTTGCCTTCCGAACGGCGACTGACCGAAAAGCTGGGGGTGTCGCGCACTGCGCTGCGCGAAGGGCTGCAGTTGCTGCGCGCCAGGGGCATCATCGAAACCCGTCAGGGCAAGGGCTCGTTCGTCGCGCAAATGGGCGGGCTGGGGCTGACCGCCAATTCACCGCTGATGCACTTGTTCGCTTCCCAGCCGCGCACGCTGTACGACCTGTTTGAAGTGCGCAGCCTGCTGGAAGGCGAGTCCGCGCGGCTGGCGGCGCTGCGCGGCACCGACGCGGATTTTGTTCTGATCACCCGGGCCTACGACGCTTTGGTTGCCGGCCATGACCACCCGTTGGCGGCGTCCGAACACGCACGGCTCGACCATGCGTTTCACCTGGCCATCTGCGAGGCGTCCCACAACCCGGTGCTGGTGCAGACCTTGCGTTCGTTGACGGATCTGCTGCTGAACACGGTATTCGCCTCGGTCAACAACCTCTATCACCGCGACGCGCAAAAACGGCAGATCGACCGCCATCACGCCCGGCTCTATAACGCGGTGACCGGGCGATTGCCCGAGCAGGCGCGCAAGGCCGCTGTGGCGCACATCCAGAACATCTGCGACAACCTGCGGGAGATCGAAAGCGAAGAGCAGCGGCTGGTGCGCGCCACGTTGCGGCTGGAGGGTTGGGCTTGAGTCACCGGAGCTTTGCCTGCAGTTCCGCTTGATAGGACCTTCGCTTGACAGACCTCACCCATTGCCGCAGTTTACGCATTGCGTAAGCCGCTTACGCCGTAGTGAAAAACCAAAACAACAATAACAGGCCATTCCCGTGGATCTTTTCACCTACTATCGATCGACCTCGAGCTACCGGGTGCGCATTGCCCTGGCCCTGAAAGGTCTCGCGTTCGACGCAATCCCCGTCAACCTGATCCGCGACGGAGGCGAGCATCACCAGCCCGACTACTTGGCGATCAATCCTCAGGGCCGGGTTCCTGCCCTGAAGCTGGACGACGGTGAAGTGATCATCCAGTCCATGGCGATCATCGAATACCTCGAAGAATTCTCCCCGGAACCTGCATTGCTCCCCGACGCGCTGCTCGACCGCGCGCGCCATCGGCAAGTCGCCGCCCTGATCGGTTGCGACATTCATCCGCTGCACAACGTCGCGGTGCTCAATCGTTTGCGCGGCATGGGCCATGACGAAGGCGATGTGACGGCGTGGATCGGCCACTGGATCAACCAAGGCTTCGCCGCCGTGGAAGCCCTGATTGGCGATACTGGATTTTGTTTCGGCGCGGTTGGCCTGGCCGATGTGTACCTGCTGCCCCAGGTGTATGCGGCGCGGCGCTTCAACGTCGACATGAGCCCGTACCCGCGAATTTGCCGGGTCGAAGGGCTGGCGTTGCAGCATCCAGCGTTTCAGTCCGCCCATCCCGATGCGCAATCGGACAAGCCGGAGTAATCTTTCCCACATGAAAAGCTTCGGTCTGCAACTGATCTTCGGCGACTTCCTCGCCCGCAGCGTGCGGGGGATTTCCTGCGCGCCACCCGCTGAATCGTGATCCGAGCCGCTGTGCCTCTCACTATTTAGCAGGAGCAAGACCGTGACTGATCTCTACGAAAACCCGATGGGCCTGATGGGCTTTGAATTCATTGAATTCGCCTCGCCCACCCCTAATGTGCTGGAGCCTGTGTTCCAGATCATGGGCTTCACCAAAGTCGCCCAACACCGCTCGAAGAACGTGTCGCTGTACCGCCAGGGCGCGATCAACATCATCCTCAACAACGAGCCCAACAGTGAAGCGTCCTACTTCGCTGCGGAGCACGGTCCTTCGGTGTGCGGCATGGCCTTCCGGGTCAAGGATTCGCAACTGGCCTACAAACGCGCGCTGGAACTGGGCGCCCAGCCTGTCGAGATCGGCACCGGGCCCATGGAACTGCGCCTGCCCGCGATCAAGGGCATTGGCGGCGCGCCGTTGTACCTGATCGACCGTTTCGGTGAAGGCACCTCGATCTACGACATCGACTTCGTGTACCTCGAAGGCGTCGACCGCCATCCCAAGGGCGCCGGCCTGCAATTCATCGATCACCTGACCCACAACGTCTATCGCGGGCGGATGGCCTATTGGGCGAACTTCTACGAGAAGTTGTTCAACTTCCGCGAGCTGCGCTATTTCGACATCAAGGGCGAGTACACCGGCCTGACCTCGAAAGCGATGACCGCGCCGGACGGCATGATCCGCATCCCGCTGAACGAGGAATCGTCCAAGGGCGCCGGGCAGATCGAAGAATTTTTGATGAAGTTCAACGGCGAAGGCATTCAGCACGTCGCGTTCTTCACCGAAAACCTCATCGACACCTGGGACCGGCTCAAGGCGCTGGGCATGCGCTTCATGACCCCGCCGCCGGACACCTATTACGAAATGCTCGAAGGCCGGCTGCCTAACCATGGCGAACCGGAGCACGAGCTGAAGGCGCGGGGGATTCTGCTGGACGGCAATTCCGACGGCGGAAACAAGCGCCTGCTGCTGCAGATCTTCTCGGAAACCCTGATGGGGCCGGTGTTCTTCGAATTCATCCAGCGCAAGGGCGACGATGGCTTCGGTGAAGGCAATTTCAAGGCGTTGTTTGAATCGATCGAGCGCGATCAAGTGCGACGCGGGGTGTTGGCGGTGGATTGAAGTAGGTGCACGCGCGCTGTTAGTGGGACCGGCTTCAGCCGGGAAGAGGGCAGTTTGAACACCATCAGTTGTGTGGTGTGGCTGCCGACGCCTTCCCGGCTAAAGCCGGTCCTACTCGATGCGAGCGGTGCTACTGATCCTGCGACATTTCCCCACCCATCCGCGCGCTGATCGCCTGGGCCTTCTGCAGCAGTTTTTGCGCGGCGAGGGCCTGGCGCTGATCGGTAAACTCCGACGCTGAACCCACCACTGTCACCACGCCCACCAGCTTGTTGCCCATGGCAAACACCGGCGACGACACCGCGTTGACGCCGGCCATCAACAAGCCATGAATCTGATGCACCCCGGTGCTGCGGATCTCTCGCACGTGCCGATCAATCTCCTTCATCTGCGCTGCGTTCAACGTGGCCGATTCCGCCTCTCTCAGCGCCGCGGTTTCGGTCGGCGACAGAAAGGTCTCGAACACCAGCCCGGTGGACGAACTGAGCAGCGGCAACACCGAGCCGATCTGCGTGACCAGGGTGACCGCCCCCAGCGACTGTTCGACATACACGACTGTCGGGCCTTTATTGCCCCACACCGCCAGAAAGCAGGTTTCGTTGAGTTCGTCGCGCAGCGCGATCAATGCCGGCGCGGACGTCTTCAGCACATCCAGCTGGCTCAGCGCCGCCAGGCCGACCTGCAAGGCCGAGCGCCCCAGACGGTAGTGATTGCTGGCCGGGTCCTGCTCGGCAAATCCGCTGTCCACCAGCGCCTGCAGGTAGCGATGCACCTTGCTCGCGGGCATGCCGACGTATTCGGCGAGCTTCGACAACGATGTGGCGGGCGCCAGTTCGGCCAACGCCTTGAGGATGCCGACGCCGACTTCAGCCGACTGGACTTTCTGCTGGCGCGGCGCAGTGGCGGGGGTGGAATCGTCGGTCATGGAAGGGAGGCCCCCGGTCTGGAAAGGCTGCTTTATAGCTTGACCCTTCCTCAAACTCAAATTACGTTATGCGTAACACGCTTACGATAAAAACAATAAGAGGTCGTCATGTCGACAACACCCCGGTCCGAGCCCTTGCGCTACCAGCGCGGCTTCGGCAATCAATTCAGCAGCGAGGCGATGCCGGGCGGTTTGCCCCACGGGCAGAACTCGCCGCAACGTCACCCGCTGGGCCTGTACGCCGAGCAATTTTCCGGGACCGCGTTCACCGTCCCCCGCGCTGAAGCCCGACGAACCTGGCTCTACCGCATTCAACCGTCCGCCGCGCACCCCCGCTTTCAGCGCCTTGAGCGCCAGATCACGGGTCAACAGCAAGGCCCCGTGACACCCAATCGCCTGCGCTGGAATGCCTTCGACATTCCCGCCGAGCCGACCGACTTCATCGATGGCCTGCACGCGCTGGCCAGCACCTCGTCTGCCGAACAGGCCGAGGGCGTGAGCATTTACGTCTACACCGCCAACCGCTCCATGCGGCGCGCGTTCTTCAACGCCGACGGCGAGTGGCTGATCGTCCCCCAGCAGGGCCGGCTGCGCATCACCACCGAACTGGGCCTGCTCGACCTTGAGCCGCAGGAAATCGCCGTGCTCCCCCGTGGTTTGAAATTCAGCGTCGAGCTGCTCGACGGCACAGCGCGGGGCTACATCTGCGAGAACCACGGCTGCGCCTTGCGCCTGCCTGACCTCGGGCCCATTGGCAGCAACGGCCTGGCCAATCCGCGGGATTTTCAGGTGCCCCACGCACACTTTGAAGACAGCGCGCAGCCCACTGTGCTGGTGCAGAAATTCCTCGGTGAACTGTGGGCGACCACGCTCGGTCATTCCCCCTTCGACGTCGTTGCGTGGCACGGCAACAACGTCCCATATAAATACGACCTGCGCCTGTTCAACACCATGGGCACGGTGAGTTACGACCACCCCGATCCGTCGATCTTCACCGTGCTGACGTCTCCGAGTGCTGTCGACGGTCAGGCGAACGTCGATTTTGTGATCTTCCCGCCGCGCTGGATGGTGGCGGAAAACACCTTCCGGCCGCCGTGGTTCCACCGCAACCTGATGAACGAATTCATGGGCCTGATCGACGGCGCCTACGACGCCAAGGCCGCAGGTTTCATGCCCGGCGGCGCGTCGCTGCACAATTGCATGAGCGCCCATGGCCCGGACAACGCCAGCGCCGAGAAAGCCATCTCCGCTGAACTCACGCCGCACAAGATCGAGCAGACCATGGCCTTCATGTTCGAGACCGGCAAAGTCCTGCGCCCCAGCTACCACGCGCTGGAATGCCCACAGTTGCAAAGCGACTACGATGCCTGCTGGGATGGCATCGCCAGAACGTTCAAGCCTTTCGACACGGACAGCCAACGATGAGCACTTCACACCACCCGCGCAGTTGGGTTGCCAGCGCCAACGACCATCCCGATTTCCCCCTGCAAAACCTGCCCCTGGGCGTGTTCAGCCGCCCCGGTTTCGGCAAGCGCGGCGGCGTTGCCATCGGCGATTTCATTCTCGACCTGCAAACGGCCCTTGAGGCCAGCCTGTTCAACGGCGCTGCGCGGGTGGCCGTGGAGGCCGCCAGCCGCGGGCAACTGAACGACTTTTTCGCCCTGGGCGGTTCGTCGCGGCAGGCGCTGCGCCATGAATTGCTGCACCTGCTCGACGAAAGAACCCTGCAGCGTGAACGCTTGCAGGCCATGGGCGACCGTCTGCTGGTGCCAATGGCTGACTGCCGGATGCACATGCCGGCACAGGTCGGCGACTACACCGATTTCTACGTCGGCATTCATCACGCGATGAACGTCGGCAAGCTGTTCCGCCCGGACAACCCGCTGCTGCCGAACTACAAATACGTGCCCATCGCTTATCACGGGCGCGCGTCGACCCTGGGTGTGTCCGGGATGCCGGTCAGGCGCCCCAGCGGGCAGACCTTGAAACCGGGTGCCGAGACGCCGGATTTCGGGCCGAGCAAGCGCCTGGATTACGAACTGGAAGTGGGCGTATGGATCGGGCAGGGCAACGAGGCGGGCGAGCCTGTCGCCATCAGCAAGGCGGGCGAGCACATCGCCGGTTTCTGTCTGCTCAACGACTGGTCGGCTCGCGACCTGCAAGCCTGGGAGTACCAGCCGCTGGGGCCGTTTCTGTCGAAGAGTTTTGCCACGAGCATTTCGCCGTGGGTGGTCACGGCCGAAGCCCTTGCGCCGTTTCGCGCGGCTCAACCGGCGCGCCCCGAGGGTGACCCGCAGCCGATGCCTTATCTGTTCGACCAGCAGGATCAGGCCGGCGGCGCGCTGGACATCGAGCTGGAAGTGCTGCTGCTCACCGCGCAGATGAGAGAGCAGGGCGTCGCGCCCCAGCGTCTGTCCCTCAGCAACACGCTAAATATGTACTGGACCGTCGCGCAGATGGTGGCCCACCACAGCGTCAACGGCTGCAAGCTGCAGGCGGGGGATCTCTTCGGCACCGGCACCTTGTCAGGCCCGCAGCCCGGCCAACTCGGCAGCCTGCTGGAAATCACCGAAGGCGGTAAGCGCGCCGTAGAATTGCTTAACGGCGAGACGCGAACCTTTCTGGAGGCCGGCGATGAGGTGATCCTCAAAGCGCGCTGCCGCAAGGAGGGCGAAGTGAGTATCGGCTTTGGCGAGTGCCGTGGGGTGGTGGTTGGCTGAACCCAGTCCTACAGACCGCATGTTTTTAGTGGGACCGGCTTCAGCCGGGAATAGGCCAGTGTGTGCGCCATCAATTTTGAGCTATGGCCGCTTACGTCTTCCCGTTTAAAGCCAGTCCTACAGAAATTAACCAAACCCACCCACCAGAGATCCACTGCGCGGCAAGAACCTCCCTTGCCGCTCCCCCTGCGGTTTGCCTTCCGCGTAACTCAAATGCCCGTTCACCCAGACCGCATCGATCCCCTCGGCCGCGCGCTTTGGCTCTTTGAAATCCGCGACATCGCGCACGGTGTCGGCGTTGAACAGCACCAGGTCCGCGCAATACCCTTCGCGCACGAAGCCACGATCATGCAGCCCGAAGCGTGTGGCGGTCAGGCCGGTCATCTTGTGCACGGCGGTGTGCAGCGGAAACAGCCCCAGATCCCGACTGAAATGCCCGAGCACCCGGGGAAATGCACCCCACAGGCGCGGGTGCGGGAACGGATCTTCCGGCAGCCCGTCAGAACCGATCATCGACAGCGGGTGCTTCATGATCCGCTGCACGTCATTCTCATCCATCCCGTAATACACGGCGCCGGCCGGCTGCAGTTTTCGGGCGGCGTCCCCCAGTGAAAGCTCCCAGTCGGCGGCAATGTCTTTCAACTCGCGGCCGCCCTGTTCCGGGTGCGGCGTCGACCAAGTGATGGTAATCGGAAACGCATCGGTGACCTGTTTCAAATCCAGCGTCGAAGAACTGGCCGCATAGGGGTAGCAATCGCAGCCCACCGGGTGGGTCAGCGCGGCGTTCTCCAGGGAAGCCAGCAACTGCGGGCTGCGGCCCCAATTGCCCGCGCCCGCGCATTTCATGTGGGAAATCACCACCGGCGATTTGGCGTGACGGCCGATCTCGAACGCCTCGCCCATGGCCTCCAGCACCGGCTCGAACTCGCTGCGCAGGTGCGTCGTGTACACCGCGCCGAACGCCGTGAGCTCCTCGGCCAGTTGTTTGACTTCGTCGGTTTCGGCGGCGAAAGCCGAGGCATAGGCCAGACCGGTGGACAAGCCCAGCGCGCCGTCCGCCAGGCTGTCGCGCAATTGCCCGCGCATGGCGCTGATTTCCTCAGCCCGCGCCGTTCGAAAAAGATCGTCCATGTGATTGCTGCGCAACGCGGTGTGGCCGATCAGCGCCGCCACATTGACCGCCGGACGCGCCGCGTCCACCGCGTTGCGGTAATCGACAAAGCGCGGATAAACGAATGCAGCGGCGGGGCCCAGCAGGTTCATCGGATCCGGCGGGTCGCCTGCCAGGGAAACGGGTGACGCGCTGATGCCGCAGTTGCCGACAATCACGGTGGTCACGCCCTGGGTAATCTTCGGCAGCATCGCCGGCTGACGAATCACCACGGTGTCGTCGTGGGTGTGCACGTCGATGAAACCCGGGGCCAGCACGCGGCCGGCGGCGTTGATCTCCTCGCGGGCGGAGACGTCGTGGAGGTCGCCGATGCGCTGGATGCGGCCGTCCCGGAGGGCCACGTCGGCGCGGTAGCCGGGCGTATCGCTACCGTCGATCACCAGCGCGTCGCGAATGATCAGGTCGTAAAGCATGGGGTCAGTCTCCAAGGGGCAGGCCGTCGTCGCCGCCGCGGTAGTCATCCAGCGCGAGCTTGATCCGTCGCAGCCTTTCGCGGTTGGCGTCGGGCGCGGTCAGCGCCAGTTCGGTGGCCAGCACGTCGATGGTCAGCAGCATGCCGTAGCGCGCGGCCGTGGGTTTGTAGATGAAATTGGTTTCGGCGATCTGCAGCGGCAGCAGGACATCCGCCCGCTCCGCCAGCGGGGAGTCGGGCAGGGTAATGGCGAGAATTTTCGCGCCATAGCTGCGAGCGAGATCCACTGCGTCGAGCAGTTCAGGGGTGCGCCCGCTCAGCGAGCAGACGATCACGCTGTGCTCGGGACCCAGGGTCGCGGCGATCAGGCGCATCATCACCGGGTCGCGGCTGGCGGCAATCGGGTAGCCGAGGCGCACCAGCCGGGTCTGCAGTTCTTCGCTGCACAGGCTGGACGCGCCGCCCATGCCGAAGCTGTGAATCATCCGGGCCGGCGCGAGCAGGGCCACCGCCGCCTGGAAGCGTGATTCATCGAAACCGGCCAGGTGCTGACGCAGGGTGGACTCGATGTCGCCGACGATCTGGGTGAAAAACGCCGACTGCTCCGGCGCCTGCTCCGGGGTGAGGAAGCGGTTGCCCACGGCGCTGGCCTGGGCCAGTTGCAGGCGCAGGTCGCGCAGGTCCTTGCAGCCCACCGTGCGGGCGAAACGCGACAGCGTGGCGCTGCTGACTTCGGCGCGGGCGGCGAGGTCGTCGAGGCTGGCGCTGGCGGCAAACGCCACGTCGCTGAGCACCAGTCTGGCGATGCGGCCTTCGCCGGCGCTGAACGACTCCTGACGGGCGCGGATCTGGTAAAGAATGTCCACTCAGATCACCTGCGCCAGCCCGAGGGTCAGGACGAAAGCGATCATCGAAATCAGCGTCTCCAGCACCGTCCAGGTTTTGAAGGTCTGTGTCACGGTCATGTTGAAGTACTCCTTGATCAGCCAGAACCCACCGTCGTTGACGTGGGAAAAAATCACCGAGCCGGCGCCGGTCGCCAGCACCAGCAGCTCTGGATGGGGATAACCCAGGCCCAGCGCTACGGGTGCCACGATGCCGGACGCCGTGGTCATTGCCACGGTGGCCGACCCGGTGGCGACGCGCATCAATGCGGCGAACAGCCAGCCCATCAGCAGCGGCGACAGATGCCAGTCCTGCGCCAGGCCGACGATCTCGTTGGTCACGCCGCTGTCGACCAAAATCCGGTTCAGACCACCACCCGCGCCCACTAGCAGCGTAATACTGGCCGTTGGCGCCAGGCATTCCTGGGTGAATTTCAGGATCGAATCGCGGGAGAACCCTTGGGCAATGCCCAACGTCCAGAAGCTTAGCAACGTGGCCAGCAGCAGCGCGATCACCGAGTTGCCGATGAACAGCAGAAAGCTGTTGAAGCCGCTGCCCGGCGTGGAAATCAGGTTGGCCCAGCCACCCAGCAGCATGAGCACCACCGGCAACAGAATGGTCGCCATGGTGATGCCGAAGCTCGGCAGCTGGGCGCGGGGTTCACGGTCGAGAAATTGTTTGGCGAGCGGGTTTTCATCGGGCAAACGAATGTGCGGCACGATGAAGCGCGCGTAGATCGGGCCGGCAATGATCGCGGTGGGGATGCCGATGAGGATGGCGTAAAACAGGGTCTGGCCCACCGACGCCTGATAGGCCTGCACCGCCAGCATTGCGGCGGGGTGCGGCGGCACCAGGGCGTGGACCACTGACAGGCCGGCGACCATCGGCAGGCCGACCATCAGAATCGACACGCCGACCCGACGCGCAACGGTGAACGCGATCGGCACCAGCAGCACGAAACCCACTTCGAAGAACAGCGGCAGCCCCACCAGAAACGCGATGCAGACCATCGCCCAGTGCGCGTTGCGTTCGCCGAAGCGGTCGATCAAGGTGCGCGCCACCTGCTCGGCACCGCCGGACTCGGCCATCATTTTGCCGAGCATGGTGCCCAGCGCCACGACCAGTGCGATGTGCCCCAGCGTCTTGCCGACGCCGCCCTCATAGGACGCGACGACGGCATTGGCCGGCATGCCGGCGACCAGCGCGAGGCCGACGGACACCAGGGTGATGACGATGAACGGATTGAGACGAAAGCGCGCGATGAGCACGATCAGGGCGATGATCGCGACGGCGGCATAGACCAACAGAGACAGGCCGGTTGACGGAGGCATGCAACGGATTCCTTGCTGAGAATGAGGGGGTCAGGGCTTGGGCGGCGGCGGGGCTGAGCCTGTCGAGCTACAACAGAGCAGGACTCACCCGCGCAATGGCGTTAACCGGTGCGCAGCCAGGCGGTGAAAACGATCTCGGCAGTGGGTGTTGCAAGCGCCATGAACGGCGAAAGAAGAGCAGGGGCGGGACGATCACAGGCAGTCATTATTGTTATCTCTGATTTCGTGATGGAAAGTAAATTACACGAAGCAGGATAAAAAGATCAATTCATGAAAATTAATTTCGCTCCGATGTTTTGCTTTGCGACCCATCCATTTGTGGGAGCGGGGGTTGGCTCAGGATTTCGGCCGGTTGGTTGGACTTGTGGGAGTGACCGGGGTGGCGTTCCACCTTGCTGGCGAATGCGGTTTATCCAGCGAAGAAAATTCATTGGCTGAACGGCCCTCTTCGCGAGCAAGCTCACTCCTACAGGTCTCTGTGCGCGACCTTGATTGCCCGGTCGATGCAGTCAAATTTGTAGGAGTGAGCTTGCTCGCGAAGGGGCCAGGACAGCCAGCCACTTTCTCTGGGGAAGGACAGTCAGCATTCGCGAGCAAGCTCGCTCCCACAGGATCGTGGGTGACTTGAGATTTCGAACCATGCCGAGACTCGTGGGAGTGAGCTTGCTCGCGAAGGGGCCAGGACAGCCAGCCATTTTCTCTGGGGAAGGACAGTCAGCCTTCGCGAGCAAGCTCACTCCTACAGGTCTCTGTGCGCGACCTCGATTGCCCGGTCGATGCAGTGAATTCGTAGGAGTGAGCTTGCTCGCGAAGGGGCCAGGACAGCCAGCCCCTTTCTCTGGGGAAGGACAGTCAGCCTTCGCGGCCGCTTCATGCCGCAGTGAACCGCTCACGATACGCCTGGGGCGTCACTGATACCGCACGCATGAAGCTGCGCCGCAACGTTTCTTCCGTACCAAAACCGCAGCGGTCGGCGATGCGCTTGATTGGCAGCGCGCTGTCCCCCAGCAGGCGCCGCGCCGCTTCCACGCGCAATTGCTCGATGGCCCGCGCCGGTGTATTCCCGGTGTGGGCGCGGTAGTGGCGGACGAAACTGCGCTCGCTCATGCCCACCTGCGCCGCCAGTGTGGCAACCGACAGGTCACTGGCCAGATTGTCGAGAATCCAGGCGTGCAGGTCGCCAAACCGGCTGCCTTGATCACGGGTCTGGTGCTGCATCGACAGCGCCGTGCTGAACTGCGACTGCCCACCCGGGCGCTTGAGAAACACCACCAGATCCCGCGCCACGGCCAGGGCGATGTCCCGGCCCAGATCCGCCTCGACCATCGCCAGGGCCAGATCAATACCCGCGGTCACCCCGGCGGACGTCCACAGTGTGTTCTCGTTGATGAAGATCGGGTCCGGGTCGACGCGCAGTTGCGGAAAACGCCGCGCCAGTTCGTCGCAACTGTCCCAGTGGGTGACCACCCGATGGCCGTCCAGCACGCCCGCCGCCGCCAGTAAAAATGCGCCGGTACACACCGACGCCACTCGCCGGGCACTGGCGGATTGCGTTCGCACCCAGTCCACCAGAACCGGATCCAGCAGCGCCGTATGCACGCCGCCGCCCCCGGCGATGATCAGGGTATCCGAAGCCGTGGACGGCAGCGGGTGGGTAAGCAGCCCGAGCCCGGCGGAGGAGACCACGCTGCCGGGTTCGCGAGCGATGACCTCCGGCCGGTATGGGATTTTGTTCAGCTCGGCTTCCTGGGCCATGACGTTGGCCGAGGCAAACACCTGCAGCGGTCCGGTGACGTCGAGTAACTGAACGTTGGGAAAGGCCAGAACGTGAACCGGCCTGGGCTGATGGGGCATGGCGCTCTCACTGTGAAGATTGGCGTGAATTGTCGGCTTTATGGCGTATCCGCCAGAGGCTAGCTCGCTACAGTGGTTTCGTCCAGTCGCTGGCCGAGCCCCATCGGCCGCGTCACTTCATACCGTCAGATGAATCACTTTCAGTACAAGGAAACACACCATGACCCTGCATATCGGCCTGCTGGTATTCCCCAAAGTCCAGCAACTGGACCTCACCGGTCCCTACGATGTTTTCGCCACCATGCCCGGCGTGGTCGTGCATCTGGTCTGGAAAAACCTTGAGCCGCTGCAGTCCAGCACCGGCCTGACCCTGGTGCCGACCGCGACCTTCGCCGACTGCATAGACCTGGACGTGATCTGCGTGCCGGGCGGGGTAGGGGTTGATGCATTGATGGAAGACCCCGAAACCCTGGCCTTCATCCAGCATCAGGCGGCCACGGCGCAGTACGTGACTTCCGTCTGCACCGGCGCGCTGGTGCTCGGCGCGGCAGGGCTGTTGAAAGGCCGCCGCGCCACCACCCACTGGGCGTCCCATTCATTGCTGGAGCAGTTCGGTGCGATTCCGGTGCACGAGCGCGTGGTGCGCGACGGCAACCTGATGACCGGCGGCGGCGTGACGGCGGGTATCGATTTTGCGCTGACGCTGATCAGTGAAGTGTTCGATGCCGATACCGCCCGGACCATTCAGCTGCAATTGGAGTACGCGCCGGCACCGCCCTACGATTCCGGCCGACCGGACACCGCACCGGCGAACATCCTCGCCGTCGCCACCGATCGCGCCATGCAGGGTTTGCTGGCGCGTCGGCAGATTGTCGAACGCGTCACGGCGGCCATGGATTAACGGGCGGGATTAGAGCGGAGATTTATTGAGCGGGATTTCATACCAGCAGAGGAACAGGTCCAGCGCCGACTCGACCACTTCGCGCTGCTTGTCCGGCGCGAGCAGGGGCTCGTTGAGGGTGACTTGCGGCCAGAAGGCGAAGGCCTTGAGCAATGCATGGATCTGCGACGCGGCGAACACCGGCTCGACGGCCTTGAGGCGGCCGTCCTGCTGGGCGCCGCGCACCCAGACGGTGAAGGTTTCTTCCCGCTGATTGAGTCGGCTGACCCAGATCTGCGCACGATCGGGAGAGTGAATGGTCGCGCCGATGGCCACACGGGCCAGGTCGATGAAGTTGCTGTCACCGAGGGTTTTCATCTTCGCGTCGAGTAATTCGCGCAGTTGATCGCGCAGGGGCACGCCGGGTTTGTACACTGCATCGGTCTGCGTCGCGGCGGAGGACCACAGGCGATGGAGCATTTCGGAGAACAGTTCTTCCTTGCTGGGGAAGTGGTTGTAGACCGTCCGCTTGGAGACCTCGGCCCGGGCGGCAATCCGGTCCATGCTCGTGACCTCGAAACCGTTATCGCGGAACTCGGCTATCGCCGCCTGAACAATGGCTTCGCGTTTACGGTCGGTCAGTCGCAGTGGGGCAGTCATGGATTCGCTTCTGTGAGGTGGCGCGGACGACTCAACCGCCCGACAAGAAAATTACACCGGGCAGTTTACTTCTCTTTGCCCATCGTGCAAGCTTGAAACTACACTGTGTAGTGTAGAAGCAGCCGAGAGCATCAAGCTGTAAGCTTCAAGTCGCAAGCTTACGGCGTACGGCATGCTCTTGCAGCTTGCAGCTCCCGTAACGCCACCTTCACCCGTTTCATGGAGTCAGCACCCTCATGGCCTCGATCGAAAAAAACCTTGATTCAAATCCTGCGCTGCCCGTCCTGACTCGGCGTGAAGGTCGCTATTTCAATCACAAGCCGATGGCGCGCTCGAGCGTGGGCAAAACCCTGCGCATCTTCTGGAATGCGCTGTTCAATAAACCCCACCACACCCGCCCGGCCGGGGAGATCCCGGTTCAGCCGCTGTCGCGCCAGCAACTGTTCGCGGCGCCCGATAACACGGTCTACCGGCTGGGCCACTCCACGGTGCTGCTGAAACTGCGCGGTGAATACTTCCTGACCGACCCCGTATTCGCCGAGCGTGCTTCGCCGGTGCAATGGGCCGGTCCGCAGCGCTTCCATCAGCCGCCGATCCGCCTGGAAGACCTGCCGCCGCTCAAGGCCGTGATCCTCTCCCACAACCACTACGACCACCTCGATCACATGACCATTCAGGTGCTCAAGGACAAGTCAGAGCATTTCATTACGCCACTGGGGGTAGGGGACACGCTGATCGAGTGGGGCGTGCCCGCCGCCAAGGTCCAACAGTTGAACTGGTGGGAGTCGACGGAGATTCATGGCATTCGCTTTGTGGCGACCCCGGCGCAGCACTTTTCAGGCCGGACGTTGGGCGACGGCAACCAGACCCTGTGGGCATCGTGGGTGATGCTTGATGGCGAGCAGCGCATCTTTTTCAGCGGTGACACCGGCTATCACGCCGGTTTCAAGCTGATCGGCGAGCAGTACGGCCCGTTCGACCTGACCCTGATGGAGACCGGCGCATACAACGAAGACTGGCCGGACGTGCACATGCAGCCCGAAGAGACGCTGCAGGCGCACATCGACCTGCGCGGCAAGTGGCTGCTGCCGATCCACAACGGCACCTTTGACCTGGCGATGCACGCCTGGCACGAGCCGTTCGACCGGATTCTCGCGCTGGCGTGGGACCGCAGCATTTCCATCACCACGCCGGAAATGGGCCAGCCGTTTTACGTTCAGTACCCCAGCCGAGGCGAGGCGTGGTGGCTGAAAGTGGACAAGGCTGCCGAGCCTGCGACCGACCGCTGCTCGAAACAGCAGGACGATCGCCAGCAGGTCACCAGTCGCGGCTAAGCCGGCTGTTTCAGGGTTTGGCGTCAGTGGAATCTGCCGGATGCTCCGTTTCTGGCGGTCGCTGTTGTTCACCGCTCTGATTGGCTTGTTTGTGTTCCTCACCGACCTTGCCTGCGTTTTCAGGCTTGTGGTCGAGGTCTTCGCGATTGGACTCTTTATCAGGCATGGCGCCCTCCGGTGTACGAGGTTGATGGTTGATTTGAAGCACGTGCTCAATGGTCGATCTGGTCGATCTGGTTGATCAGCATCAGCGCTTCGTCTTTGAACAGCGGTCGTTTCATGCGTTCGGCGAGCATCGCCATGGGCCGTTCCCGCTCACAGCTGACCACCGCCGCGACAACGCCCTGTTTGCAGATGAGCGCCAGGAAATCGAAGCGTTCCGGCTCGCCCATGTAGACGATGTCGTCCCAGTCTTCGGCGTGGCCGAGGTAATCCAGACGCTTCTCAAAATGGTAGGTCCAGAAGTACGGCACATCGGTGTATCGCAGGTCCTCACCGAGCATGTTGCCCGCCGCAATGCGGGCCTGTTGTTGGGCCAGGCGCCAGTGCTCGATGCGCCGGGGCTGATGGTTGAGCGGAAAGGTGGCAATGTCGCCGGCCGCCCACAGATCCTTGCCCGCGCGCATGCCGTCGTCGACCGCCAGTGAACCGTCGTCCTCCAGTTGAACGCCGTCGATGAAATGCGTCACCGGGCTCACGCCGACGCCGACCAACGCCAGATCCACCTGCAGTCGTTCGCCATTGCTGAGCACCGCCGTCTGCAGCAGCTGCTGCCCATCCCGTTCAACACCCTCGAAACGGCTGACGTCCACATGGGTGCGGAACAGCACGCCGTTCTGCTCATGCAGCGCCCGCAGGGCTTTGCCGATGCGCTCACCCAACTGACCGGCAAACGGCACTTCATGACGGGCCAGAACCGTCACGCTCACACCTTGTGTGCGCAACGCCGACGCCGCTTCCAGCCCGATAAAACTGTCGCCAACGATCAATGCGTGGCTGCCGGGGTGGACCGACGCAAGAATTCGGCTGGCGTCATCGCGGCTGCGCAGGGTCAGGACTTGCGGCAGATCAGCGCCCACCAGGGACAGCGCGCGCGGCTCGCCACCGGTGGTGACCAGCGCCGCGTCGTAGTCAAAGCGGCGCCCGTCCGCCAGGGTGACCCGCTGGTTGACGACGTCCAGTTTCATCACTTCGCCGTGCACCCGTTCGATGCGGTTGCTCAGGTAGAACCCGTCGTCGCGCAGAGCCGGGATCTCATCGGTATCCATTTCGGCGGACAAGACAAATTTGCTCAGCGCCGTGCGGTCGTACCCGGCCGCGGCGTCTCTGTCGATGAGCCGTAATTGACCGTTGAAGCCTTTTTCCCTCAGCGCGCAGGCAGCCGCTGTACCCGCCGCGCCGGCGCCAATGATGACGAAGCAGCGGCTGTCCTCGGCCAGCGTCGGCGTGTCGGCGGTGATGGGCTGGTCATCGACATGCACATGGCCATCGATGACGTGGACAGGGTATTGGGTCAGGGCATCCAGCGCAGGCGGTTCGCAGAGATGGCCGTCGTCGATGGAAAATTCGGCCTTGTGCCAGGGGCATACCAAGTGGCCGTTGCAGATCGCGCCGTCGGCCAGTGGCGCGCCGGCATGGGGGCAGAAGGCTTGAAACGCGCGGACTTCGTCGCCGTGCAGAACCAGCAGCGCCTTGGTTTCGCCAAACTCGACCTGGAGACCGCGGTCTTGCTGAATATCGGTCAGAGGGGCGACTCGATGCAGAGGCATGTGCGCTTCCTTGTGGGCTTTTATTGGACTTGGGGGCTTTTAGTTGGGAGTCGGCCGTCGGGGGAGAGGTTCAGGGAATTATCGGGTAGTCGGTTGGGCGGGCGCTCCGTTCGCTTCAACTGCCGGAGGAACGCCCAAAATCCGAGGTCATTTCACTGCGTCTGGCTATTGCGTCAACTTGAGCCGCTCATGCCAGTCGGCAATCGACTCGTCAGGAAACTCCTCGAACTGCTGGTCATTCGGTCCTGCGGTCACTTCCACCCAGGGCGCCTTGGAGTTCAGCAACAAGTGCGTGTGCTCCGGCGGGGTCGGCAATGGCGTGTCGATGGCTGACGCAAACGGGTGGATCAGCTCCGGCCACTCGGGGCTGAACAGCCACAGCCCGCTGCCGCACCGTTTGCAGAAATGCCGTTCGGCACTGCTGATGCGGGTTTGGTGACCCTCATCGTCGCGCATCTTCGCGTGGTAGATGGCGATGTTGTCCTTGCCTTTGACGTCGAGACTTTTCGCATCGCCGCCCAGGTTGATCGCGTAGCCGCCACCGCCCTGGGTCTTGCGGCAGATCGAGCAGTAGCAGCGTTGATAAGGGTAGGGCTGGGCGCTTGTCAGGCTGAATTCGACGGCGCCGCAATGGCAGGAGCCTTCCAGATGCATATTCACCTCCGCTTGAATGTGATGTCGGGCCTAAGGGTCTAGACCGCTCAAGCGGGCGGGGTTCGATGTTTTCTCGAACGGGCGTTCGGATTATTCACGGACCGTTGGCTAAAGAAGCCTGCGGCAACGTCGATAAGCCGTAGTCATATGACCACTTTGCGTCCCGCCCCTCCAAGAATGAGCCACCCTTTATGAGCCTACGCAACCTGACCATCGCCCGCCGCGCCGGCCTTGGGTTTACCCTGATTTCCCTGTTGGTCGCGCTGCTCGGCTGGTTCGCCCTGAGCCAGATGTCGACGATCCGACAGAGCGAGGTGGCGGTTGAAAGCAACTGGATGCCGAGCATGCGTCTGGTCAACGACATCCGCGAAGCCATGCTGCGCATTCGCACGATCTCGCTGCGGGTTGCCCTTGACACCGATCCGAAAAATCTCAGCGTCTACAAAGGTCAGATGGACGCGCGCGCGAAGATCCTCGACGAGAAACTCGCCAGCCTCGACACCTTCATCGACACCCCGGAAGAGAAGGCGTTGTACGGCAAATTCCGCGCGACCCTGGTCGATTATCAGCGCGGTTTGACCCAGTCTTTTGTGCTCGCCGAGAGCGGTGACTTCAAGGCGCTGAACAAACTGCTGCTGGTGGACATGAAAACCGCCGTCGACAACTCCGGCGCGCAATTGGGCGATCTGGGTGATTTCTACTCCCATCAGGTCGAGCTCGAAGGCGCTGCCGCCGAAGCGCAATACGGCAACTCCCGAAACGTGGTGCTGGTGTTCGTGCTGATCGCAGCACTGGCCACCGTGGTGCTCGCGGTGTGGCTGACCCGCAGCATCGTTCGCCCGCTGCAGGAAGCGGTTGATGCCGCCGAATACGTGGCCAAGGGCGATTTGACCCATGACATTCGCGTCGAGGGCAATGACGAAGTCACGCGCTTGCAGAGCGCGTTGCAGCAGATGCAAACCAACCTGCGCTCGACCCTGAGCCTGATCGGCAATTCGGCGAGCCAGCTGGCGTCGGCCGCCACCGAGCTGAACTCGGTGACCGAAGACAGCCATCGCGGCCTGCACCAGCAGAACGCCGAAATCGAACAGGCCGCCACGGCGGTGAACGAGATGACCTCGGCGGTCGAGGAAGTCGCGCGCAACGCGGTGTCGACGTCCCAGGCGTCGAGCGAATCGAACACGGCGGCCCGCGACGGCCAGAGCCGGGTCATCGACACGGTCAATTCGATCCAGACCCTGTCCGGCAACGTGCAGCACACCTCTGATCTGGTGCAGAACCTGGCTGATCAGTCCAAGGACATCGGCAAGGTGCTGGACGTGATTCGCTCCATCGCCGAGCAGACCAACCTGCTGGCGCTGAACGCCGCCATTGAAGCCGCACGGGCCGGTGAGTCCGGACGCGGGTTCGCCGTGGTCGCCGATGAGGTTCGCGCACTGGCCCACCGTACCCAGCAGTCGACCCTGGAAATCGACAAGATGGTCACGACCATGCGCAGCGGTTCCACCGAGGCAGTGGAGTCGATGTCGATCAGCCGCTCACGGGCGACCGAAACACTGGGGTTGGCCCAGGGGGCCGGCGAGTCGCTGAGCCGGATCACTACGTCGATCAACGAGATTTCCGAACGCAATCTGGTCATCGCCAGCGCCGCCGAAGAGCAGGCGCAAGTCGCGCGGGAAGTGGACCGCAACATCGTCAATATCCGCGACCTGTCGATGCAGTCGTCGTCCGGCGCCAACCAGATCAGCGCGTCGAGCAACGAACTGTCCCGGCTCGCGGCGGAGTTGAACCAGGTGGTCACGCGCTTTCGGGTTTGATGGTTCTTCTCAACGTCTCAAAGGCTTCCCGGCTAAAGCCGGTCCCACAGGGTAATGCGGTATGAGTGGGACCGGCTTTAGCCGGGAAGAGGCCGGTTTGAGCACCCTCGGTTTTGCGGTGTGACAAATGACGCCTTCCTGGTAGGGCCGGCTTTAGCCGGGAACAGGCCAAGAACGGCACGCTTTCACCTCATTCACTTGCCTGTCGCTGCCCTCGGCTTGCATGATTCGCCCCGACTAATAATTCCTGGCGGGCCGAACCTGCCGACGAGATAGGTGAAGGGCAATGGATGACGTGAATCGCGATTTCAGCAGTTGGCTGCGCTCCCCGGGCCACGCGGCCTGGCTGATGCAGGAGGGCAATCGGCTGCTGGCGTTTGCCAAGGCCTCGAAGCTGTCCCAGGGCTTCGGCAATCTGGATGACCTCGGCCGGCTCCCCGCCGATGCCGTGGCCGAAACCATGAACACCGCACGCATGACCCACAGTTTCGCCATGGCCCACATCAACGGCATTCCCGGTTGCGCCGCGCTGGTCGATCACGGCATTGCGGCGCTGGCCGGGCCGTTGCGTGACGCCGAACACGGCGGCTGGTTCGCCAAACCCCTGGAACACAGCACTGACACCGGCAAGAACGCTTACCTGCACGCGTTCGTCGCCCTCGCCGCCAGCTCGGCAGTCGTCGCCCGTCGCCCCGGCGCCCAGGCGTTGCTGGAACAGGCGATTCAGGTGATCACCGGGCATTTCTGGAGCGAGGAGGAAGGCGCCATGCGTGAATCCTTCGACCGCGACTGGAGCAACGAGGAAAGCTATCGCGGCGCCAACAGCAACATGCACAGCACCGAGGCGTTTCTCGCCCTGGCCGACGTCACCGGCGATGCGCGCTGGCTGGATCGGGCGTTGAGCATCGTCGAGCGGGTCATTCATCAGCACGCCGCTGGCAACAACCATCAAGTGATCGAGCATTTCACCCTGCAGTGGCAGCCGATTCTCGACTACAACGTCGACAAGCCCGACGACGGTTTCCGCCCCTACGGCACGACGCCCGGCCACGCCTTCGAGTGGGCGCGGCTGGTGCTGCACCTGGAAGCGGCGCGGCGCAAGGCCGGGCTGGAAACGCCGGCCTGGTTGCTGGAAGACGCTCGCGGTTTATTCGAAAACGCCTGCCGCTATGGCTGGGACGTCGATGGCGCGCCCGGGATCGTCTACACCCTCGACTGGGAAAACCGCCCGGTGGTCCGCCATCGCCTGCACTGGACCCACGCCGAAGCGGCTGCTGCCTCTGCCGCACTGCTGCAGCGCACCCACGAGCAGCAATACGAAGACTGGTACCGGACGTTCTGGGAATTCAGCGAGACGCTGTTCATCGACTACGAAAACGGCAGCTGGCGCCACGAGCTCAACCCTGAAAACAAACCCAGCGCCGATATCTGGGCCGGCAAGCCGGACCTGTACCACGCCTATCAGGCGACGCTGCTGCCGGTGTTGCCGCTGGAACAAAGTCTGGCAACGGCGTTGGCGAGCCGGGCCTAGTCCGCGGGATCCTGCGCGGGCTCGAGGCCAACGCGATCTGTGTAGGAGCGACCGGGGTGGCGCTCCACCTTGCTCGCGAAGAGGCCAGTACATCCGCTATATCTTTAGCGCCTGAACTGCCGCCTTCGTGAGCAAGCTCACTCCCACAGTCCCGTTTTCAGCAGGTACATCGGCAGTGTGGTCATGTTGATTAAGGGCAATGGGTTGGCGAGCCGCGCATCAACCTCACACCTTCAACTCAATCCACGTCGGTGCATGGTCACTGGCGTGGGGCAGGTCCCTCACCCAGCGGTCCACCCCCGCGTTTTTCAGCTTGGGCTTCAGATCCTTGCTCAACAGCAGGTGGTCAATGCGCAGGCCGGAGTTGGTTTTCCAGTGGTTGCGGAAATAATCCCAGAACGTGTAAATCCGCTCGTCCGGGAATTTCGCGCGCAGGGCGTCGGTCCAGCCCTGGTCCAGCAACCGCTCAAAGCACGCGCGGCTTTCCGGTTGCAGCAAGGCATCCTTCAGCCATGAACGCGTGTTGTAGATGTCATTGTCGGTAGGGATGACGTTGTAGTCCCCGGCCAGCACCACCGGATGCTCGCTCTTGAACAGCGAGTCGGCGTGCGTGATGAAGTGCTCGAACCAGTCCAGCTTGTAGTCGAACTTCGGCCCCGGCTGCGGGTTGCCGTTGGGCAGGTACAGGCAGCCGACGATCACGCCCTGAACGGCCGCCTCCAGATAGCGGCTGTGCTTGTCCTTTTCATTGCCCGGCAAACCCCGACGAATTTCCAGCGGCTCACTGTCCCGGGACAGGATCGCCACGCCGTTCCACGACGGCTCGCCCTGCCAGATCACACCGTAGCCGGCATTGCGGATATCGTCGGCGGGGAAGGCCGTGTCGGCCGCTTTCAGTTCCTGCAGGCAGACGATGTCGGGCGCTTCCTTTTCCAGCCACTGCAACAGAATGGGCAAACGCGCGCGGATGCCGTTGATGTTGAACGTGGCGATTTTCAGCGTGGCCATGGCGTTCGCCTCCAATGAGTGTGCAGCGTTGGAGGTCGCCGGATCGGTGAAGATTCCATCGGCGTGCGCGCCGTTTGCTCTGTGTTCGCTCAGTCGGGCTTCTCACACTCAGGCAAAGCGTTGCGACACACGAATCACCTGCCGGGCGATATAGGTCCCCGTCACGATCACCGCAAAGAGTCGCAGGGTCTGCATCGCCAGCACGAAGCCGACGTCGGAATGGGTGTCGATGGCAATGATCGCCATGGCATCAAGACCGCCCGGGCTGGTGGCCAGGTACACCGAGAGGAAGTCCTTGCCCATGATTTCCGCGATGCCCCAGGCCGACAGGGCGCAGAGCAGGATCAGCACCAGCGCCCCGGCGATCATCGCGGGCAGCCGCCGCCAGACGTAGCTGATGGTCACGCGATCAAAGCGCAGGCCGATGTAACTGCCGATCGCGCCATAGGCAATCGCCAGCACCCAGGCAGGCAGGGTGATCTGCAGCAGGCCGCTCAACTGCAGCGCGCCGCCGAGCAGCAAGGGCACCAGCAAGGCACCGGCCGGCAAGCGACTGCCGAGCAGCACGCCGACCCCGATCACCAGCAGGCTCAGGCCCAGATTGAGCAGGTTCATCCCGTGCAACAGCGCGTCAGTGCTGTGGACGTCCGACCCACCGGCATCGGCACCAATCAGCCGACTGACCAGCGCGCCGACCATCACCACGCAGACCACTCGCACGTATTGCATGGTGGCGACCACTCGAGAGTCGGCGCCGTCATCCTCGGCCATCGCGACCATCGCCGACGCCGCGCCCGGCGAAGTGCCCCACGCTGCGGTACTGCTCTGAATGCCGCCCCAGCGCGCCATGGCGATGCCGACCACGGCACTCAACGCGACGGTGAGCAAGGTGGCGAACACCATGACATGCCAGGACTGCATCGCCGCGAGCAGCACGCCGACGGTCATGGAGTGGGCGACCAGCACGCCAACCGTGCCCTGGCCGAGGCGGAACACCTGCTTGTTCAGACGAACGCTGGCCCCGGCGACGCCGAAGCCGATCGCCACCAGCATGGGCCCGAGAAACAGTGCCGCGGGGACGTGGAAGTATTTGAACAGCTGGCCGGCGCTACCGGCCATGAGGATGAGCAGCAGCCATTGGGTCAGCGGGTGCTGGTGGGCGAGGGCAAACGAGGCGGGGCGTGGCAACGCGGATCTCCAGAGCATTGGCATTTCCTGATAAGGAGTGACCTGAGTGCTTCCCTGCCGAGTGCATTTCCAATGACGCCCAGTATCGACAGCGCAATCGATCAAGTCTATTTTCTAATAATCATGAATCGATAACTTTGGTTGATATATGGACCTGCGTGACCTGACCTATTTCGAAACCATCGCCGAACTCGGTCACCTCGGGCGCGCGGCTGAAAAGCTCAACCGCAGCCAGCCCGCGTTGACCAAAAGCATTCAGCGGCTGGAGGAATCCTTCGGCACCAAGCTGTTCCAGCGCGACGGCCGCCGAATCAAGCTCACGCCGGTCGGCGAACTGCTCCAGGCGCGGGGCAAGGTGCTGCAGCAAAGCATTGCCCAGACCCAGCGCGAGGTGCGGGATTTCGCCAGTGGCGCGGTAGGGGATATCCGGCTGGGCTGTGCGGCGACTATGGCCGAGTACCTGCTGCCGGAACTGACCAGCGCGCTGCTCAAACGCTCGCCGCAGGTCACGCTCAAGCTGGTGATCGGTCAGGACGACATGCTGCGCGAGCAACTGCGCTCCGGGCACCTGGACATGATCATCTGCGCCCAGCGCAGTGCCGAGGAGGAATTCTCGTTCTACCCGATCCTGACCGACGAAGCCGTGGTGATCGCCAGCCGCAACCATCCGATCTTCCAGGCGCCGTTCGAGATGCGCGACCTGTGCCGTTACCGCTGGGTGCTGCCGCCTTCCGGCGTGTCGTCGCGCATCTGGGTCGACGACGCCTTCGCCCGCCACGACCTGCCGCTGCCGGAAGTGCAGATCGAGTCCAATTCGATTTCCCTGCTGCCCCGGTTGATTGCCCAGACCAGCCTGCTGAGCTTCATCGCCCGGGAGACCCTGGAGTTCGGCAAGAACATGCAGGACCTGCGCGAGGTGCCGCTGGAGCAGACCACCATGACGCGCACCATTTGCGTCATGCTGCGCCGCGAAGGCTATCTGTCGCCTGCCGCCCACGCCATGGTGCAGATGCTGCGCGATGACGGCGGATCCTTCCTCAATTGGTCGTGACCTGTGCTTTTACCCCGCCGGGTGGGTTAGCCTGCTTAACGACATTCACCTACGGAGCGTCAACGATGCAGCTACAGACAAACCAGCCGGACATCCACGCAATTGCTTATTGGGCACACGACGGCGAGCATTTCGGCGGCGACCAGTCGCCCCTCAACGACGCCGATTCCGACGAAGACCGCGATCCGGAGGGCGAGCTGGATTTGAGCGAACTGGATCTGGACGAGTTTGCCGACGCTGACAAGCTGGACATCAGTTCGTCGAGTCTGGAATAGGCGGGGCGCTGGCGCTCGATTGTCGGATATCTCCAGTCGTGAACCGCTCCGCGGTCTAGCAGCAGATGCAAACCTTGTGGGAGCGAGCTTGCTCGCGAAGAGGCCAGTACATCCGCTGGATATTCAGTGGTAAATACGACGCCATCGCGAGCAAGCTCACTCCTACAGGGTTTGGGTTCAGCCAGCCAGATGCGCAGCCAATGCCTCAATCGCTTCTTCGGCCGTTTCGCTACTGCCGGCCCAGGTACACGCCAGCATCAAATTGCGCGGCAGCCCAAAATCCTCCACCTGAAACCCTTGCCCATCAAAGCCTGCCGCATCATGGGCGATCTGCTCGCGCAACGCGCCATTCGCTGCGAAATACGCCCACACCGGTTTGCCCAGGGCAACCGCCATGCCCACTTCGAAGGCCGTGCCTGAATCCGGTTCGGCGCCGCGAAAGGGGTTCAGGTTGGCCAGCACCGCGTCGCAGCGTTTGATCATCGCAATGTTGGCGTTGCAAATGACGGCGGCGGCTTCTTCAGGCGTCATCCCCTGCGGCACTTCGTTGTCAAAAGGGTACAAACCCTCAAGACCGTGCTGGTCGCACAGGGCTTTCAGATAGCGGCCGTGCTCGATGGCGTCGGCGCGAAATACGTCGAAGCCCGCGAGATAGACAAGGGGTTGGCTGGTGGAAGGCATGGCGATCTCCTGGAAAATGCGTGGAGCGAGTCTAACGGGTGAGCAGTGCTCTTTGGTCCGCGCCGTTGATCGGGCCGGCGCCATCCTACAGCAGGCAGGGCTGGAATCTGTACGGATAACCAGTATCCTGACGCTCTCCCGTCATCCTTTACGTGACCTCGCCGTGAGCCTTTCCCCCCTCGACAATCCGTTTTACTACCTGGAAAACTTCCGCCAGGTGCTGAACTGGATCGCCCAGCGCTACGACGACCTGCTCGATGAAGACGAGCGGCGTTTCATCGACGATTTTGCCCAGCTGCCGCAACCTGCGCAGGCCTTGCTGGTGCGCATGGTCATGCGCAAAGGCACGCTGTTCCGCGCCAGCAAGCTGGATTACGCCGAGATCGGCGACGTCCGACTGGCCGCCGCGCCCTTGCTGGAGTCCGGTTGGGTGGACGGCCAACCCCATCTCGATCTCCACGCCCTGTTTGCTTTGCTGCGCAAAGACGAACTGGGCCAGTGCTTCAAGGCCCACGGCGTCAAAAGCGCCGAGAAAAAATCCGACCTCCTGCAGCGCCTGTTGCCGATCTACGAATCGCCCCAGCGCCTGGAGCACTGGTTTGCCGGGTTCGAAGAAGTGATCTTCGCGCTGCAGGTCATGCCACTGTGCGACCGGCTTCGCTTGCTGTACTTCGGCAATCTCTACCAGGAGTGGTCGGAGTTCGTGCTGGCGGACCTGGGCATCTATCGCTACGAAAAAGTCGAATTTTCCGTCGAGTCCCGTGGCATCAACCAACGCGCCGACATCGACATCTGCCTGCACCTGCACACCTGCCGGCAGGCGCTGGACGACGGCATGGCACTGGCCGACCTGGCGCCTCAAGCGCTGGCCGTCGAGACCGACAATCACTGGCTGGCCATGCGTCGCGCCAAGCTCTTGTTCAAGATCGGTCAGCAGGCCGAGCGTGAACAGGACTGGCCGCTGGCATTGAGCGTTTACGCGCAGTCCAGCTACCCCGGCGCCCGTGTGCGGAGGATCCGCGTGCTTGAGCGCAGCGAGCAATTCCTCGACGCGATGACGCTGCTGCTGGAAGCGCAATCGGCGCCGGAAAACGACGAAGAAACCCAACACCTGCTGCGCATACAGCCGCGTCTGAAGCGCAAGTTGGGCGAGGGCAGCGTGCAAAAGAGGATGAAACGCACCGTCACTCGGCTTGATTTGAGCGTGCTGCCGCTTCCCGATCACAGCGTCGAACGGCTGATCCAGCAGCACCTGGCGGAAGAGGGCAGCGAGGTGCACTACGTGGAGAACGCGCTGGTCAATTCGCTGTTCGGTCTGCTCTGTTGGCGGGCGATCTTTGCGCCGCTGCCCGGCGCGTTTTTCCACCCGTTCCACAGCGCACCGAGTGACCTCTACAGCCCGGACTTCTACCAGCGCCGCGCGGCCCTGTTCGACGAATGCCTGGCGCAGCTCGACGACCAGCGCTACGAAGCAGTGATCCGCGACACCTACGCCAGCAAGTTCGGGCTGCAATCGCCCTTCGTGTTCTGGGGCACCCTGACCCCGGAGCTGCTGAATCAAGCGCTGCACTGCCTGCCCGCGCAACACCTCAAACGCTGGTTCCGACGCCTGCTGCAAGACATCAAAGCCAACCGCACCGGCATGCCCGACCTCATCCAGTTCTACCCCGCGCAACGCCGCTACCGAATGATCGAAGTCAAAGGCCCCGGCGACCGCCTGCAAGACAACCAACTGCGCTGGATCGACTTCTGCGCCGAACATGAAATGCCGGTTGTGGTGTGCTACGTGAAATGGGCGGAAGAAGACCTGATGGCAACTGGGTGACACCGGTTTCCCCGACCCCGTACATCCGCAACATTTTTAGCGCCCCAACTGGCCTCTTCCCGGCTAAAGCCGGTCCCACTAAAAGCTCCGCGTATACCCCGGGGGGCAGGCGTCAGCCGGAATGGACGCGGAGCGTCCCGGGATGCATACCCACGCGGAGCGTGGGCACGATCAGAACAGCGCGCGTTGCATCGGTGAGACCGGTGACGCGGAGCGTCAGGGGATGCATTCCCACGCAGAGCGTGGGAACGATCAAGATCAAAGGCTTCCCGGCTAAAGCCGGTCCTACTAAGCGTAAGCGCGCTTTTGATCTTCATACGCAAAAAGCCCAGACGCCGCCAATCGCGACTTTGGTGCAGGCCGAACGCAGACGACGCGCAGTGGGCCGAGCCGCATGGATGCGGCGAGAGCGCCGTCAGGACATGGATGTCCGTTCGGCGCGGGCCCACGGAGCGAGACCGGAGTGAAGGAACCCCGAGGAACGAGGGGCCAAACCGAGAGCAAGCACCTTTGGTTACTTGGGGTGCTTTTCCAAGTAACTCGCCGAAGGCGAAACAGTCTGCCCCCAGGCAGACGCTTGTGATCTTAAGGGTCTTGATCTTGATCTTGATCCTAAAAACACCCCGCCTTAGCGCTTGATCTTCTTGGCCACCACCGGCAACGGCGCAAACAACGCCGCAATATCCTCATCCTGCAACTTCCAGTCCCCGGCCTTGCGCCCATCCAGCACACCGGCTGCCAGCGCCGCCTTCTCCTGCTGCAAATGCTGAATCTTCTCCTCCACCGTCCCCCGCGCAATCATCTTGTACACGAACACCGGCTTATCCTGACCAATCCGATACGCCCGATCCGTCGCCTGATTCTCCGCCGCAGGGTTCCACCACGGATCGTAGTGAATCACCGTATCGGCCGCCGTCAGGTTCAACCCCGTGCCACCCGCCTTCAGACTGATCAAGAAGATCGGATGCTTGCCGCTCTGGAAATCCTGTACCGGCACCCGCCGATCCCTGGTCTTCCCGGTCAGCAGCGAATACGCGATCCCGCGCTGCTTCAACTCCGCCTCGATCAACTCCAGCATCGACGTAAACTGCGAAAACAACAGAATCTTGCGATTCTCCGCAAACAACTCCTCCAGCATCTCCATCAGACTGTCCAGCTTGCCGGAACTCGACTGCCGCGGATTGACCGGCGCACTGTTGACCAGCCGCAGGTCGCAGCAGACCTGACGCAGCTTGAGCAGCGCTTCAAGAATGATGATCTGACTGCGCCCCACGCCCTTACGGGTGATCTCGTCGCGGACCTTCTTGTCCATCGCCAGGCGCATGGTTTCGTATACATCGCGTTGGGTGTCGTTGAGCTCGACCCAATGCACGATCTCGGTTTTCGGCGGCAGCTCGGTCGCCACCTGCTCCTTGGTCCGGCGCAGCAGGAACGGCTTGATCCGTGCGTTGAGGTGCTCCAGACGCTGCTCGTTGCCCAACTTCTCGATCGGCGTGCGGTAATTGCTGTTGAACTGCTTGGCATCCCCCAGCCAGCCGGGCATCAGGAAATGGAACAGCGACCACAGCTCGCCCAGGTGGTTTTCCAGCGGCGTACCGCTCAGACACAGACGCTGCCGAGCATTCAACTGACGCGCCGCCTGGGCCGCTTTGCTGGTGGGGTTCTTGATGTATTGCGCTTCATCGAGCACCAGCACATGCAGCAGTTGCTGGCTGAGCACTTCGACGTCACGGGGCAGCAGCGCGTAAGTGGTCAGGATCAGGTCGTAATCCTGCAGCCGCTTGAAATCCTGATGCCGCTGGGTGCCGAACAGCGCCAGCACCTTGAGTTGCGGCGTGAAGTGCCTCGCCTCGTCCATCCAGTTGGGGATCAGGCTGGTGGGCATCACCACCAGCGCCGGCCGGTCGAGACGTCCGGCCTGTTTTTCCAGCAGCAGGTGCGCCAGGGTTTGCAGGGTCTTGCCCAGGCCCATGTCATCAGCGAGCACGCCGCCGACTTCCAGCTCGCGCAGCGCCTGCATCCAGCTGAGGCCCTCCAGCTGATAAGGCCGCAACGTCGCATTCAGGCCCTCCGGCACCTCACCGCGCACGTCCTTGATGTTCACCAGTCGCTCGGAAAACTGCCGCAGCCGGTCGCCGCCCTGCCACACCAGCGGCAGGTCATCGAGCTGCCGCAGCCGCGCGGCGTCGGCGGTGTTCAGGCGAATGGCGTTGTTGCCATCCTCGCGCCAATAGAAATCGCCCAGGGTCGCCAGCACCGGTTTCAGCCGACCATAAGGCAGCGCCACCTGAATCGGTACGCCGCCGCGCTGGGTGAAATGGTTGAGCTGAACCAGCAGCTGCTCGTCGTCGCGGCGCTTGGCGATGCCGCTGGCGGTCATCAATTCCGGGTGCGTGCGCAGCAGATTGATCAGAATCGGCAGCAGGCTCAGCCGCTCGCCATTGACGATGATCCCCAGCTCCAGATCGAACCAGTCGCGCTCCGGCTCGTCGTCGACCACTGCGTACCAATCGTCCACCGGCGTGACGTCAAAGCCGAAGTCTTCGCTCATCTCGATCTGCCAACCTTCGACGCGCAGCCGGGGCAGGTCATCGAGAATGAAGCTCAGCCAGGCCTTGTCGGTGGGCAGTTCGAACATCTCGCCGGCGCTGTCCGGCAGCGCCTTGCTCTGCCGGGTAGCGATGCGAAAGCCCAGTTCCTGAAGCTGCTTGCGGTACTCGCCTTCACGCTCAGGATGGCGGCGCGTGCGCAGAATTTCGTCCGGCAGATGCCAGAGGATGTCGCCGCCACGGCCGGGGGCGGGCACGCCAGACACATAGGATTCGCGGTAGCGAAACGCCAGGGCCGCGCGGTGCTGGATGTGCCGCTGCATCTTGCCGTTGCGCGGTTCGTAGGCGCTGTACTCGAAGCTGGCGAGAATCAGCCGAGGCTCGGGCTCGATGTTCTTTTCCAGGCGCTCGGGCAACTTGGGTTTTTGCTCGACGACTTTCGGTCTGCGCGCAGCTGGCTCGCCGTCCACCGCTGCAAGAATGCCGGGGCTGTTTGCCGGGTCCTGCAAGAAGAACAGCGCCGCCGCACAGTGCTTGCAGTTGTTTCTGACCGGGCAGGTGCATTTGCCGACAATGAAATTGCGCGTGCGCTCGGGGTCCTTGAACAACAGCGTCTGGGTGTAGTTCTCCAGGCTTGAACCCCGGCACACCGTGCGCACCACATCGCCGCTCAAGTGTTCGAGCATCACGCGCTGCTGCCGCGCGTACTCCAGACCCCGCTCGACCGCCTGGGTTTTGAACAGCGGTTCCCACGGCAGGGCGAGGGCTTTTTCCAGTAGGGACGCCACGTCTAGGCCTGCGTCAACGCGGTGGCTGGACGGGGGAAACCTTGATCAGCATGGCGAGGCTTCCGTTGTCCATATAAGTAAGTTCTCCGTTTCTGACGCGAGTGGCCTGACGCATGCGCTCGCTGGTCACCAGCACGCCGTGGCTGTCCAGCTGGTTGACCCAGAAGTTCGCGTCGATGTCGGTAAAGCGTGCCAGACCCAGGCTCACCGTGCCCTCGATGGGGAAATGGCCGAACTGCTCCTGGCCGTCACTGATCGCCACCTTGCTCGGCGTGGCACTGAGGTCCTGTTGCCAGGCTGTGTGCAGCAGCACTTTATAGCCGTCGCTCGATTCGAGCTTGTTCACCAGACCGTCCAGCGCCGTGGGCGTCTGGCTGTCCGCGCCCGGCCGTTGCGCCCCGGCGGCCCAGTCTTCCGGCGCGGGTTGATTGGTCGCCGCCGGCTCGCCGTTCTGACGGAACAGGATCAGTTCCACCTGATAGGTGCCATCGGCGAAGGCCGCCGGGGCAAACAGCACCAGCAGCAGGGTGAAGGAGCGGATCAAACCCATGGTGAATCCTTAAGCCGATTTTTTGGAAGGCGGTGGGGTCAAGCGTTCGAACAGCGCCTCCAGTGTGGCGAAGCGTTCCTCGGGACGCTCCATCGGCACCATGAATTTGAACAGCGTGGCGCCTTCGAACTTGTAGCGTTTGGGCTGGCTCTGGATCAGCTTGATCAGCGTCAGCGGGTCGACCGGGGTCTCCGCCGCGAATTCGATGCGTCCGCCCTGGGGACCGGCGTCGACTTTCTTGATGCCCAGTTGCTCGGCCTTCAGCTTGAGCGAGGTCAGGCGCACCAGATTCTTGGTCGGTTCCGGCAGCAGCCCGAAGCGGTCGATCATCTCGACCTGCAGGTCCTTGAGGCCCTCTTCGTCGGCGGCGTTGGCGATTCGCTTGTACAGAATCAGGCGCGTGTGCACGTCTGGCAGATAGGCTTCCGGAATCAGCCCCGGCACCCGCAGATTGACCTCGGGACCGCCACCCAGCGGCTGGTCGAGATTGGGCTGCTCGCCCTTGCGGATCGATTTGACCGCACGTTCGAGCATTTCCATGTACAGGGTGAAGCCCACTGCCTGGATCTGCCCGCTCTGGCCATCGCCCAGCAGTTCGCCGGCGCCACGGATTTCCAGGTCGTTGGTGGCGAGCACGAAGCCCGCGCCGAGGTCCTGGGTGTTGGCGATCGCTTCCAGACGCTTCTCCGCATCCGGGGTGATCTGCTTGCGTGGCGGCGTCAGCAGGTAGGCGTAGGCCTGGTGGTGACTGCGCCCGACCCGGCCGCGCAACTGGTGCAGCTGGGCCAGACCGAATTTGTCGGCGCGCTCGATGATGATGGTGTTGGCGCTCGGCACGTCGATGCCGGTCTCGATGATGGTCGAGGCGATCAGCACGTTGAAGCGCTTGTGGTAGAAGTCGCTCATCACCTGTTCGAGATCGCGTTCGTGCATCTGCCCGTGGCCGATGCCGATGCGTGCTTCCGGCACCAGTTCGGCCAGGTCCGCGGCGCATTTTTCGATGGTCTTCACATCGTTGTGCAGGTAGTACACCTGACCGCCGCGCAGCAACTCACGCAGCAACGCTTCTTTGACCGTCGGCTTGTTCTGCTCCATGACGAAAGTGCGCACCGACAGGCGACGCGCCGGCGGGGTGGCGATGATCGACAGATCGCGCATGCCGGCCACGGCCATGTTCAGGGTGCGCGGGATTGGCGTCGCGGTGAGGGTCAGGATGTCGACCTCGCTGCGCAGGGCCTTGAGCTGTTCCTTCTGACGCACACCGAAGCGGTGCTCTTCGTCGATGATCACCAGCCCCAGGTTTTTGATCTTGACGTCGTCCTGCAGCAACTTGTGCGTGCCGATGACGATGTCGATCTTGCCCTCGGCCAGGTCGGCCACGGCGGCGTTGATCTCTTTCGCCGATTTGAAGCGACTCATCACTTCAACCGTCACCGGCCAGTCAGCGAAACGGTCGCGGAAACTGTTGTAGTGCTGCTGGGCGAGGAGGGTGGTCGGCACCAGAATCGCCACTTGCCGGCCGCCATGCACGGCGATGAACGCTGCACGCATGGCCACTTCGGTCTTGCCGAAACCGACGTCGCCGCAGACCAGACGGTCCATGGGCTTGGGCGCGAGCATGTCGGCGCGCACGGCTTCGATGGTGGTCTGCTGGTCCGGGGTTTCTTCGAACGGGAAGCCGGCGCTGAAGGTGTCGTAGTCCAGCTTCGGATCGGCGAAGGCATACCCCTCGCGAGCCGCGCGGCGGGCATAGATGTCGAGCAGCTCGGCGGCCACGTCGCGGACCTGTTCGGCGGCCTTGCGCTTGGCTTTCTGCCAGGTCTCGGAGCCCAGGCGGTGCAAGGGTGCGAGCTCGTCATCGCTGCCGGTGTAACGGGCGATCAGGTGCAGGTTGGTCACCGGCACATACAGTTTGGCTTCCTCGGCGTAGGCCAGCATGAGGAACTCGGCGACCTGATTTTCGACTTCCAGCGTTGCCAGCCCCAGATAACGGCCGACCCCGTGATCGATGTGCACCACCGGGGCGCCTTCGCGCAGCTCGGCCAGGTTCTTGATCACGGCATCGCTGGCGTGGCTGTCGGCGCGCTTGTCGCGGCGACGACGCTGCATGACCCGCTGACCGAATAGCGGGCTTTCCGCCACCAGCGCCAACGCCGGCTCCTCCAGCACCAGGCCTTCGTCCAGCGGCGCGATGGTGATTGCCAGACGCTCCTTGCTGTCGACGAACTCCTGCCAGCTGTCCAGGGTTTTCGGGCGCAGCTTCAGGCGTTCGAGCAGTTCCAGTAGCACTTCGCGGCGACCGGCGGATTCGGCGGTAAACAGCACGCGGCCGGGAAATTCGCCGAGGAATTTCGACAGCGCTGCCAGCGGTTGGCTGGCCTTGGCTTCGATGGCCAGATCAGGCAGCACCTGTGCCGGAAAACGCTCGCGGCCAACGCCGCTTTCGACGTCGTCCTGGCTGGCAACCACCCGCGGCCAGTTCTTCAGGCGCGCGAAGCAGTCGTCCACTGGCAGGAACAGCTCGGCCGGCGGCAGCAACGGGCGTTCAGGATCGACACGACGTTCTTCGTAACGGTTGCGCACGTCCTTCCAGAACGTCTCGGCCGCCGCTTCGATGCCCGGCATGGAAAACACCTGGGTGTCCTGGGGCAGGTAGTCGAACAGCGTGGAGGTTTCTTCGAAGAACAATGGGATGTAGTACTCGATACCGGCCGGCGTGATGCCGCTGTTCAAGTCCTGAAAGATCGGGCTGCGCCGGAAATCGACGTCGAAGCGCTCGCGGAAGCGGGCCTTGAAGCGCGTCACGGCTTCCTTCTGCAGCGGGAATTCTTTCGCGGGCAACAGACGCACCGAATCGACCTTGTCGATGGAGCGCTGGGTTTCCGGTTCGAAGGTGCGCAGGGTTTCGATTTCGTCATCGAACAGGTCGATGCGGTAAGGCAGTTTGCTGCCCATCGGAAACAGGTCGATCAGCGCGCCACGCACGGTGAATTCGCCGTGCTCGTACACCGTGTCGACATAGCGATAGCCGCTGGCTTCAAGGCGGGTGCGCATGGCGTCGACGTCGAGCTTCTGGCCGACGTCGAGGACCAGGCTGCTGCCCAGCAGAAAACTGGTCGGCGCCAGACGGTGCAAGGCGGTGGTGATCGGCACCACCAGTACGCCGTGCACCAGCTCCGGCAGCCGGTACAGGCTGGCGATGCGCTGGGAGATGATGTCCTGATGGGGCGAGAACAGATCGTAGGGCAGGGTTTCCCAGTCGGGGAAATGCAGGACCGGCAGATCAGGGGCAAAAAACTTCAGTTCCTGCTCCAGTCGCTCGGCGCTCTGGCTGTCTGCGGTAAGCAGCAGGGTGAAGCGTTTCGCGGCGCTGGCAGCCTCGGCGATGGCGAGACTCAGGGCGGCACCGGGGAGGTTACCCCAATGTTGTTTGCCTGCTGCAGCAGGCAGAATCGGAAGGCGCAGAACGGGCACGGAAGTTAAAGCTCCAGGCGTTGCGGCAAAGCCGGGGAGTGTAACTAATCCGCAGAGACGCTGTCAGTTTTGTGCGCCGGGAATTATGTAGTGCTCCAGCTCGTGAAAAGTCTGGATTGCTCATAAATAAAGGCCTGTGCATAATGTAGTCCCTTTTTTCAGCCCCTACATGTGGAAGGTTCCCGTGACTCAGAAGCCCGACCAGTGTCTTGGTGAATGGATCGATCGTGAAGCCCTCGCCGAGGCGATGATCCCGCTTATCGGTCAGCTCTACCGCAATAATAATGTGGTGAGTTCGATCTATGGCCGCAGCCTGATCAACCGTTCAGTCATCGCGATTCTCAAAGCACACCGCTTTGCGCGTCACCGCCAGGCCGACGCCAGCGAGTTGTCCGTACACGAGACGTTCCCCCTCGTCAAAGCCATGAGCGAGCTCAAACTGGGCGCCGCCTCGGTGGACCTGGGCAAGCTGGCGGTGAAGTACAAGGCCGAAGCCAATGGCCGCACTCCTGAAGAATTCATCCGCGAAGAAATGGCCGAAGTCATTGGCCAGCAGAACTCCGGCGAGCGCAAGGGCACTGACGTCGTCCTGTACGGCTTCGGTCGCATCGGTCGTCTGCTGGCACGCATCCTGATCGAAAAAACCGGTGGCGGCGACGGCCTGCGTCTGCGCGCCATCGTGGTCCGCAAGGGTGCTGAAAACGATCTGGTCAAGCGCGCTAGCCTGCTGCGCCGTGATTCGGTCCACGGGCCTTTCGACGGCACCATCACCATCGATGAAGCCAACAACACCATCTGCGCCAACGGCAACCTGATTCAGGTGATCTACGCCAAGAACCCGGCCGAGGTGGACTACACCCAGTACGGTATCAAGGACGCATTGCTGGTCGACAACACCGGTGTATGGCGTGATGCCGACGGTCTGGGCCAGCACCTGCAGTGCCCGGGCATCGACCGTGTGGTCCTGACCGCGCCGGGCAAGGGCAAGCTGAAGAACATCGTGCACGGCATCAACCACCAGCAGATTACCGCCGATGACAAGATCATCTCCGCGGCATCCTGCACCACCAACGCCATCGTGCCGGTGCTCAAGGCAGTCAACGACAAGTTCGGCATCGTCAACGGTCACGTTGAAACCGTTCACTCGTACACCAACGACCAGAACCTGATCGACAACTTCCACAAGGGCGATCGCCGTGGCCGCAGCGCCGCGCTGAACATGGTCATCACCGAAACCGGCGCGGCCACCGCTGCGGCCAAGGCACTGCCCGAGCTGGCCGGCAAGCTGACCGGTAACGCGATCCGCGTTCCAACGCCAAACGTCTCGATGGCCATCCTCAACCTGAACCTGGGGACGGCGACCACTCGCGAAGAGATGAACGAATACCTGCGCCACACCGCGCTGTATTCCGATCTGCATAAACAGATCGACTTCGTGAACTCCCTGGAAGTGGTGTCCACCGACTTCGTCGGCTCGCGTTACGCCGGTGTGGTGGATGCCGAAGCGACCATCGCCATGGATAACCGCGTTGTGCTGTACGTCTGGTACGACAACGAATTCGGCTACAGCTGCCAAGTGGTCCGCGTCATGGAAGAAATGACCGGGGTCAACCCGCCAGCTTTCCCGAAGTAGGTTGAAAGCAACGGTAAGCGGTGAGCTTAAACGCTAAGCACAAAAAAAACGCCCCGACTGGTTCGGGGCGTTTTTGTTTTTACTTGCTGCTTGAAGCTTGCCGCTTATAGCTCTCAGCGATCAGCTCACCGCCGTCACACCCTGAATCCGCGTCTGACCCTTGCGGAACAGCACCAGCGTGGCGATCAGGCCCAGCACCGCAGCGCCGCTCAGCCAGATGCCCGGAGCCGCTTTGTTATCCAGCACGTGAATCAGGTAAGTACAGGCCGCCGGCGTGAAGCCGCCGAACGTTGCGGTCGCCAGGCTGTAGGCCAGGGAGAAGCCGGTGGTGCGCACTTCGACCGGCATGATCTCGGTCAGGGAAACCACCATCGCGCCGTTGTACGAGCCGTACAGGAAGGACAGCCACAGCTCGACCATCAGCAGGTTGCCGAAGCTCGGGTTGGCGGTCAGCCAGGACAGGGCAGGGTAAGCCGTGATGATCGCCAGAATGGTCGCCGCCAGCAGCAGGGGCTTGCGGCCGATCCGGTCCGACAGCGCGCCCATCACCGGCAGCCAGATGAAGTTCGAAATCCCGACGCAGACGGTCACCAGCAAGCTGTCCAGATCAGACAGGTGCAGCTCGTTTTTGCCGAACGTCGGGGTGTAGGCGGTTATCAGGTAGAACGACACCGTGGTCATGACCACCAGCGCCATGCCGGCGATGACCAGTCCGAAGTTCTGGCCGATCGACTTGACCACTTCGCCCAGGCTTGGGCGGTGGTGTTGCGCGCGGGCTTCGAACTCAGGGGTTTCTTCCAGCGAGCGACGGATCACGAAGATCGCCGGAACGATCAGGCAGCCGATCAGGAACGGCACGCGCCAGCCCCATTGGCCCATGTCTTCCGGGCTCAGCCAGTGGTTGAGGCCAACACCCAGCAGACCGGCAAAAACCACCGCCGCCTGTTGGCTTGCCGATTGCCAGCTGACGAAAAAGCCCTTGCGGCCCGGCGTGGAAATTTCCGCCAGATAAACCGAGACACCGCCCAGTTCAACGCCTGCGGAGAAGCCTTGCAGCAGACGCCCGATCAGCACCAGCAGCGGCGCGGCGACGCCCAGGGTCGCGTAGCCCGGCACGCAGGCAATCAGCACCGTGCCCATGGCCATCATCGCCAGCGTAATGACCAGGCCTTTTTTCCGGCCGTGGTGGTCGATGTAGGCGCCGAGGAAAATCGCACCCAGCGGGCGCATGAGGAAACCGGCGCCGAAGGTCGCCAGCGACAGCATCAGGGATGCGAATTCACTGTCGGCGGGGAAGAAGGTTTTGGCGATGGCTGTGGCGTAGAAGCCATAGACCATGAAGTCAAACATTTCAAGGAAGTTGCCGCTCACAACGCGAAATATCGC
Source organism: Pseudomonas sp. Ps21-P2 (assembly GCF_039672565.1). NCBI lineage: Bacteria > Pseudomonadati > Pseudomonadota > Gammaproteobacteria > Pseudomonadales > Pseudomonadaceae > Pseudomonas > Pseudomonas sp. Ps21-P2. The sequence continues at coordinate 206,379 of NZ_JBDFPL010000003.1, forward strand.
CTTGCCTTTGCCCGTGTTCGAGGCCATCTGGAATTACTCACTTAAGCTGTCTAGCTGGGGGGATCCGTTATATTTATGCGTCCTCTGCTGCGGCGCCCGCGCTTGGCCTCGAGCACCCCAGATTTGTAACGATATGTGTAAAGCTGGCGGTTGGCAATCAGAACGCCCCGGCCGTCGACCACGGACCTCCCGCTGCGCCCGCGTGAAAACAATATTTATGTATCCCATCGATGGACTCGTTCCCGGTTTAACTCCCCGCACATTCTCTCAGTGCCTCACGGGGCCCTGAGCGATCCTCAATCCATTGCACGAGTTAACTGGCCAATGAGCTCAACCCTTCATCTGATCGCTGAGGTTTCCCGGCGACCGACCTTGCATAACGTCGCGATCAAACAGCTGCAATCCGCACTGCAACAACAATTCCCGGACCTCGAAATCGATCCCGAGATTTGCGTCATCACCCGAACCGCCTCCGACGGCACCCAGCGTGCGGAAACACTGTTGAGAAATCTGCAGCAGGCATTCCTGACGGGCAAGACTCCCCTCTGGCGCTCCGAAGCCAACACACTTGTCATCGATCCCGCCGTACAGGACGCGACCCCGACGCCCATCGATTTCGATCAGCTGAATATTCTGGTCGATACGGTTGCTCTGGCGCTGAACGAACAGTTCCAGCAGGCGCTGATGGATTTCTGGGAAGCGCCGACTGCCGATGGGCAGAGCCCTTGGGCGCGGCTGTCCGATGCGCTGAAGAAGGGCTATCTGCGAGCGTTGAACGACACCCCGGCGCTGCACAAAAACGAGGGCGATTTCCTTCGTCCCATCGCTTATTTTCCCGACCAGACCCAACGCACTTTCATGCTGAGTATCGACAAGGTCCATGCGGACGATGTCGTTCGTGCCTGCATCCCCCAGCCAGTGGCCGCTTCCTCACCGGCGTCAGTCCTGCCCGTGCTGGCAGCGACCGGCGCGTGGGGCGGCACGGAGATGTTTTTCACATGGCAGTCGCCGGGTCTGATCGTTAGGCATGGCTCGCTGGCTGATCTGCTGGCCAGCCTCGATACTTCGCCGGCAGCCACCCACCCCGAAACCTGGGCACTGCGCGAGGTTGAGGGAGACCTGTTCAACGCATTGGCCCAGTCAATCCTTGCTTGCCAATTGCAGCAGATCACCCGGCTCGATCACGCCGACGCAGAAGATTTTGCCGATCTTGATCGCCGGATGGCCATCGCCACAGACATCACGCCTTTTCTGATCCCCGCCATCCCCGGGATGGAAACCCCCGAAACCCTTCCTGACTGGTTGCGCAACGCCAGCGTTGCCGACCGCATGGATTTCAGCCGTCGAATGATTGCGTTGGCGAGCGCTCCAGCGGGCGCAGGGAGCAGGTTCAACGAAGACATTCCGCTGTTGCTCGATTACGCCAGTCAGCAACTGCAGCGCGAAATGCTCGCCGATCACCCGGAGGCCGCAGATCTGCTGATAGCCGACCTGGACGTCGTTATCCGCAAAGTGGTCGCTGCCGCGATTCCCGGCGGTGGTCAGGTGGTCACCTCGGGCGTGGTCGAGCCGGTGCGCATGAGCCTCGCCGAGTTTGCTCTGGAGAACCTTTCCGGCGAGCCGGCCGGTGCGCTGCACGTCGTGCACAGGGACGGCACCCCGGCGCCGGACTGGTTCAGCGCCGATTACCTGCGGCTGCTGGTGTGTCAGGTGGACATCGGACGCCATTATCCTGCGCTGCTGAAACGGCTGCTGGTGACTGACCCCGGTGAATCCGCCAAGCGTCAGGCGGCGTACATCGATCAGCTTCGGGCGCAGCTGCCACTGCGGGCGCTGGAGCTGAAAATGCGGAGCGAGGGGCACTTTTGTGACAGCGCCTGTCAGCGTGTTGCCGCCCTCGTGCAGCCGCCGGAACAGCGCCCTTCAGCGCTGCGCAACACGACGTTGCGTCCACTGGCCTTCCGCGCCATGGTTGGCAGGAAGGCTGATGCGGTCGCCAACATGTTCGTGATCAGTGACCGCGATACGTCCAGGGATCCGGTGGTGCTGTATCGGCCGTTTTCCCGACAGTCGCTGATCGAATTCGAGTCTTGGGCAACCCTGCGCGCCGCCATCGTCGAACCCGGTGAGCTTCAGGATGACGTGCTGACGTGGATGGACGATCACGCGCGGCAGATGTACGGCAATGGCGGCTTCGATCAGCCGCACATCGTGCGCTTCGGTCAGGGTTCGGAGTTCGCACCCCTGGAAATCCCGGCACCTGCACAGTTGGCTGTCGACGAGGTCGTCGGCGACCCGCTGGTTGCGCTGTTCAAGGCCAATGCAGCCGCGCTGGTCGAGCTGGCGGACAGGCAGTCCACGTCCAACGCCGAAAGTCGCTGGGCCTTGCTCAAGCGCGGTGGCTGGTTGGCGCTGGAAACCCTCATGCCGTTTGTCTCCGGCCCCGTCGGCAATGCGCTGTGGCTGGTGCAGATGATGAACGAGGCGCAAGGGGCCCTGGCGTCTGAGCGCAATGCCACTGACCGTGATCGTGAAGAATCCATGGGCAATTTGCTGCTCACCGTGGCGATGTTGCTGCTGCATAGCACCCAGGCTAATCGTGTCCTCCCGGCGCGCGGGCGAGCAGCAGGGGTAACTCGGCCGAATCTGGCAGATCTGCTGGCTGCACCCAGTCCGACCCTTGCCCCGGAGCCAACGCCTGTAGTGGAGACCAACCCGCTGCCCGGCACAGTGAGAACCCAACTGGATTTTTCCTGGTCGCGCGCCGATCTGAGCCTGACGGCTGCCCAGCAGGTTGCGCTGCAGGCGTTTGAAGTCCGGCCAGCGCCTTTGCTGACGGAGCCGTCAGCCGCCGCTGGCACCCAAGGGCTGTATGAGCTGAATGGCGCGTGGTACGCGCGCATCGATGGCGCGGTGTACAGGGTTCAGGTGGGCGACGACGTGCAGATTGTCGACCCGCGAAACGATGAACTCACCGGGCCCTGGCTTGCGCGTGAGGGTGAGGGCTGGCGTCTCGACCTGGGTCTGCGCCTTCGCGGCGGCGGCCCCAAGCGCAGCGCACGGCAACTCGCGCTGGAAAACGCCGCCCGACTCAAGCTGGCCATCGCGGAAAAGTCCGAGCTGCTCAAGCGCCAGAACGAGCTGTACATCAGGATTGTGGAGAACGACAACCGTATCGATGCCCAGCCGCTCGAAAGGCACCATGAGATCACTTCGTTGCTGGAAACAGACATCCGCGCCGTGATGGAGATCATCGACCGCAAAAATGCTATCGACCAGTCATTGCGTCCTGCCGATCGCACCCCTGACAAAACCTATGCCAAGGATCTGCAAGGCATCGCCCGGCGGATCTGTCTGCTCGAAGGCGTGCTGCTGAGCGACATGCTTATCGTGGCCAAGGAAGAGCTGGCGCGGATGCGCGCGGTGGCGCCAGCGGTTTCCTCCGAGAATGTCGCCATCTATCTTGGGCTGTTCCAGAGATCCCTGGTGCTGCAAGAGAGCGGAGTGCACTGGGCGCTGGTCAGGGAAGGGCTGTGGCAGCGGTTGCGCGAGGTGCCGAAAGTCGGCGAGGCATACTGGCGCACGGAAGCGCTGGAGTTTTACAACAACCGGATGTTCTCCCTCGTCGATTGGCGCGCCAGTCGTATGTGGTCGTCCCTCGAACTGTGTTTCAGCGCCGAGACCATCCTGGACACCCACAGGGCGGTGACGCTCAAGCGCATGCTCAACGACGACTCGCTGCACTCGGCGCTGAGCTCTCAGGCCGAGCTGGAAAGGCCACACGATTACACGATCGCCGAACAGATCGCTGTGCTGGAAAGCTCCCTCAGGGAATATGACCGGGCCTCGATAGTCGCGCTCGCCGCCTTTGAAAGTGAGCCCGAAGCGGTCAATACCGGGCATTTCAATCGTTTCCTCGAGGATCTTTCGTTGATCTCCGACCGCGCCGAGCACCGGCTTTCGGACCTCATTCGCGAGAGCGAGGAGCCCGCCGAGACCCTTGCCGAATATGTTCCGCGCGCGGCCCAGACGCGCAAGCGGGTGATCAAGACCCGAGGCCAACGCACGTTGATTGGCCGTCTGCGCGAAGGTGAAGAGCCTTCACTGGGTGAAGTCGTGGAGGTCAAGGACGCCACCGGTGATCGCGTCGTCGGCACATACCACCAGCATGCGGAAGGGGAGTGGGTTGAACTCGAGGACCAGCGCCGCCATCCGGTCAATCGTGACAGTATCGTCCCGCTGGCAGAGCTTATGCGTCGCGGCCGCGCCTTGCTGCAGCGGATAGAAACTGACATCGCCATTGCGGTGCGCCAATCCCTTCGCGCCAATGAGCCAGAGGACATGGAAGACATCCTGGTGCAAAAGGCCGACAAGCTCGGTGAGCTGGCGGAGAAGCTGCAGATTCATCTGGACGATTCCGACGCGGGGGAAAGCAGGGCCCAGGCCGTGCAGACGCTGCTGGACGAGTTGCGTGAGGCCGGGCAGCGACTTCGCGAGCAGGGCCGGCAATTGCGCATCGACATGATCAAGCGACAGCCGCCGACAGCCAGCCGGATCAGTTATCTGGATCGCCAGCAGGAGGTGCACATAGCCCGGGTTGACGGCCGAAAAAATATGTCGGGCGCCCGCCGCAACGACTTCGTGCAGGAATACGCCATTCGCGACAAGGAAAACCATCAGCTGTGGTGGGCGCATTTTCATTACGCCAGTGAAGATGCCGCAGCCGACGCCTTCACCGCCGCGCACCTGAAACTGCCTGAACAGCGACTGATGGGTTACAGGGCGATGCTCAAGGCGGCCAAGGACAATAAGGAAGTCGTGAGCATTTATCGCAGTGCCATCGGCAAGGAACTCGCGCAGCGGTTGTTTCTGCATCTGGCCGAGTAAATTCCAGGGCCGCTGCAGAGGCAGTTGCCTGGACGTGCGATTTTTTTAGGATTCGTCACGCAAGGGATTTATCATCCGCAGCAATTCTGCAGTCGAGTAAGGCTTCCGCCCCTCGACCTGCAACAGTGCAGTGAAGTCTGCCGAGGGACGCGACCAAGGGTTAATGGTCGTTTGCCCTCGGTGCGACTAGACTGCGCCGCGAGTTTCGATCCTTCATGCCGCCCGGAGCGGCATGATTCAGCCAGAGGCACCAGAGTGGTGGCTCGGCCAGTTCTGAGGAGTACGCATGGCTGTCTACAACTACGACGTGGTAGTGCTGGGTTCGGGCCCGGCGGGTGAAGGCGCGGCAATGAACGCTGCCAAGGCCGGGCGTAAGGTGGCAATGGTCGACAGCCGTCGGCAGGTCGGCGGCAACTGCACGCACCTGGGCACGATCCCGTCGAAGGCCCTGCGTCACTCGGTCAAACAGATCATCCAGTTCAACACCAACCCGATGTTCCGCGCCATCGGCGAGCCACGCTGGTTCTCGTTCCCGGACGTTCTGAAGAACGCCGAGAAGGTCATCAACAAGCAAGTGGCGTCGCGCACCGGTTACTACGCGCGCAACCGTGTCGACGTGTTTTTCGGCACCGGCAGCTTCGCCGACGAGCGCAGCATTGATGTCGTGTGCAACACCGGCGTCGTGGAAAAACTGGTTGCCAACCAGATCATCATCGCCACCGGCTCGCGGCCTTATCGGCCCGCCGATATCGACTTTTCCCATAAGCGTATCTACGACAGCGACACCATCCTCAGCCTGGGTCACACCCCGCGCAAACTGATCATCTACGGTGCAGGTGTCATCGGCTGCGAATACGCGTCCATCTTCAGTGGCCTCGGCGTCGAGATCGAACTGATCGACAACCGTGACCAACTGCTGAGCTTCCTCGACTCGGAAATCTCCCAGGGCCTGAGCTATCACTTCAGCAACAACAACGTGATGGTTCGCCACAACGAGGAATACGAGCGCGTTGAAGGGCTGGACAACGGTGTGATCCTGCACCTCAAGTCCGGCAAGAAGGTCAAGGCCGACGCCTTGCTGTGGTGTAACGGCCGTACCGGCAACACCGACAAGCTGGGTCTGGAAAACGTCGGCATCAAAGCCAACGGTCGCGGGCAGATCGATGTCGACGAAGCCTACCGCACCAGCCAGCCGAACATTTATGGCGCAGGCGACGTGATCGGCTGGCCGAGTCTGGCCAGTGCGGCCTATGACCAGGGTCGGTCGGCCTCGGGCAGCGCGGTGGACAACGGCGCGTGGCGCTTCGTCAACGACGTGCCGACCGGGATCTACACCATCCCCGAGATCAGCTCGATCGGTCAGAACGAGCATGACCTGACCGTGGCCAAAGTGCCGTACGAAGTGGGCAAGGCGTTTTTCAAGAGCATGGCCCGCGCGCAGATCTCCAACGAGCCGGTCGGCATGCTGAAGATCCTGTTTCACCGGGAAACCCTGCAGATCCTCGGCGTGCACTGCTTCGGCGACCAGGCATCGGAGATCGTGCACATCGGTCAGGCGATCATGAATCAGCCGGGCGAGGCGAACACCATCAAGTATTTCGTCAACACCACGTTCAACTACCCGACCATGGCCGAGGCCTATCGGGTAGCGGCGTACGACGGCCTCAACCGGCTTTTTTGAGCGGCTCCGGCCGGTGGCCTGAGCCGGCCGGGGAGACCGATTTCAGTACTTCCCAAGGGTGGCGCTGGCCAAACCGGGAAAGTCTGTAATCAGGCTGTCAACGCCGAAGTCGGCGAGTCTGCGCATAAGCGCGGGCTCGTTGACTGTCCACACCGACACATGCAGGCCCTGGTTCTGGGCTTTCTTCAAGCGCTCGGGCGTGCACAGCGTCCAGTTCAGCGCGAGTATCTCGCAGCCGTAACCCTGAGCCACTTTCAGCGGGTCGAGCCAGGCGTATTCCGCCACCAGCCCGCGCGAAATGTCTGGCGTCAGTTCCAAAGCCGCGCGCAGCACTTCCCGGGAACTCGACGTGATCGTTACTTTCTCCAGCAGTCCGTGGCGCTGAGCCATTTCGCGGATGGCCAGCACGGTTGTTGCGGCACGGGTGCGTGACGCGCTTTTGACTTCCAGCTGCCAGTGATCGAAGGGGCATTTCTCGAACAGTTCTTCCAGGCGCGGAATGGGGCAGGGCTGCACCCAGCCCGGGCCGCCCTTGCGCGCGTCGTAGGTCACCAGATCGGCGGCATCGTGTTCGACGACTTTGCCGCGCAGGTCGGTGGTGCGCTTGAGGGTCGGGTCATGGATCACCATCAGCTCGCCATCGCGGGACAGATGCAGATCCAGTTCGCAGCGTGTGACGCCGTGTTTGAGGCATTCCTGAAAGCTGCTCAGGGTGTTTTCTGGTGCTTCGCCCTTGGCGCCGCGGTGGCCGTAAATAAGGGTCACAATCACTCCTTGGTACGCATGGCGCGGGAATAAATCGCTCTGAAATAAAGTCGAGCTGGAAAGTGGCGCTGGAATCAGTTTGGCTTTACGTCGGGGTCACTTTGCTCACGGGCCAGTCGCCTCTGAGCGGCTTGTCGTTGCAGGATGTGTCGGGCGAGCAATTGGCGCTGGGCATCGGTGAGGTCGATCCACTCCGTGCCGACGTCAAAGTCGCCGATGGTCAAGGCATGGCACTGCGTCACCCGTGCGCGCAGCATCATCCCGGAAGCCTGGGGCATCAGCACCATTTTCACCGACAGCAGGGTGCCGGGCTGGAAGGGTTGAGGGGTTTCGAATTGCAGACCGCCCTCGGACATGATCACGCGCTGCGGGGCGCCGAGCTTGCCCAGTGCGGTGTGCGCAACCACTTGGCCGAGCAGGTCGATGCGTTTGCTCATGGCCCGAAGGAAGCTGTTGGTGGTGCGGTCGCGATCATCCAGCTGACGCAGCAGATGCTGGGATTCGAACTCGGCGACGTGCAATTCGCTCAGCAAATCGAAGAGCGTCGAAGTGTCGTGATGGCCAGGTTCGTCTCCCGTGCCGGGGCCGGCAATCCGGTTAATTTCCAGTGCGACGCTGTCCTCGATACGGTAGTATTCGCGGCGTTCTTCTTCATCTAGTGTCGGCATGGCGAACCCATGGTAGCGGCGGTTGTCAGAGTGATTGCTCAAGATCATAGCTCAGCTTTCCGAGCATGATTCAGCGGTGATTCGAGTGTAAAGCCGCTTGCCCCAGGCCCGCCACAAGCACGTTCCCATTCCTCCGAACAAGCGCCTAAATGTTCAGACCTCTTTTTGTATTCATCGGCACGCGCTACACCCGTGCAAAACGCCGTAATCACTTTGTCTCCTTCATTTCCCTGACGTCGATGATAGGCCTCGCCCTGGGCGTGGTCGTGATGATCGTCGTGCTGTCGGTCATGAACGGCTTCGACCATGAGATGCGCACCCGCGTGCTGGGCATGGTGCCCCATGCCACCATCGAGTCCGGCGAACCGATCAATGACTGGCAGGCCCTGGCCGCTCGGGTCAAACAGAACAAACAGGTCGAAGCCGTTGCGCCGTTCACCCAGATGCAAGGCCTGCTGACCAACAACGGCAACGTGCAGAAGATCCTGCTCAACGCCATCGACCCGGCGCAGGAGCGCAAGGTGTCGATCATCGACGGATTCATGAAGCAGGGCAGCCTCGATGATCTGGTCGCGGGCGGCTTCGGCGTGGTGATCGGCGACAAGGCCGCGACCAAGCTCGGTGTCGGCATGGGCGACAAAGTCACTTTCGTGTCCCCGGAAGTCACCGTGACGCCGGCCGGCATGTTCCCGCGTATGAAGCGCTTCACCGTAGTCGGCATCTTTCACGTCGGCGCCGGCGAGCTGGACGGCTACCTGGGCGTCACCAATCTGCAGGACCTGGCGCGGCTGCACCGCTGGAAGCCGGACCAGGTGCAGGGCTTGCGCCTGAAATTCACCGATCTGTTCAAGGCGCCGCGCACCGCGTACGAAATCGCCCAGAATCTCGGCCAGCATCAGTATTACTCCCGCGACTGGACGCGCACCCACGGCAACCTCTATCAGGCGATAGGCATGGAGAAATCCATCATCGGCCTGCTGCTGTTGCTGATCGTGGCGGTCGCGGCGTTCAACATCATTTCCACGCTAGTGATGGTGGTCAACGACAAGCGCGGTGACATCGCCATCCTTCGCACGCTGGGCGCGACCCCGGGCCAGATCATGGCGATCTTCATGGTTCAGGGCACGGTCATCGGTGTGGTCGGCACGCTGATCGGCGCAGTTGTCGGCATTCTCGCGGCGCTCAACGTCAGTTCGGCGATTTCCGCGCTGGAAGGTTTGATCGGTCACAAGTTCCTCAATGCGGATGTCTACTTCATCGACTATCTGCCTTCGCAATTGATGGCCCAGGACGTGCTGCTGGTATGCGGCGCGGCGCTGGTCCTGAGTTTCCTCGCCACCCTGTATCCAGCCTGGCGTGCTGCGCGCACCCAGCCGGCGGAGGCGCTACGTTATGAGTGAGTCGGGCATGAGTGATAAAGCTGTACTGAGCTGCCGCAACCTGGGCAAATCCTACGAGGAAGGTCCGGAATCCGTGGTCGTGCTGTCCGGGCTGCAACTGGAATTGCACCCGGGCGAACGCGTGGCGATCGTCGGCAGTTCGGGGTCGGGCAAAAGTACCTTGCTCAACCTGCTCGGCGGCCTCGACACGCCCACCGAAGGCAGCGTCTGGCTGGCCGGTGAAGAGCTCTCGGCGCTGAACGAAAAGGCTCGCGGCCTGCTGCGCAATCGCGCCCTTGGCTTCGTCTATCAGTTCCACCACTTGCTGGCCGAGTTCACGGCGCTGGAAAACGTCTGCATGCCATTGTTGATTGGCAAGACGCCGATTCCGGAAGCCCGTCAGCGTGCAACCGCGCTGCTGGAGCGGGTAGGGCTCAAGCATCGCCTGGCGCACAAGCCGTCGGAGTTGTCCGGCGGCGAACGTCAACGGGTGGCGATTGCCCGCGCGCTGGTCAACCAGCCGGGTCTGGTGATGCTCGACGAGCCTACCGGCAACCTCGATTCGCACACGGCCCAGGGGATTCAAGACCTCATGCTGGAACTCAGCACGTCGTCGCGCACCGCGTTTCTGGTGGTGACCCACGACATGACGCTGGCCCGGCAGATGGACCGCGTGTGGCGTCTTGAAGAAGGCCGTCTGGTCGAAGCCTGACCCGTGCAACCGGTGTCTATCGGGCATCGGCTTTTACTTTTAGCTGCTTAGTTACGGTGCTCCACGAATGTTCAGACCGTTATCCATCTTTATCGGTACGCGCTACACGCGGGCCAAGCGTCGCAACCACTTCATCTCGTTCATTTCCATGACCTCGATGATCGGCCTGGCGCTGGGCGTGCTGGCGATGATCGTGGTGCTGTCCGTGATGAACGGTTTCCAGCAGGAAATGAGTTCGCGGATCCTCGGCATGGTCCCCCATGCAGTCATCTCCGGGGTGAAGCCCCTGGACGACTGGCAGCCGGCCGCGAAGGCGTCGCTCAAGGACCCGCAAGTCACTGCCGCCGTGCCGTTCACTGAAATGGACGGCATGCTGTCGTACAAGGGCTCGATGCAGCCGATCCAGATCAACGGCGTCGACCCGGCCCTGGAATCCAAAGTCTCTATCGTGACCCAGCACATCGTGCAGGGCCGGCTGCAGGACTTGAAGGCCGGTGAGTTTGGGGTGGTGATCGGCGAAATCACCGCCCGGCGCTTTCGTCTGAACGTTGGCGACAAACTGACCCTGATCGTGCCGGAAATCAGCAATGCCCCGGGTGGCATCACTCCGCGGCTGCAGCGTTTAACGGTGGTCGGCGTATTCAAGGTCGGCGCTGAGCTGGACGGTTCCATGGCGCTGGTCAACGTGGCTGATGCCGCCGTGATCCAGCGCTGGCAGCCCAATCAGGTGCAGGGTGTGCGCCTGGCGCTGACCGATCTGTACGCCGCGCCGCAGGTGTCGACGGCCATCGCCGGCGGACTCGGTGCGGACTACAAGGCGGATGACTGGACCCACAGCCAGGGCAGCCTGTTCAGCGCAATGAAGATGGAAAAGACCATGATCGGTCTGCTGTTGCTGATGATCGTTGCCGTGGCGGCGTTCAACATCATCGCCACGCTGATCATGGTGGTAAACGACAAGGGCGCTGACATCGCGATCCTGCGCACCATCGGCGCGACACCCGGCCAGATTATGAGCATTTTCATGGTTCAGGGCACCGTCATCGGCATCGTCGGCACCGTGATCGGCGGCGTGCTGGGCGTGATTGCGGCGATCAACGTCAGCCAGATCGTCGGCTGGGTCGAGCGCGTGACGGGCCAGCACATCTTCACCTCGGACGTTTACTTCATCAGCAATCTGCCGTCGAAGCTCGAAGGCAGTGACGTGGCGCTGATCTGCAGTGCCGGGTTTATCCTCAGCTTCCTGGCAACGATCTACCCGGCCTACCGCGCCGCTCAGATCCAGCCGGCCCACGCCTTGCGCTACGAATAGGAAATGAGGATGCCCCGTCTTTTCGCCATTGCCCTGGTGCTGGGAGCAAGCCTCTCGGCGCAGGCGTCACCCGGCGAGCATTTCGCCTTCGGTCATCCCGCCGATGCGGCTCAGGCAACGCGTACGGTTGAAGTGACCCTGGGCGATATCTACTTTGAGCCTAAGTCGCTGGACGTAAAAAAGGGCGAGACCGTGCGCTTCGTGCTGGTCAACAAGGGCCGCCTGTTGCACGAGTTCAACCTCGGTGATGCAGCCATGCATGCGGCGCATCAGCAGGAAATGCTGAAAATGACGGCCAGCGGCATGCTGACCCCGACCGGCATGAAGCACGACATGGCCGGCATGGATCACGGCTCGGAGCAGGGCGCCGGGAGCATGAAACATGACGATCCCAACAGCGTGCTGGTCGAACCAGGCAAAACCGCCGAGCTGACCTGGACGTTCACCGACGCCACTGGCCTGGAGTTCGCCTGCAATATTCCCGGGCATTACCAGGCGGGCATGGTCGGCAAGGTGGCGATCAGTCAGTAAACGCTGAAAACCCGGTCCGAACCCGATAAACTTCGCGGCCTTGGTTTTTAACAGCCGCTTTTTAAGGTTCAGGTCCCGCCATGCATCCCGCAGCCGAACACTCGCCGCTGGGCAAGTCCAGCGAGTACATCGCCACCTACACGCCGTCTCTACTGTTCCCGATACCGCGCGCTGCCAAATGGGCAGAGCTGGGGCTGACCGCCGAGACGCTGCCTTATAAGGGTGTCGATTTCTGGAATTGCTACGAGCTGTCCTGGCTGCTGCCGTCGGGCAAGCCGGTGGTGGCTATCGGTGAGTTCAGCATTCCGGCGGACTCGGCCAATATCATCGAATCCAAGTCGTTCAAGCTCTACCTCAATTCGCTCAATCAGACCGCGTTTGCGTCTGAAGCCGAGCTGATCGCCACGCTGGAGAAGGATCTGTCGGCTGCCGCTGGCAAGCCGGTGGGGGTGCGCATTCGGGGCCTGAAGGACATCGAGGCCGAGGGGATTGTCGCGGTGCCGGGCGTGTGCGTCGATGACCTGGACGTGAGCATTTCAAGCTACGACCGCCCTCAACCCGAGCTGCTGCGCTGCGATGAATCGCGTGTGGTGGACGATGCGCTGCACAGCCATCTGCTCAAATCCAACTGCCCGGTGACGAGTCAGCCGGACTGGGGCAGCGTTGCGGTCGAATACCGTGGCGCCGCGCTTGATCACGCAAGTTTCCTGGCCTACATCGTCAGCTTCCGCCAGCATTCGGATTTCCACGAGCAGTGCGTGGAGCGCATCTTCATGGACCTGCAGCGCTTGCTGAAGCCGGAGAAACTGACCGTGTACGCGCGTTACGTGCGCCGCGGCGGGCTGGACATCAACCCCTACCGCAGCACTGAAACGCTGACGCTGGAGAACGGACGTCTCGCGCGGCAGTAATATCTCACTCACGTTCTGCAAGTGAACGCACTGTGGGAGCGACCGGCGTGGCGCTCTCACATGAATGGGAAGGAATGATTCAGATCCCCATGCTGCCCAGGGTGACCAATACATTGCGCAGGGTGCCGGCAATGGTGGGGTGATCGACTTCAAACCGCTCGACCGCCAGGTTGACGCCATCGGAGATACTTGGGTCCTGAGAGACTGTCTCCAGTTCGATCTGCGCCTGGATCTGCTCCATGACCTCGGTCAGATTCCCGCGCTCCTCCAAGGTCAGCTGCGGATTCTGCTCAAGTTGCTCGCGCAAGGTGTTGAGTTGTAGTTGCAAGTCACTGACGGACATGGGGTCTTCCTTAATCTGATTAGTCTCACGATGGACCGCAATGCGCAGGCAAAGGTCCTTTACGGTCATAGACTAATCCACTCCCGGCCGCTGTGCATGACCTCAGTCAGCTCAAGGCTTTTCCGACTTCTGTCGGCGCAGCGTGATATCCGCCAGACACGACTCCAGTTCGCCCAAGTGATCGATGACCGAATGCGCGCCGGCGGCATACAGCTCAAGGGTGGCGCGGCCGCGACGGCGCTCGCGATCCAGATCACTCAACGCCTCCCATTGCTCGGGTGACAAACCGCACAGCGGCCCGCAGGACGCCAGCCCGACCGTCCACAGTCCTGCGTTGATCCCGGCCATGAGCAGACGCGGATCGCCGCTGACCAGCACGCAACCGTCCAGTTGCCTGACGCCGAGGGTCATCAGCGCCTGCCAGCACGTATCAGGCGCGGGCCAGCGGTTGGTCGGCGTGGGGGTGGGCAGAACCAGAGTGCCGAGTGGCGCAGCCAGTTGGTCGGTGATAGAGGAGGGGTATTCATCGATCCAGGCGCAGGGAATGCCGAGCTGCTTCAGATGCTTCAACGCGTTGATCGCACCGGGCGCGAGCGTTGCGAATGGCTGGGCGTCCTGCGAGACAAGAGACTTGCCATCACTGCCGAGCAGCGTGCGCGCCTGTGCGCCGAAGTCGACGAGGCAACCGCTCAATCCGAACAATACAGCGGTGAACGACGGAGCAGCGATGGCGACCGGGGCGAGCATGGCATTCCCTCTCAAAGCCGATGACGCTAAGGGATTGCCATGACAAACCGATGACCGAACGATGACAGTGGCGGCAGATGTTTATTGCCCTACAAAACCGCGACCATTTCAGCGACGTAAATAGTCACAGAACGCTTTATACTCTCGCCTTTGGTTTGGGGCGTAGCGCCCGCTTGATTACTTTGACTGGGAGTCTCAGCTATGCCCGAGAACGGTGCTGGCTTTATCAATCGTCTGATTCGAACGTGCGTGTGGGCCAGCCTGGCCGTGGCGCCGATGGCTGCAAACGCGGCAGACGAAGATCCGTGGGAAGGCGTCAACCGCGCGATTTTCCGTTTCAACGACACCGTCGACACCTACGCGCTGAAACCCATTGCCCAAGGCTATGAGTTCATCACGCCGCAGTTCCTCGAAGACGGCATCCACAACATGTTCAAAAACGTCGGCGAAGTGACCAACTTTGCCAACGATGTGCTCCAGGCCAAACCTGAAGCCGCCGGCGTCGACACCGCCCGCCTGATCTTCAACACCACCTTTGGTCTGCTCGGCTTCTTCGACGTGGGCACCAAGATGGGCCTGCAGCGCAACGACGAAGACTTCGGCCAGACCCTCGGTCATTGGGGCGTTGCCAGCGGCCCGTTCGTGATGCTGCCGCTGTTCGGTCCAAGTACCGTGCGTGACGCGTTCGCCAAATACCCGGATACCTACACCCAGCCATGGCGCTACATCGATCACGTGCCGACGCGCAACACCGCGCTGGGCGTAAGCTTGGTCGATACCCGCGCCAGCCTGCTGTCGGCTGAAAAGCTGATCAATGGCGACAAGTACATCTTCATCCGCAACGCTTACCTGCAGAACCGCGAGTTCAAGGTCAAAGACGGCAAGGTCGTCGACGACTTCTGATCCAGCGGTCTGCAAAACGATGCTAAAAAGGCGACCCGAGGGTCGCCTTTTTATTTTCGCTATTTTTCGGAAATGTGACGGAGTTCCGGGCTGCCGTCACTTCATCGCCAGAATCGTCAGCCCCAGTTTCTGCTCGCCGCCGTCGATGTCGGCGATCCACACCACCTCGGTATCGGCCTCCAGGCCCTTGAGCGCAGCGTGCTCGGAATCGATGCTCACGCTGATCTTGTCGCCCACCTGGAATGAGCGGGGCGCCTGTATTTGCATGCCGGAGCTGGAGAGATCCACGCAAACCGCCGGGATAATCTGGCCGGCGTAGATCAGGTTGATGTCCGCATCGACCCGCATGCGAATGTAATCCCGTTTTTCTTCGTAATCGCGATCGAGCTGGCCCATGGCACATCCTTTGTTTTGATTGCTGATTTAAGGGTTCTTATAACTCCGGGCGATTTGCGATGTAAAGACACCGCTCGGCAGCGGGGCCCGCTTGAAACGCCAGGCGGATGGGAGTACCGTCTGCGCCTTGAAGGGCAGCTCTGTCATGTGAAGCGTTTGACCAAAAGTCCGCTACCTGAGCCAGAGAGGCTAGAAGCGAATCCAGTACGCGGGCTGACTGCAACCAGCCGCCTACGCCAACCTAATCTGGCGCCGTTTGCCCACATGCAAAAAACCAGTGCCACGCTGCTGATCATCGATGACGACGAAGTAGTGCGCGCGAGTCTCGCAGCCTATTTGGAAGACAGCGGGTTCAGCGTTCTGCAAGCCGGTAATGGCCTGCAGGGTCTACAGACTTTCGAGCAGGAAAAGCCCGATCTGCTGATCTGCGATCTGCGCATGCCGCAGGTGGGCGGTCTCGAACTGATTCGTCAGGTCACCAGCCTCGCGCCGGAAACGCCGGTCATCGTGGTGTCGGGCGCGGGCGTCATGAGCGATGCCGTCGAAGCACTGCGCCTTGGCGCTGCCGATTACCTGATCAAACCCCTCGAAGACCTCGCTGTGCTGGAGCACTCTGTCCGACGCGCGCTGGATCGGGCGCGCCTGCTTCACGAAAACCAGGAATACCGACAGAAGCTGGAGACTGCCAACCGCGAGCTCGAGGCCAGTCTGCATTTGCTGCAGGAAGACCAGGACGCAGGCCGTCAGGTGCAGATGAACATGCTGCCGACCAGCCCCTGGGCCATCGACGCGTTCGAATTCGAACATGAGATCATTCCGTCGCTGTACCTGTCGGGCGATTTCGTGGATTATTTTCGGGTCGATGAGCGACGTGTTGCGTTCTATCTGGCGGACGTGTCCGGCCATGGCGCATCGTCAGCGTTCATCACCGTGCTGTTGAAGTTCATGACCACGCGTCTGCTGTTCGAGTCCAAGCGCGGCGGCAGTCTGCCGGAGTTCAAGCCGTCCGACGTGCTGGGCCATATCAATCGCGGGCTGATCAGCTGCAAGCTGGGCAAGCACGTGACGATGGTGGGCGGCGTGATCGACGAGGAAACCGGGCAATTGACCTACAGCGTCGGCGGTCATCTGCCGCTGCCGGTGTTCTACACCCCGGGCGACACGCATTACCTTGAGGGCCGCGGTCTGCCCGTCGGGCTGTTCAACGAAGCGACTTACACGGATCACGTCATCGATCTGCCGGAGTCCTTTAGTCTGACGCTACTGTCCGATGGCATTCTGGACCTTCTGCCAGGTGATACACTCAAAGAGAAAGAAGCCAACTTGCCCGAACTGGTCAAGGCGGCGGGGGGCAGCCTGGATGGTCTGCGCCAGACGTTTGGATTGGCCACGCTAGGGGAGATGCCGGATGATATCGCCTTGTTAGTGTTGAGCAGGAACCTTTAATGAGTACCGGTAGAATCCAGTTCGCCGAGCAAGATGGCACATTCGTCCTCAAGTTTGTGGGTGAAGTGCGTCTGACACTGTGCTCGGCGTTGGATGCGACAATTGAGCGGATCTTCACCTCGATGAACTTTTCGACGGTGGTCATCGATCTGACCGAAACCCGCAGCATCGACAGCACGACCCTCGGTCTGCTGGCCAAGCTGTCGATCCTCTCGCGGCAGAAGGCCGGGTTGTTGCCGACAGTCGTGACCACCCACGAAGACATCACGCGCCTGTTGCAGTCCATGGGCTTCGATCAGGTGTTCAACATCGTCGGTCGGCCGATTCCGCGTCCTGAGGCACTGAGCGACCTGCCGAGCCAGGATCAGTGCGAAGACGTGGTCAAGGCCAAAGTGCTGGAGGCCCACAAGATCCTCATGGGCCTGAACGATTCGAACCGCGAAGCCTTCCGTGATCTGGTCAACGCCCTCGAACACCAGTAGCAACGCCATCAGGAAGATCAGTCACACGCCCCGGTCCTGAACCGAGGCAATAAAAAAGGGCGGCACCCTCACAGGTGCCGCCCTTTTTACATGCCTGACGCGTTAGGCTTTGGCCGACAGCATCTTTTCCAGTGCCACTTGGTCACGGGCGAACTGACGAATGCCTTCGGCCAGTTTCTCGGTGGCCATGGCGTCTTCGTTGGAAGCCCAGCGGAACTGGCTTTCGTTGAGGGTCACGCGTGGCTCGCCGCCATTGCCTGGCTTGAGTTTCTGCACCAGCGTGCCGTTGTCTTCTGCCAGCTTCTGCAGCAGGTCAGGGCTGATGGTCAGACGGTCGCAGCCGGCCAGTTCTTCGATCTGGCTGAGGTTACGGAAGCTGGCGCCCATGACCACGGTCTTGTAGTCGTTGGCCTTGTAGTAGTTGTAGATGCGGGTCACCGACTGCACGCCCGGATCTTCTGCACCGACGTAGTCTTTGCCTTCGGCTTTCTTGTACCAGTCGTAGATGCGACCCACGAATGGCGAGATCAGGAACACGCCGGCGTCGGCACAGGCCTGGGCCTGAGCGAAAGAAAACAGCAGGGTCAGGTTGCACTGGATGCCTTTCTTTTCCAGCACCTCAGCGGCCTTGATGCCTTCCCAGGTCGACGCCAGCTTGATCAGGATGCGGTCGCGACCGATACCGAAATCTTCGTACAAACCGACGATGCGGTCGGCGCGTTCGATGCAGGCCTGGGTGTCGAATGACAGGCGTGCGTCCACTTCGGTGGAGACGCGGCCCGGGACCACTTTCAGAATCTCGCGGCCAATGGCGACGGCGAAACGGTCGCTGGCGACGTTGATGTCGTTGTTGCTGCCGGTGAACGCTTCTTTCAACCGTTCGCTGTTGCTGTCGCTGGAAGCGGCCTTGAGCAAGAGGGAAGGGTTGGTGGTGGCATCGACGGGCTTGAGTTTTTCGATGGCAGCGAAATCGCCGGTGTCGGCCACGACGGTGGTGAATTGCTTGAGTTGTTCCAGCTTGGAAGTCATGAGCGTGCTCTGTCCTGTGGTTGTGCTGACATTACCCGAGCGCCGCCGGTCACTCAAGGGCGTAAACCGCGACAGACACGCCGGTTTAGACGCCTGCGTTTGCGCAAACGGCCTGCCTGCGCGTCAGCCATGATCCGGGCGATCCGAGCTTTTTACAAAGGGCGGCGCGGGGTCATGGCCTGTCGGTTCCCGAGGAGGGCGGATACTCGATCCAGACTGGTTGGAGCCCGGACCGCCCGGGATGTTCCCGGCGCCTGGCATCTAATCCGCCGATGGTCAGGGACTGGCACGGGCAGGGGGCTCTGAGCGGCTGATCCTCGCAAACCTGCCGCGGTCTTAATCAGCGAGCGGGTGTCTCGCCGCAATCGCTGTCCACCGCTTTGATCAGCGTGGTCCGGTCGAAGACTTCCAGATGAACCTGACACGTCGCCTCGGCCAGCAGGGTGAGGCTCACGCTGTTCGTCGCGACGCCGTTCTGCAGATCTCCCTGCTGGTTGATGGCCGACGTGCCTTGCGCGCTGGTCTGCCTGACGGTCATTCGGTATTGCAGCGTCAGCGGCGCAGGATTTTCCAGGTGCGGGCGGATCACCACCGTCGAACCGCTGCGCTGGGCGTCAACCGTCACCACCAACTGCGTGAAGTCCATCATCGAGGTCACCGTTGGGTCGCGCTGGCGTTCATGTTGTCGCCGAACTGCTTGATGGAGACGGCGCCGCCGAATCCGGCCTGGGTGATGCTGGCTTGGTTGGCCTGACCATACTGCCCGACGAAGGCCTGATTGTAGGCGCCGGTCTGCACCACGCTCGCGGCGTTGTCGGTGCCGTGCTGGGTCACGCCGGTCTGGTTGTTGTTGCCCGACTGACTGACCTGCGCGGTGTTCGCCGTGCCGTTCTGCTGTGCAGTGATTGCGTTGTTCACGCCACTCTGGTTGACCACCGCCTGGTTGCGACTGCCGGTCTGACTCACGGCCTGATTCTGTCGGGCCCCGCTTTGGTCGACGCGCGCATTGTTATAAGCGCCGATCTGCAAAATGGTGGCGACGCTGTTGCCGACGGTGATGTCCGCGTAGCGTGCTTCGCGCACCAGATCCTGCGCCTGGGCGAGCGAGCCGGTGAGCAGCAGTGCCGCTGCGAACCGGCCGAATCCTTTAGCGTTGCGTTCCATTCTTATCTCCTGTGGCAACGATGTCCTTGTCCGCATCAGCCAGCGGCAAGGTGGTCATCTGTTCGTCGTAGCTCTGCAGATAGCCCTGCAGCAGCGGCTTGTTCAGGTCAGCGGGGTTTTTCAGGTTCCAGCTGCCGTCACGGGCACCCTGGGCAATCATGTGGATCAGCGCCGTTTCGATGGCTTCGCGCACGCATTGTTGCACCGGCTCGTTGCGAGACACCCCGGTCTCCACCTCCAGCAGGTGCTTGAGGGAGACGAAGCGGAAGATGCCGAAATCGACCTGAATCGAGAAGATGGTCTTGGTGGTGGTGATGCTCTGGATGATGTCGCCGGTGCGGATGTCCACCGCCCTCAGGTTGACGGTCACCTGATCCTGGCGGTAAAGCTCCGACGGCCCGACACCCAGATAGCGAACACCGATGCCGCCGGTGCGCACGTTGCTTTCGTAGGCGACGATGGCGCCTTCGATGATCATGTTCGCCGGTCGCAGGGCAGGCAGTTGCACCTGGGCCTGATCCTGGGGCTGTTCCAGCGCGCGGATGATCTTGCGCTCGGTGAGCAGGTCCTGAAGATTCTCGCGCTCCACCGGCTTGAACCAGCGTGAGTCGCGCAGGGCGCTGATCAGCAACGACGCGGCGCCTTGGGTCACCGAGGTGGAAAACGAGCTGTCGGGGGACGGTTTGTATTGCCCGGTCTGGTCGCGCAGGCCGTAGACCGCGACGCTGATCGGTCCGGCGGGTGCCGGCAGATGGGTCAGGTCACGCAGGCTCTGGGTCGCAGGCGACAGCGTGGCCGGGGAAATGGTCGCAGCAGGCCGGGACGTGGTGCAGCCGGCAAGCAGTATGACGGCAGTGAACATCAACATGAGGGGGCGGACGCGCATTGTTTTTCTTCCCGCAAGAAAACCCCGCCAGACCCTGGCGGGGTACATCATCTTAGTGTTGGTAGATCGTTGCCCTGTTGCCGCTGCCGCCGGTCTGGCTGACGTTGGCGACCATGTTGTTGCCTGTTTGGGTCAGGCCGACGAGGTTGACGGACTGATAAGTGCCCGTGCCGGTCTGGCTCACGACAGCGCGGTTGTTGTTGCCGGTCTGCAGCAGGGCTTCTTCGTTGTTGAGGCCGGTCTGGGTGCTGGACGCGTAGTTGTTGTTGCCGTTCTGCTGGACGTCGGCTTTCAGCAAAGCGCCGTTCTGCGAAACGGAAAGCGTGTTGAAGTCGCCGCGCTGTTGAGCATTGGCGGTGGTGACGAGGGTGTCGTTCTGCTGGATCGAGCCGAGGTTGTTGTTGCCGTTCTGTTGCAGGGTGGCGGACACCTGCTGGGAGTTATGCCGTTGCGAAACAATTCCGGTATTGCCGTTGCCCGCCTGGGTGAGACTGCTGGTGACGGTGTTGTTGTTGCTCTGCTGCGAGACGCTCGCCAGGTTGTAGCTGCCGGCTTGGGAGACAGTCGTGCCGACGCGAGTGCTGTTGCCGATTTGCGAAGTGCTGGCGGTGTTGTTGTTGCCGCCGCCTTGGGCGATGGAGGCGCTGGTGCTGTAGTTGGACTGTTGATCGATGGTCGCTTTGCTGTAACCGCCGGACTGATCCAGGCTGGCGATCTGCGGTTGAGGGCCACCACCGTTCTGGGTGATCGAGCCCGTATTGTTGTTCCCGGCCTGTTTGGCGCTGGTGAGGTTGTAGTAGCCGGTCTGATTGATCGTCAGGTTGCTGTAAGTGGCCGTCTGGTTGATAGCGCCTGCGGTGTTACGGCCGCCGTTCTGATTAACGGTGACAGTGGACTGGGTGGCGCCGCGCTGCTCGACGTTCAGTCCATTGTCAGAACCTGCCTGGGTGGTGTTGACGGTGCTTGAGTCGGCCATGGCCGGACCGGAGACAGCAAACAGGATGGCCAGAGACAGTAAAGACTTGCGTGCTTGCATGATGATCTTCCTTATTCAATGTTGTAGTGGGTTGTTGCGGGATAGCGGATGCGACGGTGTTACGGTTGATTCACTTGAAACTGGGTGGTCTGGCCGGTGTTCTTGTCGGTCGTGACGATTTGCAACAGGCCGCCTTGCAGATTGGTAATTGCGATGCGGAAATCGGTGGTTTCGACGGTGCCCGGTACCAGCTGGCCGTTGGTACCGACGATGCTCGACGTCACTGCCGACGACACCCGGCTGAGAATGGCGCTCTGCAACATGCTGTTGAACTGAGTCAGCGCGGTCTGCCCGGAAGCGCCCGACGATGAAGATTTCTCGACGTAATGGTTTTGCGCCTGGGCTTGGTTGAGCAGCACCGGGCCGTTCAGCGGATTGCCGCCAAATGATGGGTTGTTCGGCACATACGCCAACTCGCTGGCCTTAACGCCTGAACAGATGCCGGCCATCAAGGCGAGGCTGGCGACAACCATCAAACTGCGATTAATAGTGAGTGCTTTCATAGCTCGTCTCGTCCCATGTCCGGGTCGCCAAAGAATTGTGCCAATTGATAATCCAGAATGGCTTGATACACCTGGCCGGCCGCGTCGGCTGCAATGGCCGGAATAAGCGTGCGGTTGGGCGGCAGGAACATTTGAAACAAGCGGCGATTGCCATAATCCACGAATACCTGACTGCCTAAACGCGCAGTAGGGCGTTCGGTGATGGTCACAGTGAATGTTTCCGCTTCATCTTTTTCCCGCCAGGTGTTTGCAAAACTGTCATAAAACGTCCGGCCTGCCAGGGTCATGGTCTGCCCGATCACAATGCCGCCGACATCACGGTGGTTAAGAGTCCGGTGCTGTTCAACCGTCGTGGAAGTGTTCACGCTGGGCTGGGCAAACACCGTGGTGGCGGCGCACAGGGGCAGCAGCCATAAGCCGATGACTTTACGGGTTGTCATGTTTGTACGTTCGTGTGTGCAGGTTGTTACTTGTTATATCTCAACAAAAATACTTTGCCAGTGGTTAATTAAAATAAAGTTCATTTATTTTGTTGGCGTCAACTTACGTACTTATTTAAATAGGTTTGTTTAAAAGGCGGTGGCGCAAGAGGGGTGCGAATCAATGGCGTCAAATTATCTGCCAGGAAGCGGACTTATTAAAATAGCGTCTATTGAGAATTAATGGGGGGGTGCTTAAACGGGAGGTTGTTAGCTTGCTAATGTTTGGAAAGTGAGTTCAGGTTATGACTGCGTGTTGTCGAGTTAGTTGTTAAACGTTTTTTTCACCACCGGCTTATGCAAGTCCCGGGTGAGGCCGGTCCTGCAAGGGGCGTGTTTTCGGCAGGATCAGCTTCAGCCGGGCGTGCGAGCTGTTAGAATGCGCGTCCTCTTCGACCGACCTGCTTATTGCTCCCATGCTGCCTATCACAGACCCCCGCACCGACCGCCTGCCGTCCGAGCCTTCACGGCGTTTTTCCGTGGCCCCGATGATGGACTGGACGGATCGTCACTGCCGTTTCTTCCTGCGTCTGCTGTCGAAGCATGCGCTGCTCTACACCGAGATGGTCACCACCGGCGCATTGCTGCACGGCGACACCGAGCGCTTCTTGCGCCACGACGAGGCGGAGCATCCGCTGGCCCTGCAGCTGGGCGGCAGCAACCCGGCCGACCTCGCCGCCAGTGCGCGGCTGGCACAGGCGGCGGGCTACGACGAAGTCAATCTCAACGTCGGCTGCCCGAGCGATCGCGTGCAGAACAACATGATCGGCGCAGTGTTGATGGGGCATCCGCAGTTGGTCGCCGATTGCGTCAAAGCCATGCGCGACGCGGTGACGATTCCGGTGACGGTCAAGCACCGCATCGGCATCAACGGACGCGACAGCTACGAGCAGCTGTGTGAGTTCGTCGGCACCGTGCGCGATGCCGGCTGCACCAGCTTCACCGTGCATGCCCGCATCGCCATTCTTGAAGGCCTGTCGCCGAAGGAAAACCGTGACATCCCGCCTCTGCGCTATGACATCGCCGCGCAGCTTAAGCAGGACTTTCCCGAGCTGGAGATCATCCTCAACGGCGGCATCAAAACCCTGGAGCAGTGCCAGGAACACCTGAACACCTTCGACGGCGTGATGCTCGGTCGCGAGGCGTATCACAACCCGTACCTGCTGGCAGGCGTGGACCGCGAACTGTTTGGCAGCGATGCCCCGCAGATCACTCGCGCCGAAGCTTTGGCGCTGATGAGGCCCTATGTGGAAGCGCACCTTCGCGACGGCGGCTCGATGCACCACATCACCCGCCACGTGCTGGGCCTGGGCACCGGCTTCCCCGGGGCGCGCAAGTTTCGGCAGATGCTCTCGGTGGACATTCACAAGACGGACGACCCGCTGGGGTTGCTGGATC
This sequence comes from Pseudomonas sp. Ps21-P2, assembly GCF_039672565.1. Lineage (NCBI taxonomy): Bacteria > Pseudomonadati > Pseudomonadota > Gammaproteobacteria > Pseudomonadales > Pseudomonadaceae > Pseudomonas > Pseudomonas sp. Ps21-P2. The sequence goes on from NZ_JBDFPL010000003.1 coordinate 230,037, forward strand.
GGGCGGGGGAGTTGCTGGAGGGGCGGTGAGTGGGCTACTGCTTCCAGCGCCGGGCTCGCATATTGGCTTGACGGGGAATCCTTGTGTGGGAGCGACCGGGGTGGCGCTCCACTTTGCTCGCGAATGCTGTATTTCAGACGCTGAAAATGCGGCGGCTGTACCGACCTCTTCGCGAGCAAGCTCACTCCCACAGGTTTTGCAACAACCGAAAAATCCCTAGCCGAATCACCACTCTGTGGGAGCGACCGGGGTGGCGCTCCACCTTGCTCGCGAATGCTGTATTTCAGACGCTGAAAATGCGGCGGCTGTTCCGGCCTCTTCGCGAGCAAGCTCACTCCTACAGGTTTTGCAACAACCGGAAAATCCCTAGCCGAATCACCACTCTGTGGGAGCGACCGGGGTGGCGGTCCACCTTGCTCGCGAATGCGGTATTTCAAGCACTGAAAATGCGGCGGCTGTACCGGCCTCTTCGCGAGCAAGCTCACTCCTACAGGTTTTGTAACAACCGGAAATCCCTAGGCGAATCAACATCCTGCGACCGGGGTGGCGCTTCACCTTGCTCGCGAAGGCGGTTTGCCAAGCGCCGAAAATGCAGCGGCTTGACCTGATCCACCCCTCACCGCCGTCCCGCCCGCGTACTCACATCCACCCACACCGCCAGCACCAGAATGCTGCCCTTGACGATCATCTGCCAGTAACTGTCGACGTCGAGCATGGACATGCCGTTGTCGAGGCTGGTGATGACGAGGGCACCGAGCAGGGCGCCGTAGACGGTGCCCGAGCCGCCGCGCATGGAGGTGCCGCCGATGAAGCAGGCGGCGATGGCGTCGAGTTCACCCATGTTGCCCGCCGACGGCGAACCGGCGGCCAGGCGGGCGGTGTTGACCAGGCCGGCGAGGGCGCACATGACGCCCATGATGCCGAAGATCCACAACTTCACCGCCTGCACGTTGATCCCGGAGAGGCGCGTGGCTTCCATGTTGCTGCCCACCGAGTAGATCCGCCGGCCGAACACGGTCTGGCTGGTGATGTAGCTGAACACCCCAAGCAGGACCAACAGCAGCAACACGGGCACCGGAATCCCGTCATAGCTGTTCAGCGTGTAGACGAAGCCCGCCAGCACGGCACCGATCGCCACGACCCGCACCACATCCCGTGCCAGCGAATGGGCGGCCAGCCCGTGCAACGCGCGGTTGCTGCGCTGGCGCCAGGTCAGGAACAGCGTCAGCGCAAAGAGCAGCACGCCGAGCACGATCCCCACCAGCGGCGGCAGATAACCCTGGCCGATGTAGACCAGTTCCGGCGACACCGGCGCGATGGTGGTGCCGCCGGTGATCCCCAGCAGAATCCCGCGAAACGCCAGCATGCCGCCCAGGCCGACGATGAATGAAGGGATGCGCAGGTACGCGGTCATGCAGCCGTTGGCGAGGCCGATCAACAGTCCGCATCCGGCGACGATGCACAGGTTCAGCGGCAGCGGGACGTGGTAGACCACGTCGAGAATGGCCGCCACGCCGCCGAGCAAGCCGAGCAGCGAACCCACCGACAGATCGATCTCGCCGCTGATGATCACCAGTACCATGCCGCAGGCGAGAATCCCGGTGATCGACATCTGCCGCAGCAGATTGGACAGGTTACGCGGCGTCAGAAAACCCCCGTCGGTTTGCCAACTGAAGAACAGCCAGATCACCGCGATGGCGATCACCAGCGCGAGCATTTTGTAGCGGGTGAACAGTTGCTTGAGCTGATTCATTGACGCGCTTCTCCCACAGCATCGGGCCGGTCGTTATTGTTTTTGTTGTACGCAGTGTCGCCGGATTGGCTGAGCGCGGCCGCGAGCACCTGTTCCTGGGTCAGGCCCTGATTGATGAAGTCCCCGCGCAACTGGCCGTCGCCGATCACCAGCACCCGGTCTGAGACGCCCAGCACCTCGGCCAGCTCCGACGACACCATGATGATCGACACGCCGCTGGCCGCCAGCGCGCCCATCAGTTTGTAGATCTCGTATTTGGCGCCAACGTCCACGCCGCGGGTGGGCTCGTCGAGAATCAACACCCGTGGCTTCGTCAGCAGCATCTTCGCCAGCACGGCCTTTTGCTGATTGCCGCCGGACAGGCTGGTGATCGGCAGGAACGGGCTCGCAGTCTTCAGGTGCATGCGCGCGATTTCCTTGTCGATGCTGCCCAGCTCGGCTTCGGCGTCGATGCGGGTCAGGTGGGCGAAGCTGTCGAGCACGGCGAGGGTGATGTTCTGGCCCACGCCCAGGTCCGGGATGATGCCCTGGCGCTTGCGGTCCTCCGGGACCATGCACAGGCCCGCGCGGATTGATTTGAGCGGCGTGCGCGTGTCGATGGGTTTGCCGTCCAGCCACACCTCGGTGCTGTAGCGGCCCGGGTAGGCGCCGAATAGCGCCGACACCAGTTCGGTGCGCCCGGCGCCGACCAGCCCGGCGATGCCGAGGATTTCCCCGCGCTTGAGCACGAACGAGATGTCGTCCACGCGTTTGCGCTTCGGGTTGTCGACGTCGTAGCAGGTGACATGGCGCGCCTCGAAAATCACCTCGCCGACGCTGTGGGGTTCGGTGGGGTAGAGGTTACTCATCTCGCGGCCGACCATTTGCGTGATGATCTTCGGGATGTCCATGTCGGCCATGGCCGTGGTCGCGATGTGCTTGCCGTCGCGGATCACCGAAATGGTGTCGCAGACGGCGGCGACTTCATCGAGCTTGTGGGAGATGTAAACGCAGGCGACGCCCTTGGCTTTGAGCTCGCGAATGATGTCGAGCAGGACCTCGATTTCTGAGCGGGTCAGTGCCGACGAGGGTTCGTCGAGAATCAGCAGGCGCGCCTGTTTGTTCAGCGCCTTGGCGATCTCGACCAGTTGCTGATAGCCGCCGCCGTATTGCGAGACCGGCAAGGCGACGTTCATGTCCGGCACTTTCAGTTCGCGCATCAAGGCTTCGGCGCGGTGGATCATCGCCGGGTAATTCATGCGCCCGCCCGGCAGGGTCAGTTCGTGGCCCATGAAGATGTTTTCCGCCACCGACAGGTCAGGGACGAGGGTGAGTTCCTGGTGAATGATGACGATCCCGGCGGCCTCGGTTTCGCTGATGGATTGCGCCTTCAGCGGCTGGCCGTCCCAGAAGATTTCACCCTCCCAGGTGCCGTGGGGATAGACCGCCGAGAGGACCTTCATCAGCGTCGATTTGCCGGCGCCGTTCTCGCCGCACAGGCCGACGCATTCGCCGGCCCGCACCTTGATGTCGATGCCGTTGAGCGCCTTGACGCCGCCGAAGGATTTGACGATGCCGTTCATTTGCAGCAGGTAATCGGACATTGCGGGATCTCGTGCAGAAGCAGCCAGTAAGGGATCGAGCTCCGCCCGCACTGGTTTTCACACAGCAGCTCTCACGGCAGATGAGCGTTGGTGGGAGCGAGCTTGCTCGCGAAGAGGTCAGACAGCCCTGACAAACTTTTTGGCTGTAACACCGCATTCGCGAGCAAGCTCGCTCCCACATGGCCCCCGTACTTGCTGAGAAAGCGGGCGAAATGACAAGAAGGCTACTTACCCGCGATCTGATCCTTGGTGTAGAACCCGTCCTTCTCCAGCAGATCGATGTTGTCTTTGGTCAGCGGCGTCGGGGTCAGGAGGATGGTGTCGACCTTCTTCGCGCCGTTGTCGTACTGCGAGCTGTACGTAGGCTTCTCGTTGCGTGCCAGTTGCACCGACAGTTTCGCCGCTTCCGAGGCGATCAGTTTCAGCGGTTTGTAGACGGTCATGGTCTGGGTGCCGTCGATCACGCGCTTGACCGCTGCCAGGTCGGCGTCCTGGCCGGAGATCGGCACTTTGCCGGCCAGTTTCTGCGCGGCGAGGGCCTGAATGGCGCCGCCGGCGGTGGCGTCGTTGGAAGCGACGATGCCGTCGATCTTGTTGCTGTTTTTGGTCAGGGCGTTTTCGACGATGCTCAGGGCTTCGGTCGGGTTCCACTCCTTGACCCACTGCTGACCGACAATCTTGATGTCGCCCTTGTCGATGGCCGGCTGCAGCACTTTCATCTGGCCTTCGCGCAGGACCTTGGCGTTGTTGTCGGTGGGCGCGCCGCCGAGCAGGAAGTAATTGCCTTTCGGGGCCGCCTTGAGCACACCAGCCGCCTGCATTTCGCCGACTTTTTCGTTATCGAAGGAGATGTAGGCGTCGATGTCGGCATTGAGGATCAGCCGGTCGTAGGACACCACCTTGATGCCGGCCTTCTTGGCTTCGGCGACGGCGTTGGTCAGCACGGTGGCGTTGAACGGCACGATGACGATGACATCGACGCCGCGGGAAATCAGGTTTTCGATCTGGGAGATCTGTTTGCCTTCGTTGGCATCGGCGGACTGGACGTACACCTTGGCGTCCATTTTTTCTGCCGCTGCGACGAAGTAGTCGCGGTCCCGGGCCCAGCGTTCGAGGCGCAGGTCATCGATGGAAAAGCCGATTTTCGGATGGGCCGAATCGGCCATGACGGGCAGGCTGAGCAGGGCCAGGGCACTGGCGAGCAGGGTGGTCTTGAAACTCTTCATGGGGGTGCGTCCTGTTATTTTTGTTTAGAGACACTGTCCGAGCGTGTACGGGTTTTCCGGTGAAACTGTAGATACTGGTTGTGCGCCGCGAGCGGGGAATTGTCGTGAGAATGTAACCAACGTAATTCCCCTCTGATGCCGGTCCTGCTCACCCATCGCGTCCATCCAACGGCATTGGCGATGACCTCGACTGTAGGACCGGCTTTAGCCGGGAATGCGTCAGTCGTCACACTGCAAATGTGAGGGTGCCACCACTGGCCTCTTCCCGGCTGAAGCCGGTCCTACGAAAGACATAGCATCCGTCCAGCAGATCGCGGGCGCCTGTTGTCAGGGATAAATAAACCGGTTCACCACGCCTTCGAGCATTTCCTGGCGACCGCTCACGGCCTGCGGGTTGAGTTCGTTGTCCATGGCATGCTGCGCCAGGGCATCCAGACTGAAATCCCCCGACAGCACGGCGCGCCCGAACGGTTGGTCCCAGCCGGCGTAGCGCTGGTCCTTGAACGCCTGCAGCTTATCGTCCTGAATCATCGCCGCCGCCCGTTCCAGCGACAGCGCGAGCACGTCCATGGCGGCGACGTGGCCGTAGAACAGGTCGATTTCGTCCAGGCTCTGCCGGCGCACTTTGGAATCGAAGTTATAGCCGCCGTTCTTGAAACCGCCCGCCTTGAGGATCTCGTAGGTGGCCAGGGTCAGCTCTTCGACGCTGTTGGGAAACTGGTCGGTGTCCCAACCGTTCTGCGGATCGCCACGGTTGGCGTCGATGCTGCCGAAGATGCCAAGGGACGCCGCCGTTGCGATTTCATGGTGAAAACTGTGCCCGGCGAGGGTGGCGTGGTTGGCCTCGATATTGACCTTGATCTCATTCTCCAGGCCGAACTGTTGCAGAAAGCCGAACACCGTGGCCGTGTCGTAATCGTATTGGTGCTTGGTCGGCTCCTGGGGTTTGGGTTCGATCAACAGGTCGCCGGTAAAGCCGATCTTGTGTTTGTGCTCGACCACCATGCGCATGAAGCGGCCCAGTTGCTCGCGTTCGCGCTTGAGGTCGGTGTTGAGCAGCGTCTCGTAACCCTCGCGACCGCCCCACAGCACGTAGTTCGAACCCTTGAGCCGATGGGTGGCGTTCATCGCGCTGAACACTTGAGCGGCGGCGAAGGCGAACACCTCCGGGTCCGGATTACTCGCGGCACCGGCGGCGAAGCGCGGGTTGCTGAAGCAGTTGGCGGTGCCCCACAGCAGCTGAATGCCGCTCTGCTCCTGATGGCGTTCGAGCTCGTCGACCATCTGCGCGAAGTTGTGGCTGTACTCTTTCAGACTCGCGCCTTCGGGTGCGACGTCGGTGTCGTGGAAGCTGTAATAGTCGATGCCCAGTTTTGAGAAGAATTCGAACGCCGCGTCGGCCTTCAAACGCGCCAGGTCCATGGCGTCCGCCGGCTTGACCCATGGACGCTTGAAGGTGCCGACGCCGAACATGTCAGCGCCCGGCCAGACGAAGGTGTGCCAGTAGCAGGCGGCCATACGCAGGTGTTCGCGCATGGGCTTGCCGAGGATGATCTTGTTGGCGTCGTAATGGCGGAAGGCGAGGGGCGACTCGCTGCCGGGACCTTCGTAGCGAATGGTGTCGACATCGGGGAAGCAGGGCATCGGGGTTTCCTTATTGTTTTTGTTGACGGCGGTCTTCATGTGTTTGTTCTTGGCTGATCCCGATACTAGCAACGGCCCCGTCCGCGCCGATTGCGAAAATCACCAACCCGGTGTTCGATTTTGAGTATTGAGATTCCCCCGGCGCAGGCCTAGTCTGTGCCGACTCGCTTCACAGGCCCGGGGAACAATAATGAAAACCGTCCCGCCCGCTCACCGCATCGCCCTGTTGTTCAACGGCGGCAAGATCTACGACCGCGGCATCATCACCGGCATCGGCAATTACCTGAGCAGCACCCGCGCGACCTGGGATCTGTTTCTGGAAGAGGACTTTCTCTGCCGCCTGAAGGGCATCGAGCGCTGGCAGGGCGATGGCATCATTGCTGACTTCGACGATCCGCTGATCGGCGAGGCCCTGGCCGGAAGCACGGTGCCGGTGGTGGCGGTGGGCGGTTCCTACGAGGACAAGCGGGCCTATCCGAAACACATTCCCTACGTCGCCACCGACAACTTCGCCCTGATCAAGCTGGCCTACGAACACCTGATCGAGGCTGGCCTGACGCGCTTCGCCTGTTTCAGCCTGCCGGAAGCGCAAAGCAATCGCTGGGCCCAGGAGCGTGAAAAAGCCTTCCGCCGGCTGTTGCAGCGCGACGGTTTGCACGGCGAAGTCTATCGCGGCCTGAGCACCAGCGCGCCATTGTGGGACAGCGCCGTCGAACAGCAAATCACCTGGCTGCAAAGCCTGCCCAAACCCATCGGCATCATCGCCGTCAGCGACGCCCGCGCGCGGCAGTTGCTGCAGGCGTGCCTGACGGCGGGCATTGCGGTACCCGAGCAGGTGGCGCTGATCGGCATCGACAACGACCCGCTGACCCGCACCCTGACGCGGGTGCCGCTCAGTTCGGTCACTCAGGGGACTCAACTGATGGGGCGCACGGCGGCGCAGTTGCTGCACCAAATGCTCCACGGCATGCCCTCGACCGCGAGCCAGATTCTGGTGCCGCCCGAGGCCATCAACGTTCAGGCCTCCAGCCTGCATCAGCCGCTGGGCAATCCGTACGTCATGCAGGCGCTGCACTTCATTCGCCAGTACGCCTGCCAGGGCATCAAGACCGCCCAGGTCGCGGGCTACGTCGGCATTTCCCGTTCCTCCCTGGAATCGCACTTTCGCAAGGAGCGCGGCTGCAGCGTGCATGACGAGATTTTGAGCTTCAAACTCACCGCCGCCGCGTCAGGGCTGAAACACGGTGACTCGGCCATCGCCGACATCGCGCAAAACTGTGGCTTCAAATCCGCGCAATACCTGCACACGGTGTTCCGCCGGGAGTTCGGCTGCACCCCCCGCGAATATCAGCAGGGCGAGGCAGCACCGATTCATTGATTCGCTTTAGGGCGTCCCGTTTGGGGCGCGTCTGTCATAACAACGACAACATCACAGGAGTCATCGATGCATCCGATTCGTTTAGGGCTGGTGGGTTACGGCAAGATCGCCCAGGACCAGCACGTGCCGGCGATCCACGCCAGTGACCGCTTTGAGCTGGTGGCCGTGGCGACGCTGGGTCAGCACTGTCCGGGCGTGCCCAATTTCAGCTCGCTGGCTGAGCTGCTGGCAGAAGGTCCGGCAGTGGACGCCATCGCCTTTTGCACGCCGCCTCAGGGGCGTTTTGCGCTGGTTGAAGAGGCGCTGAAGGCCGGCAAACACGTGCTGGTGGAAAAACCGCCGTGCTCGACCCTGGGCGAAGCCCTTGCCCTGATCGACGAGGTCAATGCAGCGGGCGTCAGCGGGCTGTTCGCCTGGCATTCACGCTTCGCCCCGGGCGTGAGCAATGCGGCGCAATGGCTGGAGGGCAAGACCCTCAAGCAGGTACGAATTGCCTGGAAAGAGCAGGTGCGCAAATGGCACCCGGGTCAGGCGTGGATCTGGCAGGCGGGCGGTCTAGGGGTGTTCGATCCGGGGATCAACGCGCTGTCGATCGTCACCGAATTGCTGCCCCGCGCGCTGTTCGTCGAATCGGCGAACCTCAGCGTGCCGAGCAACTGCCAGTCGCCGATTGCGGCGTCGCTGCAGATGCGTTCCGGCGAGGAGGTGCGGGTGATCGCCGAACTGGATTTCGATCACAGCGTCAACGAGCAGTGGAGCATCGAGCTGCACTGCAACGACGGCGTGATGCGCCTGGACGCCGGCGGCGCGGAGGTCAGCATCGACGGCGTGGCGCAGACCGTGTCGGAGGAGGGCGAGTACCCGGCCATGTACGGGCACTTCGCGCGGCTGATCGACGCGGGCAAGAGCGATCTGGATTTGCAGCCGCTGCGCATCGTCGCCGACAGCTTTTTTGTTGGCGGCAAGGAGACGGTGGCGGCTTTTTACGAATAAAAAAAGACGATCGATGGCCCGGTCTTGTGTGCTGGATCGGGCTTCGGCGCTGACTGCGCTTGTGCGGCCAGTGTCAGATCAGATATGCACCACGCCGGCCAGAGCGATTGAGAACGAAACGATCAGGGTCAACAGAATGGTCATGTTGATGGACATTGCGGGCAAATCCTTGTCTGGTTAATCAGTGCCGCCATCATCCGGATTTGCACGGGCAAACAGAACGGCGTTCGTGCCTATGTTGGCAATCGATGGAAATAATAGTTCGGGGTTTTTCAGAGAGATGCCCTTGCAGCTGCGCCACTTTTCGCGAGCAAGCTCGCTCCCACAGGATTTGCGGCAACTGATACATCTCTGGTGTGGTCATGATTGAGCAGAGCCCATGTTTCTGACGCGCTGCTTTCGCAAGGCAAACGCTGCCCTTGTGGGAGTGAGCTTGCTCACGAAGATGGCATTCCAGCCGCTGGAGATGTGGCGGATGTACCGGCCCCTTCGCGAGCAAGCTCGCTCCCACAAGGTTTGCGTCATTGCCTAATCCTCGGTAGCCGCCAGAGCCCAAGCCCAATCCAGCCACCCCCTACCCATAAGGACCACCATGCCTTCCACCCCCATCCGCATCACCGACGAACAACTCCTCTCCGACAACTGGTACGTGCTCAAGAAATACAGCTTCGAGCTGCAACGCCGTGACGGCAGTTGGCAGTCACAGACCCGCGAGGTCTACGACCGGGGCAATGGCGCGACGATTCTGTTGTACAACCTCGAACGCCGCACCGTGGTGCTGACCCGCCAGTTCCGCATGCCGGCCTTCGTCAATGGCCACAGCGGTTATTTGATCGAAGCCGCAGCAGGATTGCTGGACAACGCCAGCCCTGAAGAGCGCATCCGCATGGAAGCCGAAGAAGAAACCGGCTACGTCGTGCGTTCGGTGAAGAAGATATTCGACGCCTTCATGAGCCCGGGTTCGGTGACCGAGCGCATTCACTTTTTCATCGGCGAATATCAGCCCGATGATCGGGTCAGCGATGGCGGCGGGCTGGAAGAGGAGGGCGAAGACATCGAAGTGCTGGAGCTGGATTTCGAGCGGGCCATCGCCATGGTGGAAAGCGGCGAAATCAACGACGGCAAGACCATCATGCTCCTGCAATACCTGGAGCTGCGCCTGCTGAAATGAAGACGGCAGGGCCAGAACGACTCGAAGCGCGACGAAAAAGTTTCACCCATCGGTAAACTTTCTTACGTTGCAATGAGAATCGTTTGCGTTATCCTTCGCGTTCCTTTGTTACCAGGGATGTCGAACAAGATGGATTTTCGCCCTGCAATGAGCCAGCCCGCCCGGTCTGGCTCACCTTGTGTTGGCGCCACCCGTGGCGCGAGAGACCCGCGCCTCGAGGCGCTGATGGGCACCTACAACACCCACCGCGAGGCACTGTTGCGCCTCGCGGCGAAATTCCTCGGCTGTCGCGCCCGCGCCGAAGACGTGGTCCAGGACGCTTTCGTGAAGATGCTCGAAAGCGACCTCGCGTCCACGGAACCTGCGCGCTACATGTTTCGCGTCGTGCGCAATCTGTCGATTGACCGTCTTCGCCGCCAGCGTCTCGAACGCAACCACGGCGCCGAAGCCGAGCAGCAAGAGCAGATCCGTTTCGAGGTGTCTCCGGAGCGCGTGCTGGCCGGTCGCGAGTCCCTCGGTCAATTGGTCGGCGCGCTCAACGAACTGCCCAAGCGCATGCGCATCGTCTTCAACCTCAGCCAGATCGAGGGCTACACCCAGCGCGACGTGGCCAAGGTCATCGGCACCTCACCGACCATGGTCAACTTTCTCCTGCGCGACACCCTGTCTCACTGCCGCGCGCGGCTCGGCGATATCTAGGCATCGCCGCGTCATGTCTTTCGTTTTCACTGCCCGGAGTCATTCATGAAACTAGTTCGTCTGGTCTTCCAGCAATACCGCTGGCCGCTTGCGATGGTGCTGCTGCTGAGCGTCAGCAGCGGGCTGTTGAGCGTTGGCGTGATTGCCTTCGTCAACCAACGCATGATCAGCAGCCACGAAGGCCTCGGCACCGCGCTGTGGCAATTCGGCCTGATGCTCGCCGCGCTGCTGGCGCTGGCGTCCGGGGCGTCGTTGTCGCTGACGGCGTTGGGTCATCGGTTCGTCTACGGCCTGCGCCGGGTCATGGTCAAGCGCCTGCTGGACACCAACATCGAGCGCATCGAATCCATCGGCGGGGCGAAGATCTTCGCCAGCCTGTCCAGCGACATTCGCGCCGTGACCATGGCCTTCGTGCAGCTGCCGGACTTGATCTACGGCTCGGTGCTCAGCGTCGCGTCGTTCAGTTATCTGGCCTGGCTGTCGCCGTCGCTGTTCATCACTACGCTGTGCTGGATGGCGTTCACCCTGGGCGTGGGCTGGTTGCTGGTGGGCAAACTCAACGCCCACATCCGCGCGCTGCGTGAGTCCGAAGACAAGCTCTATCAGAGCTACCAGGGCGTGATCGACGGGCGCAAGGAGCTGACCCTTAATCGCGACCGCGCCCGTCGGCTGTACGAAGAAACTTTCGACGTCGCCGCCCAGCGCTACCGCGAGCATTTCACTCTGGCCGACCGGTATCACGGCCTGGCCAGCAACTGGGCCAACATCATGGTCCTCGGCACCATCGGCCTGGCGTTCTACCTGGCCAACGGCTTGGGCTGGGCGCCGACCGAAGTGGCGGCGACCTATGCGCTGACCGTGCTGTTCATGCGCACGCCGCTGGTGCTGGCGGTGGCAGCGATTCCGGCGCAGATCTCCGGGCGCGTGGCGCTGGATAAAGTCGAGTCGCTGGCCCTGGCCGAGCACCACGAAAGCTTCGACGTCGCCCCGAGCCACATCGCCGGCCACTGGCAGACCCTCGAACTGCGTGACGTCGAATACCACTACGCGCCTCAGGGCGACGAGCCCGGTTTCGATGTTGGCCCAGTGAACCTGACCCTGCGCCGGGGCGAAACCGTGTTCCTCATGGGCGGCAACGGCAGCGGCAAATCCAGCCTGGCGCGTTTGCTCAGCGGCCTGTATCGACCATCGGCGGGGGCGATCCTGATCGACGGCCAGGTCATCGGCTCGGAAGACTGGCTGGCCTACCGTCAGCTGTTCGCCAGCGTGTTCACCGACTTCCACCTGTTTGCGCAATTGCTCGGTCCCGACGGGCAGAACGCCGACATCGCTGATGTCGAGCACTGGCTGGAAAAACTGCACATGAAGCACAAGGTGCAGCTCGCCGACGGGCACTTGCTCGACACGCGTTTTTCCCAGGGACAGCGCAAGCGCCTGGCGCTGATGCTGGCGCTGCTGGAGAAGCGCGACATTCTGCTGCTGGACGAATGGGCCGCCGATCAGGACCCGTTGTTCCGCCGCTTTTTCTACCGCGAGCTGCTGCCGATGTTCAAAAAGGCTGGCGTCACGGTGTTTGCCATCAGCCACGACGACCAGTACTTCGACCTCGCCGACCGTCTGGTGAAGATGGAGTCCGGGCAGCTCAGCGAGCTGCAGGGTGATCGCCGCGAAAACGCCAGCCGCGACGCGGTGGAGGAGATCGGTGCCGCCTACCAGATAAAGGCAGCCGAGGCGTTGTAAGAAATTTCGGCGACCGGGACTAAACAGTCGTCAGCCTCAGTCGTCATGTTAATGAGAATCAGTCTTAAACATTTTTGATGCGCGTGAACGGCCATCCGGCGCCAGCGACCTTGTCGTCCGGCTGCCGGAGTCGATCGCGCATCGCGCCTTACGAGAGGGAAGCATGGAACTCGTCTACGACTTCATCGGCATCGGTTTCGGCCCGTCGAACCTGGCTTTGGCCATTGCCACCCAGGAGCATGCCCAGCGCAGCGGTCTGGCGCCCCACGTGTGTTTCCTCGAGAAAAAGCCGGCGTTCAACTGGCACGAAGGCATGCTGATCGACGGTTCCACCATGCAGATTTCCTTCCTCAAGGACCTGGTGACCCTGCGCAATCCGGCCAGCCGTTTTACCTTCGTCAACTACCTCAACGAGCGCGGCCGCCTGCAGGACTTCATCAACCTGAAGACGTTCTTCCCGACCCGCGAGGAATACACGGACTACCTGACCTGGGCCGCGTCGCACTTTAACGAACAGGCCCATTACGGTGCCGAAGTGATGTCGGTGGAACCGCATTTCGAAGACGGCCGCTTCGTCGCCATGGACGTGTTGTCCCGCGATGAGCACGGCGAAATCTCCCGTCGTCGCGCGCGCAATCTGGTGTTCGGCATCGGCGGCATTCCCCAGTCGCCGGCGGCCTTCGACGGACTTGAAGACGCGCGCGTGCTGCACTCTGCCGGCTATCGCGGCGGCATCGAAAAACTCCTCGCCAATCGCCCTGGCCCGGTGCGCGTGGCGGTGGTCGGCGGCGGCCAGAGCGCGGCGGAAATCTTCGAAGACCTGGCCTCGCGCTTCGACAATGTCGAGGCCACGCTGGTGATTCGTGGCAGTGCGCTGAAACCGTCCGATGACAGCCCCTTCGTCAATCAGATCTTCAACCCGTCGTTCACCGACACCATCTTCAACCACAGTCAGGAGCGCCGCGTCGCGCTGTTCGACGAGTTCCGCAACACCAACTATTCAGTGGTCGACACCGACCTGATCGAGACCATCTTCCAGCGCATGTACCAGCAGAAGGTGCGCGGCGAAGAGCGTCACCGCATGCTCACCAACCGCGAAGTGGTGCACGCCGAAGTCGCCGCTGACGGCATCGAACTGTTCCTGCGCGATGCGCCCCATGACCAGATGCACAGCGAGACTTTCGACGTCGTGGTGCTCGCCACTGGTTACCGCCGCGACTATCACCTGGAGCTGCTCTCGGGCATTCAGCAATACATCCAGGGGGCCAACGTTGACCGTCACTATCGCTTGCCCCTGACCCCCGGCAGCGAAGCGGGGATTTTCCTGCAGGGTTGCTGCGAAGACAGCCACGGTTTGAGCGACACGCTGTTGTCGGTGCTCGCGATCCGTTCCCAGGAGGTCGTCGAATCGATCTTCGGCGATCAGGCGCAACCGTGTTCGGCGCGCTCTGAGCATGGGTCGTTGCAGGCTGAGCCTCGCGTAGCGCTGAAGCTCGCGCGCTAAGCCCGGGCCTTCAAAAAAGCCCGTCACTGCGGTGGTCGTAAACGGCCACCCACTCTTTTCTCACAACGTTGTGGGCCGCCTTTGCGCTGCCTGCGGGTTGAGCCTTGCCGATACAAACAGGTGAAAGAATGAAATCCATACGAGATCAGGCCGCGCATTTTCCCGAACTGGTGGGCTTTTATGCGCAGACCCAGCCGGACCGGATTGCCCTTCGACACATCGTCCACGAGGACCAGCCGCCGCTGCTGACCACCTACGCCCAGCTGGATGCCAAGGCGCGTTCGATTGCCGCCTGCCTGCAGCAGAATCTCGGTGCGCAGGGCGGCGAGCGGTGCGTGCTGATCCTGCCGACCGGCGCCGATTACGCGGCGGCGTTCCTCGGCTGTTTGTACGCCAGGGTCATCGCCGTGCCGGCCTTCGCCCCCGAGTACAACCGGCAGACCCACCTCGACCGGTTGACCGGCATCCTCCACGACGCCGCGCCGCAGATGGTCCTCGGGCGGCGTGAAGATCTGGATAAATTCCAGCACCTGTTGCAGCCGTTCATGCCCGCTGGTGGGCGTTTCGCGGCAGTCGAGGAGATCAGCGACGGCCATGCAGGGTTTCAGGCGCCGCTGATCGACACCGCGTCGCTGGCCTTCCTGCAATACACCTCGGGCTCCACCAGCGCACCGAAAGGCGTGATGGTCTCCCACGACAACCTCATGGCCAACGAAGTCGCCATGGCCCGGCACTTTGTCTCCGATTCGGGGTTGGAGAGCTGGGTCAGCTGGCTGCCGCTTTACCACGACATGGGCCTGATGTGCGGTCTGCTGTTGCCGCTGTACTACGGCGGCACGCTGACGCTGATGTCGCCGAACTACTTCCTCGGCCGCCCGGCGCGCTGGCTGGAAGCGATGAGTCAGTACGGCGGGACCTTCTCCGGCGGCCCGGATTTCGCCTATCGCCTGTGCTTCGAGCGCATCAAACCCAGCGCCGTGAAAAACCTGACACTGGACAACTGGAGCCTGGCGTTTTCCGGCTCCGAGCCGATCCGCATCGCCACCCTGGATGCCTTCAGCGAGCATTTTGCGCCGGCCGGTTTCAATCGCCGCGCCCTGACCCCGAGCTATGGTCTGGCCGAAGCGACGCTGTACGTGAGTGCCGCCGAGCGCGACAGGCCGTTCGGCATCAAGCATTTCGACGGCAGCCAGCTCGCCGCCGGGGATGCCGCCGAGGCGGTGTTCGCCAATCAGAATGCCAAAAGCCGTCTGCCGGGGTGCGGCTGGTGCCGGCCCGATCACGATCTGCGGATTGTCGATCCGGCCACGCTGCAGCCCCTCGCGTCCGGCCACGTCGGCGAGATCTGGATAGCCGGGCCAAGCGTCGCCCAGGGCTATTGGCAGAACGCCGAAGCCACCGCGCAGACCTTCGTCGAGGAAGACGGCAAGCGCTGGTTGCGCAGCGGCGATCTGGGCATTGCCAGCGACAACGAGCTGTTCATCACCGGTCGCTTGAAGGATCTGATCATCCTCAACGGCCAGAACCTGTACCCCCAGGACATCGAGCAGGCGCTGGAGAAAAGCGTCGAGCTGCTGCGTCGCGGGCGCATCGCCGCCTTCCCGGTGACGGACGAGCAGGGCGTCGAAGGCGTTGGCCTGGCCCTGGAAATCAGCCGGAACGTGCGCCGTCTGATGAAGCCGCCGATGATTTGTGAAGCGGTGCGCGACGCGGTGTCGGAGCTGTTTCTGGTGGCGCCGAAAGTCATTGTGCTGCTGGAGCCGGGCGCACTGCCGCGCACCACCAGCGGCAAGCTGCAACGCTCCGCCTGCCGCAGCGGCTGGCAGAACGGCAGCCTCGACAGCTTCGCGATCTGGCAGGACGGCCGCTTGCTCGATACGGACAGCGCAGACGTTCCCGCTGATGCATCGCCGTTGCTGCCGGAAGTCCTGGCCGCGTGGCAGGAGGTCCTCGGTAAAAGCGACCTGAATGCCGCCGACCACTTCTTCGCCCGTGGCGGCGATTCGGTCGGCGTGGTGCAAGTGCTGTCGCGACTGAACAGTGAGCTGGGCCTGACACTTGAGCCCGCGCACCTGTTCGAACACCCGACCCTTGGCGCTTTTAACGCCCACGTCGCTGTCCACGTCTCCACCCAGCCCCGCAGCGCCGAACGCCCTGCTGGCGTACCGCTGATCTCCCGCGACAGCGACCCCGAGCAGTCTTTTGCCCAGCAGCGCCTGTGGTTTCTCGCGCAGCTGGAGCCGGACAGCAGCGCCTATCACCTCTGCGGCCAGTTGAGCCTCAACGGCGCACTGGATGACGCCGCGCTGCAACGCAGTTTCGACGACCTGGCCGCCCGCCATGAAAGCCTGCGCACCACCTTCGCCATCGACGCCAACGAAAAGCTGGTGCAGCGCATTCACGCGTCGGGCCCCGTGCTGATCGAACGCCATTACCTGAGCGAGGACACCGACCCGCAGGAGGCGTTGAGCGAATTGGCCAGAGCAGCCGTCGAGCAACCGATGGATTTGCAGAACGGTCCTCTGTGGCGCGTGCTCAATGTGCGGTTGGCGGCGGATCGGCAGCAACTGGTGCTGGTGCTGCATCACATCATCGCCGACGGCTGGTCGGTGCAGGTCATGCTCAAGGAATTCGCCGCGCTGTACAGCGCCCATGTAAAGGGCGCGGAGCCGGCGTTGCCGCCGCTGCCGATTCAATACGCCGACTTTGCCGCCTGGCAGCGCGCGCGTCTGGCCGGTGGCGAAGGGCAGCGCCAACTGGCGTACTGGCGTGAGCAACTGGGTGATGCCCAGACCGTTTTGAACCTGCCAGCCGACCGCCCGCGTCCGGCGCAACAGAGCCATCGCGGCGCCCGTTACGCCATTGCCCTCGACCGCGACTTGAGCCAGGGCCTGCGCGACCTCGCCAGCCGCCACGGCGCGACCCTGTTCATGGTCATGCTCGCCGCCTACAAAACCCTGTTGCAGCGTTACAGCAGCCAGACCGATTTGCGCGTCGGCGTCCCGGTGGCGGGGCGGACCTGCACCGAGTCCGAAGGCCTGATCGGCCTGTTCGTCAACACCCTGGTGCTGCGCAGCGAGGTGTCGCCGCAGCAGTCGTTCAGCACGCTGATTGAGGCCGTGCGCCACACCGCGCTGGGCGCGCAACACCATCAGGATCTGCCATTCGAGCAACTGGTCGAAGCCCTCGGCGTGTCGCGCAACCTCAGCCACAACCCGCTGTGCCAGGTGAAATTCACCCAACAGTTCCCGCTGCCGCAGAACGTTGAAATGGCCGGCGTGCGTATGGACGTCAACCAGCTCGACGACTACTCGGCGCACTTCGATTTAGGTCTGGACATCACCGACGACGCCGACGGCATTCAGGCGGTGTTCACCTACGCTTGCGACCTGTTCGACGAGCCGCGCATCGCCGGTCTTGCGGGTGATCTGCTGTGGATCTGCGCGCAAGTGGTGGCGCAACCTCAGGTGCGTCTGGCTGATCTGCGGATCGGTGCCGAGCCTTCTTGTGTCGCTGCCGACACCCTGGCGTTCCCGGCCACCGATGTCCTGAGCCTGTGGAATGCCAGTGTCAGCGCACAACCGAATCGCCTGGCCCTGCAAGACGAACAGCGCAGCGCCCGCTTTGCCGAGGTCGACGCCCAGGCCAACCAGCTGGCGCAGCACCTGCGTCAGGCCGGTGTGGGCGTGGAAAGTCGTGTGGGCATTCTGCTGGAGCGCTCGCAGGAGTTCGTCGTCGGCCTGCTGGCGGTGCTCAAGAGCGGCGCCGCGTTTGTGCCGATGGACCCGAAATGGCCGGCCGAACGTCAGGCGTTTGTCCTGGCCGACAGTGGCGCAAGCGGGTTGATCAGCGATGTGGCTGCACCGGCTGACTTCCACGGCGACGTCATCAGCGTAGCGCTCGATGCCCCTTGGCGCTTGTTGCCGACGCAAGCCCTGGAGCTGCAACCCCACGCCGATCAGGCCGCGTACCTGATCTACACCTCCGGCACCAGCGGCACGCCGAAAGGGGTGGTCATCAGCCATGGCGCCCTGGCCGATTACGTCCAGGGCCTGCTAGCGCGTCTTGATCTGGCGCCCGAGGCGAGCATGGCGATGGTCTCCACCGTCGGCGCCGACCTGGGCCACACCGTGCTGTTCGGCGCCCTGTGCTCGGCGCGTTCGCTGCACCTGATCAGCCCCGACCGCACCAACGACGCCGACCGCTTTGCCGCCTACATGGCCGAGCACAAGGTGGGTGTGCTGAAGATCGTGCCGACTCATTTAAACGGCCTGTTGCAGGCGACGAATGCGGCCGATGTGCTGCCGGAACACGCGCTGATCCTTGGCGGCGATACGCTGCCGTGGGAGCTGGTCGCGCAGGTGAAGCGCTTAAAGCCCGGCTGCCGGGTGATCAACCACTACGGCCCGACCGAAACCACCGTCGGCGTGCTGAGCAATCAGGCGTTTGAAGAGTCGATGGGCGACAGCGTGCCCGTCGGCCGCCCGCTGCCGAACGCCGTGGCGCTGATTCTCAACGACCAACTGCAGCCGGTGGTGCAGGGCGACGTCGGTGAGCTGTACATCGGCGGGCCGGGTCTGGCGCGGGGGTATCACCAGCGTCCGGCCATGACCGCTGCGGCGTTTATTCCTGATCCGAGCGGCAACGGCACGCGGTTGTACCGCAGCGGTGACCGCGCGCGCTTGCTGGCCAACGGGCAGATTCAGTTCCTCGGCCGTGCCGACGATCAGGTCAAGGTGCGCGGCTACCGCGTAGCCCTGGGTGAAATCGCCCAGCGCCTGCGCCAGCTGGACGGCCTGCGTGACGCCCACGTGCGCGTCGATGATCGCGGCCAATTGATCGCTTATGCGCTGGTGGCGAGTGGTGCAACGGTGGACGGCGAGGCGCTTCGCACACAGCTGGCCCAGAGCCTGCCGGACTACATGGTGCCGAGCCACATCCTGACCCTCGATGCCTTCCCGCTGACCGCCAACGGCAAGCTCGACGCCAACGCGCTGCCGACGCCGGCCCTGGCGTCCGACGATTTCGAAGCGCCCCGTGAAGGGGTCGAAGCCGCACTCGCCGCGCTGTGGCAAGCGGCGCTGAACGTCGAGGCGGTGGGCCGTCACGACAACTTTTTCACCCTCGGCGGCGACTCGATTCTCAGCTTGCAAATCATCGCCCGTGCCCGGCGTCAGGGCATTCGCCTGACGCCCAAGCAGCTGTTCGAAAAACAGACGATCGCCGAACTCGCCCAGGTCGCCACGGTGGCCGAAGCCAAACCTGTAGCCGCGCCTGTTACGGCAGCCGTTGCACCCCGCGAGTTTGCCCTGACGCCGATTCAGGCGCGCTTCTTCAGCCTGCCCATCGCCCAGCGTCAACACTGGAACCAGTCGTTGCTGCTCGACGTGCCCGAGGCGCTGGACACCGCGCGTCTGCAACAGGCCCTCGCGACCGTGCTGGCCCATCACGACAGCCTGCGCCTGAGCTTCCATCGGAACGATGCAGGCCAGTGGCAGCAGCGTTATCGCGACAGCGAAAGTGCCGAGCGCGTGCTGTGGACCTGTGAACTGAGCCGTGAAGATGACCTCGATTCACTGAACGATGAAGCGCAGCGCAGCCTGAACATCGACACCGGTCCGCTGCTGCGGGTGGTCCATGCGCGCCTGCCATCGGGCGAGGCGCGGTTGCTGCTGGCGATCCATCACCTGGCCGTGGACGGCGTCTCGTGGCGGGTGCTGCTGGAAGATCTGCGACTGGCTTACAGCCAACTGGCGGCTGGAAAGCGCGTGGCATTGGCCGATAAAACCGCCAGCTTCCAGGCCTGGTCCCAGTCGCTGAGTACCCTGGCGCACAGCCCTGAGCTGCAACAACAACTGCCGTACTGGCAAGGGCTGAACGCCGCCGATGCCATCCTGCCCGGCGATGCGTCCGTGGAAAGCCTTGTCGGCGACGGCGAAACCCTGCACCTGACCCTCGACGCGACCGCCACCCGCCGCCTGCTCAGCGAAGCCCCGGCCGCCTACCGCACACGCATCGATGACCTGCTGCTGGCGGCGCTGTCCCAGGCGCTGTGGCAGTGGAGCGGCCGCCGTCGCCACGTCATCAGCCTCGAAGGTCATGGCCGCGAGGACGTCACCGGCGAGTTGGACCTGAGCCGCAGCGTCGGCTGGTTCACCAGCCTGTACCCGCTGGCGCTGAACGCCGAGGATGACGCGATCGCTACCCTCAAGGTAGTCAAGGAAACCGTGCGCGCCGTGCCGGAAAAGGGCCTCGCCTATGGCGTACTGAAATACCTCGCCGGTGCAGAGTTGCCGGATTTGACCGGCCAGGGCGTGACCTTTAACTACCTCGGCCGTTTCGACGACAGCGAGGGCGCGCTCTTCGCATTGTCGAGCCGCACGCCGAACACTCTGCGTGACCCCCAAGGGCCGCTGGCCAATGCCCTGGCGGTGGACGGGCAGGTCCGCGACGGCCAGTTGCAGCTGGACTGGACCTTCAGCCGCGAACGCTTCAGCCGCGACAGCATCGAGCAACTGGTGGCGCTGTATGAAGCGCAGTTGCTGCAGCTGATCGCCCATTGCGGCGATGAATCCAACGCCGGCCTGACGCCTTCGGATTTCCCGCTGGCGGGCTTGAATCAGGCCCAGCTCGACGGGCTGGGCATTCCTGCGCGGGAGATCGAAGACATTCTGCCGCTGGCGCCGATGCAGCAGGGCATTTTGCTGCACAGCCTGCTGGAGCAGGGCAACGGCATCTACCTGATGCAGGACCAGTACGACGTCGGCGCCCACGTGGATTTCGACGCGTTCAAATTCGCCTGGCAGCAAGTGGTGCAGCGTCACCCGGCGTTGCGCACGGCGTTTCACGGCCTGGAGAGCGGCGTGCAGCGTCAGATTGTCATGCGTCGCGTGCCGTCGCCGGTGCAACTGATCGAGCTCAGCCATCTGTCCCGCGCCGCCGCCGAAGCCGAGCTTGATGAACTGCTGAAAAGCGAGCGCGAGCAGGGCTTCGATTTCGCCCGCGCGCCGTTGCTGCGCCTGCGCCTGATCAAGTTCGGCGAGGCCGATTTCCGCATCGTTCAGAGCCACCACCACGCGCTGATCGACGCCTGGTGCCGGGGCCTGATGCTCACCGAGTTCTTCGCCCATTACCGCGCGTTCCTTGAGGGCCGTCAGGTCAGCCTGCCGCCGGCGCGGCCGTATCGCGACTTCCTCGCCTGGCTCGCCGAGCAGGACGAAGCGGTCAGCCGCGATTACTGGCGCAACGCGCTGGCGGGCTTCACCGACGTCACGCCGCTGCCGTACCGCCATAGCCCTCAGGGAGATTCGCAAATGCGCGACGTCACCCTGGCGCTGGGCGTCGAGCAGACCGCAAAACTCGCCGAACAAGCGCGTCAGCATCGTCTGACCGCCAACACCTTCGTTCAGGCCGCCTGGGCCTTGTTGCTGATGCGCCATGCCGACCGCGACGAAGTGCTGTTCGGCGTCACCGTGGCCGGTCGCCCGACCGAGCTGGAAGGCATCGAAGGAGCACTGGGGCTGTTCATCAACACCTTGCCGCTGCGCATCCGCCGGCCGGGCATCGGCGCCTCGGCGCTGGAGCTGCTCAACGCCTTGCAGGGGCAGAACGCCGACATGCGCCAGCACGAACATTTGTCCCTGGCCGACATTCAGCTGCTCGCCGACACCCCGCGCGGCCAGCCGCTGTTCGACAGCCTGTTTGTTTTCGAGAACGTTCCGTTGGGCGCCGAGGTGCAGCAGGCCGTGAACGAATACCGCATCAACCCGCTGGCCAACCGCACCCACACCAACTACCCGTTGACCGTGGTGTTGCTGCCGGGCGAATCCCTGCAACTGCAGCTGACCTACGACACCCGGCACTTCGACGACGCCGACATGGGCACGCTGGTCAGCCACTTCCGTCGTCTGCTCACGCAGTTGATCGACAACCCGCAGCAGACGCTGAGCCAGTTGCAGATCCTTGAGCAAACGGAGCGCGAGCAGTTGCTGGCCCAAGGGCTCGGCCCGGTGCAAAAACACTGGTACGACATCAGCTACCTGGAGCGTTTCGAGGCGCGGGTGCTGGCCCATCCGGCCCAGGAAGTGGCGCGCTGTCAGGGTCACAGCCTGACCTACCGCGAACTCAATCGCCAGGCCAACCGCATCGGTCACGGACTGATCGCAGCGGGCGTGCAGGGCGATGATGTAGTGGCGCTGTTTGCACCGCGCGGCCTGCCGTTGTTGAGCATGATCGTCGGCGCGTTCAAGGCCGGTGCGGCCTATCTGGCCCTGGATGATCGTCACCCGGCCGGGCGCAGCGCGCGCATGCTGGTGAGCAGCGCCGCGCCGGTATTGCTGACGCCCCGCGAATGTCTGCCCCAGGTCGAGGCGATTGTTGCGCTGGCTGAACGCAAGCCCCGTGTGCTGGTGCTTGAGGACGTGCTGGCCGGAAGCGATTCTCTTGCTGACCAGAACCCCGGCCGCTACGCGACGGCCGAGCAACTGGCTTACGTCATCTACACCTCCGGCTCCACCGGTGAGCCGAAAGGGGTGATGGTCAACCAGCGCGGCATGCTCAACAACCAGATGTCCAAGCTGCCGTATCTGCGCCTGGGCGAGGGCGATGTCATTGCCCAGACCGCCGCCACCGGGTTCGACATTTCCGTATGGCAATTCCTGACCGCGCCGCTGTTCGGCGGGCGCGTGGAAATCCTGCCGGACGCCGTGGTGCAGGACCCGCAACGCCTGCTGGAAGAAGTGGCGGCCAATCAGGTCAGCGTCCTAGAGTGCGTGCCGGCGGTGATCGACGCCATGCTCGCGGTCGCGCCCCAGCGCCTCGATGCCTTGCGCTGGCTGCTGCCGACGGGTGAAGCATTGACCACGGACCTCGCCGCGCGCTGGTTCGCGCGCTACCCCGAGGTGCCGCTGGTCAACGCCTATGGCCCCGCCGAGTGCGCCGACGATGTCGCGCTGCACACCCTGATCGCCGCGCCGGCGCTCAACGCCAACATGCCGATTGGCCGACCCACCGACAACAACTGCCTTTACGTGCTGGATTCCCACCTGCAACTGGCAGCGCCCGGTGTGGTGGGCGAGCTGTACATCGGCGGCGTCGGTGTGGGCCGTGGCTACGCTGCGCGGCCAGGCCTGACCGCCGAGCGCTTCCTGCCCGATCCGTTTGGCGAGGCGGGTGCGCGGCTGTATCGCAGCGGCGACCTGGCCCGCTGGAACGCCGACGGCGCGCTGGAATACGTCGGCCGTGCGGACTTCCAAGTGAAGATCCGCGGCCAGCGCATCGAGCTGGGCGAAATCGAAAACCTGCTGTTGGCGCAACCCTCGGTGCACGACGCCGTGGTCAGCGCGCAACCGACGGCCCACGGCCCGCAACTGGTGGCCTACGTGGTCGCCGAGGCGCAGCAGGCGTTGTCCAGTGACGTGCTGAAAACCGCGCTGGCGCAAACACTGCCGGCGTTCATGGTGCCGGCGCACATCGTCGTGCTGGCGCAGATGCCGCGCAACGCCAACGGCAAGCTCGACCGCAAGGCGCTGCCGGCGCCGAGCCTGGAAGAACGCGAGTTCGAAGCGCCACAGGGCGAGCGCGAGGAAGTCCTCGCCGAACTCTGGCAGAGCCTGCTGAAGATCGAGCAGGTCGGTCGTCACGACAACTTCTTTGAACTGGGTGGCCATTCGTTGCTGGCGACGCGCCTGCTGTCGCGGATTCGCGAGCGCCTCGGCGTGAGCATCCCGCTGGCCCAGGCCTTCGAAGCCACCACCGTCGCCGCCCAGGCGGCGCTGATCGACACCTTGCAGGGGCAGACCCTGACACTCGACCGGCTCGATGCCCTGGACGAGTTAATGAATGAGCTGGAGGAAAGCAACTGATGTCGCAACCGAGCATGACTTCCCGGAGCAAGCTGCTGGCCCTGGCCACGCGTTTCCTCAGCCTTGGCAGCGCTCAGCGTCGGGTGTTTCTGAACAAGCTGCGCGAGCAGGGCCTGGACGCGTCGTCGTTGCCGGTGCCACCGGGCGTGGCGGGCGAGCGCAGCCCGGCGTCGTTTTCCCAGCAGCGGCTGTGGTTCCTCGAACAACTGGAACCGGGCAACAGCACCTATCACCTGCCGGGTGCCTTGCGCCTGAAGGGCGAGCTGAATGTTGCAGCCGTACGAACGGCGTTCGAGCGCGTGGCCGAGCGTCATGCCAGCCTGCGCACGGTGTTTGCCATCGCTGAAGACGGCACGCCGGAGCAGGTGATTCTCGGCGATCAGTCGTTGCCATTCGAACGTCTGCACGCAGCTGACGAGGGCGAGGTGCAGGCGCTGGCCGACGCCTTCGCCCGACGTCCGTATGATCTAGCCCAGGGCCCGCTGTGGCGCGTGGCGTTGATCGAACGCGGCCCGGATGAGCATGTGTTGCTGGTGTGTCTGCACCACATCATCGCCGACGGTTGGTCGATTCAAGTGCTGCTGCTGGATTTCGTCGAAGCCTATCGCGCTGCCCTTCAAAACGACACTGACTCACTGCCACCGCTGCCTCTGAGCTACGCCGACGTCGCCCTGTGGCAGCGTGCCTGTCTGGACGTGGGCGAGGGTGATCGGCAACTCGCCTACTGGCAGCAGCAACTGGGCGACGAGCCGCCGGTGCTGGAACTGCCAGCGGACCGTCCACGCCCGGCGCGCCAGAGTTTCCGCGGCGCGCGCCTGCCGTTCAGCTTCGACGCGGCGCTGTCCGGCCGCATGCGTGAACTGGCCCGCCAGCGCGGCGTGACACTCTTCACCGTCCTGCTCGCGGCCTATCAAGTGCTGTTGCAACGGCTGAGCGGGCAGACCGATCTGCGCATCGGCGTACCCATTGCCGGGCGTCAGCGCGCCGAAACCGAGGGTCTGATCGGCTTCTTCGTCAACACCCAGATTCTGCGCGGCGATGTCCAGGCCGACGCCAGTTTCAAGCAGATCATCGACAGCGTTCGCCTGGCGTCCCAGGGCGCCCAAGCCCATCAGGACCTGCCGTTCGAGCAACTGGTCGACGCCCTGGCGCCCGAGCGCAGCCTCAGCCACAACCCGCTGTTCCAGGTGCTCTACAACCATCAGCAACGCCAGGACGAAGCGCTGCAATTGATGCCCGGCCTCAACGCCACGCTGATGCCGCTGGACAACGGCAGCGCGCAGTTCGACCTGGCGCTGCACACCTGGGAAAACGCGGCGGGGGAACTGGCGGGTAACTGGAATTACGCCACGGATCTGTTTGATCACGGCAGCATCGAGCGCCTGCATGGGCGTTTTGAGCAGCTGTTTGCCGAGTTGCTGGAGCGGCCGGACATTGCGATTGGCGATTTCGAATTGCTGGATGTTGAGGACCGCGCGCAGTTGTTGTCGGTGAACGACACGGCGCGGGAGTGGGGGGCCGAGCCGTTTGTTCATCGCCACTTTGAGCATCTGGCGCAGGTGCATCCCGAGCGGGAGGCGGTGCGCTTTGGCGATAAGGTGCTGAGTTATCAGGCGCTGGATCAGCGCGGGAATCAACTGGCGCATTACCTTCGGGAGCAGGGCGTCGGCCGGGAGTCGCTGGTCGGCGTCGCGGCGTTGCGTTCGGTGGAAATGGTGGTTGCGCTGTATGCGGTGCTGAAAGCCGGTGCCGCTTATGTGCCGCTGGACCCTGAATATCCCGCTGATCGTCTGCGCTACATGCTGGAAGATGCCGGAATTGGTCTGCTGCTGAGCCACGATGGGGTCATCAATGACCTGCCGATTGTTGAAGAGCTGCGGGTGCTGAATCTGGATCATCTGGCGTTGGCGGCTTATCCCGTTACGGCCCCGATGGTTGATCTGCACCCCGAACAACTGGCCTACATGATTTACACCTCCGGTTCGACGGGGAAACCGAAAGGCGCGGGCAACACTCACGCGGCGCTGTTCAACCGTTTGGCCTGGATGCAGGACGCTTATTCCCTCGACACCACCGACGCGGTACTGCAAAAAACGCCCTTCAGTTTTGACGTGTCGGTCTGGGAGTTCTTCTGGCCGTTGATGGTTGGCGCGCGTCTGGTGGTCGCTCAGCCAGGTGATCATCGCGATCCGCTGCTGTTGAAATCCTTGATCGAACAACAGCACATCACCACGCTGCACTTCGTCCCGTCGATGCTCGGTGCCTTCATGGCTCAGGACGATCTGAGCGGCTGCGCTTCGCTGAAACGCATCGTGTGCAGTGGCGAAGCCTTGCCTGCCGATCTGGCCCGGGAAACCCTGCAGCGCCTGCCAAATGCAGGCCTTTTTAACCTGTACGGCCCGACCGAAGCGGCCATCGACGTCACCCACTGGACCTGCGTGGATGAACCGGGCGTTTCCGTCCCGATCGGCGCCCCAATCAGCAATCTGCAGATCCACATCCTCGACAGCCGCCTCAATCCGCAGCCCATCGGCGTTCCCGGCGAACTGTACATCGGCGGCGACGGTCTGGCTCGCGGCTATCACCTGCGTCCGGGACTGACTGCCGAGCGCTTCGGTGCCAGCCCGTTTGGTAAAGGCGAGCGGCTGTATCGCACCGGTGACCTGGCCCGCTGGCGTGCCGACGGCGTGGTGGAATACCTCGGCCGTCTCGATCACCAGATCAAACTGCGCGGCTTGCGCGTAGAAATCGGCGAAATCGAAGCGGCGCTGCTGGACCACCCAGCGGTCAGCGAAGCCGTCGTCATCGCCCGTGAACTCAGCACGGGTATGCAACTGGTTGCCTATCTGGTGGCCGACGATTTCGACGAAGAACACCTGCGCACCCAGCTGAAACAGCGCCTGCCGGACTACATGGTCCCGGCGCACTTCGTCACCCTGGACAGCCTGCCGCTGTCGGCCAACGGCAAGCTCGACCGCAAGGCACTGCCAGACCCGCAGATCCAGCAGCGCGCCTTCGAAGCACCGCTGGCCGGGGTCGAAACCCAACTGGCGGCGTTGTGGCAAGACCTGCTCGGCGTCGCCCAGGTCGGTCGTCAGGACAACTTCTTTGCCCTCGGCGGCGACTCGATCCTCAGCCTGCAGATCATCTCCCGCGCCCGCAAGGCCGGCATCGTGCTGTCGCCCCGGCAGATGTTCGAACGCCAGACCATCGCCGAGCTGGCCCAGGTCGCGCAGGTGGTCACTCAGGACGCGCCCGCAGTTGAGCGCATCGAGCTGAACCGCGACATCCCGCTGACGCCGATTCAGCACTGGTTCTTCCAGCAACCGATGAAGAACCGCAGTCACTGGAATCAGTCGCTGCTGTTGAACCCGAGCGAAGCCCTGGACCTTCCGGCGCTGACCCAGGCCCTTCACGCCATACTTAACCATCACGATGCCCTGCGCATGAGGTTTGTGCAGCAGGACAACGGCCAGTGGCAGCAACGCTATCGTGCAGAGCTTTCTACTGACGAGCAGTCCCGAAACGGCCTGATCTGGCAGCGTGAAATCCCCCTGAACGAGCTGACCGCGGCCTGCGACGAAGCCCAAACCAGCCTCGATCTGAGAGACGGCCCGCTGCTTCGCGCCGTGCATTTCACCCTGGCCGAAGGCGGCGAGCGTCTGTTGCTGGTGGTTCATCACCTGGTGGTGGATGGCGTGTCGTGGCGCATCCTGCTGGAGGACCTGCAAAACGCCTACACCCAGGCGCAAGCAGGACTCACTATCGACCTCGGCGACAAGACCGCGTCGTTCCAGCGCTGGGCCAACCGCTTGCTGGATTTCGCCTACAGCGACGCCGTGCTCGCCGAAGCCGATTACTGGCGCAACCTTCCGTCAGCCCCCGCATTGCCGTGCGCCAATCTCCAGGGCGAAGCGCGCCAAAACCACGTGCGTCAACTGCACCTGCAACTGGACGTTGCTCGCACTGACCGGCTGATCAGCGAGGCCCCGGCGGCGTATCGCACGCAGATCAACGACCTGCTGCTGACCGCGCTGGTCCGGGCGATGAAGCGCTGGAGCGGCGTATCCCAGGCGATGATCGCCCTGGAAGGCCATGGCCGCGAAGACCTGTTCGACGGCGTTGATCCGGCGCGCACCGTCGGCTGGTTCACCAGCCTGTACCCGGTCAGCCTGCATGCCGACGACGACCTCGACGCCGCCCTCAAACACACCAAGGAAACCCTGCGCGCCGTGCCCAATGGCGGCCTGGGTTATGGCCTGTTGCGCCATCTGCGCGGCGAAGCCTTGCCGGCGCTGGACGGCTGCGTGCTGTTCAATTACATGGGCCGGCTGCAACACAGCAGCGGGCTTTTCAGTCTGGCCGAGGAGGGCAGCGGTGCCCAGCGCGCCGCCGATGCGCCGCTCAATGGCGAGCTGTCCATCGACGCGCAGATCCGTGACGGCCAATTCGGCCTGACCTGCAGCTTCAGCGGCGAACGCCACGAGTCCGCGTCGATTCAACGCCTGCTCGACGCTTACGGCGAAGCGCTGGATGAGGTGATCGAACACTGCCGTCGCCACTCTGCGGTCACCCCGTCGGACTTCCCGGCACTTGCTCTGACTCAGGCGCAACTCGACGCACTGCCGGTCGCGGCCTGGGACATCGAACAGCTGCACCCACTGACCCCGATGCAGCAAGGCCTGCTGTTCCACACCGAGCTGAGCGGCAGCGAGAACGTCGATCAGGGCAGCGCGCGGGATCTTTACATCAATCAGGTGGCGCTGGACATCGAACACCTGCCGGTCGCCCGCTTCAAATCGGCATGGGCGGCGGCGGTTCAGCGCCATCCGATCCTGCGCGCGGCGTTCCTGCGCGTGCCTGGCAGCGAACAGCCAGTGCAGTTGATCCGTCGCGATGCCGCGCTGGTCGTGCGCGAACTTGACCTGCGCGCTGGCGATCAATCCCTCGCGGACGTGCTGGTGGCCGAGCGGGAAACCCCGTTCGACTTGCACGCCGCGCCGCTGATGCGGGTGCTGCTGGTCCGCCAGAGCGAGACGCTGTGGAAACTGGTCTGGACCTTCCACCACATTCTGCTGGACGGCTGGAGCAGCGCGGCGGTGCTGGGCGAAGTGATTCAGGCGGCGATGTCCGACGCCACGCCGCAGCCGGCCGGGCATTACGCCGATTACGTCGAGTGGCTGCTGAGCCGCGATGCCGAGGGCAGCAAGACCTTCTGGCAGACCCACCTGGCCGGTTTCGACCAGCCCACCATGATGGCAGCAGCCCTGACCGCGCCGACGTCCGCCACTGGCGAACCGTTGCCGAATCAGGTGCGGGTCACTTCCATGGACCTGAACAGCGAACTGCTGAACAGCGCCGCGCGCCGTCAGCGCGTGACCGTCAACACGCTGATTCAAGCGGTCTGGGTCCTGCTGTTGCAGCGCTACACCGGGCAACAACGCGTGGCGTTCGGCGCCACGGTGTCCGGCCGTTCCGCGCAGGTGCCGGGCATCGAGCGCATGCTCGGGCTGTTCATCAACACCCTGCCGCTGGTGCAGGCGCCGCAAGCACAGCAGAAGGTCGGCGACTGGCTGAACGACCTGCAAGCCCACAACCTGGAACTGCGCGAGCACGAACACACGCCGCTGTTCGAGGCCCAGCGTTACGCGGGCCACGCCGGTCGCGACCTGTTCGACAGCCTGCTGGTGTTCGAAAACTACCCGGTGGACGCGGTGCTGCGGGACAAGCAGTCCAACGGTGTCAACCTGGGTTCCGTCGAACTCAGCGACAAGACCCACTACCCGCTGAGCCTGGCGGTGGTGGCGGGCGAGCAGGCCCACGTTCACGTCAACTACCACAGCAACGTGTTCAGCGCCGCGCAGATCGAGCGTTTGTGCGGGCATTTTCAGGCGCTGTTGGACGGGATCTGCCGCTTCCCCGAGGCGCGCATCGGCGAGCTGTCGATGCTCACCGAGGGCGACATCCAACAGATGCACGCCTGGAATACGCCGCCGTTTTCGCCTTACGTGGATCGGCCGATTCATGAGCTGATCGCCGACCACGCGCGCATTCGTCCTGACGCCATCGCGCTGGTCCATGGCCAGCAGCGCCTGACCTTCGCCGAGTTCGACCGTCGTGCCAATCAACTGGCCCACGCCTTGCGCGCCCGGGGCATCGGCACCGAAGTGCGCGTGGCGATTGCCATGGAGCGTGGGATTGATCTGTGGCTGGCGTTCTATGCCGTGCTGAAAGCCGGTGGCGCCTACATCCCGCTCGATCCGGATTACCCGACCGAGCGCCTGCGCTACATGCTCGAAGACGGCGGCGTGAAGCTGCTGGTCAGCCACGATGCGGCGCTGGATCGTGTGCCAGTGGGTGACGTGCTGCTGCTGAACATCGATCAGCTCGATTGCTCGTCCGAGCCGGTGACAGCGCCCGATGTGGTGATTCACCCGCAGCAACTGGCCTACCTGATTTACACCTCGGGTTCGACCGGCAAGCCAAAGGGTGCGGCTATCGCCCACGCCGACATCTCGATGCACATCCAGACCATCGGCGAGCGCTACCGCTTCACGCCGGAGGATCGCAAATTCCATTTCCTGTCGATCAGCTTCGACGGCGCCCACGAAGGCTGGATGATGCCGCTGTGCTACGGCGCCCGCGTGGTGCTGCGCGATCAGGAACTGTGGAGCGTCGAGCAGACCTACGACACGCTGATTCGCGAAGGCATCACCGTGGCGTCGTTCCCGCCGAGCTACCTGCGTCAGCTGTCGGACTGGGCCGGCGTGAAGGGCAAGGGGCCTGGCGTGAAAACCTACTGCTTTGCCGGTGAAGCCTTCAGCCGCGAGATGCTGCATGACGTGATCCGAAATTTGCAGCCGCTGTGGATCATCAACGGCTACGGCCCGACGGAAACCGTGGTCACGCCGACTTTGTGGCTGGCGTCTGCTGAAACTGCCGACTTCACCACGGCCTACGCGCCGATCGGTGATCTGGTGGGGGATCGTCAGGGCTACGTGATGGACGCGGATTTGAACCCGCTGCCCCAAGGCATTGCCGGTGAGCTGTACCTCGGCGGTGCCGTGGCGCGGGGTTATCTGGACCGTCCGGGCGCAACGGCAGAGCGTTTCCTGCCGCATCCATTCCGTGCAGGCGAACGCATTTACCGCAGTGGCGACCGCGTGCGCCTGAACAGCGAAGGGCTGCTGGAGTATCTGGGCCGTATCGACCATCAGATCAAGATCCGTGGCTTCCGCATCGAGGCCGGCGAGATCGAAGCGGCGCTGAAAACCTGCAAGGGCGTTCGCGAGGCCTTGGTCGTTGTCCGTGACGGCGCGAACGGAAAAGTCTTGCTCGGTTATGTCGGCGGCAACGGTCTGGCCGAGGACAGCCTCAAGCAGCAGCTGAAAAACACCCTGCCGGAATACATGGTTCCGGCGCACATCGTGGTCATGGAACGCCTGCCGCAGTTGCCCAACGGCAAGCTCGACCGCAACGCGCTGCCCGATCCACAGGTGATCTCCAGCGACTACCAAGCGCCGCAAACGCGCCTTGAACAGCAATTGGCGGCGCTGTGGCAGCCACTGCTGGGCATCGACGCCGTCGGCCGCAACGATCACTTTTTCGAGCTCGGCGGCCACTCGCTGCTGGCGATGCAGCTGATTTCCCGGCTGCGCCATGAGCATCAACTGAGCGTGCCGTTGCGCGCGCTGTTCGACGCGCCGCGCCTCAGTGATTTCGCCCAGCGCATTGCCGGGTTGGCACCCACCGATGCCAAGCAGCTTGAGCTGACCGCACGTTCGCAAGACCGGGCCGTGCAGTCGTTCTCCCAACAGCGCCTGTGGTTCCTCGATCAGCTGCAACCCGGCGGCCATGCCTACAACCTGCCGGGCGCCGTGCGCTTGTGCGGCGAGTTGAACGAGGTTGCGTTGCAAGCGGCATTCGACGGCCTCACCGCGCGCCATGAGGTGCTGCGCACGCGGTTCCTGGCGGTCGAGGGCGTGCCGATGCAACAAATCGAGCCTGCCCGGTCCGTGCAGATTGAACGGATAGACATCACCGCCGAAGCAGACATCGAAACCGCCTTCAACGCCCTGGCTCAAGACTTCGTCAAGCGTCCGTTCGACCTGTCGCGCAGCCCCGTCTGGCGACTGGCGCTGGTGCGGGTTGCGGTCGATGAACAGCGTTTGCTGCTGTGCCTGCACCACATGATCTCGGACGGTTGGTCGGTGCGCGTGCTGCTGCAGGAATTCTGCGAGCTGTACCGCGCGGCCGTGGAAAACCGCGCGCCGC
Source organism: Pseudomonas sp. Ps21-P2 (assembly GCF_039672565.1). Taxonomy (NCBI): domain Bacteria; kingdom Pseudomonadati; phylum Pseudomonadota; class Gammaproteobacteria; order Pseudomonadales; family Pseudomonadaceae; genus Pseudomonas; species Pseudomonas sp. Ps21-P2. The sequence continues at coordinate 261,865 of NZ_JBDFPL010000003.1, forward strand.
AACTCGCGCCATTGCCGGTGCAATACGCCGACTTTGCCGCATGGCAGCGCGAGTGGCTGGCGGCGGGTGAGGGCGAGCGGCAGTTGAACTACTGGCGCGAGCAACTGGGTGACGAGCATCCCGTGCTGGAACTGCCGACCGACCGACCGCGTCCGCCCCAGCAAAGCTATCGCGGTGATCGCGTGCTGTTCGCCTTCGATATCGCGTTTAGTCAGCGCGTGCGCGAGTTCGCCAGACAGCAGGGCGTGACGCCGTTCATGGCGATTCTGTCGGCCTATCAAGTGTTGCTGCACCGCCTGAGCGGCCAGAACGACCTGCGCATCGGCGTGCCGATTGCCGGCCGTTCGCGGCTGGAAGTCGAAGGGCTGATCGGCTTCTTCGTCAGCACCCAGGTGCTGCGCGCCGAAGTGTCCGCCGAGCTGACCTATCGTCAGGTGCTGGCGCAGGCCAAGACGCGGACCCTCGGTGCCCAGGCCCATCAGGACCTGCCGTTCGAGCAACTGGTCGAGGCGCTGCAACCTGCGCGCAGCCTGAGCCATAACCCTCTGTTCCAGGTGGCCTACGACCATCAGCAGCAGAACTTTGAATCCCTCGCTGGATTGCCCGGCCTGCGCGCCGAGGTGCTGCCGCTGGACGACGGCAGCAGCCAGTTCGACCTGGCGCTGAACACCTTTGAGGACGCCGACGGCGGGCTGGGTGGGTCGTGGACTTACGCCACGGATCTGTTTGATCACGGCAGTATTGAGCGTTTGCATGGGCGCTTTGAGCAGCTGTTTATCGAGTTGATCGAGCAGCCGGACGCGGCAATTGGCGACTTCGAGTTGCTGGATGCTGAAGACCGCGCGCAGTTGGCGCTGGTCAATGACACGGCGCGGGATTGGGACTCGGAGCCGTTTGTGCATCAGCATTTTGAGCGGCTGGCGCAGCTGTATCCCGAGCGGGAAGCGTTGCGCGTTGGCGAGGAGGTGTTGAGTTATCGCGACCTGGATCAGCGCGCGAACCAACTGGCCCATTACCTTCGCGAGCAGGGCGTCGGGCGCGAATCCCTGGTGGGCGTGGCGGCGTTGCGCTCGGTGGAAATGGTGGTTGCGTTGTACGCAGTGCTGAAAGCCGGTGCTGCGTACGTGCCGCTGGATCCCGAGTATCCCGCTGATCGTCTGCGTTACATGCTGGAAGATGCCGGGATTGGTTTGTTGCTGAGCCACGATGGGGTCATCAATGACCTGTCGATTGTTGAAGAACTGCGGGTGCTGAATCTGGATCATCTGGCGTTGGCGGCTTATCCCGTTACGGCCCCGATGGTTGATCTGCACCCCGAGCAACTGGCCTACATGATTTACACCTCCGGTTCGACGGGGAAACCGAAAGGCGCGGGCAACACTCACGCGGCGCTGTTCAACCGTCTGGCCTGGATGCAAGAGGCCTACGCCCTCGATGCAACCGACGCCGTGCTGCAAAAAACGCCCTTCAGTTTCGACGTGTCGGTCTGGGAGTTCTTCTGGCCGTTGATGGTCGGTGCGCGTCTGGTGGTCGCTCAGCCGGGTGATCACCGCGATCCTGTTGCGCTCACCAAGCTGATCGAAAAACAGCAGATCACCACGCTGCACTTCGTCCCGTCGATGCTCGGCGCCTTCATGGCCCAGGACGATCTCACCGGCTGCGCTTCGCTGAAACGCATCGTGTGCAGCGGCGAAGCCTTGCCTGCCGATCTGGCCCGGGAAACCCTGCAGCGCCTGCCGAATGCCGGCCTGTTCAACCTGTATGGCCCGACGGAAGCGGCCATCGATGTCACCCACTGGACCTGCGTTGAAGAGCCGGGCATTTCCGTGCCTATCGGCCGCCCGATCAACAACCTGCAGATCCACATCCTCGACAGCCGCCTCAACCCGCAACCCGTCGGCGTACCGGGCGAGCTGTACATCGGCGGTGACGGTCTGGCGCGCGGTTATCACCTGCGTCCCGGCCTGACTGCCGAGCGTTTCGTTGCCAGCCCATTCGGCGACGGCGAGCGTCTGTACCGCACCGGCGACCTGGCGCGCTGGCGTGCGGACGGCGTGGTGGAATACCTCGGCCGTCTCGATCACCAGATCAAACTGCGCGGTTTGCGCGTAGAAATCGGCGAGATCGAAGCGGCTCTGCTGGATCACCCGTCGGTCAGCGAAGCGGTGGTCATTGCCCGCGAGCTCGCCACAGGCATGCAACTTGTGGGCTATCTGGTCGCCGACGATTTCGACGAAGAACACCTGCGCACCCAGCTGAAACAGCGCCTGCCGGATTACATGGTCCCGGCCCACTTCGTCGCACTGGCAAAGCTGCCGCTGTCCGCCAACGGCAAGCTCGATCGCAAGGCGCTGCCCGATCCACAGATCCAGCAGCGCACTTTCGAAGCGCCATTGGCCGGGGTCGAAACCCAGCTAGCCGCCCTGTGGCAAGACCTGCTCGGCGTGGTGCAAATCGGTCGTCAGGACAACTTCTTCGCCCTCGGCGGGCATTCGTTGCTGGGCATTCAACTGGTGGCGCAGATCCGCCGCGACCTGAAGCTTGAGCTGCCCCTGCGTGCGCTGTTCGAGTCGCCGGTCCTCGCCGATCTGGCCCACTACCTGAACACCCAGGCGCTCGACACGGCGATGCCGGTTCTGCAGCCGCGCACCGACCGTGAGTTCGCGCCGCAGTCCTTCGCCCAGCAACGCTTGTGGTTCCTCGCGCAACTGGAGCCCGAGAGCGTCGCGTACAACCTGCCGTGCGTGCTCAACCTCAGCGGCGCGCTGAAGCTCGATGCCCTGCAGCAGACCTTCGACGCCCTCGCGGCCCGTCACGAAACCCTGCGCACCTGCTTCCGCCCATCGCCGATGCAAAACGGGGAGGCGGTGCCGCAGCAGCGGATTCTGCCGATCAGCAGCGTGCACATCGCCCGTCATGACCTCCGCGATAACGCTGCGCCGGAAGCGGCATTCGACGCGCTGGCCGAGGCGTTCATGAACCAGCCCTTCGACCTCGACGCCGAGCGCGCGCCGTGGCGGGTGGCCCTGGCGCGGGTGGCCGACGATCAATGGCGCCTGCTGCTGTGCATGCACCACATCATCTCCGACGGCTGGTCGGTGCAGGTCATGCTCGAAGACTTCGCCGCGCTCTATCGCCGGTTTGCCCAGGGCAGCGACGCCCAACTGGCTGAGCTGAGCGTCCACTACGCCGACTACGCCAGTTGGCAGCGCGAACACCTGAGCGGTGCCGAGCGCGAGCGTCAGTTGAACTGGTGGCGCGAGGCGCTGGGTGACGAGCAACCGGTACTGGAACTGCCGGCGGACCGTTCGCGTCCCGCCGAACGCGACGGCAAAGGCGGGCGCCATGCCTTCGTGCTGCCGCAAGACCTGGCCGACACGCTGCGCCATACCGCGAAAGCCCACGACGCCACGCTGTTCATGCTGTTCCTGGCCTCGTTCGACACGCTGCTCTATCGCCTCAGCGGCCAGCGCGATTTGCGCATCGGTGTGCCGGTGGCAGGCCGCGCCGAGGTGCAGACCCAGGGCCTGATCGGCTTCTTCGTCAACACCCTGGTGCTGCGCGCCCAGGTCAGCGGCGACCAGCCGTTCACCGCGCTGCTGGCCCAGGTCAAGGACAACCTGCTCGGCGCCCACGCCCATCAGGACCTGCCGTTCGAGCAACTGGTGGAAGCGCTGCAACCGGCGCGCAGCCTGAGCGTCAACCCGCTGTTCCAGGTCAGCTACAACCACCAGCAACAGCCGGATCTGTCGCTGCTGCAATTCGACGGCCTGAGCTGCGAAGCGCGCCAGTGGGACATCAAGGGCGCGCAATTCGATCTGGTGCTGGGCACCTTCGAACACCGCGACGGCCGCATCAGTGGTTACCTCGATTACGCCACCGACCTGTTCGACGCCTCGACCGTGTCGCGTTTGTTCGAGCAACTGGTCACGCTGTTGCGGGCGATCTGCGCGCAACCCAATGCCGCCATCGGCGACCTGCCGTTGCTCGGCGAAACCGACCTGGCCGCGCTGGATCAATGGAACACGCCGCCGTTCTCGCCTTACGTCGATCGCCCGATTCACGAGCTGATCGCCGACCACGCGCGCATTCGGCCCGACGCCATCGCGCTGGTCCATGGTGATGAACGCCTGACCTTCGCCGAGTTCGACCGTCGTGGCAATCAACTGGCCCACGCCTTGCGCGCCCGGGGCATCGGCACCGAAGTGCGCGTGGCAATCGCGATGGAGCGCGGGATTGATTTGTGGCTGGCGTTTTATGCCGTACTCAAGGCGGGTGGCGCGTACATTCCGCTGGACCCGGATTACCCGACCGAACGCCTGCGCTACATGCTCGAAGACGGCGGCGTGAAGCTGTTGATCAGCCACGATGCGGCACTGGATCGCGTGCCGGTCGGCGATGTTCCGATGCTGAACATCGATCAGCTCGATTGCTCGTCCGAACCGGAAACGGCGCCGGATGTGGTCATTCACCCGCAGCAACTGGCCTACCTGATTTACACCTCGGGTTCGACCGGCAAGCCAAAGGGTGCAGCCATCGCCCACGCCGATATCTCCATGCACATCCAGACCATTGGCGAGCGTTATCGCTTTACCCCGGAAGACCGCAAGTTCCACTTCCTCTCGATCAGCTTCGACGGCGCCCACGAAGGCTGGATGATGCCGCTGTGTTACGGCGCCCGAGTCGTGCTGCGGGATCAGGAACTGTGGAGCGTTGAGCAGACCTACGACACCCTGATTCGCGAAGGCATCACCGTGGCGTCGTTCCCGCCGAGCTACCTGCGTCAACTGTCGGACTGGGCCGGGGTGCAGGGCAAGGGTCCTGGCGTGAAGACTTACTGCTTTGCCGGTGAAGCCTTCAGCCGCGAGATGCTCCACGACGTGATCCGCAATTTGCAGCCGCTGTGGATCATCAACGGCTACGGCCCGACCGAAACGGTAGTGACGCCGACCTTGTGGCTGGCCTCCGCCGAGACCGCCGACTTCACCACGGCCTACGCGCCGATCGGTGATCTGGTGGGGGATCGTCAGGGTTACGTGATGGACGCAGACCTCAATCCGCTGCCCCAAGGGATTGCCGGCGAACTCTATCTGGGTGGCGCCGTGGCGCGTGGTTATCTGGACCGTCCCGGCGCAACGGCTGAACGCTTCCTGCCGCACCCGTTCCGCGCCGGTGAACGCATTTACCGCAGCGGCGACCGCGTGCGCCTGAACAGCGAAGGGCTGCTGGAATACCTCGGCCGTATCGACCACCAAATCAAGATCCGTGGCTTCCGCATCGAAGCCGGTGAAATCGAAGCGGCACTCAAGGCCTGCGACGGTGTGCGTGAAGCGCTGGTGATCGTGCGCGACAAAGGCAACGGCAAGCAGTTGCTGGGCTACGTCGGCGGCAACGACTTGTCTGAAGACAGCCTGAAGGATCAGCTGAAAAACACTCTGCCGGAATACATGGTGCCGGCGCACATCGTGGTCATGGCGCGCTTGCCGCAGTTGCCCAACGGCAAGCTGGACCGCAACGCGCTGCCTGATCCGCAGTTCGGCAGTCAGGCCTTCGAAGCGCCGGAAGGTGAGCGCGAAGTCGAGCTGGCGCGGGTCTGGCAGCAGTTGCTGGGGGTTGAAAGCATCAGCCGTCAGGACAGCTTCTTCGAGCTGGGCGGCGATTCGATCCAGTCGCTGGCGGTCATCACCCGTCTGCGTCAGGTCGGTTTCAAGCTTCTGCCGAAGGACGTGTTCAGCCATCCCCGGCTCAAGGACCTGGCCCTGCGCCTCACGGTGATCGAAGCCAGTGCAGCGCTGTTGGTCGAAGACACGCCGAAGGGCGAGCTGCCGTTGACGCCGATTCAGGCGCACTTCTTCGAGCAACCGATGGCCAACCGCGCGCACTTCAACCAGGCGTTGTTGCTGGACGTGCAGCGTCCGCTGGAAGCGCCATTGTTGAGCCAGGCGCTGGCCGCGCTGCTGGGTCATCACGATGGCCTGAACCTGAGTTTCCAGCAGCACGCCGACGGGTGCTGGCAGCAACAGTATCGAGACGCTTCGGCTGCCGACAATCTCTGGCTGCGTGACGTGGCCGACGAGCGGGCCATGACCGCGCTGTGCGAACAGGCCCAGCGCAGCCTCGATCTGCATGACGGTCCGCTGCTGCGCGTGGTGCTGGCGCAGATGCCGGAAGGGCAAAAGCTGTTGCTGGTCGCCCATCACCTGGTGGTGGATGGCGTGTCGTGGCGGGTGTTGCTCGAAGATCTGGCGCGGGCTTACGCGCAGATCGCTTCGGGCAGCGCGGTCGATCTCGGGCCGAAATCCAGCAGCTTCCAACGTTGGGCGAAGCATCTGCTTCATGCGGCTCAGGCGCCTGAGCGTCAGGCAGAAGTCGGCCAATGGCTGGAGCAGGTCGGCACTGCCGAGCCGGTCTGGCCGGTGGACCACCCTGAAGGACGGGCCACGCAACAGGATCTTGAACAGTGCGAACTGCTGCTGGACGCCGAACTGACCCGTCGTCTGCTGCGCGAAGCCCCGGCAGCACTGGCGGCGCGCACCGATGAAATTTTGTTGGCGGTGCTCGCCGACGCGCTGAAGGGCTGGACTGGCCAGTCCGACACCCTCATTGCGCTGGAAGGCCATGGCCGAGAAGCCTTGGCCGATGGCCTGGACGTCGGGCGCACGGTGGGTTGGTTCACCAGTCTGTTCCCGCTGCGGGTGCGTGCTGCTGACGACATCCGCCAGACCCTCATTGGCGTGCGCGACAGCCTGCGGGGCTTGCCGGACAAAGGCGTCGGCTTCGGTCTGCTGCGCTATCTGGGCGACGATTCGGCGCGGCAGTCACTGGCCGCGCTGCCGGAACCCAAGGTGGTGTTCAACTACCTCGGCCAGTTCGATCAGGACCTGGGCGATGGCCGCTTCTCGCCGTCGAAGGTGTCGGCCGGCGCGCTGGTCGACCCGTCCACGCCGCTCAATCGCGAGCTGGAAATCAATGGTCAGGTGTTCGCCGGGCAACTGGGGCTGACCTTCCGTTTCAGCGGTCAGCGCTATCAGCATCAGACCATTGAACGCCTGCAAACGGCCTATCGCGACGGGTTGGTGGCGTTGCTGGAGAGCCTGCCTTCATCAACACCTGCCGCGCCGCAAAGCGTGGTCGTCAGCCGCGACGGTGCGCCAAATCCGTTGATTCGCCTGAGCAGCGGCGCCAGCGACAAGCCGCCGGTGTTCTGCGTGCACCCGGTCAGCGGCACGGTGGTCGGCTACTACGCACTGGCCCGTCGACTGTCTGCGCAGTGGGACGTGTGGGGCATTCAGAACCGCCAGGTGCTGGACGGCCAGTGGCGCGACAGTTCCATCGAGCAAATGGCCCGCGACTACGTCAAGGCCCTGCTCGAACAGCAGCCGTCCGGCCCCTACCGGCTGATCGGCTGGTCCATGGGCGGGACGATGGTGCTGGAAATGGCGCGGCTGCTGACCCGACTCGGCAAGCGCGTCGAGTTCGTCGGCCTGATCGACGGTTACGTGCCGGGCGCCGGTCAGCCGCGTCCTGCCGTGCCGGAAACCCCGGTTCTCGACGCCGATGACGAGGGTCTGGAAGCCGACGCGCACTGGCAACAGCTGCTCGGCGTCGAGCGGCACATGCGCCAGTTGGCCAATCAATGCCGTCAGATCCACGCCCTCAGCGTGCCGGTCTACGCCTGGTGGGCCGAGCGCTCGCCGGAAAATAACGATAACGCACCGGCTCTTCTGGAGCAGGGCATGGGTGTTCGCTTGCAGGTTTCGGCCTGGATCGACGCCGACCACCTTTCGATCGTCCGTGATCAGCTGTTCATCACTCAACTTGCCGAGGCCCTCGCGCAGGTCAACGAACGCCCCCATTCCCACGATTTCCAGGAGCACGAACATGCATAGCCAACACAACGTGACGCCGATTGCCGCCCGCCACAGCGAGGCGCTGTCGAGCAGCCCGGACGCCGCCGTCGCCAACGCCGACTACCGCTTTGCGCCGACCCCGCGACTGGAGCGGCAGGCCGCCGTGGAATCCAACGCGCGCAGCTACCCGCGGCGCATCCCCCTGGAACTCAAGCGCGCCCAGGGCATTCACGTGCAGGACAGCGAAGGGCGCTGGTTCATCGATTGCCTGGCCGGCGCCGGCACCCTGGCGCTGGGGCACAACCACCCCGAGGTGATCCAGGCCATGCGCGCCACCCTCGACGGCCAGCGCCCGCTGCACACCCTGGACCTGATGACCGAAGCCAAGGACGATTTCATCAACGAGCTGTTCGCGTTGCTGCCGAAGGAATTCGCCAAGGACGCGCGCATCCAGTTCTGCGGCCCGGCCGGCACCGATGCGGTGGAAGCGGCGCTGAAACTGGTGCGCACCGCCACCGGCCGCAGCAACCTGATGGCCTACCACGGCGCCTACCACGGCATGACCCAGGGCGCGCTGGCGTTGATGGGCAATCTCGGGCCGAAGACCTATCTGGACGGCATGGCCGGTGGCGCGCAGTTCCTGCCGTTTCCCTACGACTACCGCTGCCCGTTCGGCGTCGGTGGCGAGGCCGGCGAGCGCATCGGCCTGCACTACATCGAGAACCAGCTGACTGACCCGGAAAGCGGCGTGTTGCCCCCCGCCGGGATGATTCTGGAAACCCTGCAGGGGGAGGGCGGTGTGGTGCCGACCTCGGCGAACTGGCTGCGGGAAATCCGCCGCATCACCCGCGACGCCGGCGTGCCGCTGATTCTCGACGAAATCCAGTGTGGCGTGGGCCGCACCGGCAAGCCTTTTGCTTTCGAGCACGCGGGCATCGTCCCGGACGTGCTGGTGCTGTCCAAAGCCATCGGCGGCAGCCAGCCCATGGCGGTGGTGGTCTACAACAAGTCCCTGGACGTGTGGAAACCGGGCTCCCACGCCGGCACTTTCCGGGGCAATCAACTGGCGATGGTGGCCGGGTCGACAACGCTCCGCATCGTCCGCGAACAGCAACTGGACCTGCACGCCGCCGCCATGGGCGAGCGTCTGGTCGGACACCTGCGCGCGTTGCAGAAAGACTTTCCGCAGATGGGTGATGTGCGCGGCATGGGCTTGATGCTCGGGGTGGAAATGGTCGATCTCGATGGCCGCCCCGACGCCCTCGGCCACTTCCCCCACAGCGGCGCGCTGGCCTCGGCCATCCAGCGTGAATGTTTGCAGCGGGGCCTGATCATCGAAGTGGGCGGGCGACACTCGTCGGTCATCCGCTTCCTGCCGCCGCTGATTGTCACTGCCGCGCAGATTGACCAGATCGCCGACATCTTTGCCGCCGCCGTTTCAGCGGCCGTCAAACAGCGTTAAACCCTTGTTGTAACAGCGTTGAAACAGGGCGTAGGACCAGCGATGGCCCTTCGCCCTTTTTTTATGATAAGAATGGTAATGAGAAACGTTCTTTGTTACATTTTCACGCTTTTTTGACGTTGGTGGTCAATTTTGGGGCTTTGCCCCGTGTGATTTTAAAGGGAGGGGGAGTTCGGATGGCGAGCAATAACAAGGGTCAATTCAAGGTCAATGCCTTGGCAGCGCTGGTCGCAACGGTCGCCTGTCACGGCGCGGCATGGGCGGCGGATGCCCCGGCCAAGGCCGAGCAGGGCGCCACTATCGAACTGCAGAATTCGGTGGTCAGCGGTGAAGCGCCCGAAGGGCAGGAAACCGTTGGCTATCAGGTGAAAAACAGCACGGCGGGCACCAAGACCAGCACACCGCTGTCGGAAACCCCGCGCTCGGTGTCAGTGGTGACACGCCAGCGCATTCAGGATCAGGGCTCGCAAAGCCTGACCGACATCCTCGGTTACGTCCCCGGCATCTTCGCCCCGCCCTTTGCCGTCGGCGACGGCCTCGCGGGCGACCTGTTCTCCATTCGCGGCTACAACGCCACCGACTACGGTTACGGCCTGCTCAAGGACGGCCTTCGTCTGCAGGGCAACCGCTACGACACCACCACTGAACCCTATGGCCTGGAACGCACCGAAGTGTTCCGTGGCCCGAGCTCGATCCTCTACGGCGAAAACGCGCCGGGCGGGCTGGTCAACCTGGTCAGCAAACGCCCGACGGAAACCGCCCAGGGCGAAGCCAAATTCACCTACGGCAGCAACAACCGCCGGCAACTGTCCCTCGACGTCTCCGGCCCGCTGACCGACGACAACCGCATCCTCGGCCGCGTGGTCATGCTCGGTCGCAACGCCGACACCCAGGTCGATTCGGTACCGGACGACCGCATTTACATCGCGCCGTCGATGACCTTCAACTTCGACGAAGACACCGCGCTGACCCTGCTGTCGTCCTACCAGCGCGACCGCACCAAGCTGCTGCTCGGCTACCCCGCTGCGGGCACCTTGCTGAACAACGTCAACGGCAAGATCAGCAAGGACCAGTTCAACGGCAACCCGAACTGGGACGACTTCGAGCGCGAAACCTGGACCCTGGGTTACGAGTTCAAGCACCAGCTCAACGACACCTGGCAGTTCCGCCAGAACTCGCGCTTCATGGAATCGCGTCTGGACCGTCACGAGACGTGGCCGAACGACCTTAGCAATTCTGGCTTTGGCAGTACGCTTACCAGCAGGGCCTACGACCGCGACAACAAATCGATCACCTACTCGCTGGACAACCAGTTCGAAGGCCACTTCACCTCCGGCGCCCTGGAAAACACTGTGTTGCTGGGCGCGAGCTACGACCGCACCTCATACAATCAGGACTGGGCGACCAGTAACCTCATTACGTACAACGCCTTCAATCCGGTGTTCCCGTCGGGCGATCCGCGGATGCTCGCGACGGTCCAGAACTCGCAGCTGGATCAGCAGATGTACGGCGTTTACGGCCAGTTGCAGAGCAAGTACGACAACTGGATCTACCTGTTGGGCGGGCGTCAGGACTTCGTCAACAGCCAGTACCGCAACCGTGCCGGCACTACCAGCGGCGCTGCGGATCTGGACGGCTGGGACCATCGTTTCAGCTGGCAGACGGGTTTGATGTACCAGTTCGAGAACGGCATTTCGCCGTACGTGAGTTACTCGACGGCGTTCACGCCGGTGCAGCAGTCGTCGCAACCGAACGGCGAGTTGCTCGATCCGATTCTCAGCGAACAGTACGAGATGGGCCTGAAGTACGAGCCGGCTGGCTGGAACACGACGTTCAGCGCGGCGGTGTTTGACCTGACCAAGACCCACGACGTGATTTCCGGTTCGAACGGGTACAGCCGTCAGATTGGCAAGAGCGAGTCGAAGGGCGTGGAGCTTGAGGTCAACAGTGATGTGACGAAGAACCTGAGCCTGACGGCGTCGTATACCTACACCGATGCGCGGGTGACGAAGGACAGTCCGGGTTCGTTGTACGAGGATCATCAATTGACCGGCATACCGCGTAATCAGGCGAGTACGTGGGCGACGTATCGCTTCCTTGACGGTCCGATGAGCGGTTTCCGTGTGGGTGGCGGGGTGCGTTATTTCGATAATACGTTCGCGTATACCGCGCCGACGCTGTACGGGAAGTTGAAGACGGGTGATGTGACGCTGGTGGATGCGTTGGTGGGGTATGACATCGATAAGCATTGGTCGGTGGATGTGAATGCGAAGAATCTGTTCGACAAGGAGTATGTGAGCGGCTGCAATAACGCGGGTCGGTGTTATTGGGGCGAAGAGCGGACCGTGCTCGGGACTGTGGCGTTTCGCTGGTAACTCGCCAGGCTTGAGAAGATCAAGAGCGTCTGCCTAGGGGCAGACGTTTCGCCTTCGGCGAGTTACTTGGAGAAGCACCCCAAGTAACCAAAGGTGCTTGCTCCTGGTTTGGCCCTTCCTTCGTCAGGGTTCCTTCACTCCGGTCTCGCTCCGTGGGCCCGCTGCCATCCGCCATCCATGGCGGGGGGCAGCTCTCGCCGCATCCATGCGGCTCGGCCCACTCCGCGAAACCTCCATTCAGCCTGCACCCAAGTCGCGATGGGTGTCGTCTGGACTTCCTGTGTACGAAGATCAAAAGCAACGGCAACGGCAACGGCAACGGCTTCCCGGCTGAAGCCAGTCCTACAGGCGCGCGCGGTCTGATGAGTGGGACCGGCTTCAGCCGGGAAGAGGCCAGCCCAAGCGCCAGCAATTTTTGCTGATCGCACCCCCTCCCTGTATTGATGGAAAGGCTTCCCGGCTGAAGCCGGTCCTACAGTCGATGTCACTGCCGATCCCACTGGACGCATGCGATGCCTTGGTAGGACCGGCTTCAGCCGGGAAGAGGCCAGCCCAGGCGCCAGCAATTTTTACTGATTGCACCCCATCCTGTGGGAGCGAGCTTGCTCGCGAATGCTGCATTCCAAACACCGGATATTCGGTGGATGTACCGACCCCTTCGTGAGCAAGCTCACTCCCACAGGTCCTCAGCATTTGCTCTGCCCTCGATCTGCCCTTGATCCGCTTTTACATTTTTCACCAAAAAAGACTAACCACTTCGCCGCCTCGTTCGTCTTTCAGGTAAGGCGCGCTTACCTGCGTCGTTCCAACACCACGAGGGATTACACATGAGCTTCGACAGCGAAAACACACAGTTCCGGGTCGTCATCAACCACGAAGAGCAGTACTCCATCTGGCCCGACTACAAAGCCATCCCGGACGGCTGGAAAAGCGTCGGCGTCGAAGGCGACAAACAGACCTGCCTCAACCACATCGAAAACGTCTGGACCGACATGCGCCCCCTCAGCCTGCGCAAGGCCATGGCCTGAACCCACCCCCTTCAGCCCCAGGAGCGTAACGCCCATGAACATGCGCATGCTCACCCCTGAACGCCTGCGCCTCGAAGCCGGCTTTCCCCTGCGCGTCCAGCCCGGCCAGACCGGCGTCTCCCTGGCCGCCGAATTCGAGGCCCTGCGCAGCGTCGTCGACCACTCCCTGGAACGCGACGGCGCCATCCTCTTCAGCGGATTCACCAGCGAAGGCGTCGAAGGCTTCCAGCAGTTCGCCGCCTCCTTCGGCCACCCGCTGCTCAACTACGAATTCGGCTCCACCCCGCGCAGCCAGGTTGATGGCAAAGGCGTCTATACCTCCACCGAATACCCGGCGCACCGCTCGATTCCGCTGCACAACGAACAGGCCTACACCACCGAATGGCCCATGCGCATCTTTTTCTACTGCGCCAAAGCCGCGGTCAGCGGCGGCGAGACGCCGATTGCCGACAGTCGCCGGGTGTTCCAGCGCATCAGTCCGGCGCTGCGCAAACGCTTTGAAGAAAAGCGCCTGATGTACGTGCGCAACTACGGCAACGGCCTAGACCTGACTTGGCAACAGGTTTTCAACACCGAGCGCCACAGCGACGTCGAAGATTACTGTCGCCCCCGTGGCATCCAGTGCGACTGGAACGAGGACGGCGACCTGCGCACACGACAATTGGTGCAAGGTGTCGCCCAGCATCCGCGCACCAAGGATTGGGTCTGGTTCAATCAGGCGCACCTGTTCCACTTGTCGAACCTGGACGAGGAGATGCAGGAAATCCTGCTCGACACCGTCGGCGAAGAAGGCCTGCCGCGCAACGTCTACTACGGCGACGGCAGCCCGCTGGAGGCCGATGCGCTGGCGGAAATTCGCGGCGTGCTGAGCGAGTGCGAAGTGGTCTTCCCGTGGCAGACCGGCGACGTGCTGATGCTCGACAACATGCTCACGGCGCACTCGCGCAAGCCGTTCAGCGGCGAACGAAAAGTCGTGGTCGCCATGGCTGAAGGCGTCAGCGGCAACACCCTGCACACCCTTTCCTGAGTCCGATATTCATGCAGAAAACCAAGCTTGTTTACGTCTGGTCGCTGCGTAACGCCGCGGCGGACAAGGCCGGTCAATACGTCGACTATCACGGCGAGCAGCGTTACATGACCTCGCCGCTGGAGTACCTCGTCAAGGCGCTCAACGACACCGCTCTCGGCGATCACTACTCCCTGGAAGCGATCATCTACGACGAAAACCCCGAGTCCGCACGGGACCGCGAGAGCATCAAGGACTACGGCTTCACGCCGGGGCAGGGCGCCCACTGGTTCTACCCGGCGGGCCTGACAGTGCAGGGGCGCAAGGTCGATGACCTGCTGGAAAACGTGCCGTCGAGCTACCGCGCCTTGCCCTTGGGCGACAGCGCGCGGCCGGCCGGCAAGTCGGATTTCGAGCGACGTCTCGGCGAGCGGCTGCACGCGCTGGGCGCCGACGTTGTTGTGCTCGACGGGCTGCTGGTGATCCTTGATGAACTGGTGCGCGAAGGGGCTGATTTCCATCGGCGTATCTTCAACGTGCACCCGGGCATCACGCGTCTGGAATCGCCTTACGAGCGGCGCGGCGCATACGCCACCCTCGACGCGCTGTACGGCGCCCGGGGCAAGAAAGTGGTCGACTGGACCACACGGGAGATGGTCGACACGCCGGTGGTGAACATGACCGGCGCGTCGTTCCATTACGTCGACACCGGCATCGATTCCGGTGAAGTGGTGTTCGACGTGCTCGACACCCCCATCGCGCCGGACGACACCATCCTCGAACTGCGCTGGAACAACTTCAACAACAGCCTGTTTCCCGCGCTGGAGCAGGGGTTGTGGGTGCTGGCGCGGCAGCGGTCTCATTGACCGCGCTCCGTTGAACGGGCGGTCAGCGCAGCGAGTCAGCACATGATTCCTGCGCTGGCGCCGCTGTTCATCGCCGATTTCGAGCATTACCGCGACGCGCTCGTGCTGCCGGACGCTCCCCGCGTCGGCGTGCCTATGCGCACCTTTCTCACCGGCGACTACCTGAACGATGTGCTGACGCGTTTCGGCAGCGCCTACCCCGACAGCGACCCTCGCGGCCTGGCGTCGATCTGGAGCAAGTATTACTTCATCAAACTGATTCCGCCGGTGGTCGCGGCGTCGTTGATCCTCGACCAGCAATTGCCGCTGCACCTCGATCAAGTACAACTGATCCTCAACGACGATGGCCTGCCTGCCGCGTTCAAGCTGCCTCACTCGGGACAGCGCTGGACGCCAACCCCGGCCGATGCTTTCGAGCGTTTCGATGACTTGCTGGAGCAGCACCTCAGACCGTTCATTGATGCCCTCGCGCGGCATTTTCGACTTTCGCCAAAAGTGCTGTGGAGCAACGCCGGCAACTATTTCGAGTGGCTGTTGGGTGTGCTCGAAAACGCGATGCCCCACGTGGATCTGACCCATGGTCACCAGTTGCTCAACGTGCAACTTCTCCCCGACGAACGCCGCAATCCGCTCTACCAGCCCGTGCGCTACATCAAGGTCGAAGGGCAAGACGAACTGAAGCGCCAACGCCGCGTGTGCTGCATCCGCTATCGAGTAAACGGCCTCGACTACTGCGGCAACTGCCCGCTGTCCTGACTGACCGCGCCCATAGGAGGAAACTGATCGTTCCCACGCTCTGCGTGGGAAAGCCGGGTCGGGCGCTCTGCGCCCCTGAGACGACGCACAATCCGGCTTTCGCGCAAGGCGACGCAGAGCGTCACAAGATGCATGCCCACGCAGAGCGTGGGAACGATCATCAATAGCTAGATGCCTGATTGGTAGGACCGGCTTCAGCCGGGAAAGCGTCAATCCTCACGCCGCAAAAATGAGAGCGCTGCCACCGGCCTCTTCCCGGCTAAAGCCGGTCCTACTAAGGCATCGCATGCCTCCAGCGGGACTGGCTGGAACGCCGACTCGTGGGACCGGCTTCAGCCGGGAAGGCTGCACGCCTCATCTTCCACGCCCTGAGAATCAATCCGTCAACGTAAGTGGGGCGGGAGCCATATTTGGTAGTTCCGCGCGGACGAATCTGTGCGGCGGCGGCCAGTAAATGCCTTCCCTCTACCACCAAGTTTTATGCGCTCGTTCAGAAATGGAAAAGTGAAGATAGGTGGCCGCCGTTTCTGGTTGTGTATTTGTGAACCGCCGGGCAATGCTGCGCCTCACGGTTATGGAATGTGGCAAACCGATAAGGCAGGATTGGCGCCCGCTATTGTCGACCTTAGCCATCACCAGTGAGCATCAGGGTCGCTTACGCGAATACATGGACAGACTCTTTCCAAGGATTGTGAGATGAAAGCGGACCTCTTGGCCCTTGTGCCCAATTGGGGCGACATCGAGCGAAACCTGGACCAGAAATACAGCGACCTCAACCAAAGCGTCAGCAATGGTTTGCAGAGCGCCAACGACGCCTGGGACGGTTTCACTCGGAGGTGCAACTATGAATAACTCAATGCTTGTAAGTATGCTTTTAGAACTTAAGCATATATACCACGGGGAGGGGTGCAGAGATTTTGACAGAGGAATTGACGCGATTGTCAGCATATTGTCGGAGAGCGCTCTGGCAGGAACGCCTGCATGGGATGAGGCTGGTTCTATCTACAGAACTATGGCCGGTTCCAAATCTGGATTTTCAGATATCTACATAGACCGCGACACCGTCGAGGAGCGGATCGCGGCTAACGCGCGACTTGATGCTATTCGGCAAACTCTCTGGGATACCTTTGCCAGGACTTGATGCGGCGCGAGATCGTCGATGACGAGGGACCAACGCTCTTATCAACACCGGTGTTACAGCTTTGTGCTGAACCTGATGCGCTTATGGAAAAACCCGGCTGAGGCCGATCCCACGACATAATCCCGCGCCTCTAGTGGGACTGGCCGAAACCGGATAGTAGGACCGGCTTCAGCCGGGAAGGCGTCACTCGCCACGCCGCAAAAACGAGATCACGCCTCCCGCCCGCGCAACCCGCTGCGCCCATAAAACGCCACCACCACAAAGCACCCCAGCGGCAGCAGGTATGCCAGCGCGGTGGAGAAGTGGTCCGCCACCAGTCCCATGAAATACGGCATCAGCGCGCCGCCGACGATGGCCATGATCAGGAACGAGCTGCCGCGTTTGGTGTGGGGGCCGAGGTTTTTCACGCCCATGGCGAAGATGGTCGGGAACATGATTGACATGAAGAAGAACACCGCCACCAGCGCCACCACCGACACGCTTTCCACGCCGCTGACAACCACCGCGCACAGCGCGACGTTGATCCACGCGTAGACCATCAGCAGCCGCTGCGCCGGGATACGCCCCATCAACCAGGTGCTGACGAAACGTCCGCACATGAAGCAGATCATCGCCACCGACAGCAGGTACGCGGCGCTCTGGCTGGTCATGTTCGCCCAGTGTTCGGTCACGTAATTGATGAAGAACGCGCCCACGCCCACCTGCGCCGCCACGTAGAAAAACTGCGTGACCACGCCGCCGACGAATTCCCGGTGCTGCCAGAGGGTCTTGTTGTCATGGCGCTGGATGCTCGACTCCTGCTCGCGCAGATCCGGCATTGGCGTGCGGGCGAACAGCGCCGCCACCAGTAGAACGATCACCGCGATGACCACGTAGGTGGTTTGCAGCGAGCTGTTGTCACTGCCGGCGTTGCTGCCGCCGAAGAACAACGCGCCCCCCAGCAGCGGCCCGACGAACTGGCCGAGGCCGTTGAACGACTGCGCCAGGTTGAGCCGACGCTCCGCACCGTTCGGATCGCCCAGCACGGTCGCGTAAGGATTCGCCGCCGTCTCCAGACAACCCAGCCCCAGAGCGATGACGAACAGCGCAAACAGGAAGAACGGGAAGCTCGCCGCATTGGCCGCTGGCATGAACAGCAACGCGCCGGCGGCGTACAGGCACAGGCCCAGCAGAATCCCGGCCTTGTAGCCGAAGCGGTCCATCAACAAGCCGGCGGGCAGGGCGATGATGAAATACGCGCCGAAGTACGCCGCCTGCAGCAAACCCGACTGGGCCTTGCTGACGTGCAGCGTCTCCTGAAAGTGCTTGTTCAGCACATCGAGCAGCCCGTACGACAGGCCCCAGAGGAAAAACAGGCTGGTCACCAGCATCAACGCCACCCGCACCGACGGCGCTGCGTGCCGGTAGACCGGGGTCTGGACTTTGCTGTGTTTGGTCAACATAACGCTCTCCTTTTTTGTTGTTGTTCAAGCGTGAAGCGTGACGAAGCGGATGTTCGGTTGTGCAGGGATCGACGCCTTGCAC
This sequence comes from Pseudomonas sp. Ps21-P2, assembly GCF_039672565.1. Taxonomy (NCBI): domain Bacteria; kingdom Pseudomonadati; phylum Pseudomonadota; class Gammaproteobacteria; order Pseudomonadales; family Pseudomonadaceae; genus Pseudomonas; species Pseudomonas sp. Ps21-P2. Next base: position 279,873 of record NZ_JBDFPL010000003.1, read on the forward strand.
TCGTACCTGTGGGAGTGAGCTTGCTCACGAAGACGGCGTTTCAGGCGCTAAAGATGTAGGGGGTGTTTCGGCCCCTTCGCGAGCAAGCTCGCTCCCACCATTGAAGGGCTTCAAGGCGGCTGATCCGACAGGCTAAAAATCTGCGCCATGGGCTGCCATTTATTCCCCGGCTCGGTCCACGGCGTCGGCGTCTGAAACCGCCACATCAACGCCTCCCATTCCAGCACCTTGGGGTTGGCCGCCGACGCCTGGTCCATCGCGTCGGCGCTGAAGCCCGGGGCGGTGTCCATGACCATGAACAGCCGCGTGCCCAGTCGCCAGATCTGCATGTCCAAGATGCCCTGACTGCGCAGGTGTTCGGCAATCTCCGGCCAGATGCGCCGGTGCAGTTGCTCATACTCGGCGATCAACGCCTCGTCATCAGCCATGTCCAGGGCCAGACAAAAACGCTGCGCAACCCTCCCGGTATTCATGTCAGCGCGCTCATGTCAGTGCCCGATCCAGATGCGTATAGCCGCCGTCCACCACCAGCCACTGCCCGGTGGTGTGGGACGCCCGCGGGGACAGCAGAAACAGCACGCTGTCGGCAATCTCCGTCGGCGTGGTCATGCGCTGGCCGAGGGGGATTTTCTCGACGATCTTCGCCAGCTTCGCGTCAGGGTCGTCGAAGCTGGCAATCCAGCGCTCGTACAGCGGCGTCATCACTTCGGCCGGGATCACCGCGTTCACCCTCACGCCATCGCTCAGCAACGACGCCGCCCATTCCCGGGTCAGCGACAGTTGCGCGCCTTTCGAGGCGGTGTAACCACTTGTGCCGCCCTGGCCGGTGAGTGCAGTCTTCGAACCGATGTTGACGATGGCGCCCTTGCTCGCCTTCAGCGCGTCGACGCACAGATGGGCCATCACGTAGTAGTGAATGAGGTTCTTCTCCAGTGACTCGATGAACGCGCTGCGACCGGCCTCCAGTCCGACGTTGTCATTGACCCCGGCGTTGTTGACCAGCCCGTCGATGCGCCCGAAGCGCTCCAGCACCTTGCTCACCGCCGCTGCACATTCGCCCTCGTCACGCAGCTCGACCTGGACGAACAGGGTCTGCGGCTGGCGTCTGTCCAGCTCGGCGGCCAATTCAGCAGGCAGCGGCTGATTGGCGAAGATCACCGGGATCGCGCCTTCTTCGGCCAGCCCCAGTGAGATCGCGGCGCCAATCCCCGAGCCGCCGCCGGTGACGATGATGACCTTGTCTTGCAGGTGCAGATTCATGGGCAGTTTCCTTGCAGGCCGTACAGGCGAATGGCGGTGCCGCCGCGCAGCGCGTTTTGCTCATCGACGGAGAGCGAGCTGATGGCGGTTTCGAACAACTGGTGAACGTCGCGGTAGCTGCCGGCGACCTGACAGACCGGCCAGTCGGAGCCGAACATCAGTCGTTGCGGCCCGAACAATTCCAGCGCCAGATAGAAATACGGCAGCAGTTCCACCGGTCGCCAGCGTTGCCAGTCGGCTTCGGTAATCAGCCCCGACAGTTTGCAGGCCACGTGGGGCAGGGCGGCCAGCGGGGCAAGGCGATCGGCCCAGGCGATGGGGTCTTCCAGGGACAGATCCGGTTTGCCGAGGTGATCAAGGATCAGGTGATGCCGGTCGTGGCGTTGGCAGAAGTCGGTGGCGGCGTGGAGGTCTTTGTCTTTTATCAGCACGTCGTAAGTCAGCCCGAGGGTTTGCAGCTGCCGCATACCCCGGGCGAAGGCCGGGTCCTGGAGGAACAGCGACGGCGCCGGTTCGTCCTGGATCAGGTGACGCAGGCCGACCAGTTTTTCCGCGTCCGCCCAGCGTGCCAATTGCTCGTCGACACCATCCGCCCGCAGGTCCGCCCAGCCGACGACGCCGAAGATCCACGGATGCTCGGCCGCATGGGTCAGAAGTGCGTCCGTCTCGTCGACACTGTGCCGCGCCTGCACCGCGACGCAGCCATCGATGCCATGCCGATCGAGCAGAGGTTTTAAATCGCCCGGCAGAAAATCCCGTTGCAACGCAGCATGGCGCTGGTCAATCCACGGGTAATCCCTGGCGTCATAAGTCCAGAAATGCTGATGGGCATCCACCCGCAAGGGCGGTGCCGGAACGCTTGAGTGTCGGGACGACATTGTTGTTGTACTCCGTCCGTTTCATGGCCTCACGCAATTACTGTAGGAGTGAGCTTGCTCGCAAAGGCTTAGGTACAAACGAGACACCTGCATCGGGTGTCCCGGCCATTTCGTCCGGTTGCCGCCCAGACCAAGCGCGCTCCTACAAGGGTTCGGCAGTGTGCTCAGCCCTTGTATGCGTACCGCGCCCGCGAGGCGGCTTTCATCTGAATCGAAAACCCCGGGGCGGCCGGCGGCAAATACGCCGCATCACGAATCACACAAGGGTCTTCAAAGTGCTCATGCAGGTGATCAACGTATTCCACCACCCGACCCTCATGGGTGCCGGCGATGCACAGGAAGTCGATCATCGACAGGTGCTGCACGTACTCGCACAACCCGACGCCGCCGGCATGGGGGCAGACCGGCAGCCGGTATTTGGCGGCCATGAGCATCACCGCCAGCACCTCGTTGACCCCGCCGAGGCGGCAGGCGTCGATCTGCACCACGTCGATGGCGCCACGCATGATCAGTTGCTTGAAGACGATGCGGTTCTGGCACATCTCGCCGGTCGCCACCTTCACCGGGTGCACGCCAAGACGAATCGTGCGATGGCCTTCGACGTCGTCCGGGCTGGTCGGTTCTTCAATGAACCACGGTTTGGCGAACGCCAGCTCGCGGATCCAGTCGATGGCCTCGCAGACCTCCCAGACCTGATTGGCGTCGATCATCAGATGACGATCCGGCCCCAGCACTTCCCGGGCGATGCGCACCCGGCGGATGTCGTCCTGCAGGTCGCGGCCAACCTTGAGTTTGATGTGGGAAAAACCGCCGTCGACCGCTTCCTGACACAGCCGGCGTAGCTTGTCGTCGGGGTAGCCGAGCCAGCCCGCCGAGGTGGTGTAGCAGGGGTAACCGTCGGCAAGCAGCGTCCGCAACCGTTGTGCTTTGCCCTCGGCGCGCTCGGTCAGCAGGGTCAGGGCTTCGTCCGGGGTGAGGCAGTCGGTGATGTAGCGAAAATCGATGCAGCGCACCAGTTGCGCCGGGGTCATTTCCGCCACCAGTTGCCACACCGGCTTGCCCTCGGACTTGGCCCACAAATCCCACGTCGCATTGACCACGGCGCCAGTCGCCAGGTGAATCGCGCCCTTGTCCGGGCCGATCCAGCGCAACTGGCTGTCGCTGGTGACGTGGCGCCAGAAACGGCCCATGTCTTCGGCGATCCATTCCAGCTTCAGCCCGACCATCACGCCCGCCAGCGCCTTGATCGCGGCGCAACAGATCTCGTTGCCGCGGCCGATGGTGAACGTCAGGCCGTGGCCCTGCAGGGTGGGGTGATCGGTTTCGAGAATGACGTAGGCCGCCGAGTAGTCGGGGTCCGGGTTCATCGCGTCCGAGCCGTCGAGGAATTGCGACGTGGGGAAACGGATGTCTTCAACGCGCAAGGCGGTGATGGTGGTCATGGCGGGTCCCTTTGGCATTGTTATGGGCAGCGCGGCGTATTGGAAAAACTGAGGAAAACACTGATCTCAAGTGCATGCAGAACCTGTGGGAGCGAGCTTGCTCGCGAAGCCTTTACTCCTGATGAATATGCAGGGAATGCACTGGCCTCTTCGCGAGCAAGCTCGCTCCCACAGAGACGGTGTTTGCTGCTTCAGGCGTCGACCGTCAGCTGCTGCTGTTCACCCAGCCCTTCAATACCCAAACGCATGGTCTGGCCGGCGCGCAGGAACACCGGCTCCGGCTTGATACCCAGGCCCACGCCCGGCGGTGTACCGGTGGAAATCACGTCGCCCGGTTGCAGGCTCATGAACTGGCTCAGGTAGCTCACCAGCTTGGGGATCTGGAAAATCATCGTGCGCGTGTTGCCGTTCTGATAGCGCTTCCCGTCGACTTCCAGCCACAGGTTGAGCTGGTGCGGGTCGGCGATTTCATCGCGGGTCACCAGCCACGGGCCGATCGGGCCGAAGGTGTCGCAGCCCTTGCCCTTGTCCCAGGTGCCGCCGCGCTCGATCTGAAATTCACGCTCGGAGACGTCGTTGATCACGCAATAACCCGCCACATGCTCCAGGGCATCGGCTTCGTCGATGTAGCGACCGCCCTTGCCGATGACCACGCCCAGCTCGACTTCCCAGTCGGTCTTCTTCGAGTTGCGCGGGATTTCCACGTTGTCGTTGGGGCCGACGATGGCGCTGGTCCACTTGTTGAAGATGATCGGCTCTTTCGGAATGTCGGCACCGGTTTCAGCGGCGTGGTCGGCGTAGTTCAGGCCGATGCAGATGAATTTGCCGATCTTGCCCACGCATGGGCCGACGCGCGGATTGCCCTCAACCAGCGGCAGGCTGTTGACGTCCTGGGACTGCAAATGGGCAATGCTTTCCGGGCTCAGGGCGGTGCCCGACAGGTCACCGATGAGATCGGTCAGATCGCGAATGCGGCCGTCGCTGTCCAGCAGGCCAGGGCGTTCTTGACCGGGTTCGCCGTAACGCAGCAATTTCATGGGGTGTCCTCTAATGGTGAGTGATCAGAATTCGGTGTGGGTATTGGTGAAGGTCGTGAACAGGCTCAGTTGCTCCAGCCGCCATCGATGATCTGTGCGGTGCCGGTGGTGAAGCCGCTGGCCGACGAGCCGAGGTACAGCGCCAGTTGGGCGATTTCCTCGGGGGTGCCCAGGCGTCCCATGGGTTGGCGCGCTTCAAATGCCGCGTACACCTCGGCCTCTTCGCGTCCCTCGCGCGCCGCCTGATCAGCCACCCGCTGACGCAGGGAAGGGGATTCCACGGTGCCGGGGCAAATGCAGTTGCAGCGGATGTTCTGCCCGACGAAGTCGGCAGCGACCGAACGGGTGATGCCGATCACGGCGGCCTTGCTGGCGCAGTAGGCGAAGCGGTTGGGCACGCCCTTGATGGCCGAGGCCACCGACGACATATTGATGATCGAGCCGCCACCGTTGGCCAGCATGGCCGGCAGGAATGCGCGGATCATCTTGTACATCGCGGTGACGTTGAGATCTAAGGCGAAGCGCCAGTCGTCGTCGGAGCATTCGAGGATGTTGCCGCTGTGCACCACGCCCGCGCAGTTGAACAGCACGTCCAGCGCGCCCACTTCGGCGGCCAGTCGTTCGATGGCGGCGTGATCGGTGACGTCGAGCACACGCTTGTGCACGCCCTGCAGGTGGTCCAGCGCTACGCCGTTTATGTCCACGGCGAAGACTTCCGCGCCGGCCTTCAGATAAGCCTCCACGCTGGCTTGACCGATGCCCTGGGCGGCGGCCGTGATGAGCACTCGCTTACCGGTGAGGTCCATGTTGATCCCTTGTTTTTATTGTTGAGACGACCTGACTGGCCATGCTGCCGTCGAGGTCTGCTGATCGAACCGGGCAGCGCGTCATGAGATTTGAAGCACGCCGAACCCCGACGGGTTTTGCTATGCTCCGCTCACTGCAGCGCTCCAATGGTCAGGCCATTGGTCCTGTTTTTAGCACTAGTCATGGACTGCAACAAGGCCATTTTTCGATCCAGTGCGCTGTAAAATTCCGAGCCGATTCCCGATGCCAATCCAAGTAATTGATAACCAGAGACTTTATCGCCAGATCGCCGATCAGCTCCGCGCGCTGATCGACAGCGGCGAATTTCCACCGGGCAGCCGCCTGCCGGCCGAACGTGAATTGGCGAAGATGCTGGGGGTGAGCAGGGCGTCGGTGCGCGAGGCGATGATTGCCCTTGAGGTGATCGGGCTGGTGGATGTGCGCGTAGGCAATGGCGTGCTGGTCTGTGAGCCGCCCGTGCAGAAGCTGTCCGATGAACCGGTGATGACCCAGGTCACCCGCGATCAGTGGAAGGACGTCGATCCGGAGCTGGGCATCGAGGTGGATTTCAGCGCGGAGATCCCGCCGTTTGCCTTGCTCCAGGCGCGGCGGTTGATCGAACCGGAAGCGGCGGCGCTGGCGGCACAAAACGCTAGCGATGAAGAGCTTGAAGCCATCCGCGAGGCCTTCGAACGCAACGCCCGCGACAACCGCGAGCATTCCCACACACACCCCGGCGATCGCCTGTTCCACATTCGCATCGCCCAAGCCTCCGGCAATCCGGCCTATGGGCTGATGATCAAACACCTGCTCGGGCATCAGTACGGCAGCATGTTCCAGCGTTTGCAGGCGCACTACACCTCCGACGACATGCCGTTCCGCTCCGAACACGAACACCGCCTGATCCTCGACGCGCTGCAAAATCGAGATGCAGACGCTGCGAGGCAGGCGATGGCGGGGCATCTGGATGAAGTCATCCGCATCTTTAGCCGCGGCGGGGTTTAGCTCGTAAAGCGGGAACACAGCAGATGTCGCTGTTAACGGAGAACTTGTGGGAGCGAGCTTGCTCGCGAATGCTGGCTTCCAGCCGATAAAGATGCAGTGGCTGGACCGGCGCTTTCGTGAGCAAGCTCACTCCCACAGGTCCTCTGTATGACTCGAAATCTCAAGTCAGCCGCGGTCTCGTGGGAGCGAGCTTGCTCGCGAATGCTGACTTCCAGCCGATAAAGATGCAGTGGCTGGACCTGCGCTTTCGTGAGCAAGCTCACTCCCACAGGTCCTCGGCATGGCTCGAAATCTCAAGTCAGCCGCGGTCTCGTGGGAGCGAGCTTGCTCGCGAAGACTTAATGTCTGACACCAGAGAAATTGGCTGACTGCCCCGGCCTCTTCGTGAGCAAGCTCACTCCCACAGGTCCTCGGCATGGCCCACCTTTCCATGACGTCTCACCCATCCGTCGAACGCGACACCTCTTCCCATTCCGCAAACTCGGCTTCCAGCTGGGCCAGCTTTTCCCGCACCAGCTTCAACGCATCGCTGCCCAGCAGCATATGCGCCGGCGGGTTGGGGCTATCAATCAACTTGAGCATCGCATCGGCAGCCTTGACCGGATCGCCTGGCTGCTTGCCGCTGCGTTCTTCGCGGGCCTTGCGGATCGGGTCGAAGCTGGCGTCGTAGTCGGCAATCTGCCGCGCGGTACGCTGCATCGAACGGCCGGCCCAATCCGTGCGGAACGAACCCGGTGCCACCGCGGTGACGAACACATTGAACGGCTTCAGCTCCTTGCCCAGGGATTCAGAAATGCCTTCCAGGGCGAATTTGCTGCCGTGGTAGTAGGAAATCCCCGGCATCGTGATGAAGCCGCCCATGGAGGTGACGTTGAGGATGTGCCCGCTGCGGCGCTGACGGAACAGCGGCACGAAAGCCTTGATGATCGCCACCGCGCCGAACACGTTGACGTCGAACTGCCGACGCAAATCTTCGAGCGGCGACTCTTCCAGAATGCCCTCGTGGCCATAGCCGGCGTTGTTGACCAGCACGTCGATGGGCCCGAACGCGTTGTCGGCCTCGGCGACCACGCGGTCGATGGCGTCGAAGTCGGTGACGTCCAGCAACACGCCGTGGGCGCGACCGGGTGCCTGGGCTTCAAATGCCTGCACGGCGTCTTCATTGCGCAGCGTGCCGATCACGGTATGACCCGCCGCCAGCGCCTGTTGCGCCAACGCCTGGCCGAAGCCGCTGCTGACACCGGTGATGAATAGGGTTTTGGTTTTGCTCATTGTGCATTTCCTCATGAGGCCTAAGCCGTTGATGGCAGGCCCCCATGGTAGGAACCCTGCGCCCGAAACCGATGACCCAGTTCTACGCGATGATTGCCTGATCCTGTTCTGGCTGGATGCCACGATGGCTGCTGCCGATCCCTGTAGGAGTGAGCTTGCTCGCGATCACGGTGTGTCAGTCAACTCACCTGCAACTGACACGCCGCAATCGCGAGCAAGCTCACTCCTACAAGATCGTGGGCGTATCAAACTCGCGGATTGGCCGTGTTTTTCGTCACCAGCCGCAAGCCGCTCGCCACACTGCCCACCGCCGCAAAGCCCGCGCCGATGCTCAACGCCAGCACCGGGCCGTGGGTATTGGAAATCCCGAAGCTCAGTGCCACCAACGCCGCGCCCGTGGCCTGACCGATCAAACGTGCCGTCGCAATCGTGCCGCTGGCGCCGCTGGAGCGTTCCTTTGGCGCGCTGGTCATCAGGGCTTTCTGATTCGGCGCCTGAAAGAAACCGAAGCCGATGCCGCACAGAATCATCCGCGCAATGATCGACATCACGCTGGCGTCGGCGGGCATGGTCGCCAGGGAAATCATCCCCAGGCACAGCATCGCCAAGCCAATCCCGCCCAGCAGCCCCGGCGCATAACGGTCCGACAGGCGCCCGGCGAACGGCGCGATCATCGCCACCACCACCGACCACGGCGTCATCAGAAACCCTGTCTGGATCGGGTCGCGGCCCAGGGTGCTTTCAAAAAAGAACGGCAGCGAGACGAATGCCAGCCCTTGGGTGGCGAACGAACAGAAGGCCGTCAGCGCCGACAACGCAAACAGCGGCCGCTTGAGCAAATCCAGGGGAAACATCGGCGCAGGATGACCGACCTCGCGTTTTAGCATCAGCGCGCCGCCCACCAGAAAGATCGCCAGGGCGATGAGCACGCTGGTCATGGAACCCAGTTGCGCCGCCTGACTCAGGGCAAAGATCAGCGCGCCGAAGGTGATGACATTGAGCACGGCCGTCATGCGGTCGAAGGTCAGGCTGCCGAGGCGTGTGGCGGGCAGCGAATTCCAGGCGAACACCAGGGCGAACAGGCCGATGGGCAGGTTGATCGCAAACAGCCACGGCCAACTCGCTACCGACAACACCAGCGAGGCCACGGTCGGGCCGATGGAAAATGACGTGCCGACCACCAGCGCGTTCATGCCCAGGCCGCGGCCCAGCCGTTCGTGGGGGAAAATCGAGCCGATCAGCGCGGCGTTGACGCTCATGATCGCGCTGGCGCCGATGCCCTGAAGAACGCGGGCGATGGTCAGCGTGGGCAACGACCAGGACAGCGCACACAGCGCCGACGACACCACGAACAGAATCAGCCCGCCCAGATAGACCTTGCGATGACCGAGCACACCGCCCAGCGCCGCGAACGGCAACAGTGTGGCGACGGCGGCGAGCTGGTAGGCGTTGATGATCCACACCGATGCGGCCGGCGAGGCGTTGAGATCAGCCGCGATGGCGGGGAGGGCGGTGTTGGCGATGGCGGTGTCGAGGGTGGCGAGGGCGATGGACATCAGAATCGCCGCCATGCCGCGAAACTCGCGGGGTGTAAGTTTATTACCGACGCGCGGGGCATCCTGAGTGGCGGGCTGGACCATTATCGACAACGCTCCGGGGGATGAACTTCAGGCGGGTCTGCAGGCGCAGACGAAAGCGTGATGGTGCCGTTTTGTTAGGGTGCTAGGCAATTAAAGATACGCGGGATAAGCGGATGGCGGCGTACCAAGGTGCGGAGCTGAGGCTTCGCAGCCAATGAAGATCCTGTAGGAGTGAGCTTGCTCGCGAAGACTCAGGCCCAGCCGCTAGAAATTCAGCGGCGGTACCGTCCCCTTCGTGAGCAAGTTCACTCCCACCAGTGCCAGGCCGGAATCAAATCCAGTAACCAGACTCACAAACCTGCTTTGGATCTCCGGTCCAGAAGGCCGACCTCAACCCCCCGCTGTATCAATGTCCTTGTCCAGCTCACCCGTCTGCCGTTCCTCTTTGGTAGTATCCGGCGACTCATGCTCCTCAGGCTCGAAATCAGGGGTGAAGCTGTTTTCGCCGGTCAGGTTGCCGTTGTTCTCCTGACTCTGCGCGCCGCCACCGGACTGGCTCTGTGATCCACTTTGGTTCTTCAGCGCATCGTTCTGCGCCAGGCTGCTGTCTGGCCTGACTTTCTCAACGGCAGGGTTAATCGCCGGGTCGTTGCGGTTGACGGTTTGATCGTTGTTCTGGGTAGCCATACGCACCTCTTCTGTCATGTCCCGTTCACAGGACGTACAGATATCGAGGGCAACGGCGCGCAAGGGTTCGATCCATGTGCTGATCGGCAGGCTTCAGCTGTCGCGATACGCACCCGTCACCGGCATGCGACTGCCCAGTCGATAGCGCGAGGACGGATGCACCAAGCGCACGTAGGTCACCACGTTGCCGCTGTTCCAGGTGCGGCGCATCAGCACCAGACACGGCTCGCCCGGCTCGATCTGCAAATGCCTGAGCTCCTCGGCGCTCGGGTGGCTGGCCTCGACGATGTGCTCCATCTCATCGGGCTGAATGATCTGCAACAGATAGCGCGCCGACTGCAACGCGTCGCCGAAGGGCTGGTTCAGAAAGTCCGGCGCGGCGTGCGGGTTGACGTAACGGTCCTCCAGCTGCACCGCCACATCGTCCTCGTAATGCACGCACAACAGGTGAAACACCGACGCGCCGGTGGCCAGCGAGAGGGCCGAGGCGATGGGCATCGACGCCGATTCCCGTGCCAGGTGCAGCACCTGGCAACGATAGCGATGGCCCCGGGCGAGGATTTCGTCGGCGATGTTGGTGATGCGCAACAGGTTGGATTGCGGCTTGCTCGCGGCGACGAAGGTGCCGACCCCGGACACCCGCAGCAGGCGGCCTTCTTCGGTCAGCTCGCGCAGCGCCCGGTTGACGGTCATCCGCGACATGCCCAGCTCGACCACCAGGCGGTTCTCCGACGGAATCAGGTCGCCGGGCTTCCATTCCCCCGACGACAGCTTGCCGTGAACGAAGGACTTCGCCCGCCGATAAAGGGCCTGGGGTGCCGGCTTGTCCATCGTTTTTCTCCCTTTCCGAACAGGCGTGCGTCGACGGCCCTAAAAAAAGCGCATCACGCTTTGGCGTCCTGCCAGAACGCGTTGCGGTCCAGGTAGTTCTGCAAGAACTGCTGCAGCCGGGGTTGCTCGGCGTTGTGGAAAATCTGCTGCGGTGTGCCGCGTGCGACGATTTCGCCCTGATCGAGAAAGATCACCGAATCGGCGACCTGGGCGGCAAAGCCCATCTCGTGGGTGACCACGACCATGGTCATGCCTTCCTTCGCCAGGGTCTTCATCACCTGCAGCACTTCACCCACCAGCTCCGGGTCGAGGGCCGAGGTGGGCTCGTCGAACAGCATGATGTGCGGTTCCATCGCCAGCGCCCGGGCAATCGCCACCCGCTGCTGCTGACCACCGGACAGTTGCGCGGGATAGGCCTCGGCCTTGTGCGCCAGGCCCACCTTGTCGAGCATCGCCATGCCGCGCTTTTTCGCGTCGTCGGCCGAGAGTTTGCGCACCCGCCGCAAGGCTTCGCAGACGTTGCCGAGGGCGGTCATGTGCGGCCACAGGTTGAACTGCTGAAAGACCATGCCGACGTTGCGCCGCACCTGGTTGATCTGTGATTGCGGCGCGCGGCGACGGCCCTTGTTGGTGTCCTGCCAGCCGAGCAACTGGCCTTCGATGCGGATCTCGCCTTCGTCGTACTCCTCCAGAAACGCCATGCTGCGCAGCAGGGTGCTTTTGCCCGAGCCCGACGGGCCGATCAGGCAGACCACTTCCGAGCGCCGCACCTGCAAGTCGATGCCCTTGAGCACGCGCAGGGTGCCGAAGCTTTTGCCCACCTGGCTCAGGGTCAGGACGGTCGAGGGCTCGCCGTTGGTTTTCATAGGTTCATCCAGGGATTGGCCGGTCGGTTCGCCGGTCGGGGCGGGCACGTTGCCGCCAGGGATCAGAAGACTGTTCATCGGGTTTGCCTGCTCATGAAGCGGCCGACGCGGGTTTCCAGCAGCATGCCCAGCCGCGAGCACAGCTCCACCAGAATCAGGTAGCCGATGCACAGCATCAGCAGGGTTTCGACGAAGGCAAAGGTCTCCGAACCGATGCCGGTGAGGACCATCGTCAGCTCGGGAATGGTGATGATCGACAGCACGGCGGTTTCCTTGCACAGCACCGTGACCATGTTTACCAGCGCCGGCAGAATCATCACCAGCATCTGCGGCAACTGGATGCGCCAGATACTTTGCAGGCGGGTAATGCCCAGACAATCGGCGGCTTCCAGCTGACCCTGGGCGACCGACTGGAAGCCGGTGCGGAAGATCTCGGCGAAGTACACGCCGCCGTAAACCCCCAGGCCGAGGATGCCGGCGGGTATCGGGTCGAGGCTGATGCCGAACGACGGCCCGCCGTAATACACCAGAAACAGCTGCACCAGAAACGGCGTGCTGCGGATCAGCTCGATGAACACCCGCAGCGGTGCACGGACGGCGTTATTGCCGAACACCTGGGCGACGGCGATCAGCATGCCCAGCGCCAGGCCGAGCACGACGCCGCTGCTCCAGGTGCCGAGGGTGACCAGAAACCCCGAGCCGATGTCGCCCAGGTGGTCCGTGAAAATGCTCGGGTCGAAGGTCATGCCGTGCGCTCCTTCATTCGTCGTTCGAGCAGGCTCGCGGCGTAGGCCAGCGGCACGTTGATCAGGCAGTAGAAGCCGGCCAGCATCAGGTAGTCCTGGACGAACATGTAATCGCTGGCGGCGAGGTTCTGCGCCGTGCGGGTGAGGTCGGCCAGCCCGACCACCGAAACCAGCGACGAGGCTTTGATCAGCAGAATCATTTCATTGACCAGGGCCGGCAGCGTCAGGCGCACGGCCTGGGGCACGCGGATGCGCATGAGCATTTGCGCGTCGCTCATGCCCAACAGCCCCGCGGCCTCCAGCTGACCGCCGGGAATCGCAAGAAACCCGCCACGCATGATCTCGGCGATATAGGCGCCGGCCGCCAGGGACAGGCCGATGATCGCCGCCACCGTGGGCGAGACGTTCGGCAGGCCGACCCGGGGCAGGAAGTAATAGATGAACAGCAATTGCACCAGCAGCGGAATGCCCCGGAACACGAAAATGTAGGCGCCACCGAGGCGGCGCAGCAAGGGGATCGGCGACAGGCGCAGGCTGCCGACGACGATGCCGATGACAAAGCCGAACACCAGCGCCGCCATCGACACCTGTAGCGTCACCCACAGGGCGCCAAGCAAGAGCGGCGCGTTTTGCTGCAGCAAGGGCCAATCGAACACGGGGGTACTCCAGCCGGTGAATTGTCACTGAGTGAATCGTCACACTGTGGATGATCACTGTATGAGTCATCACTGGGTGGATCTTCAGGCGCCGACCTTGTGGGAGTGAGCTTGCTCACGAATGCGGTTTGCTTGCTACGTATGGGGTGTCTGGCACCGCAATCGCGAGCAAGCTCACTCCTACACGATAGGTGTCGCCCCGCAAATCCGGAGTCGGCGCGCGGATAATGTGGGAGTGAGCTTGCTCACGAAAGCGGTGTGTCAGGCGACACCTCTTTCGCTGCAAGCATGCATTCGCGAGCAAGCTCACTCCTACACGTTAGGTGTCGCCCCGGAAATCCCGAGTCGACACACAGGGATCAAACGCGCCTTACCACGTCGGCTCGAAATCACCCTTCGGCACGTCCATTTCCGCCCCCAGCCATTTCTTCTGCAGGGCGGCCAGGCGGCCGTCGTCATGCATCTTGATCAGGGCGGCATCCAGCGCAGCGATCAGGCTGTCGGCATCGGCGTCCTTGCGGCCCAGGTAGGCGAAATAGGATTTCTTGCCGAACGGCGGCTGCACCACTTTGTACAGATTGCTTTTCTGCGCGGCGACGAAGGAGATGTTCGGCAGCGAGTTGGCCACGGCGACGATGCGTTTGGCGGCCAGGTCGGCGTAGGCCTGGTTGTTGTCGACGTATTCACGAATGGTGACCTTCTGCGGCAGGGTCGCGGCGAAGGCTTTCAGCTCTTCCAGCTGCGCCGAGCCCTTGCCGGCGCCGACGGTTTTACCGGCGATGTCTTCAGGCTTGCCGATGCTGTCGTCCTTGGCGCCGGCCAGCAGCGCCACGGTCGCTTCGGCAATCGGCGAGACGAAGTGGTAACGCTCCTTGCGCGCCTTGGTCACGATGATCGGCCCGGCCACCACGTCGAATTTCTTCGCCTCAAGGCCCGGCAGCACACTCGGCCACGGCAGGTCGAGGAACTTGATCTTGACCCCCAGCTCCTGGCCCAGCGCCTCGAACAGCTCGGCGTTCAAGCCTTTCTGTTTGCCCGCTTCGAGGAAATCGAAGGGCGCAAACTGCATTTCGGTGCCGACCACCAGCTCACCGGCCTTCTTCACATCGGCCAGTTGGTCGGCCTGAACCGCGAATGGCAGCAGCGTCAACGTGGCAGCGATACTCAAGCTTTGAAACGTCCTGCGGAACACAGAGTCGAGTGACATGGGATGGCTCCTGGGTGGATGCGGTGTGTTTCGTCGAAGGCTGTGGGATGTTGGGTGAGCGGGTGAATGATTCTGCAACTGCAGTTAGCGTGCCATACCGGTATAGACAACCGGCATGGGGCTATCAGCTGAGGATCTTCCCCGGATTGAGAATGCCGTTGGGGTCGAAACTGCGCTTGAGCTCGGCCATTACTTGCAACGCTTCTGCGCTCGCCGAGTGATGGAGAAACTCGCGCTTGAGCAGGCCGATGCCATGTTCGGCCGACACCGCGCCGCCCAGCTCGCCGACGGCGCTGTACACCAGCTCCTCGATTTCCAGCACCGGCGCGGGCTGCGGCAGCGAGTTGCAGTCCACGGTCAGGTGCAGATTGCTGTCACCGATGTGGCCGAAATACACGCTTCGGTTACCCGGCCAGCGCGCGTCGATGCGCTCACGGCAGCGTTCGGCAAACTCACCGATGCGGCCGATGGGCAGGCTGATGTCGAAATTCAGCGGCGCCATGCGCTGGGGAAACTCGCCGGTCGCCTCGCGAATCTTCCACAGCCCGCGGGCCTGGGCCTGGGAGGTCGCGAGGATGGCATCGACCACTTCACCGGCCTCAATCGCCGCTTCAAGGGTTTCCTCCAGCGCATCGCTTGGGCCGGACGACTCCAGCAGCACGTACAGCGGATGATGATCGGGCATCGGCGCGACGGGCTTCTCTAGCCACGACACACCGAGGCGGAAGAAATCCTGCCACATCAGTTCATACGCCTGGGGCGTGCCGACGCTCGATTGAATCCGCCGCAGCAGGGCGACCGCGCTGGGGTAATCGGGCAGGGCGCAGAGCAGCGTGGTGGTCGGACCGGGTGGCGGCGCCATTTTCAATACTGCTCGGGTAATCACCCCAAGGGTGCCTTCGCTGCCGATGAAGCACTGTTTTAGGTCATAACCGCAGTTGTTCTTGATCATCTTGTTCATCAGGTCGAGCACACGCCCGTCCGCCAGCACCACCTCCAGACCGAGCACCAGGTCGCGGGTCATCCCGTAACGAATCACCGCATTGCCGCCGGCATTGGTAGCGATGTTACCGCCGATCTGGCACGAGCCCCGGGCGCCCAGATCCAGCGGAAACAAAAAACCGGCCTCGGCCACGGCGTGCTGGATGTCCTCCAGCGTTGTGCCCGCGCGCACGCTGACGGTGGCGGCGGCCGTGTCGATCTCCTCGATGCCGCGCAGGCGATCCAGCGACAGCGCGATGTCGGTGGTGCGCGGAACGGCGCCGCCCGCGAGGCCGGTCATGCCGCCCTGAGGCACCACGCTTTGCCCCGCCGCGTTACAGATGCGCAGGGCGAGGGAAACCTGTTCGGTACTGGTCGGCAGGACAAGCGCAGCGGGGCAGGCCGGCGCGTGGCGGGTCCAGTCGCTGTAATGACGCGGGCTGATGGCCTCGCCGGTCAGCACCTGAGCATCGCCCAGGGCCTGGCGCAACTGGCTGATGGTCTGTTGCAGGTCGCTCATGGAATCCACTCGATCAATTCGCGTCAGGGGTGGGGCGTGCCTGAAAGCGGGGAGGCTGTATAGACAGCTGAGGCAAGATGCAGGCCAGTTGGTGGACGCCGGTAGGTTAGGGCCGCTAAAAGCTTCCCGGCTGAAGCCGGTCCTACCTAGTGATCGTGAGGTGTCTGTAGGACTGGCTTTAGCCGGGAAAGCGTCGTGTGTCACACCACAGAATCCAGGGTGCAGGCACTGGCGCATTCCCGGCTGAAGCCGGTCCCACTCAAAGAAGCGGCGCGGCACAGTAAATGCTTGATCCGGTCTATACCGCCCAGTCCATTTCCTGCGCCCGGAGCCTGCCATGACCGTCACCGCCAACCTCCCGATCATCGACATGGCCGGCGTCCGTGAAGGCGACGAGGCCGCGATCCGGCGCGCCGGCGAAGCCATCCGCACCGCCTGCAGCGAGAGCGGCTTCTTCTACATCATCAACCACGGTGTCCCCCGACACGTGATCGACAGCACCATGGCGGCCGCGAAAACCTTCTTCGCCTACGCGCCGGAAATAAAGCGCCAGGTGGCGGTGAACAAGCGCCACCGCGGCTGGCATGCGTTGGGCGGGGCGCTGATGTATGAGGCGACCAAACCGGATTTCAAGGAGTTTTTCAGCATCGGCCTGGAGCTGCCGGAGGATGACCCGAGTGTGCTGGCGGGGGAGGCGTTGCGCGGGCCGAACCAGTGGCCGGATTTCATGCCGGCATTGCGGGTGGCGCTGGAAGCGTACTACGAGGAGATGGGCAAGGCGGGTGCTGATCTGTTGAAGGCCGTGGCCGTGGGCTTGGGCATCGAGCACGGTTTCTTTGCGCCGAAATACGGCAAGCGTTTGCAGCGTACGCAGATGGTCTATTACCCGCCCCATCCACCCCGGGCCGAAGCCGATCAGTTCGGCGTCGCGCCGCACACGGATTATGGCTGCATTACGTTGTTGCATCAGGACAACAGCGGCGGTCTGCAGGTGCGTGAGTTGGGCAGCGGGGCGTGGATTGATGCAACGCCGATCGAGGGCAGTCTGGTGGTGAACGTGGGGGATTTGCTGGCGCGCTGGTCGAATGATCGGTTTCGGTCGACCTTGCATCGGGTGATCAATCAGTCAGGGCATGAGCGGTATTCGATCGCGACGTTTTATGACCCGACCTATGGGGCGGTTGTTGATCCGTGCGATTTGGGAATCGAGGCTGCTGCCAGTCGGTATCCGGCGGTGGCGGCGGGGGATTACATACTTAAGCGGATTGATGATTCGATGGCGTATCGGAAGAAAGCGTAGTCGCAGGCTCCGAAAAGCGGGTAAATGCGCAAATATTTACGCGTATCCAATATCTCGGTGTGCTGTTGTTAGGGTTCCGCCCTTACGGCGGGTCACTTTTTCCAAGAGCCGAAAAAGTAACCAAAAAGGCCCTGCTCCTGGTTGGGTTCCTCCTTCGTCGGAATACCCTCACTCCGACGACGCTCCGTGGGCCCGCGCCGAACGGACATCCATGTCCTAGCGGCGCTCTCGCGGCATCCATGCCGCTCGGCCCACTCCGCGTCGTCTGCGTTCAGCCTGCACCCAAGTCGCGATTTGTGGTGTTTGGGCTTTTTGCGTACGAAGATCAAAAGCACGGCAACGGCAACGGCAACGGCAACAGCATTCGCGAGCAAGCTCGCTCCCACGGGGACGGTGTTTGGTCAGCGGAACTGCCAGCGCCTACACCGGCCTCTTCCCGGCTAAAGCCGGTCCCACTGAAACACCGCGCGCACCTGTAGGACTGGCGATGACTGTAGGACCGGCTTCAGCCGGGAAGCTTTTGATCTGCTTTTGATCTTCCGACGCGGGAAGTCCAGACGACACCCATCGCGACTTTGGTGCAGGCCGAACGCAGACGACGCGGAGTGGGCCGAGCCGCATGGATGCGGCGAGAGCGCCGTCAGGACATGGATGTCCGTTCGGCGCGGGCCCACGGAGCGTCGTCGGAGTGAGGGAACCCGACGA
Organism: Pseudomonas sp. Ps21-P2; assembly: GCF_039672565.1. Classification (NCBI taxonomy): domain Bacteria; kingdom Pseudomonadati; phylum Pseudomonadota; class Gammaproteobacteria; order Pseudomonadales; family Pseudomonadaceae; genus Pseudomonas; species Pseudomonas sp. Ps21-P2. The sequence goes on from NZ_JBDFPL010000003.1 coordinate 297,653, forward strand.
AGTCGGGCCCAACCGAGAGCAAGCACCCTTGGTTACTTGGGGTGCTTTTCCAAGTAACTCGCCGGAGGCGAAACGTCTGCCCTTAGGCAGACGCTCTTGATCTTAAATGTTCAGCGGTTTAGATAACCGCCAGGATCGCCTCCGTTACTGCCCCGATATTCCCCTTGTTCAACGCCGCCACACAAATCCGCCCGGTATCCAGCGCATAAATCCCGAACTCGCTGCGCAGACGATGAACCTGCGCCGTCGTCAGACCCGAATACGAAAACATCCCCCGCTGCCGCGCGACAAAACTGAAATCCTGCCCCGCCGCATTATTCGCCAGACGCTGCGTCATCTCCTCACGCATCCCGCGAATCCGCAGGCGCATCTCACCCAACTCCTCCTCCCACTTGGCGCGCAACTCAGGGCTGCTCAACACCGCCGCCACAATCGACGCACCATGGGTCGGCGGGTTCGAATAGTTCGTGCGGATCACACGCTTCACCTGCGACAGCACCCGCGCTGTCTCCTCTTTCGAATCCGTCACAATCGACAGCGCGCCGACCCGCTCGCCATACAGCGAAAACGACTTCGAAAATGAGCTGGAAGCAAAGAACGTCAGGCCGCTGTCGGCAAACAGACGCACCGCCGCCGCGTCCTCGTCGATCCCGTCACCGAAGCCCTGATACGCCATGTCCAGGAATGGCACATGACCCTTGGCCTTCAGCACCTCAAGCACCTTCTTCCAGTCCTCCAGGGTCAGGTCAACGCCGGTCGGGTTGTGGCAGCAGGCGTGCAGCACGACGATCGAGCCGGACGGCAGGTTCTGCAGATCTTCCAGCATCCCCGTGCGGTTTACGTCATGGGTGGCGGCGTCGTAATAGCGGTAGTTCTGCACCGGGAAACCGGCGGTTTCGAACAGCGCGCGGTGGTTCTCCCAGCTCGGGTCGCTGATCGCCACAACGGCGTCAGGGGACAGCTGCTTGAGGAAGTCAGCGCCAATCTTGAGAGCGCCCGTGCCGCCGACCGCCTGGACCGTCATTACCCGGCCCGAGGCCAGCAGCGGCGACTCGGCACCGAACAGCAGGGTTTGCACGGCCTTGTCGTAGGCAGCGATACCGTCAATCGGCAGGTAGCCGCGGGGCAGGTGTTGAGCCACCCGGTTTTCTTCCGCTTCGACAACGGCGCGCAGCAGCGGAATTTTCCCTTCTTCGTTGCTGTAGACGCCTACACCCAGATTGACCTTGGTCGTACGGGTATCGGCGTTGAATGCTTCGTTGAGGCCCAGGATTGGATCGCGTGGTGCCATTTCGACAGCGGAGAACAGGCTCATTGTGCGGGGGCTCTGAGTGGGGAGTGAATGGGTCGCGTCGCTCCAGCCGATTGCACTAGAGCGGTGCACAAACGGGGAGCAAGTATAAAGGGCCGCGCCAGTGCGGGCGACAGGGCGGGGCAGGTTTTTCCGGATATTTCGCGAAATTTTTCGACCGTTAGTCCAGTGCCGCGGACTAATCTGCGGAGGGTGGCTTGAAAGGTGGCGCAGTCGACTCCACCTGTAGTCCCATCACCTTCTTCTATGTACGTCTTTTCCGTGACGGGATCAGCCGTCCGTGCTCAATTGCGTTGCCGTCCAAAGGAACCTTATGTCCGAATTTCAGCTCGTTACCCGTTTTGAGCCGGCCGGCGATCAACCGGAGGCGATTCGTCAGTTGGTTGAAGGCATCGACGCCGGCCTGTCGCACCAGACCCTGCTCGGTGTAACCGGCTCGGGCAAGACATTCAGCATCGCCAACGTCATTCAGCAAGTGCAGCGCCCGACCCTGGTGCTGGCGCCGAACAAAACCTTGGCCGCCCAGCTGTACGGCGAGTTCAAGGCGTTTTTCCCGAACAATTCGGTCGAATACTTCGTTTCCTACTACGACTACTACCAGCCGGAAGCCTACGTGCCGTCGTCGGACACCTTCATCGAGAAGGACGCGTCGATCAACGACCACATTGAGCAGATGCGCCTGTCCGCGACCAAAGCGTTGCTGGAGCGCAAGGACTCGATCATCGTCACCACGGTGTCATGCATCTACGGTCTGGGCAGTCCGGAAACCTACCTGCGCATGGTTCTGCACGTGGATCGTGGCGACAAGCTCGATCAGCGCGCGTTGCTGCGCCGTCTGGCCGACCTGCAATACACCCGCAACGACATGGATTTCGCCCGGGCGACCTTCCGGGTGCGCGGCGACGTGATCGACGTCTTCCCGGCGGAATCCGACCTGGAAGCCATCCGTATCGAGCTGTTCGATGACGAGGTCGAGAGCCTCTCTGCCTTCGATCCGCTGACCGGCGAGGTCATTCGCAAACTGCCGCGCTTCACCTTCTACCCGAAGAGCCACTACGTGACCCCGCGCGAAACGCTGCTGGACGCGATGGAAGGCATCAAGGTCGAGCTGAACGAGCGTCTGGAATACCTGCGCGGCGCCAACAAACTGGTGGAAGCCCAGCGTCTGGAGCAGCGCACCCGTTTTGACCTGGAGATGATCCTCGAACTGGGTTACTGCAACGGCATCGAAAACTACTCGCGCTACTTGTCCGGGCGTCCGTCCGGCGCGCCGCCGCCGACGCTGTACGACTACCTGCCGGCTGACGCGCTGCTGGTGATCGATGAGTCCCACGTCAGCGTGCCCCAGGTCGGCGCCATGTATAAGGGCGACCGCTCGCGTAAGGAAACGCTGGTGGAGTACGGTTTCCGCCTGCCGTCCGCGCTGGACAACCGGCCGATGCGGTTCGATGAGTGGGAAAACGTCAGTCCGCAGACCATTTTTGTTTCCGCGACGCCCGGGCCTTACGAAGCCGAGCACGCGGGCCGTGTGGTCGAGCAGGTGGTGCGGCCGACCGGTCTGGTCGACCCGCAGATCGAAATCCGTCCGGCACTGACCCAGGTCGACGACTTGCTCTCCGAGATCCACAAGCGCGTGGCGATCGAGGAGCGGGTGCTGGTGACCACGCTGACCAAGCGCATGTCCGAAGACCTCACCGATTACCTGGCCGACCACGGCGTGCGCGTGCGTTACCTGCACTCGGACATCGATACGGTCGAGCGTGTGGAGATCATCCGCGACCTGCGTCTGGGCACCTTTGATGTGCTGGTGGGGATCAACCTGCTGCGCGAAGGCCTGGACATGCCGGAAGTGTCGCTGGTGGCGATTCTCGATGCCGACAAGGAAGGCTTCCTGCGCTCCGAGCGCTCGCTGATCCAGACCATCGGCCGTGCCGCGCGTAACCTCAATGGCCGCGCGATCCTCTACGCCGACCGCATCACCGGCTCCATGGAGCGCGCGATCGAAGAAACCGACCGTCGTCGCGAGAAGCAGATCGCCTTCAACCTGGCCAACGGCATCACGCCGAAAAGCGTGATCAAGGACGTCGCCGACATCATGGAAGGCGCCACCGTGCCCGGCTCGCGCAGCAAGAAGCGCAAGGGCATGGCCAAGGCCGCCGAAGAGAACGCCAAGTACGAAGCCGAACTGCGCTCGCCGAGCGAAATCACCAAACGCATTCGTCAGCTGGAAGAGAAGATGTACCAGCTGGCCCGCGACCTGGAGTTCGAGGCGGCAGCGCAGATGCGCGACGAGATCGGCAAATTGCGCGAGCGCTTGCTGGCGGTTTGAGGGCGGTGTGGGAGTGACCGGGGGCACGACGCTGAATATCGGTCACGCCGCGGGACCTGTGGGAGTGAGCTTGCTCACGAAGGCATTTTCACTCTAGATGAAGATGCAGCGGATGTGCCGACGCTTTCGCGAGCAAGCTCGCTCCCACAAGGGTTGTGTTCACCCTGGTATCCCGGCCACGCTGGTGGACTTATGGGAGTGAGCTTGCTCACGAAGGCATTTTCACTCCAGATGAAGATGCAGCGGATGTATCAACGCTTTCGCGGGCAAGCTCGCTCCCACAAGGGTTGTGTTTAACCTGGTATCCCGGCCACGCTGGTGGACCTGTGGGAGTGAGCTTGCTCACGAAGGCATCTTCACTCCAGATGAAGATGCGGCGGATGTACCGACGCTTTCGCGAGCAAGCTCGCTCCCACAAGGGTTGTGTTCAACCTGGTATCCCCGCCACGCTGCTGGACTTGTGGGAGCGAGCTTGCTCACGAAGGCATTTTCACTCCAGATGAAGATGCAGCGGATGTGCCGACGCTTTCGCGAGCAAGCTCGCTTCCACAGGGGTTGTGTTGGCTAAGCAATTGCGGCATGTCATGACGGCTCAATGCGCCGCGCCACCCTTGACCCCGGACGGCAGCTTCCGCGTCAACAGCACCGCCAGCATGCTGATCCCCAGCGCAATCCCGACAAAATGAAACGCGTCGTTGTAGGCCATGATCGCTGCCTGTTGATGGGCGATCTCGCTGAGCTTGCCCAGCGCCGCGGTTTCGCTGCCCAGCCGGTCGGTGAGCATCGCCATGCGCTCGGCCACTTGCGGGTTGGCGGGGGAGATCGATTCGCGCAAATAGTCGAAGTAGGTCTTGGTTCGCGCATCCAGTAACGTCGCCAGCAGCGCAATGCCGATGGCGCCGCCCAGGTTGCGCAGAATATTGAACAGACTCGACGCCGACCCCGCGTCCTGGGGCTGAATGAACGCTGTGGCGATCAGGGAAATGGTCACCATGATCAACGGCTGACCCAGCGCCCGCACCAGCTGAATCTGATTGAACTGCGGCCCGGCAAAATCCGGATTGAGCACCCCGGAGGAAAAGCTCGCCAGCCCGAACAAACCAAACCCCAGCGTACACAGCAACTTCGGCGAAATAACCTTCATCAACTGTGGCACCAGCGGAATCAGAAACAGCTGGGGCACGCCCATCCACATGATCACCTCGCCGATCTGCTGGGCGTTGTAGCCCTGAATCTGCGCCAGGTACAGCGGCAGCAGATAGATCGAGCCATACAGACCCACCCCCATGCCCACGCTGGAAATACTCGACAGCCCAAAATTGCGGTTGCCGAGAATCCCCAGATTGATCAGCGGTTTCGGTTTGGAAAACTGAATGATCACAAAGCTGATCAGGCTCACCAGCGCAATGCTGCCCAGACCGACGATCAGGTTCGATTCCAGCCAGTCCTTGCGATGGCCCTCTTCAAGAAACACCTGCAGGCAGCCCAGCCCGACGCCCAGGGTGACGATGCCGGCGTAGTCGGTGCTCTTGAGCAATTCCCAATGCGGCGCCTTCTTCTCCAGGCCGTAGAGCAGACCGCCAATCATCACCAGCCCCGGCGGGATGTTGATGTAGAAGATGTATTCCCAGCCAAAATTCTCCGTCAGCCAGCCGCCCAGGGTCGGGCCGATGGACGGGGCGAAGGTGGCGGTCATGGCGAACAGCGCCATGCCCTTGGCCCGGTGATGCTCCGGCAGTTTGATCAGCGTCAGGGTGAACGCCAGCGGGATCAGCGCGCCGCCGGTGAAGCCCTGCAGGGCGCGGAACACGATCATGCTCTCCAGGCTCCAGGCCATGGAGCAGAGCAGGGACGACAGCAGGAAACCCAGCGACACCCACACCGCCAGGCGCCGCGCCGAGAGCAACTGCACCAGCCAGGCCGTCAGCGGAATCATGATGATTTCCGCCACCAGATAGGAGGTGGAAATCCATGAGCCTTCTTCCAGGGTCGCCGACAGTGCGCCCTGGATGTCCTTGAGCGACGAGTTGGTGATCTGGATGTCGAGGACCGCCATGAACGCGCCGAGCATCACACTCATCACGGCAATCCAGTCGCGCCGGGTCGGTTCGCCGACCGGGCGGATCAGCTCGTCACCGGCCACGTTGCGGGTCGTCCGCCGGCCGGATGTCGACCGAAACGGTCACCGACATGCCTGGGCGGATCTTGCCGTGCAGCGGGTTGTCCGGCGCGAAGGTCAACTTGACCGGGATGCGCTGCACGACCTTGGTGAAGTTGCCGGTGGCGTTGTCCGGCGGCAGCAGACTGAACTGCGCGCCGGAGGCGGCAAACAGGCTGTCGACGCGGCCCTCGATGGGCGTGCCGGGAAAGCTGTCGAACGTCAGTTGGGCGACCTGACCGATCTCCATGTGCTCGATCTGGGTTTCCTTGAAATTGGCCTGCACCCAGATGTCCTCGTCCGGCACGATCGACAGCAGGTACGCGCCGGCCTGAACGACCTGGCCATTGCGCGCCGCCCGCTGGCCGACCAGCCCGCTGAGGGGCGAGTGGATTTCGGTGCGCTGCACATTGATCTGCGCCTGAGCCAGGTCGGCGCGAGCGGTGGCGATCTGCGCGTCGAGGCGCTTGATCTCGGCGTTCAGCGCGTTGACCTGCTGGCGCTGACTCTGGGCGTCGGCCTGGGCCTTGCTGACCTGGGAGCGCGCGACGTTGCTGTCGGCGGTCATGGTCGTGACCTGCGCTTCCGAGACGAAACCCGGGGTGCGCAGTTTTTGCAGCCGCGCCAGGTCCAGTTGCGTGCGCCCAAGGGTCGCCTGATTCGCCTGCACCTGCGCATCGCTGGCGGCGATCAGGCTCGACTGCTGGGTGAGACGGCTCTGTGCCTGCAAGCGCTCCGCCTCGCGGGTTGCCAGTGTCGCCTGGGCCCGGTCGATGGCCAGGCGAAAGTCATCCGGCTCGAGCCGTACCAGCAACTGGCCTTTTTCCACGTGCTGGTTGTCCTGCACCAGCACCTCGTCGATCCGCGCGCCGAGCTGGCTGGACACCCGGGTGATTTCACCCTGCACGTAGGCGTTGTCGGTGGACTCGTGAAAGCGTCCTTTCAGGTACCACTGGGCGAAGAAGGCGAGGGCGATCAGCAGAATCACCCCGAAGAAGATGAACAGGCGGCGCTTGAGTTGGGCGGGCATGGGCGTTCTGGATTTTTGGAATGTCAGCAAATTTATCAGGGTTGGCGGTCTGGCACCTAGCCATCGTCGCGATCATGACCGGCACTGATGGCGGGGCATTCGTTGCGAGGCGTTCCGGGCCGGCAGGGCGGGGCCGCCTGTCTCGTCATCGCCCCGATTGTGCAGCCCATCACCGCTGGCGCTGGAGCCGCGCAGGCCGCGCCTGTTAACATTCGCGGCTTGTTCGACCTATCCGGGATTTTCCATGACCACCGTTCGCACCCGCATCGCGCCATCGCCCACCGGCGACCCCCACGTTGGCACGGCCTACATCGCGCTGTTCAACTATTGCTTCGCCAAGCAGCATGGCGGCGAATTCATCCTGCGCATTGAAGACACCGACCAACTGCGCTCGACCCGCGAGTCCGAACAACAGATTTTCGACGCCCTGCGCTGGCTCGGCATCGAGTGGAGCGAAGGTCCTGACGTCGGCGGTCCCCATGGCCCGTATCGCCAGAGCGAGCGCGGCGACATCTACAAAAAGTACGTGCAGGAACTGGTCGATGCCGGTCATGCCTTCCCGTGCTTCTGCACCGCCGAAGAGCTCGACCAGATGCGCGCCGAGCAGACCGCCCGCGGCGAAGCTCCGCGCTATGACGGCCGCGCGCTGTTGCTCTCCAAGGAAGAAGTCGAGCGTCGCCTGGCCGCCGGCGAACCCCATGTGATCCGCATGAAGGTGCCGAACGAAGGCGTCTGCGTGGTGCCGGACCTCCTCCGCGGCGAAGTGGAAATCCCGTGGGACCGCATGGACATGCAAGTCCTGATGAAGACCGACGGCCTGCCGACCTACTTCCTCGCCAACGTCGTCGACGACCACCTGATGGGCATTACTCACGTGCTGCGCGGCGAAGAATGGCTGCCGTCGGCACCGAAGCTGATCCTGCTCTACGAATATTTCGGCTGGGAAAAGCCGGCGCTGTGCTACATGCCGCTGCTGCGTAACCCGGACAAGAGCAAGCTGTCCAAGCGCAAGAACCCGACCTCGGTCACGTTCTACGAGCGCATGGGCTTCATGCCGGAAGCGATGCTCAACTACCTCGGCCGCATGGGCTGGTCGATGCCCGACGAGCGCGAAAAGTTCTCGCTGGATGAGATGGTCGAGCATTTCGATCTGAGCCGCGTCTCCCTGGGCGGCCCGATTTTCGACATCGAGAAACTGTCGTGGCTCAACGGCCAGTGGCTGCGTGAACTGCCGGTGGAAGAGTTCGCCACCCGCGTGCAGAAGTGGGCGTTCAACAGCGACTACATGATGAAGATCGCCCCCCACGTGCAGGGCCGCGTCGAGACCTTCAGCCAGATCGCCCCGCTGGGCGGCTTCTTCTTCGCCGGTGGCGTGACGCCGGACGCCAAATTGTTCGAGCACAAGAAGCTGTCGCCGGAGCAAGTGCGTCAGGTTATTCAGTTGATCCTGTGGAAGCTCGAGTCCCTGCGTCAGTGGGAGAAGGACAAGATCACCGGTTGCATCCAGGCGGTCGTCGAGCACCTGGAACTGAAACTGCGTGACGCCATGCCGCTGATGTTCGCTGCCATCACCGGTCAGGCGAATTCAGTCTCGGTGACCGATGCGATGGAAATTCTCGGCCCGGACCTGACCCGTTTCCGTCTGCGCCAGGCGCTGGACATGCTGGGCGGCGTGTCCAAGAAAGAGAACAAAGAGTGGGAAAAATTGCTCGGCGCGATTGGCTGAGCGGTTGCCTGAGCGACACCGGGCCATTGAGCGATTGCCCGGTGGCCCGACGCGGGGCGGTTTTCCGGGAGGCGGTAAGTGATTGTTATCCCGGAAAATTCTTTTGGAATTGTTTGAAAAAGAATTTGACAGCATTGTGGGTCGCACTTAATATGCGCCCCGTCCACACGGCAACGCAGAAACACGCGGTAACGCGGCGCTCTCTGTCAGTGTAATGTGGGGCTATAGCTCAGCTGGGAGAGCGCCTGCATGGCATGCAGGAGGTCAGCGGTTCGATCCCGCTTAGCTCCACCAAATTAGAAGCTTCAAGGTTTGCTTTACTGCCTTGAAGTTTGTCCCGCTCCGGAACCAGCACCGATGCGGTACGCAAGGGTTACGTCCCCTTCGTCTAGTGGCCTAGGACACCGCCCTTTCACGGCGGTAACAGGGGTTCGAGTCCCCTAGGGGACGCCAGTTTTACCGAGTGAAGCTTTCTAGCTGACCTCCGCCGAGAGGCGTAAATCCGGGGCTATAGCTCAGCTGGGAGAGCGCCTGCATGGCATGCAGGAGGTCAGCGGTTCGATCCCGCTTAGCTCCACCAATTTCTGCCAGGGTTCGTCATGTGTCATCGGCGAATCTGCTCGAAGGTTTTGCGTCCCCTTCGTCTAGTGGCCTAGGACACCGCCCTTTCACGGCGGTAACAGGGGTTCGAGTCCCCTAGGGGACGCCACGATTTCTCGCTCTGCGAGACCAAGGGTCATTCGATTATTGAATGGCCCTTTTGTTTTTTCGGGGTTTGAGTTCTCAATCCCTTCTTTCTTTGTTTACCTCATCTTCAGTCATCTCTCTTGTCTCATCCGCCTGTCAGTCATCTCAAATGCCTGATGCGTCCTTGCCAACGCACATGATGAGGATAATATTATCGTCATCATCCCGGAGGCGGTCATGAACGACAAAAAAGCACAGACCCGCGAACGTATTCTCGCTGCTGCCAGCACCGCCCTGATTGCGCGCGGCCCGATCGAGCCCAGCGTCAACGAGATTATGGGCGCAGCGGGGCTCACGGTGGGCGGGTTCTATGCGCATTTCGACAGCAAGGAAGCCCTGATGCTGGAAGCGTTCAGCCAGTTGCTGGCCGAACGCCGTGAGATGGTCGCCAGCATTGACGACCAATTGCCGGGCGAGGAGCGGCGCGCGCTGTTGGCGGCGTTCTACCTGTCGCGCAGGCACCGCGACGCTCAAGAGCACGCTTTCCCCTTGCCGACGGCGATAGGGGAGATGGCGCGTCTGTCCGTTGATTTTCGCAACGCACTGGCTGAACACGTCGAACTGATGGTGGCGCAGCTCGCCGCCAGTCCTGAAGAAACCGACAAGACCCTGGCCGACATCGCCTTGATGGTCGGCGGCCTGGCCCTCGCCCGAGCCCTGGGCCCCAGTGAGCTATCGGATCGAGTGCTGCGGGCAGCCAAGTCGGCGGTGCTCTGATGCCGTTGTAGGACTGGCTTCAGCCGGGAAGAGGCCCGCGCAGGCACCCTCGATTCTGCAGCGTGACACCCGACGCCTTCCCGGCTAAAGCCAGTCCCACAAAGTTTCGCGTTCAGCCAATCCCTCTGGATGCACGCGATGCTTTTTTAGTGGGACCGGCTTTAGCCGGGAAGAGGCCGGCGCAGTCACCCTCAACCTCTGGCCAACCACGACCGCCATCAGTTTTGTCCGATGCTTTTGGTTACACTGCCCGCGTAATGAATTTGATAGGGACAGAAAAACATGGTCTGGGATCTGGCAACGCCGTTCGTCATCGATCTGCAGGTGGGCGAGGAAGACATCGACGGCCTGGGCCACGCCAACAACGCCGTGTACGTCACTTGGCTCGAACGCTGCGCATGGCGGCATTCCCAGCAGTTGGGCCTGGACCTGAGCGAGTACCGCCGACTCGACCGGGCCATGGCCGTGGTCCGGCACGAAATCGATTACCTGGCCAGCGCCTACCAGGATGACGAGCTGCAACTGGCGACCTGGATCGTCGACTGGGACCAGCGCCTGAAGATGACCCGGCGCTTCCAGCTGAAACGGCCGAGTGACGGCATGACCTTGCTGCGGGCGCAAACCACCTTCGTCTGCATCGAACTCTCGTCGGGCAAGCCCAAGCGCATGCCGAGCGAGTTCATCGACGGCTACGCCGCCGGCCTGCACCGTGTTGTGTCCTGACGTCCGGCGCGGGTAAAGCGTATCCAATCCGCCGGTCTCTGCGTAAACTGCCGGACTTTTTTTCGAGTGTGACCCATGCAAATTGCCTTGGCGCCCATGGAAGGCCTGGTCGACGACATCCTGCGCGACGTGCTGACGCAAGTCGGCGGCATCGACTGGTGCGTGACCGAATTCATTCGGGTGACCGAGCGTCTGCTGCCGGAGCATTACTTCCACAAGCTCGCGTCCGAACTGTTGCAGGGTTCGAAAACCCGCGCCGGCGTGCCGCTGCGTGTGCAACTGCTGGGTTCTGACCCGGTGTGCCTGGCCGAGAACGCTGCCTTCGCGGCCGAACTGGGCGCCCCGGTCATCGACTTGAATTTTGGCTGCCCGGCCAAGACCGTCAACAAATCCCGGGGCGGGGCGGTGCTGCTCAAGGAGCCGGAGCTGCTGCACACCATCCTCAGCCACGTACGCCGCGCCGTGCCGGCACACATTCCGGTTACCGCCAAGATGCGCCTGGGCTACGACAGCACCGAGCCGGCCCTTGATTGCGCCCGGGCGCTGGAAGCGGGCGGCGCTGAACACATCGTCGTCCACGCCCGCACCAAAGTTGACGGCTACAAGCCGCCGGCACACTGGGAGTGGATCGGCAAGATTCAGGACGTGGTGAAGATTCCGATCATTGCCAACGGCGAGATCTGGACCGTCGACGACTGGCGGCGCTGCAGGGAAATCTGCGGGGCCCGTGACATCATGATCGGCCGCGGTCTGGTGGCGCGTCCGGACTTGGGCCGTCAGATCGCCGCTGCGCAAGCCGGGCGTGACGTCATCCCCATGACCTGGATCGAGTTACAGCCGCTGCTGCGGGATTTCTGGCTGCAGGCCATGGCCAAGATGACCCGCGTTCAGGCACCGGGCCGGCTCAAGCAGTGGGTGGTTCTGCTGACCAAAAGCTACCCCGAAGCGACTCTGCTGTTCGATGCCCTGCGCCGCGAAACCGACTGCGAGCGGATCAACCAGATGCTCGGCGTGAACATACCGGAAGCCGCCTGAAAAAAGTTTTTGCACGACTCTTGAAACGCAAATGGCTGTCCCTATTTTGGGGTTACGCGATGCCGAAATCGGGTCGCGGAGATAACCACTTGCTGATTTATCAGGAGATTTTCAGATGACTACTGCATTTTCCCTGGCTCCACTGTTCCGTCACTCCGTTGGCTTCGACCGCTTCAACGACCTGTTCGAATCGGCGGCGCGCAACGAGTCGGCGAGCAGCTACCCTCCCTACAACGTCGAAAAACACGCTGATGACCAATACCGCATTGTCATCGCGGCGGCGGGGTTCCAGGAGGAAGATCTGGAGTTGCAAGTCGAGAAGGGCGTACTGACCGTCACCGGCAGCAAGCGCGAGAACACCGCGGAAGGCGTGACCTTCCTGCACCAGGGCATTGCCCAGCGTGCATTCAAGCTGTCGTTCCGCCTGGCTGACCACATCGAGGTCAAGAACGCTGCTTTGGCCAATGGCCTGCTGAACATTGACCTGCTGCGTCTGGTGCCTGAAGAGGCCAAGCCAAAACGCATCGAAATCAATGCTCAGAAAACCCTGACTCACTGATCCCGAGTCAACGTGAGAAGGCGCCCTGCGGGGCGCCTTTTTTGTGCGCGTTCAGCGCGCCTGCGATTGCTCCAGCCCGGCGGCCTGCGCATCCAGCAGCGCCATGAACGCCCGCGCGGCGTTGGACAGCGTGCGTTCGGTGTGGACGATGTACCCCAGCTGTCGGCGCAACTGAATACCCGGTAACGGAATGGCCGTGACTTGCTCGTCGAGCATGGTCCGGGGCAGCACGCTCCAGGCCAGGCCAATGGACACCATCATCTTGATCGTCTCCATGTAGTTGGTGCTCATGGCGATATTCGGCTTCAGGCCCTGGGCTTCGCAGAGTCCGCTGACGATGTGGTGAGTGAAGGTATTTTCGCCCGGGAACACCGCGGGGTAGCCGGCGATGTCGGCCAGGCTGACGTTTTTCTGAGTGGCCAGCGGGTGCTCGGGTGCGGCGACGAAGTCCAGGGGGTCGTCCCAGACCTTGACGGCCTTCACCAGCGCGTGGGGCTCGGGCGCCAACGTAATCACCGCCAGCTCCGCACGGCCGTGGAGGATTTCTTCGTAGGCCACTTCCGAATCGAGAAACTGAATGTCCAGCGCGACGTCCGGATAGGCCTTTGTAAACGCCCTTAACAGCGTAGGCAACCGGTGCAGTCCGATGTGGTGACTGGTCGCCAGGGTCAGGCGCCCGGTGACTTCCCCGGTCAGGTTGGTCAGCGCGCGACGGGTGTCGTCCAGCACGTTAAGGATCTGATAAGCGCGGGGGAGCAGGGCACGTCCGGCCTCGGTCAGACTGACTTCGCGGCCCAGCCGATCAAAAAGTCGCACGTCCAGCTGTTGCTCCAGCCCGGCGATGCGCTTGCTGACCGCCGGTTGCGTCAGGTGCAGCCGTTCGCCGGCGGCCGAGAAACTGCCCATTTCGGCGATGGCGATAAAGGCATTGAGGTTGGCCAAATCCATCTCGGATTCCTGTTGGTTATGCAAAGCATGAAAAATATGAATTTGAGTTATTTAAGCATATTCCATAGCATCTCCCCCACAAGCCAAGGGTCTTTACGGTGTCATTTCGACATCGGCGGCCGGGGCATAGAAATACGCTGATGAGGAACCGTCTGATGGCCGGCAAAACGCTCTACGACAAGCTCTGGGATTCGCATTTGGTCAAGCAGCGCGACGATGGCTCCGCGCTGCTGTACATCGACCGTCACATCATCCACGAAGTGACTTCGCCTCAGGCTTTCGAAGGCTTGCGCCTGGCCCGTCGCAAACCGTGGCGCATCGACGCCAACGTCGCCACCGTCGACCACAACGTGCCGACCACCCCGGATCGCAAGGATGGCGTTGACGCCATCGTCGATCAGGTGTCGCGCTTGCAGGTCAAGACCCTGGACGACAACTGCGACGAATACGGCATCACCGAATTCAAGATGAACGACGTCCGCCAGGGCATCGTTCACGTCATCGGCCCGGAGCAGGGCGCGACCTTGCCGGGCATGACCGTGGTCTGCGGCGACTCCCACACCTCGACCCACGGCGCATTCGGCGCCCTGGCCCACGGCATCGGCACCTCCGAGGTCGAGCACGTCCTCGCGACCCAGTGCCTGGTCGCCAAGAAAATGAAGAACATGCAAGTGAAGGTCGAAGGCAAGCTGCCCTTCGGCGTCACCGCCAAGGACATCGTCCTGGCCATCATCGGCAAGATCGGCACCGCCGGCGGTAACGGCCATGCCATCGAGTTCGCCGGCAGCGCCATTCGCGACCTGTCCGTCGAAGGCCGCATGACCATCTGCAACATGTCCATCGAAGCCGGCGCACGCGTCGGGCTGGTGGCGACCGATGAAAAGACCATTGCCTACGTGAAGGGTCGTCCTTTCGCACCGACTGCCGAGCAGTGGGACGCTGCGGTTGAAGCCTGGAAGGACCTGGTGTCCGACGACGACGCGGTGTTCGACACCGTGGTCGAGCTAGACGCGACCCAGATCAAGCCGCAAGTCAGCTGGGGCACCTCCCCGGAAATGGTCGTGGCCGTGGATCAGAACGTGCCGGATCCGGCGCAGGAAGCCGATCTGGTCAAGCGTGGCTCCATCGAGCGCGCCTTGAAGTACATGGGCCTGAAAGCCAATCAGGCGATCACCGATATCCAGCTCGATCGCGTGTTCATCGGCTCGTGCACCAACTCGCGGATCGAAGACCTGCGCGCGGCGGCGGACATCGCCAAGGGCCGCAAAGTGGCGTCGACCATCAAGCAGGCGATCGTTGTGCCGGGCTCGGGTCTGGTGAAGGAGCAGGCCGAGCGGGAAGGGCTGGACAAGGTCTTCATCGAAGCCGGTTTCGAATGGCGTGAGCCGGGCTGCTCGATGTGCCTGGCGATGAACCCGGACCGCCTTGAGAGCGGCGAGCACTGCGCGTCGACCTCCAACCGCAACTTCGAAGGCCGTCAGGGCGCCGGTGGTCGTACTCACCTGGTCAGCCCGGCGATGGCGGCAGCGGCAGCGGTCAACGGCCGTTTCGTCGACGTTCGCACCATGAGCCAGGCATAAGGAGCCCGTATGAAGCCTTTTACTCAACACACCGGTCTGGTCGCTCCGCTGGATCGCGCCAACGTTGACACCGATCAGATCATCCCCAAGCAGTTCCTGAAGTCGATCCGTCGCACCGGCTTTGGCCCGAACCTGTTTGACGAGTGGCGTTACCTCGATGTGGGTCAGCCGTACCAGGACAACAGCAAGCGTCCGCTGAACCCTGACTTCGTGCTCAACGCCGAGCGTTACCAAGGCGCAAGCGTGTTGCTGGCCCGGGAAAACTTCGGCTGCGGCTCGAGCCGTGAACACGCCCCATGGGCGCTGGAAGAATATGGCTTTCGCAGCATCATCGCGCCGAGCTACGCAGACATTTTCTTCAACAACAGCTTCAAGAACGGCCTGCTGCCGATCATCCTGACCGAAAGCGAGGTCGATGAGCTGTTCAAGGTGGTCGAAGCCACACCGGGCTACCAGTTGAACGTGGACCTGGAAGCGCAGACCGTGACCCGCGAAGACGGCAAGGTGTACCGCTTTGAAATCGACGCCTTCCGCAAGCACTGCCTGCTCAACGGCCTGGACGACATCGGTCTGACCCTGGTGGACGGCGAGGCGATCGCCGCGTTCGAGAGCAAGCATCGGGCTTCGCAGCCTTGGCTTTTCCGCTGAAGCGGAGCAGTGAGCTGCAAGCTACAAGCTTCAAGCTGCAAGAAATTCCGAGCCAGGCGCTGCATCACTTGTGGCTTGCCGCTTGAAGCTTGCAGCTGCCGAGTCGGCCTTGTTTTCCGGGCCGACATCTATTTTGAAACGAGGACGTTATGAGCAAGCAGATTCTGATTCTTCCAGGTGATGGCATCGGTCCGGAAATCATGGCCGAGGCGGTCAAGGTGCTGGAGCTGGCCAGCGAGAAATATCAGCTGGGGTTCGAACTGAGCCACGACGTTATCGGCGGCGCGGCGATCGACAAGCACGGCGTGCCGCTGGCCGATGAGACCCTTGAGCGCGCCCGCGCCGTTGACGCCGTATTGCTCGGCGCCGTGGGCGGCCCGAAATGGGACGCCATCGAGCGCGACATCCGTCCGGAGCGCGGCCTGCTGAAGATCCGCTCGCAACTGGGCCTGTTTGCCAACCTGCGTCCGGCAATTCTGTATCCGCAGCTGGCCGATGCCTCCAGCCTTAAGCCAGAAATCGTGGCCGGCCTGGATATCCTTATCGTCCGCGAGCTGACCGGCGGTATCTACTTCGGCGCACCGCGCGGCACCCGCGAGCTGGAAAACGGCGAGCGCCAGTCCTACGATACGTTGCCCTACAGCGAAAGCGAGATCCGCCGCATCGCCCGCGTCGGCTTCGACATGGCCCGCGTGCGCGGCAAGAAGCTCTGCTCGGTGGACAAAGCCAACGTGCTGGCCTCCAGTCAGTTGTGGCGCGAAATCGTCGAGCAGGTCGCCAAGGATTACCCGGACGTCGAACTCAGCCACATGTACGTCGACAACGCCGCCATGCAGCTGGTCCGCGCACCGAAGCAGTTCGACGTAATCGTGACCGACAACATGTTCGGCGACATCCTCTCCGACGAAGCGTCGATGCTCACCGGTTCCATCGGCATGCTGCCGTCGGCGTCGCTGGATTCCAACAACAAGGGCATGTACGAGCCTTGCCACGGTTCGGCGCCGGACATCGCCGGCAAAGGCGTGGCCAACCCGCTGGCGACGATTCTGTCGGTGTCGATGATGCTGCGTTACAGCTTCAACGAACACACCGCCGCCGACGCCATCGAGAAAGCCGTCAGCCTGGTGCTGGATCAGGGCTTGCGCACCGGCGACATCTGGTCCGAAGGCAATGCCCGGGTCGGGACGCAGGAAATGGGCGACGCCGTAGTCGCCGCGCTGCGCAATCTGTAATATCTCGGGCCCACGACTGTCAGGTTGAGCCCTTTGGCTCCCTGCGGTCGGGGCCCCACTTTTAATTAAGGTGTAGTTGCGATGAAACGTGTAGGTCTGGTCGGTTGGCGCGGGATGGTCGGTTCCGTGCTCATGCAGCGCATGCTGGAAGAGCAGGATTTCGATCTCATTGAGCCGGTTTTTTTCACCACCTCCAACGTCGGCGGCCAAGGCCCGTCGGTGGGCAAGGACGTCGCGCCGCTGAAAGATGCCTACAGCATCGACGAGCTCAAGACCCTGGACGTGGTGCTGACCTGCCAGGGCGGCGACTATACCAACGAGGTTTTCCCCAAGCTGCGCGAAGCGGGCTGGCAGGGTTACTGGATCGACGCGGCGTCTTCCCTGCGCATGCAGGACGATGCCGTGATCATCCTCGATCCGGTCAACCGCAAGGTCATCGACCAGCAGCTGGATGCCGGCACCAAGAACTACATCGGTGGCAACTGCACCGTCAGCCTGATGCTGATGGGCCTGGGCGGGCTGTTCGAGGCCGGTCTGGTGGAGTGGATGAACGTCATGACGTATCAGGCCGCTTCCGGCGCCGGTGCGCAGAACATGCGTGAGCTGATCAAGCAGATGGGCGCGATCAATGCGTCGGTGGCCGACGAGCTGGCGAACCCTGCCAGCGCGATTCTGGACATCGACCGCAAGGTGGCTGACGCGATGCGTGGCGAGGGTTTCCCGACCGAGAATTTCGGGGTGCCGCTGGCGGGCAGTCTGATCCCGTGGATCGACAAGGAGCTGCCGAACGGTCAGAGCCGTGAGGAGTGGAAAGGGCAGGCGGAGACGAACAAGATTCTGGGTCGTTTCAAGAGCCCGATTCCGGTCGACGGTATTTGCGTGCGCATCGGTGCGATGCGGTGCCACAGTCAGGCGCTGACGATCAAGCTGAACAAGGATGTGCCGATCGCGGATATCGAGGGAATGATCAGTCAGCACAACCCGTGGGTGAAGCTGGTGCCGAATAATCGCGAGGCAAGCATTCAGGAGCTGAGCCCGACGTCGGTGACCGGGACGTTGAATATTCCGGTGGGGCGTTTGCGCAAGTTGAATATGGGTTCGCAGTATCTGGGCGCGTTTACCGTGGGCGATCAGTTGTTGTGGGGCGCGGCCGAGCCGTTGCGTCGGATGTTGCGGATTCTTCTGGAACGGTAATCACCCGGCGACCTGCGGCGTGGGTTCGTACGTCAAGATCAAGAGCGTCTGCCTGGGGGCAGACGTTTCGCCTTCGGCGAGTTACTTTTGAAAAGCACCAAAAGTAACCAAAAGTGCCTGCTCCTGGTTGGGCCCGACTTCGTCGGGTTCCCTCACTCCGGTCCCGCTCCGTGGGCCCGCGCCGAACGGGCATCCATGCCCTGACGGCGCTCTCGCCGCATCCATGCGGCTCGGCCCACGGAGCGAGACCTGCGTTCAGCCTGCACCTAAGTCGCGTTCTGCGGTGATTGAGCCTTCTGCGTATGAAGATCAAAAGCAGAGGCGACAGCAACAGCAACGGCAACAGCAACGGCAACAGCTTCCCGGCTGAAGCCGGTCCTACAGGGGTACGTGGTGCTTGCTGTTAGTGGGACCGGCTTTAGCCGGGAAGAGGGCTGTCTGGGTGCTGCCAGTATTGCTGATCGGACACACTTCCTGTGGGAGCGAGCTTGCTCGCGAATGCTTTATCTCAGACACCAGATACGCGGTGGATGTACCGACCTCCGAGCAAGCTCACTCCCACCAGTTCTTCGCGTTTGATCTGCCCTTGATCTGCTCTTGATCTTCAGACACAGAAATTCCAGACACCGCCAAACGCGACTTGGGTGCAGGCCGAACGCAGACGACGCGCAGTGGGTCGAGCCGCATGGATGCGGCGAGAGCGCCGCCAGGACATGGATGTCCGTTCGGCGCGGGCCCACGGAGTGTCGTCGGAGTGAGGGTATTCCGACGAAGGAGGAACCTAGCCAGGAGCAAGCACCCTTGGTTACTTGGGGATGGTGCGACTTTCGACTTTTCCAAGTAACTCGCCGAAGGCGAAACGTCTGCCGTTAGGCAGACGCTCTTGACCTTGATCTTAGCTCCGCCGCAAACCCCATCCGGGGCACCTCGATCCAGCGATGAACCACCATCGAAACCACCACAACCGCCACCACCACCAACAGCAACAACAGATTGTCGTTCAGCGCACTGCCCGTGCTCAGATACCGCACCAACGTCCCCGGGCTCTCCCCCGGCTTGTCCACCAACAGCGGATACCCGCCAAACTTCGCGGCCACCGTCAGCCCCGTCGCGACCACGAAAATCACCGCCGCATGGGTCAGGTAAATCGACAGCCATAACCGGCCCAGCGCCGGGAACACCCGCACCTGCAACAGCCGCGACACCACCCCCGCTTCCCAGGCGAACACCAGAATCGCCAGGCAAAACAGCACCGACAGCTCAATCGTCAGCGGAGCGTCGCCGGCCACCATCAGCCAGCCGATCGCTGCCAAAACCCCCACCTCAAGCACACTGGCCAGCACCATCCCCGGCACGAAATGCCGCAGCCGTGCATACAGCCGATAGGTCACCGTACCCGCAAAAAAACACGCCGCGCCCCACAGCACATAGCGCGTCAGCAGATCGGAATCCACGAACAAGCCGACAAACGCCAACCCGCCCAGCAGCGGAAACACCACACGCGCCATCCCCGGCAGTGCGTAGCAGACCACCCCGAAGATCAGCCATAGATAAAACGCGACGCTGAGCCACCACGACGGGTAGTTGAACGACAGCGCATTGAAGCCCGGCCACCAGGCCTGAATCAGCAACAGATTGGGCAGGACCTCCCCGGGCGCCCGGTCACCACTGAACGCCGGGAAATTCAACAGCAGCCCGTAACGCTCCAGCACCAGCTTCAGGCACTCGAATCCGATGAAGAACAACAGCACCGCGATGTGCAGCGGCATGACCCGGCAGGCGCGAGCAAGCATGAAGTCGCCCAGCTGCCGCGAGGTATTCAGCGTGCCGACGTAGCGCCGGTAAATCAGAAAACCGCTCAGGGCGAAGAACAGACCGGCGAACTGACTGGCATTACGGAAAAACGACAGCTCCGTGAGGCTTCGCTCGATGTGCGAGTGATGAACGATCAAGGTCAGGGCGCAGAGACCGCGCAGGCTGTCGAGCGCGACGAATCGCTTCATCGTGAGGATCCTTTTTCAGATGAGTCAGGCGTGCGGGCACGCGAACAGGCGCCAGCAGGAGTGCAGGGCAGGCAATGGCAGGGACAGACAGGAAAGTTACCACCTTCGTCGCTGAGGCCGATGAGTGGTTGGAGCAGAAAACAGGAGGTGATGCATAGCTGTTTCGAAGCCAACGCTAACACGGTGTTCGTGAAAGTTTTGCCAGCGACGGGCAGCAGTATGCCCGAACCGTAAGCCCGTTCGGAACAGCAATCATCGACACCCTACTGTCAGGAAATCCCAATATATGGGATTGACCGTTATATATTGAGATTGCCAGCGCAACAGGTTTATAGTTCGCCCCGCATTCACTCATTAATAACAATCAGGTGAAGCCATGCAGGCGCAATTGATCGCGCTCGATTGGGGGACGACCTCCCTTCGCGCGTATCGACTCGGCGAACACGGCCGGGTACTGGAACAACGTTCGCTCAGCGCGGGCATCATGCAGCTGCCATCGACACCCCGTTCGATTGGCGGGCAGCAGGTTTCCAACGGCTTCGAACTGGCTTTTGACGAAGCCTGCGGCGACTGGCTCGACGCCGAACCAACGCTGCCGGTGATCGCCTGCGGCATGGTCGGCAGCGCCCAGGGCTGGCGCGAAGCGGTCTATCAGCAGACGCCCGCCAGCGTCGCAGCGCTCAGTTCCGCGCTGGTCACGGTGCGCAGCGTGCGCGGCGTCGACGTTCACATCATTCCCGGCATCCTGCAGCGCTCCGAGTTGCCCAACGTGATGCGCGGCGAAGAAACCCAGGTCCTCGGCACTCTCGACTCGTTGCCCGCCAGCGAAGCCACCAAACCCCTGTTGATCGGCCTGCCCGGCAGCCACTCGAAGTGGGTGAGGGCGGTGGACGGCCGAATCGAGCATTTCGACACCTTCATGACCGGCGAGGTCTACGCCGCGCTGTCCAGCCACACCATTCTTGGCCGCACGGTGCAGCGCAGCGAGACCTTCGACGCTGAAGCGTTTGACCGAGGCGTGGCGGTGTCGCGGTCGGCCAATGGCGCGGCGGGTCCGCTGTCGACCATCTTCAGTTGCCGTACGCTCGGCTTGACCGGCGTGCTGTCCGGTACCGCGCAATCCGATTACTTGTCAGGCCTGTTGATCGGCCATGAAATCGTCGCGCTGGCGCAACTGCTGCGCCAGACCGACGCGCAATTGCCTGACGTGATCCTGATCGGCAGCGACGCGCTGATCGCCCGCTACCGGCGCGCCCTCGATGCCAACGATTTTGCCCAAGTGACCTTGGCGGAGCAGGCCACCGAGCGTGGCCTGTGGCAGGTTGCGGTGCAGGCCGGTCTGATTCAATCCTCCTCTTCGGCCGCTGCCCGGCCCCTTCACGTAGAGAACTGACATGCTCAAGCAAGCCCTCGTGCAAAACGGTCTGGTCGCGATTCTGCGCGGCCTGCGCCCTGAAGAAGCGCCGGCCATCGGTGATGTCCTGTACACCGCCGGCTTCCGCGTCATCGAAGTGCCGCTCAATTCCCCGCAGCCGTACGACAGCATCCGCCTTCTGCGTCAGAGCTTGCCCGCCGATTGCCTGATCGGTGCCGGCACAGTGCTGACCCCGGAGCAAGTGCGCCAGGTCAAGGAAGCCGGCGGCCAGGTCATCGTCATGCCCCACAGCGACCCGAAGGTGCTGCGCGCGGCCAAGGCCGAAGGCCTGTTCCTGTCTCCGGGCGTGGCGACACCGACCGAAGCCTTCGCGGCGCTGGCCGAAGGCGCCGACGTACTGAAGATGTTCCCAGCCGAGCAAATGGGCCCGGCGGTGGTCAAGGCCTGGCTGGCGGTATTGCCGGCCGGCACGGCGCTGATTCCGGTGGGCGGCATCACCCCGGACAACATGAAAGTCTTCCTGGACGCCGGCGTGTCCGGTTTCGGCCTGGGTTCGGGGCTGTTCAAGCCGGGCATGAGCGCCGAGGACGTGGCCAAGAGCGCCAAGGCCTATGTCGACGCCTGGCACCAGCACAAGCCTGCCAACAACCAGTGACTGACCCGCTCGTTGCGCCATCGAGCATGTGTTTTTGAATAAGAGAGACAAGACATGAAAATCACCAAACTCACGACTTACATCGTTCCGCCGCGCTGGTGCTTCCTGAAAGTCGAAACCGACCAGGGCGTCACCGGTTGGGGCGAGCCTGTGGTCGAGGGCCGCGCGCACACCGTGGCTGCAGCGGTTGAGGAACTGTCCGACTATTTGATCGGCAAAGACCCGCGCAACATCGAAGACATCTGGACCGTCCTCTATCGCGGCGGCTTCTACCGGGGCGGCGCCATTCACATGAGCGCGCTGGCGGGCATCGATCAGGCGCTGTGGGACATCAAGGGCAAGGCCCTGGGCGTGTCGGTCAGCGACCTGCTCGGCGGCCAGGTGCGTGACAAGATCCGGGTGTATTCGTGGATCGGCGGCGACCGTCCGGCTGACACCGCCCGTGCCGCGAAAGAAGCGGTCGAGCGTGGCTTCACTGCGGTGAAAATGAACGGCACCGAAGAGCTGCAGTTCCTCGACACCTTCGACAAGGTCGATCTGGCCCTGGCCAACGTCGCCGCCGTGCGTGATGCCGTGGGCCCGAACGTCGGCATCGGCGTCGACTTCCACGGTCGCGTGCACAAGCCGATGGCTAAAGTGCTGATGAAAGAGCTGGACCCGTACAAGCTGATGTTCATCGAAGAGCCGGTGCTCAGCGAGAACTACGAAGCGCTGAAGGAACTGGCGCCGCTGACCAGCACGCCGATTGCCCTGGGCGAGCGGCTGTTCTCCCGTTGGGATTTCAAACGCGTGTTGAGCGAAGGCTACGTCGACATCATCCAGCCGGATGCTTCCCACGCCGGCGGCATCACCGAAACCCGCAAGATCGCCAACATGGCCGAAGCCTATGACGTGGCACTCGCGCTGCATTGCCCGCTGGGCCCGATCGCGCTGGCCGCGTGCCTGCAGCTGGACGCCGTTTGCTACAACGCGTTCATTCAGGAGCAGAGCCTGGGCATTCACTACAACGAAAGCAACGACCTGCTCGACTACATCAAGAATCCCGAAGTCTTCGACTACGACAAGGGCATGGTGAAGATCCCGAACGGCCCGGGCCTGGGCATCGAGATCAACGAAGAGTACGTCAAGGAACGCGCCGCCATCGGCCACCGCTGGCGCAACCCGATCTGGCGCCACGCCGACGGCAGCTTTGCCGAGTGGTGATCCGTCTGTGCTGACTTGATCGTTCCCGCGCTCTGCGTGGGAACAATCATTCGCGAGCAAGCTCGCTCCCACAGGGACTGTGGCTGACCCTGATGTCGAGGGCGCTGACCCTCACGTGGGAGTGAGCGTGCTCACGAAGCTTTTCACGGCTCACTTACACCAAAAAAACTCCAGACCTCAGATAACCATAAAAAGAGGCACTTCCCTTGCGCACACAGACTGCTTCCCAAGCGCGGGCGACCACCGCCACGCCGACCCGCAAACGCTTCTTCATCATGGTGCTGCTGTTCATCACCGTGGTGATCAACTACCTCGACCGCAGCAACCTGTCCATCGCCGCGCCCGCACTGACCAGCGAGCTGGGCATCGACCCGGTGCACGTCGGTCTGATCTTCTCCGCGTTCGGCTGGACCTACGCCGCCATGCAGCTCCCCGGTGGCTGGCTGGTGGATCGCGTTCCGCCGCGCATTCTCTACACCGTGGCACTGGCGCTGTGGTCCATTGCGACCATTTTTCTCGGCTTCGTTGGCAGCTTCATCGGCCTGTTCATTTTGCGCATGGCCGTCGGCGCGCTGGAGGCCCCGGCCTATCCGATCAACAGCCGCGTCGTCACCGCCTGGTTCCCTGAAAAAGAACGCGCCACCGCCGTCGGCTTTTACACCTCCGGCCAGTTCGTCGGCCTGGCCTTCCTGACCCCTGTGCTCGCGTGGTTGCAGACCCGCTACGGCTGGCACATGGTGTTCGTCGCCACCGGGGGCGTCGGCGTGCTCTGGGCGGCGATCTGGTACATGGTTTACCGCGAGCCCCGCGATTTCAGAGGCATCAATCAGGGCGAGATTGACCTGATCAAGGATGGCGGCGGCCTGGTCGACATGCAAACCGATGCCTCGAAACGCAAAAACGGTTTCAGCTGGCAGGACCTCGGCATCGTGCTGACCAAGCGCAAGCTGTGGGGCATCTACCTGGGCCAGTTCTGCCTGAACTCGACGCTGTGGTTCTTCCTCACCTGGTTCCCGACCTACCTGGTCAAATACCGCGGCATGGACTTCATCAAGTCCGGCTTGCTGGCGTCGCTGCCGTTCCTCGCGGCCTTCGTCGGCGTGCTCTGCTCGGGATTCTTTTCCGACTGGCTGATTCGTCGCGGTCATACCGTCGGCTTCGCGCGCAAGACGCCGATCATCGCCGGTCTGCTGATTTCCACCTCGATCATCGGCGCCAACTACGTCGACTCGACCCCGCTGGTGATCGCTTTCCTGGCTCTGGCCTTCTTCGGTAATGGCCTGGCGTCGATCACTTGGTCGCTGGTCTCGACCCTCGCCCCGGCGCGGCTGTTGGGACTGACCGGCGGCACCTTCAACCTGATCGGCAACCTGGCGGCAATTGCCACACCGATCGTCATCGGCTTCCTGGCGTCGGGTGATTCCTTTGCGCCGGCGATCACTTACATCGCCGTTCTGGCGCTGCTTGGGGCGTTGTCCTACATCCTGTTGGTGGGCAAGGTGGAACGCATCGAGTTGTGATGGCCGTGTCGATACGTAAAGAGGGCGTCAATCACTGCCTTGTGACGAACCTTTACCTGAGTGCATTTCGTTGAGAGCTGCGCTCAGGGCGCATATTCACTACTTCCTGGAGTCGCAGGTCGTTCGGGCTGGTGTTGCTTCTGCAAGGGTCACCGAGAGTCAGCTTGATAGCCTCCGTTGACCTTTGGAGAGTGTTCATGACTACCAACAACCAATCAAAGATGGCGGCTCGCTATGGTGAGCCAGATGCATCAGCGCTCGTCGCCTGGAACGATATAATCGATCAACTCCTCGATCATCGCAGCGTCTGCAGCATTTACTGCGAGCCATTGCCTGAAGGCGCAATCCAGACGCTCATCGCCGCCGCGCAATCTGCATCGACCTCGTCAAACCTCCAGGTCTGGAGCGTTTTTGCTGTGGCGGAGTTAGGTGAGGGCGGTGAGAGAGCGACGCCTGAAACGCTTTCGGTCGTTTGAGTCGCCAAACTTCCCACCCTCGTTCACCTAAAGCGCACACGCCGTATCCGCAGCCATCGCCTTCAGTAATCGGGCACTACCGCTAGTGAACGGTTTTGCTTTCAAACGTGCTTCCACCGTGAAGCCTCCGAGCACTGAACAACTTTGCGAACTCGACCGCGCCTTTGAAATTGAGTTGAGACGAGGCATAGGATTTCATAAGCAGTGAGCGTGGCAATGCCCAGTCCCATTTTTCCTTGATGAGATTCTCGACGCCTTCCAGCAGTGATTCGATGTCGTCCGGATCTAGCTCAGCGATCTTGGCGAGCGCTTCAGCGACATTCTTTTGTGAACCCCCAACCGACAACGCAAGGCCTGAGCTCTCGCACGCCATTCCCACATGGTGGAACATTAGCACCAGAGCGTCGTTGGTTTGATCGCCAAGCCATGTGAGTAGATGAGTTTTCGAGTCAGAGCCATATGTGAACTCATTTAACAGTCCGAGTGATCTGAACGATTTACGGGCTTCGCTCAGCAACTCCTGTGCTTTGCTATCGATGAAGGGGCAGGGCGTCGTTTCGGTCAGTACAGCGCGCATTTCCTCGCGGACATGATCGTGCACCATGGCACCAAGCCCGTCGAACTGTGGAGGCTGACCGCCTCGGGCGGCAGTGACGACGATCACCTTTTTTCCGATATCGACATCCAGTACCCGCCAACGCCGGCCACCAAAGATGATTCGCTGGCCCTTCATCAGAGGCCGACTGACCGGTATTGAGCCTAGCGGTTTGCCTTCCCGTACCAGCCTGAACTCTTCGTCGCTGGTGAAAGCACTGTAGAACTCGTAATGGTTGATGAGCCGTTCGCCGATCTCTCCTGGAAGCAACAAACCTGAGCTGTCTTGTACGATCAGTTTCTTCTCGCCGAGACCTTTCAGTAGAGAGAAGAAGTCAGCCTTGGAAATGCTCTTGAATGTTCCGCTTTCTACCAGGCCACCCCATAGCTGAGCAGCGCTGGCGCCTCCTTGTTGTGCGATCACTGACAGAATCTGTTGCACCAGGGTGGAGGCATGCAAACCCTCAGCCCTGGGCGGCTCGAACCAGTTGCCAATCAGTAGCCTGATCATCGCGATGGTTTGGACGAGGTTCTGGCGTAGCAGGTCTGACAATAAAGATTGGTCAGTCAGCTCCCGTTCCTGACAGTAGGCCCGGAGAGTGGCGGGTTCGTCGTTGCGGCGGCCTGACCTGCCTAGGCGTTGGCGCAGGCTCGCAACTGATGGAGGCGAACCTATCTGGACAACTGTCTTGATGTTGCCGATGTCTATGCCAAGCTCCAGGGTAGTGGTGCACACGGCGGTTGCTGGCGGTGTGCCTGCTTTGAGCGCACGCTCCGTGTCTTCTCGAAGGTCTTTCGAAAGGCTGCCGTGATGAGGCAGGAATTCGTTGGGCATACCGCTGATTTCGCAGAGGCGACGTAGGCGATCTGCGTACCACTCCACCTCCTGCCGACTGTTCGGGAAAACCAAATTGTTACTGCCGCGCAGCACCTTGTACATGTGTGCGGCGATGGCATGCCTGGAGCCGGACTCGTCTTCTTCCTCCTCTTCCTCAGGGTTCTGATCAGGGTCGGCATTCGGTACTTCGACAGCACGCAACTTTTGCATCGGCGGCATCATATAGCCGCGCACTTGCACCTGAAGGTTCTGGCCAGATGATTTCGATTCAATCACCTGCACCCGCTCTGGATGCCCGGGCCTGAGAAACTCGCTCGCCAGCGACATATCTCCCAGCGTGGCGGACAAGCCGACTCTCGGCAGGGTTTTTCCGGATACAAGCTCGACTCGCTGCATCAATGACTGGAGCTGCTTGCCACGCTCGCTGCCAATGAAGGCATGCAGCTCATCGACCACGATGTAACGCAGGTTCTGGAACAGGGCCATCAGGCTGGAGCCTCTGTTGACGAACAGCGCCTCAAGCGACTCTGGGGTCATCAGCAAGACGCCATTAGGAGACCTGAGAAACTTGTGTTTTTTGCTGGCAGACACATCCCCGTGCCATGCGACGACGGGAAGATCCAACTGCTCACAGAGTCGACTCAGCCTGTCCCATTGATCGTTGATGAGTGCCTTTAGTGGGCTGATATAGAGGACGGCCCCAGCTGGGTCTTGGTGCTCCAGCAGGTTAGTGAGGATGGGCAGGAATGCGGCCTCAGTTTTCCCGGCAGCTGTTGAGGCGGCGATAATCACATCCCGATCAGCATCGACCAGCGCGGAAATTGCCCATTCCTGTGCGTCCCTTAACGCTGTCCATCCCTGGGCCCAGACCCACTGTTGAACGTCGGGGTGCAGGCGCTCGAAAGACGAGGATTCAGAGTTTGAAACTTGTGAGCTCATCGTCTGCCTCGATGCTTAAATCCTGCTTGCCGCCATCATCCTGGGCAATCTGAACGGCCCCCACCAAGGCACGCCAGTCCGCTCCAGGGTTCTGTTCCAGCACCGCGAGCAGATTGATGAAGGCTGTGATGGTTGTGCGTGGAGTGCGGAAGTAGGCCTCACCCAACCGTTGGTTGCAGTGCGCCATGAACGCAGGGATCGCCTCGTCAGGCATCAGGTATTTGTCCGGGTCACCGTAGGCATAAACGTTGCGCAGCTTTTGAAGCAGTACGTAGAAGTCTTCTGGAGTCAGGCTGCTTAGGCGGATGACCGGCCCCGACAGGTCGATCAGTCCAGATTTGGCGAACGTGTTTTCGGCAAGCCGGGATTGCAAGGCGGGGTAGCTGTAAAGTCCGCGCCGGGTGTCCATCAGAAACTCAGGCGTACCGCCAAGGACGAAGCCAAGGCCCTCGGTCGAGCCTTGTAGGGAGTCATTCAGAATCCGCAAGATCTGCTCGTAGTTGGCGTTGCGTGCCTGGGTGTTCGCGAGCTTGTAAAGATTTACGAGCTCGTCCAGGTAAATCATGAGGCCGCCAAACCCCGCCAGGCGTACGAACCGTGACAGCAACTTCAACTGATCGTAGACCGATGCGTCATCAATGATGGTTCGGACACCGAGCGCCGCACGTGCATCTGTCCTGGTAGTGAACTCGCCTCGAAGCCACCGGATGGCATCCGCCTTGAGCTGCTCGTTGCCTTGTTCAAACCCTTGGCAATACTTGGCAATGACGTCAGCGAAGTCGTAGCCGTTCACCATCTCAGTGAGATCGGCGAGGAATTCTCTAATAACGACTTCGCTCTCGACGCCCCGAGTTTTCGCTTCCGATTTAGCCTGGGAAATGAATTTTTCAACGATACCCTGCAGCGCACCACCGTCCGGTTTCGTCCGGGTGGACATGTTTTTAGCAAGCTCGGCATAAAGGGAGCGTGCTTGTCCGCCTGAGGCATGCAGCC
Source organism: Pseudomonas sp. Ps21-P2 (assembly GCF_039672565.1). NCBI lineage: Bacteria > Pseudomonadati > Pseudomonadota > Gammaproteobacteria > Pseudomonadales > Pseudomonadaceae > Pseudomonas > Pseudomonas sp. Ps21-P2. Next base: position 326,187 of record NZ_JBDFPL010000003.1, read on the forward strand.
GGCGATCCGGGTTTAAATCGGCGTGCATTGTGACCAGCTTTCGCTCCATCGCAATGCCCCGGACAAGGTTAAGGAAAAAGGTTTTCCCGGCCCCATATTCGCCTACAACAATCCTGAAGGCGGAGCCACCGTCAGCGAGTCGATCTATGTCTTTGAGAAGGGCGTCGAGCTCACCCGCTCGACCCACTTGAATAAGATGCTGGCCCGCACGAGGGACTACACCGGCTCGCAATGACTGGATGACCGCATCGCGATCCTTTGGGCGTATCGTGCTCATAGGGCTAATTCTTCCAGGATATCCGGGTTGATCTCGATGGGGTCATCCCCCTCAGAGACTGGCATGTCGAACCGCTCAAACGCCATGTCGTTGATTTGCTCAAGAGCGCCATCCAGCATGAGCTCCATATCAGTGGCCACATCTTCCAGCTCTTGGCGGCTCCATTCGCGACGTGACACGATCATTCGCAGAAACGCTGAGTGCTCTGTGTCGAGCCCATGTACGGTCGCTGCATGGTCAGTGGGCTGATCATTGATGCTGTCCACGATGGCAGGCGGTTCTGGAAATTCATCACTGAATACTTCGGCCAGCAACGCTGACACCACTGCCGTTTCGCGCTGGAGCTGCGCAATTTTATCCATGTCCAGATTGAAGCTTTGGGTCGCGGCAGAATTGCCTGGCATCTCACCGGTCTGGTCGGAACTAGGCAAGGCACCAAATCTGGGCGGCGTGGAGATATTTTGAGGAGGGGTGATGGCTGCGCCGTGTAAGTCCCCGTAAAGCAACTGGGGATCCAGCTCCAGAGTTTTATAGACGCGTTCCAGCAGCCGGACTTCCTGCGGCGAAACGCTTCCGTCAGCTTGAGCGAGATGAGCGAGAAACCTGGCCATGGCACGTTTGGCATCGGCGTTCAGAGGGCTTAGCTTCTTCTTCAGGCTCGCCAGGGTAGGTGGCTGCAGAATCTGGATCTGCAAGTGGGCTTTGAGCCGTTTGAGATGGCCTGCGCCGAGATGAGTCCAGGAGTCGATATGCCGCCCGAGCTGAGCCATCTCCTCACTCGACGTCACCCTGTCTGCAGCCGCGACCGCACTTGCCAAATCCAGCGTCACCGCTGCGGCGTGGTAGTCCGAGGTGGTCCGTACGCTCGCATCATCGTCACCTGCCGCGAACAATACGATGGTGTCCAGATTCTTGGGAGTACGGCTGCCGGACAGTACGTCCGGCTCAAAGCCGATATTCAAGGACTCGAATGCTCTCGCCAAGGCGACGATTGTTCCGCGCGGGAGAGCTCCTGCAGATCCAAAACGTCCTGCAAGATCCTCGAAGGTCATGACCAGATGCTCCTCGCCGACTTGCCGCTGCAGATCAGCGATCACATCCTTTGCTGCAGCCGGCCAGAGGGCCACTGGCAGCTGCAAAATACCCTCCAGATCGGAGGCCCCTCCAGCATTGCGACCCAGGTATCTGCTGTATGGGTCGAGGATAAGCGTGCATTCATCGACTATGCCCTGGAGCTTTTTGCGCGTTGCCGACGTAACGGAAACATCCGGTATGTCGCCCAGCGCCATGTCGGGAACACCCAAGCGAGAAGAGGCTGAGCGGTAGCTCGTTTTAAGCATGGTCTTGTTTTGGTTGAGCACAAGACCGTTTGGATAGCGGGTGGAATACCGCGTCACGAAAAGCTGTTCAAACTGATCCGCACATCTACTTACTGAGGTGCGTCGGCTGATGTTTGGGTCTGATTTTGCCCAGGCCAACGCCCACGCAGCATTTAAAGGATGCTTGTCCTGGGCCATTTGCCCCAATGCCAGCCGCAGCGACATCGGCATTTCAACGTCGGTGCATTCGAAACGAGGCGGTGCTCCTATGTACATCTGCGGCTTCACATCCATGAGCTGGATATGATTGAGCAAATTCGACGCGTAATTTCGAAACGACGCGTTCTCACCGTAAAGTGCCCTTAGACGCTTGACCTCTCTGACGATGGTGGGGAACTCCGAGCGCGCTACATCGTCCGTGATCGAATCAACGACCGCCCGACGTTCAAGCCCGTAAAAGAAGATGAAGACGTAGCCAATATCCACATTGGGCGTACGTCGCCCTTCGGACAGCCATTGCAGGTAGCCACGCCGTGCTGCAGGCGAGATGCCGCTGTAACTGGGCCAGTAGCCGGTGATTTTTTCGGTTAGATCGACATGCGCAGCTTGTACAGGCAGTTGGCCGTTAATCAGCGAGGGCTCTTGTTTGAACGTGCGATCTGCTTTCTCAGCAAAATAGACCATGCCACCCTGAAGAACATGGCCGCCGACAGTGATGGTTTCATCCTTGCCAATCCATCGAGCTTGCGGAAAAACATCCTTGGGCTTGGGCTTGGGCTTGGGCTTGGGGATGGTGAACTGCTGCTCAGGCGAGTTCACCCTGACCACATGGAAATCCGAGTGAGCACCGTTAGCGTTGCTTACTTCAAGACTGGTTTCTGATTTGGACTCGTTATTCGACAAGGTTGTAGTTTGACCTTTTGAGTCGGGTAGGATCGTATTCTTCGGGCGAGGAGGGCCGGTTGATGACGCTCGAATAGACTTCTTCACTAGCCAGATGAAGCCAGCGATCCCCGCCAAAAGCGCGACCAAGAGCCGCATTCGGGGTGGTACAGCTACGATGAGCACGACCAATATGAATATCAAGGTCGCCATGGCCGCCATGTCTGGGCTGCTTTTTTGCTTCCTTGCCATTAAGTGCTTCCATCATGATGGGCTGGCTTGGTGGAAGTATCTGCATTTTCTCACCGGACGCCAATCACCGCGCTTGCTGTCCAGCTGACGTCCCGACCAACGCGACATCACACTCCATTGATTGCGCTGCTGCCGCGACCTTCAAAGCCTTGAGCTCTGCCTTCAGGCCTTCGTTCATGGCTATCAAGGTATGTGCATCAGCTTTCAACCTTCGGATGTCAGACCAGGCTTCCTGCAGCTCGTCCAACAGCATCAGACACTGGTGCTGGTAGCTTTCGAGTTCGGTAGGCATACCGCGGTCTAGAGCGGTGTTGGCGATGCACGGAGTGGGATGGGTCATAAGATTGCCGTCAGGAGTACGTATGTTCTCCGGCTAGATTAGCTCCAGATACTGTATGGATCAACAGTTCGGTGACGCATTCGCTGCCGCCTAGAATGACGCCACTGTATCGCCCTAGAGTCCTGCCTATGCCTGCGTCGCTGACTCGTCCCGCCCCCGCACCCTATCTGGCGCCTGATGAAACCGTCGTCTTGTTCGACGGGGTCTGTAAGCTGTGTAACGGCTGGGCGAAGTTTTTGATCCGGTATGATCGCGGCCACCGCGTCCGGCTTGCCACCGTTCAATCGGAGGAAGGTCAGGCGCTGCTGGCTTGGGCGGGTTTACCCGTCGATATGTTCGATACAATGGCGGTTATCCGCGACCATCATTACTGGGTGAGGTCGGATGCGTTTTTTGAGGTCATCGGTCGGCTGCCGGGCGCGTGGCCCCTGCTTCAAGTGCTGAAGGTATTTCCACGGTGGCTGCGGGACTGGTCTTATGACCGGGTCGCGCTCAACCGATATAGATTATTCGGGCAGTACGATGTCTGCCTGATGCCGACTCAAGATCATGAGCGTCGCTTTCTAAAGGCGCGGCCATGACCGCACTGCGCCAAGCACATTGGCTGGGGCGTGGCGGTCTCGCTTTCATGTTTGCTTACCATGGGCTCGTGCCGAAGCTGATTGCGCCTAGTCCGGGGGAGCAACTGTTGCTGCGAGCCCGTGGCCTGGAGGGTGCTCCCTGGCTGTCTCGCGGCGCAGGCATAGCGGAACTGGCATTAGCAGCTTTACTGCTGCTCGCACCGCGGAACGTTTGGTCATTGGCGATCGCCGCTATCGTTTTAGTAGGGTTACTTGCGGATATCGCGCTGGTGCAGCCTGCACTCCTTGTCGATGCTTTCAACCCTGTCAGCCTGAATATTAGCGGGTTGGCGCTTTGTGCCGTCGCTTGGGTTACCCGGTCACAGCCCTTAGCGGAACTACCCAGCCTGAGGGATTAAATCTACGTTTGCAGAATGCGATGATGCCTGTGCTGAGTGGGTGTCTCGTGCCTTGAAGGTCAGCAGTCCCTCTGAACAAAAAGCTCCCCACCAACGAGCTACGAGTGCACGACCAAGTCGCCGATGCCACGTACGGTTTTGAACTCACCTTAAGGTTGAATGGAAATAGTTTATGACCTGCGGAACTCGACGCGAAAATGGTTGTCGATTGGGTGGGAGTTGACCTTATGTATTACAGCTAACCAAGGAGAGGTGCACATGGCTTTTGACGGTTATATTCAGATCGCAGAAATTCCCGGCGAAGCATTGGACGAGAAGTTCAGCAAATGGATCGAAATCACTGGCTACAACTTTGGCGTTAGCCAAAGCACTTCAGCCACAGCCAGTTCCTCAGGAGGCGCGTCCTCCGGTCGAACCACAATGAGCAACTTCACCTTCACAAAATACCTGGACAGCGCCAGTTGCAAGCTGATGGAGGCTAGCTGTGCAGGTCAGCACCTCAAAGAGGTGAAACTGGTGCTCTGCAGAGCAAGCGCCGAAAGACTCAAGTATTATGAAGTAGTACTTGAAGAAGTTATTATAGCGGACTACTCCCAAAGCGCTAGTTCAGGCGTGCCAATCGAAATTGTGCAACTGAATTACGGTCGCATCAAAACCACATATACCTTGCAAAAACGCAGCGATGGTCTCGCCGGCGGTAACGTAACTGGCGGATGGGATCGGATCGGCAATAAGAAGTATTCGTGAGGCAATGATATGTCCGAAGTTCAGTCTTTCATCAACTCCAGAACGCAAAACTTCGAAACTCTGAAGGCAAATATCCCGCTTTCCAAAAACTCAAAAGCCAAATTCAACGTCCTTAATGCCCATATAGCAGGCAGTGTTGTATTGGCGGGGGAGCTTGTAATTCTAGGTGATTCATCTACCCCCTCCTGTACAAGCCAAGAAGCCTACATGATGACTAAGGCCAGTCAAGTCCATACGGACTTGCTCAGCAATGGGGCGGGCGCGGATGATTTTTTTCTTGATAATTTTGAATTATTGCAAAGTCTTCTTTCAAATGCCTCAACCGGTGTAGGTGCCGTAACCGAGGGATGGAACGAACACCTGGACGCTATCAAGACCACACTCGATGACATAGAAAAATTGCACAGAGATCACCTTGGATCAGGTTCTATGGCAGGCCGTGACACGTTCTATGCAAAACGAACCGCCCTTTTCTTGAAGCTGGATAAACAGCTATCAAGCATGGCATCTTACGGTTCGGGATTACGTAACGAAGGTTCAATTAAAAGGCTTTTGGGAATATCCACTTCCAGCTACATGCACACGGGCGAAATATCTGGATATGCAGATAAGGTCTCGGGCGTCGCTAAAGCCGCTAAATTAGCAAAGAAAGGGGCTTACATAGGCACTGCTTTAGATGTGGCATCCACCGGTTTGTCGATTCATAAAGCTTGTACATTGGGCAGAGAGCAAGAGTGCAAAAAAGCCACGTATGTTGAGGGTAGCTCGCTACTGGGGAGTTTGAGTGTTGGCGCGATAGGTGGCTCGGTCGGTAGTGGCATTGCCGGAATGATATGTGTTGGGTTAAGCATACCAACAGGCGGAGGTGCTGCATTAGCATGTGCAGTAATCGGAGGCGCTGCGGGAGGTATGGCGGGAGGCGCGCTTGGAACTAAAGGTGGTGAGATGATGGGTGACTATCTATACAGGCAGACAAGCCGATGACAGACGTGGACCCCGGGTTGATAGCGACAATCATTATTTTATTCGCCGTAATTACAGTGTGTATTTCTTTTTATGTGGCTCACGCCTATACCGAGAAATTTGAACATTGTCTTCCCAGCTGTAAATTTGTCGAGCAAAATAAAGAGGTTTTTTCTAGTGCAGGGCTTTTGGGAAAGATTATGCGCTGCAATATGATTTATTTTTATCTTTGGATGCCAAGTGTTGGAGAAAAAAGGGGCTTGGTGGATGTGAAGGACATTGAATGCTTTCCTGTGAAATTCAGATACCTGCTTACAATTCCTTGGACAGTGCAGATTATTCTGTTAATAGCCCTGGTGCTACTCATCCAATCAAGCGCAACCTAGCTTCTATCTCTCCCCCTCTAAAACCGAAGAAAAATTTATTTATCAGCAACGATATTGATTCATGTTTGAGATTACCTATTCAGGTCACGATAGGGACGACGGTTCTCCATCGTGACCAAAATTGTGTGCTCAATGGCTACTGAAGTTCGCTGTCGGATCTTTATCATAGCGACTTTGGTTAAACATCTTTATGAAAGACATAACTGCTTGAGTCGCCATCTGCCGCCTAGTTTTCCTCCGCCGTCGACGCTGATCACTTGGTCGCTGGTCTCGACCCTCGCCCCGGCGCGGCTGTTGGGACGGACCGGTGGCACGTTCAACCTGATCGGCAACCTGGCGGCAATTGCCACACCGATCGTCATCGGCTTCCTGGCGTCGGGTGATTCCTTTGCGCCGGCGATCACTTACATCGCCGTTCTGGCGCTGCTTGGGGCGTTGTCCTACATCCTGTTGGTGGGCAAGGTGGAACGCATCGAGTTGTCATGACCCTGTCGATACGTAATGAGGGACGTCAATCACGTGCCCGGTGACGGACATTTGCTTGAGAGAGGCATGGAAGCCGTCAATGCCTGGGTAAGACCGGGCTTGAGGGGTGGTCTAGATCAAAGAGAGCACTATTTCGAGCCGGTGCTCAGGTGCTCAGGTGCTCCACCGAATCGCTACTGAACCGTTTGAAGGGTCGAAGTGGACCCTTTAAACGGTTTTTAGTATCAGGCAAGAGCACCTGAGCTGGCGCAGGCTTTCAGGCAGCGCTTGAGGTTAGAACGCCCAATTCAGCGACAGCCCTACGCCGTGGGTTTTATCCCGGGCGCCCAGCAGGCCGTTGTAGTCCAGATCGATCCGCGCATCCCGGTTCAAGACAAGGCTGGCGCGGGCGCCCACGACGGCGGCGTCCCGGTCCATGGACACGCTTTGCACGGCAAAGCTATTCACCCCGCTGGCAAAGGCCAGGTGCTGCTCGGCCGAGGTATCGCTCAGGTTATGCTGCCAGCCCAACGTACCTGAGACGTCCAGTTTCTGGGTATCGGTGAGGTTAAACCGGCTACCGGCACGCGCGCCCAGCGTGGACAGCACCGTGTCGCGGGTGTCGTCATTCCCCTTGAGCGCCGTGGCGCCTCCCTTCTCCGTAAAGCTGTCGCTGTCGAAGTGAACGTAGGCCAGGTTGGCGAAAGGCTCCAGCGCCAAAGGCTGCAGGTTGAGGCGATAGGCCGCTTCGGTGAACACCTGGGTCGATTGCGCGTCGCGCTTGACCTTCAGGCGGTCGGCCGAAGTACCCAGCTGCAGGTCTCGCTTGACGTCAATGCGGTGCCAGCTATGGGATGCACCTGCGGTCAGGCGCAACGCCCCTTCCTCGTGGCCAATGTACGCCCCCAGGTGGTAGCTATCGGCCGAGGCGCTGGAATGGGTGTCGTCACCCATGCCCAACGAGGTATCGCTGTAACCGACTATGGCGCCTAACCGGGTGTGCTCAGCCACCAGGCCGTCCACACCGGCGAGCAGGCCGCCCAGGGATGAGGTTGAAGTGGCGCTGTCGCTGCTGCCGGCGTTCTTGCCCCAGGCACCCAGGCCTTTCACCCACAGGTTGTTGCCTTCAACGCCCGCCGCAGGCTGGTCGTATAGCCCTTCGACGCGCAGGCGATCACCTACGGCATCGCGTACCTGGCGGCTGTCGTTGATCAACTGAGTGGCGATGGCCGGGTGCACTTCGCCGGACAACTGGGTGTAGGCACGCCGGGCGGTAGCCGCATCAGGGCTCAACAGCAGCTCTTCGTACACCGCGTTACCGGCCCCTAATTGCTCGGCGGCCGCCGCTACGTTGGCCTGGTTAGCGGTTTGCGCGGCGCTGGCGAAGCTGTCCCCGTTGCGCTCCAGGGCCAGGGCAACGCCCGTACCGCTGTAGGCCAGGTTGCCATCCAGGAAAGCGTAGTTATCCAGCACCGACCCAAACTGGCCCTGCACGCCGCCAGCGGCTTGCAGCACGCTGAACGGCCGGCCGATCAGGCTGTTGACCTCGCTTGTGGTGAAGCTGGCGCCGTTTTCCAGCGAGAGGGCCATGGTCGCACCGCTCACTGTAGCCTGTCCGCCGGCGATGATGCGGTCGCTGCCAGCGGGCGACAACTCCACCGCATACACAGCGCCGGGCGCCAGGTTAAGGTCCCCCGCCACCTGTAAGGTGCCCACGGAATTGCCCGGCGCAACCGTACCGCCACGGTTGGCAGCAAGGGACGCGACCCGGCCGTTGCCGCCCAGTATGCCCGTGTCGTTGACGGTCACCGCCGAGGCCAGCGAACCATTGACCGCCAGGCGCCCTTCATTGACCAGGGTCGGGCCGCTGTAGGTGTTGGCGCCAGTCAGCACCAAGGTACCGATACCCAGCTTGGTCAAGCCGCCATGCCCGGCTATGTCATTGCTCCACACGTCCCGCCCGCATTGTGGCCCGCTGCAGAGGCGCTGGGTCGGTTTACCGGCATCGACCACCGCGCCGGTGCCCGGCAGGTTGGCAACGAACTGGCTGTCGCCATAGGCGCCACTGATACGAAACTCGGCGGGAATATCCGCCTCGGTGACGAACATGCTCGGGCCGTTGACGGCCTTGCCCAGGTTGATCATGCCCCAGCCATACAGTGCGTCCACGCCAGGCGCGCCGAGTTCGGTGGCGGTGGTTTTCAACACGTCGGCCACCTGTGCGCCGGTCATGTAGGGGAAGCGCTCCATCAGTACTGCCATGCTGCCCGCGACATGGGGCGCAGCCATGGAGGTACCGTTTTTGTTGGCCCAGCCCACGGTCAGGTCTGCCAAGCTGGTGCCGTTGAGCACGGAGCTGTAGATCCGCGTGCCTGGCGCCGACACGCAGAAGCTGGCCGTGTAACCGCAGCGAGAAGAAAAGGTGCTCAAGGTGTAAGGCGTGGTGCCGGCGGCCGTGGCGTTCGGGTTTTGCTGCAAGGCAGCAACCGTCAGCCAGTTGGGGGCGATCTCTGGCACGAAATACCCGAGTCCGGCCATGGCGTCCGGGTTGTTCAGGTTGTAGTCGTTGCCTGCGGCGAAAATGGTGACCACGCCGCTGCGCGCTGCATCGATGGCGCCCTGATAAGCGCCCCCTGGGCGAGTGCCGAGGATCTGTCGGATCTGATCGAACTGCAGCTGCGCATCCTGCACGGTGAAGTGCGGAAAGGCCGGGTCGCGACCGCCTTGGGCAAAGCGGTCGGTAATGCCGATGCCCCAGCTGTTATTGATGACGCGCGCGCCACTGTTGACCAATGCGTTCCAGCCAGCCTGGTAAACCGCGCCGTCGTTGCCCAGCACAATGCCGTCTTCCGGGCCTGGGTCGCCGTTGTCGGCGCTGATGATCTGGGCGTTGAAGGCCACGCCGTGCATGGGCCCGCCGTCTCGGTTGCCGCCAGCGATGCCACCTACGTGGGTGCCGTGGTTACCCAGCCGGCCGTTGGAGTCAGGGGTAGGGGTACCATCGTAGCGGAAGGCGTCGCCGGCCTTTACCGGAATATAGGGGTCGGTGTACTCGCGAATGCCACTGGTAACCAGGTTGATCACCTTATCCGGGCTGGCGAATTCCGGGTGCGGTGCGTACACCGGCTGATCGAAAATCCCCAACTTCACGCCCTTGCCGGTGTAACCGGCCGCGTAGGCCTGGTCGGCGTTGATCGCGCCCAGCCCCCATTGGGCCGTGAACTCCGGGCTGCGCCAACTGGCGACATTCCCGGCCTGGCCGGCTTCTACGTAAGGCGCAGCCTGGGCTACACCGAGGGTGGCCAGGTAACAGGCGAGAGCGCCGCAAGAAGCGCGATTGGCTTGCCGAATAGCGTGCCGAATGGAGCTGACAGCAACCTGTCGAGTGGTGAATAGCTCTTTCATAGATATAACTGTCCTTAGTTAGCGCACACAAAACCCCGCGCGAATGCCGTCTTGGCATCCGCGTCGTTCTTTTTCCAACAATGGGTAGGTTGAAACATTCAGCTTTATGCAAGCGGCGGGCGACGGCCTGGCTCGCCCTGCCGCTTTGCGTTTAGAACTGCCAGTTAAGGCTCAAGCCGATGCCGTGGCTTTTTTCACGGCTGGCCAGTTGGCCGTTGTAGTCCAGGCTAACGCTGGCCTCACGGCTCAGCGCCATGCGGGCATGGGCACCCACCAAGGCCGCGTCACGCACCAGGGGCGAGCTTTCGATGCCAAAGCTGCTGCCGTCTGCCGCAAAGGCCATGTGCTGCTCTGAATCGGTATCGCTCAGGTTGTGCTGCCAGCCCAGGCTGCCGGAGAGGTCCAGCTTCTGATGATCATTGATTGCGATGGTTTTAAGCGCCCGTAGACCCAGCGTGCCGAGCACGGCTTCACGGGTATCGCTGCCGGAGGCAAGTGCTGCGGCATCTCCCTTCTCGCTGAAGCTGTCAGTGCCAAGGTGGACATAGGCCAGGTTAGCGAAGGGCTCAAGCACTGCGGGCTGCAACTGAATACGGTACGCCGCTTCGGTGAATACCTGTGCGGTTTGCGCATCGTGTTTGGTTTTCTCCCGGCCACTGGCGCCGCCGACCTGTACATCGCGGTGGGCATCGATCCGGTGCCAGCTGTAGGCACCGCCGAGGGTCAAGCGCCAGGCGCCAAGCTCATGACCCAGGTAGGCGCCCAGATGGTAGCTGTCGACCGATGCACGGGAATGGGTACCCGAGCCCATATTGACCGAGCTGTCACTGTAGCCGCCGATCAGGCCAAGGCGCGTGTCGTCACCTACGTCGCCGTCGACCCCCGCCAGCACGCCGCCAATGGACGAGGTATAGCCAGCCGTATCGCTACGGGAATCCGTTTTGCCCCACGCGCCCAAGGCCTTGAACCACACATTGTCTTGCGCCGCCGTATTGGCATCGGCACCGAACACGCTGGCGCCCAGGCGCTCGCCAACCGCATCACGCACATAGCGGCTGTCGTTGATCAACTGGGTGGCGACTGCCGGGTAGATCTCGCCCGACAGCTGCTGGAAACTCTCCCGGGCCGAGGCGGCACTTGGCGCGAGCAGCAGGTTTTCATACACCGCGTTCCCCGCTCCTAATTGCTCGGCGGCCGAAGCCACTGCTGCCTGGTTAGGGGTTTGCGCCACGCTGTCGAAAGCCGCCGTGCGTTCGATATTCAGCGCAACGCCGTCAGCGGCGTAGTCCAGGCGGCCGCCGAGGAAAGCGTAGTGGGAGGTGACCGCAGCGAACTGCCCGTTCACACCATTGGCGGCTTGCAAAACGCTGTACTGGCGGCCAAGCATGGTCTGGCCAGGCGTGGCATTCAAGGCCAGCGGTGTTGGGTCCAGGGCCAGGGTCATGTTGGCCCCCGACACCGTGGCACTGCCGGTGGCCACAATGCGGTCACTGGCCGTTGGCGAAAGCTCTACCGCGTAGGTTGAGCCTGGCGCGAAGGTTAAGTCACCGTTCACTCGCAAGGTGCCGATGGTGTTACCCGGCGCCACCTGCCCGCCGCTCAACGCGGTGAGGTTACCGACCTGCCCATTGCCGCCCAAGGTGCCACCCGCATTGACCTGCACGGCGGACGCAAGGGAGCCATTGACCGACAGCACACCACCGTTGACTTGGGTGTCGCCGCGATAGGTATTGTTACCTTCAAGGATCAATCGGCCCGCGCCGGACTTGATCAGGCTACCTTGGTACTGGCGCTGAGCCGCGGCCGCAGCACGGGCGGTGCCCACGGCGTAGTCGGTCTGGTCCTGTTGGCTGGCGGTGCTGGCCACGCCGTTCTGCCAGCCTCTGTTGACCAGGGTTTGCCGCCAGGCGGCCTGTTCGGCAGTGTCCTCGGCCTGACGCTGGATCAACGCCTGATCAGAAATATCGTTACTCCAGACATCGGTTCGGCCGGCGCCCAGGGTGGCATCGAAGGTGCCCAGCAACTGGCCTGGCCCGCGCATGGCCCGCTCCAGGTTGACCACGCCCCAGCCCACAGTGCCATTAGGCGCCTGGGTGACCGAACCATCGAGCTGGGTCGCGGTGGTGAGCAGCACCTGCAAGGCCTGCTCGTTGTTCATGTAAGGGTAGCGCTCCATCACCAGCGCCAGTGCGCCGGTGGCATGGGGCGCGGCCATGGACGTACCGGACTTGAGCGCATAGCCGCCGCCCGGCACGGTGCTGTTGATCAGCCTCCCCGGTGTGGTGATGCACCAATATTTGGCAATGCCGCACTGGTTGTAGCGCTGGGCATTGGCGCTATCTAGGCCAGACACCGCCAGCCAGTGGCCTTCCAGGTCGGGCTCGAAATACGGCAGCGCAGAACGCACACTGGCGTTCGCATAGCCAGTATTGCCAGCACTGAAGACGTTAATCACGCCCTTGCGCGAGACGTTAGCCGCTTCATCCAGCCAGGTGCCCCGGTTGTAATGCTGGGCATAAGCAGCCTGCACGCCTTCCAGTGTCGCGTAGGTCACATCCGGCGGCTGGCTACCCCAACTGTTGTTAATCGCCCGCACACCGGCATCGGCCAGCGCACCATAGGCGGCCTTGAAGTATTGCGGGTCTGGGCTCGGGCCAAACAAGAAGCTGTCGCTCTGGTTGGTGTTGGCCACATAGATTTGCGCGTTGTACGCCACGCCATGCATGCCGACGCCATCGCGGGCCGCGCCCATGGTCCCGGTCACGTGCGTGCCGTGGGTGTCGTTATTAGGGTTGATGGCACCCGTGACGCTAAAGGGCGAACCATTTACGTAGGTGCCGTTGGCCGTTACCGCATGGTAGCGGGATGGGCTGGCTTCGGGATGAGAGGGGTCGAATCCCGAGTCCATCGCGCCGATTTTTACGCCGTTGCCGGTGATACCGGCAGCATAGGCCTGATCAGCCTGGATACGGCCCAATCCCCAGTCGCTCTGAAATTCTTCCGAGCGCCAACTGGCCGCGTCGCCTAACTTGCCCTGTTCTGCATAGTCGGCATACGCCGAGCAGCCAAAGGTAAAAGACAACGCGCAAAGTGCGGTCGTGGTTGCGGGTTTAATGGAATAACGGACAGCATTGGACGGCTTGAACCTTCGCATCCCTGCACACCTTTTGTATTTATTAGCTCCCTAGTGAGCGCTGTAAGAAAATAGTCCGCTGCGGAGGGGATGGCAACTCATTTGTTTCAATTTTGATACAAAGCCAATGGCTAGAAAATATGCAGGTGATTTGGCAAAGGGCGCTGTGACAAGGCATCCAGGCGGTCCGGGCACAACTAAGGGGGGGTGGGATAGTGGCCTTTTAGTTGCATTATCCCAAAAAAAGTAGCGCGTTTAGTTGATCTGGCGTACGCGCCTTGGCGAACCTTCCACAGTCACAGTTCTATGCGGGATGCGTAGCAAGGATTTATTCAAGTCATAACTAGCGTGAATCAGCAGTAATGGGCGTTAAGTACACGAGCGCCAAAGGAGCCGCTGGCGCAATTATTATGTTTGCGCAACTTACCGCAGTGCTGGCAACGGCAAGCGATGCTTTGTCCATAACCTGTTTCAAACCCTCGGCTGTGTGTTCACTGGGCACCGTACCGAAGCCGTGCTTGCGGAACCAGGTGCCGTTCCAGGGAGGCTCATGAGTCGGTCGGATTGTTCCGCAACATTTCAATGCATCGGCAGCGACAGCCAGCGCTAGGTCGCGACGTCCCGCCGTATGAAAGTAAGATGCTCTGCAGCGCTGGCAGGCTGCAAGGCTGGCGACGATAATGTTGCCGGTTTTCTGATTCGATAAGGCGCGCCATGCAAGATGCATCCGACACCGCCGTCACTGGCAAAGACCCTGCACCCACCGGCACGCAAACGCTGATTCGCGGCCTGGGCGTGATTCAGGCGGTCGCCAGCGGCGCTCGCGACCTCAAGGAAATCGCCCGGCTGATCGGCACCACCCGCAGCACCACGCACCGGCTTGCCAGTTGCCTGGTGGACGAGCGTTACCTGCGGGTGTTGCCGCAAACGGGTTATGTGCTGGGGCCCAGGTTGATCGAGCTGGGATTCCAGGCCCAGGAAGAAGTGCCGCTTTTGGTGCTGGCCAGACCCTTTCTCGACGAACTGTCGGCGCTCACCGGCGACACCGTGCACCTGGCGATGCGCGACGGTGACGAAGTCTTGTACCTGCATAAAAATCCCGGGCGCAATGGCCCGGAGATGCGATCGCGGGTGGGGCATCGCATGCCGTTGGCGCGCACCGGCATCGGTAAGGCGTTGCTGCTGGACAGCCCGGAAAGCGAATGGCAACGGCTGTACGAAATCAGCGTGCCGACCACCGGCAAAAACCCGCTGTGGCCGGCCCATGAAGAACAGACCTGGGAGCAGGTGCAGGCGCGCATGCACGAGTACGTGCGGGGCGGTTATGCATTCGATCTGGAAGACAACGAGCCGTCCATTCGCTGCGTGGCCGCGCCGGTGCGTGACGCCAGCAAACAGATCGTCGCTGGCATCAGCATCGCCAGCACCGTGCCGTACATGCCGCTGGAAAAAATGGCCGACCTGGTGCCGGTGATCAAGGACGCGGCGGCGCGGCTGTCGGCGGAGTTGGGCGGCTAGCGTGTCGCTGCGCGGAGCAGGGAGGGCGACGGGCGAAACGTTGACGCAACGGGCGGCAATCACACGCTGCTGAAAGCCCGGAAAGCGCCTGCAGGTGACGAGATCGAGAAATGGCTTTGTGATTGACCCAACCATAACCCCGACCCGCGGTCCTAATTGTTCAGAGGCCAGCGGCCGTCCGGCCAAGGCACGCGTGATTCGCGAAGGAGGGATGTTATGGCGAGTAGAAAAAAAATACAGCTCACACCGCTGCTGCTGCTTCAGGAACTCACCACCCTTTTGCTGGAGCATTTTGAGCAGGCCTGCGGACAAGCCCTCGCTGACGCTGAGAAGAAGCTTTCCAGGTTCGAAAAGAAGCACAGCAAGGTGGAAAAAAAGCGTGGCAAGCAGCGGGCCCGCCTCGACTCCACGCCTACCGCAAAACGCAAAAAGCAGACGAAGCTGCGAGCCACTCTCTCACTGCTTGAGGCCGCTTTGGTTGAGTTGCAACTTCAGATCGATGAGACCCGGCAATACATCAGTCACTTGAAGCACGACATTCACGTAAGTCTCACGTTGGTGCAGGGCGTGGGCAAGGTACGTGAAGCCGCCGGTGAAATGCTGCGCCAGCGAGAAGACGGAGGTAGCTTGCCATCCGCACAAATGGAAGTGGCCGCCAAATCTGCCGTGAAGCCTTCGCCCGCGACCCTGCGCGCTGCAAAGCAGGCAACAGCACTGAAAGCGATTGCTAATGCGGTGGTCGCCAAGCCAACGGTGACGGTGGTCAAGGGACGAAAGCATGCACCCAGCGAGGTTGCACCATTGGCCCACGGGGTCGCCGAGGCCAGCGCTGCGCCCGAGCCGGATGAGGCGCCTCATGCTGAATCCGCGCTCCAGCCGGAATGGCTCGAGGGCTCGCTTTAGTGGTGTCGCCGGTCGCCCCGCATTGCGCGGGGCGACCGGTGGATCAGGCCTTCAACGTGGCCATGTCAATCACGAAACGGTACTTCACATCGCCCGCAATCATGCGGGTATAGGCCTCGTTGATGTTCTTGATGTCGAGCATCTCGATGTCGCAGGTGATGCCGTGCTCGGCGCAGAAATCCAGCACCTCCTGGGTTTCGGCGATGCCCCCGATCAGTGAACCCGCCAGCACACGACGCTTCATCACCAGATTGGCCGCATGCAGCGCCGGATCGACGGGTTCGATCAGGCCGACGAGAATGTGCACGCCGTCAAAACGCAGGGTTTCCAGGTAGGGGTTCAAGTCGTGCTGCACCGGAATGGTGTCCAGCAGGAAGTCGAAATGACCGGCAGCGGCTTTCATCTGCTCGGCATCCGTCGAAACGATGACGTGATCGGCGCCCTGACGACGACCTTCCTCAGCCTTGCTCGCCGAGCGGGTGAACAGCGTCACTTCCGCGCCCATGGCCTTGGCGAACTTGATGCCCATGTGGCCCAGACCGCCCATGCCCAGCACGCCCACTTTGTCGCCGGCCTTGACGCCGTAATGCTTGAGCGGCGAGTAGGTGGTGATCCCCGCACACAGGATTGGCGCCGCAGCGGCCAGGTCGAGTTTCTCCGGGATACGCACGACGAAGTGCTCGCTGACCACGATGCTGTTGGAATAGCCGCCCATGGTGTTGCTGCCGTCGACGCGGTCCGGAGTGGCGTAGGTCATGGTTGGACCTTCGAGGCAATATTGCTCGAGGTCCTGCGCGCAGGCTTCGCACTGACGGCAGGAATCGACCATGCAGCCGACGCCGACCAGATCGCCGACTTTGTGCTTGCTGACGTTGGCGCCGACTTCGGTGACCTTGCCGACGATCTCGTGGCCGGGCATCAGCGGGTACACGGCGATGCCCCACTCGTTGCGTGCCTGGTGGATGTCGGAGTGGCAGACGCCGCAGTAGAGGATCTCTATGGCCACGTCGTCCGGCCGCGGGCTGCGGCGGCTGAACGTCATGGGGGCGAGGGGAGCGGTGGCGGACTGGGCGGCGTAACCGATGGCTGTGTACATGAAGAACCTCGCAAAAACGATGACGGTTGAGGCGGTGCATTGTCCGCAGCCGGGACGTCGCCGGCCATGGTCATTCCTCCGCCTGTCATGCCTGATCCTCCGAACCTGACACATCGATTCACGCGGCGCGGTGCTGATCTGCGATGATGGCGGTGTCAAATCCTCCGTATGGCTGCCCATGTCTCCTGTTTCTCATTCCGACGCCAACGCCGAGTTGGTCTCTCTCATCAAGCCCCTGGCGCCGCGCCCGGGTTTCGTCGACACCCTTGTGCCGGGCGTGCAGGCAATGTCCTGGGATTACTACGTCGCCAGCAGCCCGCAGATCTACGAACCCAGCCTGGTGATCATCGCCCAGGGCAGCAAACTCGCGCGCCTCGGCCCGCGAACGCTGGAATACGGCGCCGGTCATTATCTGGTGCAGGCGTTGTCGGTGCCGTTCATGTGCGAGACCTTCGCCACGGCCGAAGCGCCCATGTATGGCGTCGCCGTGTCAATCGATCGCGCGCTGCTGGGCGAGCTGGTGCAGACCATGGGCGAGGCGCCGACCGTGAAGGTCAGGGCGCAGACGCCGGAATCCATGACGTCGGCTGAACTGGATGCGCCGATGCGCGAAAGCGTCGAGCGGTTGCTGCGCTGCCTGCACGATCCGCTGGACGCGCAAGTGATGGGGCAGGCCCGTGTCAGGGAAGTGGTGTACGCGGCGTTGCGCGGTCCCCAAGCCGGAGTGCTGCGGGCATTGGTCGAACAGACCGGCCACTTCGCGCGCATTGCCGCGTCGCTGCAATACCTGCGCGACCATTACGATCAGGCCCTGAGCGTCGAGGATCTGGCCCGCTGCGCCAACATGAGCGCCTCGACCTTTCATGAGCATTTCAAGCGCAGCACGCTGCTGTCGCCCGTTCAGTACTTGAAGCGCGTGCGGCTGCTCAAGGCCCAGCAGATGCTCATCGGCGAGGGCATGGGGGTGGCGCAGGTCGCGCACAAGGTCGGGTATCAGAGCACGTCGCAATTCAGTCGCGAGTACAAACGCTACTTCGAGCGCAATCCGGGGGAAGAGGGCGAGCGGCTGAAGATATCAGCGTGAGGGGTGATGCCGAACCTCAAAAGCTTCCCGGCTAAAGCCGGTCCTACGGAGGTTGCGCGGTGTCTTTGTGGGACCGGCTTCAGCCGGGAAGAGGCCAGTGTGTGCAACATCAATTGTGCGATGTGGCCGCTGACGCCTTCCCGGCTAAAGCCGGTCCCACTGAACACGCGCAGTGTCAGTAGGACCGGATTCAGCCGGGAAGCTTGCAGCTCAAAGCTTGAAGCTTGCCGCTTCCCTTACATATTGGGATAGGTCGGGCCGCCTGCGCCTTCCGGTGCTACCCAGGTAATGTTCTGCGACGGATCCTTGATGTCACAGGTTTTACAGTGGACGCAGTTCTGCGCGTTGATCTGGAAGCGCTTGGCGCCGTCTTCCTGGGTCACGACCTCGTAAACCCCCGCCGGGCAGTACCGTTGAGCAGGCTCATCCCACTTGGGAAGGTTGACGCTGATCGGGATGCTCGGATCCTTCAGCTTCAAGTGGCACGGCTGCTCTTCTTCGTGGTTGGTGCCGGAGATGAACACCGAGCTTAATTTGTCGAAGCTCAGCTTTCCGTCGGGTTTCGGGTAGTCGATCTTCTTCGAATCGGCCGCCAGCTTCATGCACGCGTAGTCCGGCTTGGTGTCGTGCAGGGTGAAGGGGATCTTGCCGCCGAACAGGTTCTGGTCGATGAAGTTGAACGCGCCACCGAAGATCGCGCCGAACTTGTGCACCGCCGGGCCGAAGTTGCGGCTGGCGAACAGCTCTTCATGCAGCCAGCTGGCCTTGAAGCCCTCGACGTAGCCGTTGAGCGCGTCGCCCCCCTCGTTGCCAGCGAACAGCGCATCCGCCACCGCTTCAGCGGCGAGCATGCCGGACTTCATGGCGGTGTGGCTGCCCTTGATCTTGGCGAAGTTCAGCGTGCCCAAGTCGCAACCGATCAGCGCGCCGCCGGGGAAGACCATCTTCGGCAGCGAATTCAGGCCGCCCTTGCAGATCGCCCGCGCCCCGTAGCTGATGCGCTTGCCGCCTTCCAGGTATTGCTTGAGGACGGGGTGGTGCTTGAGGCGCTGGAATTCATCGAACGGCGACAGGTACGGGTTGGCATAGGACAGGTCGACGATCAGCCCGACCACGACCTGATTGTTTTCCAGGTGGTAAAGGAACGAGCCGCCGGTGTTTTCGGTGCCCATGATGTCCAGCGGCCAGCCGGCGGTGTGCACCACCAGGCCTGGCTGATGTTTGGCCGGATCGACTTCCCAGATTTCCTTCAGGCCGATGCCGTAATGCTGGGCGTCGGCTTCGCTGTCGAGGTTGAAGCGGTTGATCAATTGCTTGCCGATGTGACCACGGCAGCCTTCGGCGAACAGCGTGTACTTGCCGCGCAGTTCCATGCCGGGGGTGTAGAGGCCTTCTTTCGGATTGCCTTCACGGTCCACGCCCAGATCGCCGGTGAGAATCCCGCGGACCACGCCGTTTTCATCGATCAGCGCTTCCTGAGCCGCGAAGCCCGGGTAGATCTCTACGCCCAGGTTCTCGGCCTGCTGCGCCATCCAGCGGCACAGGTTGCCCAGGGAGATGATGTAGTTGCCTTCGTTGTGCATGGTCTTGGGCACGAATGCGCCCGGGACTTTCTGACTGGCGTCGGCACCGGTCAGCACATAGATGTCGTCACTTTTGACCGGCGTGTTGAGCGGGGCGCCGAGGGCTTTCCAGTCAGGGAACAACTCGTTGAGGGCGCGGGGTTCGAACACCGCACCGGAGAGGATGTGGGCACCGACTTCGGAGCCTTTTTCCACCACGCAGACGCTGATTTCCTGACCGGCGTCAGCGGCTCTCTGTTTCAGGCGGCAAGCGGCAGACAGCCCGGCGGGCCCGGCTCCGACGATGACGACGTCGAACTCCATAAATTCGCGTTCCACAGGCTATCTCCTACTCAAGGCTCAACGGCGTATTTTTTTATTGATGGCTAAACCGACACCGGGAAGGTCGTTGGCCCGGGTGTCATCTCAAAGGCGCGCATTATATCTACACCACCTCACAGGTCCAATACAAACGTTTGTTTGAATCGGCCGAAACCCTGATAAATCATGGTGAGACGGCTTGTGACTGGCGTTTATGTCGTATTGACCCGACTAGACGTTGCGGTCAAGATACGGGCGGTTTTGCGCTGGCTACGGGTTGGCTGTCAGCCCTGATGATTGCGTACGAACCGTCGGTAGCAGAACACCGGTAAAAGCAACGTGAGCATCGCCCCGCGCAACCGTCAGCCTCAGGCCGGCGGCGCGCTGCAGTTTACACGGGCGATCGGCGTCTGGCTTGGATTGCCGCCGTAGCGTGGCCGCTTTTGCTGACATCCGCATTCGGCAACCGTGAATACGTTGTTTTCACAGGTGTTCCTTACACTGACGAGTACCCATCGCCGGGCCTGGCCTGGCGATTTCTTTTCACCGGAGAGAAACGAGGAATCCATGAAGGTTCTTGTAGCTGTCAAACGAGTGGTCGACTACAACGTCAAGGTTCGCGTCAAAGCGGACAACTCCGGCGTCGATCTCGCCAACGTTAAAATGTCGATGAACCCCTTCTGCGAAATCGCTGTAGAAGAAGCCGTGCGCCTGAAGGAGAAGGGCGTTGCGACCGAGATCGTCGTCGTTTCCATCGGCCCGACCACCGCTCAGGAGCAACTGCGTACCGCGTTGGCACTGGGTGCCGATCGCGCCATCCTCGTGGAATCCGCTGACGAACTGACCTCGCTGGCCGTAGCCAAGTTGCTCAAGGCCGTTGTCGACAAGGAGCAGCCGCAACTGGTCATTCTCGGCAAGCAGGCGATCGACAGCGACAACAACCAGACCGGCCAGATGCTGGCTGCGCTGAGCGGTTATGCCCAAGGCACCTTCGCCTCCAAAGTCGAAGTGTCCGGCGACAGCGTCAACGTCACCCGTGAAATCGACGCCGGCGCGCAGACCGTATCGCTCAAGCTGCCAGCCATCGTCACCACCGACCTGCGTTTGAACGAGCCGCGCTACGCGTCGCTGCCAAACATCATGAAAGCCAAGAAGAAGCCCCTCGAAGTGCTGACGCCTGATGCGTTGGGTGTTTCGACTGCGTCCACCAACAAGACCCTGAAAGTCGAAGCCCCGGCTGCCCGCAGCGCAGGCATCAAGGTCAAGTCGGTTGCTGAACTGGTTGATAAACTGAAAAACGAAGCGAAGGTGATCTGATGACGACCCTGGTTATCGCTGAGCACGAAAACGGCGCAATCGCTCCCGCCACCCTGAATACCGTTGCCGCAGCCACCAAAATCGGTGGTGACATCCACGTTCTGGTCGCCGGCCTGAACGTCGCTGCCGTCGGCGAAGCTGCTGCAAAAATCGCCGGTGTGTCCAAGGTCCTCGTGGCTGACAACGCCGCCTACGAGCACCAACTGCCGGAAAACGTCGCCCCGCTGGTGGTCGAGCTGGCTTCGGCTTACAGCCACGTGCTGGCTGCTGCAACTTCCAACGGCAAGAACATCCTGCCCCGCGTCGCAGCGCACCTGGACGTCGATCAGATCTCCGAGATCATCTCTGTCGAAAGCGCTGACACCTTCAAGCGCCCGATCTATGCCGGTAACGCTATTTCGACCGTTCAGTCGTCGGCATCCGTGAAAGTCATCACCGTTCGCGCCACCGGCTTCGATGCGGTGGCAGCCGAGGGCGGTTCTGCTTCGGTTGAAGCCGTGAGCGCAGCCCACGATGCCGGCAAGTCGTCCTTCGTCAGCGAAGAACTGGCCAAGTCCGATCGTCCGGAACTGACCGCTGCCAAGATCGTCGTTTCCGGCGGCCGCGGCATGCAGAACGGTGACAACTTCAAGCACCTGTACACCCTGGCTGACAAGCTGGGTGCAGCGGTCGGCGCTTCCCGCGCGGCCGTCGACGCAGGCTTCGTGCCCAACGACATGCAGGTCGGCCAGACCGGCAAGATCGTCGCGCCGCAGCTGTACATCGCGGTCGGCATCTCCGGCGCGATCCAGCACCTGGCCGGCATGAAAGACTCCAAAGTGATTGTCGCGATCAACAAGGACGAAGAAGCGCCAATCTTCCAGGTGGCCGATTATGGCCTTGTGGCGGATCTGTTCGAAGCGATCCCGGAGTTGGAGAAGCTGGTTTAATCCACTTCCCTGACTTATAAAGAGAACCCGTTCGTTCGGGCTGCCGCAAGCGTGTTCACTATGAACCAGCGCTCAGGCAGTCGGAACTGACGGGTTTTTTTATGGGCTCAAAAAAGGACGTTGTCATGTTGTCGCCAAAGCAGACGCTGGCTTCACTGCTGAGCGGGTTGCTGTTGCTGCCGTCGCTGGCTTGGTCGGCGGGCAAGTGTGACCGGCTGATCGTCACCGGCAGCCCTGACGCCCCGCCGTACCTGTGGCGCGACCCGCAGGACCCCAAGCACCTGATGGGCGCCAATGCCGACCTGCTCAAGGAGGTGGCGCAACAGATCGGCGTCAAGGTCGAGCTGCTGTATGGCGGCAAGCGCAGCCAGGCCCTGGAAGAGGTGCGCACCGGGCGCATGGACATGCTCGCCGACACGCCGCTCAACAGCGCCGAGCTGGAATCCCTGGACTTCATCCACCCGCCCATTGCCCAGAACGAAATCATGGTCTGGACCCGCAACGGTCATGAGCAGCCGTTCAATTCCCTGGCCGATCTACAGGGCCATCCCGGCGCCATGTCCGAAAAGACCCGCGTGACCGCCGGATTCGATGAGGCGATCAAGGCGCACCTGACACTCGAGAAGCAGGCCAGCCTGCCCAAGGCCTTTCAGAAACTGGCGGCGGGGCAGGTCGAGTTTGTCCTCGCCGGCCGCTATGCCGGTATGGCCGTGACCCAAGCGCTGGACATCGCCAAAGACCTGCAAACCCAGCCAATGCCCCTCGATCGGCCGGGGTTCTATCTGGCGCTGTCGTTCAACTCCGCCTGCAACGATCCATGGCTGCGCGGACAGCTGGCGAAAAAAATGACAGAATTGGCGGCTTCCGGTCGCTCCAGTGAAGCCGTCACGCGCAATCTGGACCTGTGGAAAATTCAATTGCAGCAGTCCGGTAGCGCCCTCCATCAGTAGGAATGTGTTTTGAGCTTTCTTTTGAAAATCCAGCCTGTATTCGCCGCAGTCGTGCTTGCCGCCCTCGTGGGCTGTGCCAATGACCCGGCGCCCACCGAACAACTCAAACTCACCGAACAGGCCGTCGCCCAGGCCGCCGCAGTCGGTGCTACGGATGAAGAGCCGGACCTGGTGATAGCGCAGACGAAGCTGGCCCAGGCTCGCGCCGACATCGCGGACAAGTCCTACAAGGACGCTCGCATGCAGGCCGAACAGGCCGAGCTGGACGCGCGTCTGGCCGAGGCCCGGGTGCTGACGCAGAAGAGCGAAGCGCAGGTGGCCCAGGTCAATATCCGCCTTGAGCGTCTGCGCAAGCAGTTGGGGGCTGGCCAATGAATGCCGTTGCGCGAAGCCTCAGTCTCGGCCTCTTGCTGGCCAGTGCCGGTCTTGCCGGCTGTGCCGGCCACCAGAACAGTGAGCAGGCGCTGCAGGGCGCCATTGCCGATTACCAGAAGGTCAAGGAAGACACCAACGTTCTGCGCAGCGCGCCGAAGGACGTTATCCGTGCCGGCGAATTGCTGGGCAGGGCCGAGCGCCTGTCGAGCTACATCGGCAGCGCTGACGACGTCAGTCATTACGCCTACCTGAGCAGCCGTTACAGCGCGATCGCCCGGGAGCACAGCAAGCTGCTGTTGAATCAGGAAAAGCTCGCGCGGCTGGAGCTGGAACGTCAGCGTCTGCAACTGGCGCTGCGTGAAGCCAAGCTGGCCGGCGCACAGCAGCAGGGCAAGTGGGCCGAAGATCAGGTGATCAGCCTGTCGACGCAGCAGAACGAGCGCGGGCTGGTGATGACCTTGGGCGACATGCTGTTTGACACCGGCCGCGCCGAACTGAAAAGCTCGGCCAATCGCACGGTGCTGAAGGTCGTGCAGTTCCTGCAGTTCAATCCCAAGCGCGTGGTGCGCATCGAGGGCTACACCGACAGCACCGGCGACGCTCAGGAAAACCTCGCGCTGTCGAAAGACCGGGCACAGGCCGTGGCTGACGTGCTGTCTGATCTGGGCATTGAGGAAGACCGGATTCAGGTCGAGGGTTACGGTGATCAGTACCCGGTGGACGCAAACACCTCCGAAAGCGGTCGTGCGCAGAATCGCCGTGTGGAAATTGTGTTCTCCGACGACAAGGGCCATCTGAGCGCGCCTCGTTGAGGATCACGGGATTGGCAGAATCCGGGTGATTCAAACACCGCGCCCTCTAGCCGGAACAGGAACTGTCACCGTACACTTCCGAACTGTTCCGGTGATCCTTCTGTCTCGATCGCCGCACGCATGATCAAAGCACGGGATCGAGGGACGCGAAATGACCAGTCTGTTGCTGTACCAACGCATCGCCCAACAGCTGGCCGAAGACATTCGCCGGGGTGTGTATCAGCCCGGCGAGCGCGTGCCCTCGGTGCGCAAGATGAGCTCTCAGCTCAATGTCAGTCATGCCACCGTCCTCCAGGCCTACGCCAATCTCGAAGACCAGGGTCTGATCCGTGCGCGGCCGCAGTCCGGTTACTACGTGCATCAAACCCCGGCCCTCACGGCGGCGACCCCCGATATCGCGCGAGTCGAGCGACCCGGTCTGGTCACCCGCGCCAGCATCATTCAACAAGTGCTGGTCGAAGCGAGGCGGGAAGGGGTGTTCGCGTTTGGCGCTGCTGTCCCTCACATCGATTACTTGCCCCTGCGCGCGTTGCATCAGCAACTGGCCAAGGTCACCCGCTTTCAGAGCCCTCGGGCGTTCAATTACATGTTCAGCCCTGGCTTCGAACCGCTGCGCCGTCAGGTGGCGATTCGCATGCGCGACGCCGGCGTGGTGATCGATCCCTCGGAAGTGGTGATCACCCATGGCTGTGTCGATGCGCTGCAGATGTCGCTGCGGGTGCTGACCAGCCCGGGCGACCTGATCGCCGCAGAATCTCCGACGTACTACGGCTTGCTGCAACTGGCCGATCTGCTTGGCCTGAAAGTCATCGAAATACCCAGCGACCCGAACACCGGGATCAGCCTGGAAGCGCTGCAACTGGCGGCCAATCAGTGGTCGATCAAAGCGCTGGTGATGACCTCGCGGCTGAGCAATCCCTTGGGCAGCACCATGCCGGAAGAGCGGCAGAAACACCTGCTGCGCCTGGCCTCGGACTTCGACATTCAAATCATCGAAGACGATATCTACGGCGAGTTGATGTACGAGCAGAACAAGACCAAGGCATTGAAGGCCTTCGACCGGCTGGGCCATGTCATCTACTGCTCCAGCTTCTCCAAAACCCTGTCGCCGGGAGTGCGGATCGGCTGGATGATCGCCGGGAAATATCAGGCGGAAATCCAGCGCCTGCAAACCTTCAGCACCCATTCAGCGTGCAGCGTGACGCAGATGGCGGTGGCGTCCTACCTGGAAAACGGCGGGTACGACCGGCACCTACGCTTTATCCGCCAGGAGCACCGCAAAAATCTCAGCGCGTTTCAGCTGGCGGTGCAGCAGATGTTTCCCGAAGGCACGCAGATCAGCCGGCCTGCGGGCGGGTTCATTCTCTGGATCAGTCTGCCGGGGCGGGTGAACACTCAGGAGTTGCACGTGCGCGCGCTGGAGCAGGGCATCAGCATCGCGCCGGGGCTGATTTTCAGTAACACGGAGCAGTTCAACCATTGCATTCGCCTGAACTGCGGGTTGCCGTGGAACCGGGAAGCAGAGAGGGCGCTGATGACGGTGGGCATGCTGGCCAAGCAGTTGTGCCAGGATGCCGGGCAATCCTGGTGAACTCGTAGGGTTGCCAGCTTTCCATACTATCGGGGGAGGCGGACGAGGGAACTTGTCAGCCGCCGTGCAAAGGGCCAGCATATGGCTCCTGTCTTACTTACTGCCGTTCAGACTATGAAATCACTGCGTTGTATAAGTGTGATGTTGTTGGTGTTGCTGAGCGCCTGTGATGCGGATAAAGCGCCCACGCCACCGGCGAAAGCCACCGCCTCGGCGCCTGCCGATGCGCCCGCTGTGGCGCCCGTGTCTCCCGAACCAGCGAAGCCTGCTTCCGGACCTGAGCCTTCGCCTGCGTTGCCGGACAAGTCTGTGGCTGACGCGCCAGCGGTCCATACCCTTGCGCCAAATATCACGACCGTGCCTGTAGTCGCATCCGGCAAGTCATCGGCTGAAGCGCCGCGAACGGTCACCAGCGCCAAAACAGCTGATGACAAGACAGCGGGCCCCAACGCCAAATCCGCCAAGGTTAAAGCGGATAACGCCGAAGCGGCGCGGCGCACCCCGGTTGCCAGCAAGAGCAAATCGGCGTCTCAAGTGGTCAAGGAAACCAAGCTCAACAAAGTCCCGCTGGACCTGAGCCTGCCGCCCGAGATGGTCAAACAGTTGACCCCGCCGTCCAACGTGATCACTGCCGCGTCGAAGGCCAAAGCCCCGTCAGCCGGCGCCAAGCCGCTGCTTCCGAAGATGTTCCCTGATGCGAACGCTGACCCGGACTTCCAGATGCAAGGCCGTCTGCTGAGCAACGAAATGGACCTGCAGTTGCGCAATGAGGCGCGCAAGGACGTGGAAGGCGCAGCGCTGGATTTCACCTTTAAAAAGTGATGAACCCATGACGCTGTCATAGTGCTCGATTTTCAAACGTGTGTTTTAGCGCGTAAGATCAGGCCATCGTTCTCACTCTCACTGCCACACAGGTTCTTTTCATGGAATGCCGTCCAGGCTGCGGCGCGTGCTGCATCGCGCCGTCCATTACCTCACCGATTCCCGGGATGCCCAACGGCAAGCCTGCGGGCATGCGCTGTCTGCACTTGTCGCTGGATATGCTCTGCGGCATTTTTGGACAGCCGGGCAGGCCGGCGGTGTGTAGTCAGTTTGCGGCGGACCCTGAGGTGTGTGGCACCGGCCCCGAGGACGCGATCCGTCTGATCGGCTGGTGGGAAAAAATGACATCGGTGGCGTGAAGCGCACCCGAGGCGCGACTGAACTTCAACAATAAGGAACAACATATGAGTTCGCTGTACCGCATTGCTTTCGGCTTGGGACTGACTGTATGGGTGGCTGCTTCAGCGCAGGCTGAGGAATGGAAAGTCGCGAAGAACGAGGAGGGCATCAAGGTCTCCCTCAGCGAAGTTCCCGGATCGCAGTACAAGGCTTATCAAGGCGTGACCACCATCAGGGCGGGCATCGGCAAGCTCAGAGCGTTGCAGGAAGACGTCGCCGCTGCCTGCGCGTGGATTCACGAGTGCAAGCTGCAGAAGATCCTCAAGCACGACGGCGACAAGACCTGGACCTACTCCCAGTTCAACACGCCGTGGCCGGTCACGCCGCGGGATTCGGTGCTGAAAGTAACGACGGTGGAAGGTGCCGATGGCAGCGTGACCCGTGAGCTGGAAGGCGAGCCCAAGTACATCCCGGAAGAGAAGGGCTTTGTGCGGGTGGCGCAGGTTGAGGGGTTCTGGAAATTCGTGCCCAAGGGCGACAACCTGACCGAGGTGACCTATCAGGTGCACACTGAACCTGGCGGCAGCGTGCCGTCCTGGCTGGCGAACAAGTTCGTGGTGGATGCGCCGTTCAACACCCTGAAAGCGCTGAAGGACCGAGCCGAGAAGAACTGATCGGTTCGCTTGAGACGCTAAAGCCACACGCAAAAAAGGCTGCCCGAGGGCAGCCTTTTTTGCGTCGTCGTGGTGGCTGTCGAGTTATTTGCGCTCGGCCAGCGGAACGATGTCGCGCGACACTTCGCCGGTGTACAGCTGGCGTGGACGGCCGATCTTGTAAGGGCTGGAGAGCATTTCCTTCCAGTGAGAGATCCAGCCGACAGTTCGCGCCAGGGCGAAAATCACGGTGAACATACTGGTCGGGATGCCGATGGCCTTGAGGATGATGCCCGAGTAGAAGTCGACGTTCGGGTACAGCGAGCGTTCGATGAAGTACGGGTCGGTCAGGGCGATCTCTTCAAGACGCATGGCCAACTCGAGCTGCGGGTCATTGGTGATGCCCAGTTCGCGCAGGACTTCGTCGCAGGTCTGTTTCATCACAGTGGCGCGCGGGTCTCGGTTCTTGTAAACCCGGTGACCGAAGCCCATCAGCTTGAACGGATCGTTCTTGTCCTTGGCCTTGGCGATGTAGGTGTCGATGTTGGACACATCGCCGATCTCATCGAGCATGGTCAGCACGGCTTCGTTCGCGCCACCGTGGGCAGGGCCCCAGAGTGCGGCGATACCGGCGGCGATACAGGCAAACGGGTTGGCGCCCGACGAGCCTGCCATGCGCACGGTGGACGTCGAGGCGTTCTGTTCGTGGTCGGCGTGGAGGATGAAAATCCGGTCCATGGCCTTGGCCAGCGTCGGGCTGATCGGTTTGATCTCGCACGGCGTGTTGAACATCATGTGCAGGAAGTTTTCCGCGTAGCTGAGGTCGTTGCGCGGGTACATCATGGGTTGACCCATGGAGTACTTGTAAACCATGGCCGCCAGGGTCGGCATCTTGGCGACCAGACGGATCGCGGAGATTTCGCGGTGCTGCGGATTATTGATGTCCAGTGAGTCGTGGTAGAACGCCGAGAGGGCACCGACCACACCGCACATGACCGCCATCGGGTGGGCGTCGCGACGGAAACCGTTGAAGAAGGTCTTGAGTTGCTCGTGCACCATGGTGTGATTCTTCACGGTGACGACGAATTCGGCTTTTTGCTCGGCGGTTGGCAGTTCGCCATTGAGCAGCAGGTAGCAGGTTTCCAGGTAGTCCGATTGCTCGGCCAGCTGTTCGATCGGGTAGCCGCGATGCAGGAGAATGCCGTTGTCACCATCGATGTAGGTGATCTTCGATTCGCATGAGGCGGTGGACATGAAGCCAGGGTCAAATGTGAAGCGTCCGGTGGCAGTCAGGCCGCGTACGTCGATAACATCGGGACCAACGGTGCCGGTCAGAATGGGCAGCTCGACGGGGGCTGCGCCCTCGATGATCAACTGCGCTTTTTTATCAGCCATGTGGCCTCCTAATTATGCTTCAAATCATCAGACAGACCCCCCACGCAGGGCCCGCATCACTATAGTGAGATAAATTCTAAAGTCAATTTGCCAAAAGTCTTGTAGCAGAAGGCTTTAACGCAGGGTTTTCGTCGAAATTACGGGCCATTTACGCCAATTATCGGGCTAAAGCAATCCACCCTTGGGACAGGGTCTGCGCGTTGTCATTAGTTGGCTAACTGTCTATACTCGGCGTCCGACCGCCAGGGGCTTTCAGGCCCGATTCAACGGGGTTGGTCACTTCCTGGGTAGTGGGTACCTGACCAGTACACTTCCCAACAACTTGCCCTGAGTGTTAGGGCTCTTCAGTGTGAAAAAAAAGCCGTGAAAAGCCAACGACCTGTAAACCTAGACCTAAGGACCATCAAACTCCCTATCACTGCTTACACGTCCATCCTTCACCGTATCTCCGGTGTCATCCTCTTCGTCGGCATTGCCATCATGCTTTATGCATTGGACCTGTCGCTCGACTCCGAGGAAGGCTTCGCGTCGGTGAAAGCGGGACTGACCAGTCCGCTGGCCAAGTTCGTGATCTGGGCTCTTCTGTCCGCACTGCTGTATCACCTGGTGGCGGGCGTCCGTCATCTCATCATGGACTCGGGCATCGGCGAGACGCTGGAAGGCGGCAAGCTGGGCTCTAAAATCGTTATCGCCGTGTCTGTGGTGGTGATCGTTCTGGCAGGAGTGTGGATATGGTAACCAACGTCACCAACCTTTCTCGTTCGGGCCTGTATGACTGGATGGCGCAACGCGTCTCCGCCGTCGTACTCGCGGCTTATTTCATTTTCCTGATCGGGTACCTGATCGCTCACCCTGGCATCGAATACGCCACGTGGCACGCGCTCTTCTCCCATAACGCAATGCGCATCTTCAGCCTGTTGGCCCTTGTAGCCCTGGCGGCTCACACCTGGGTTGGCATGTGGACCATCGCGACCGACTACCTGACGCCGATGGCGCTGGGCAAGTCCGCGACAGTGGTGCGTTTCCTTTTTCAGGCGGTGTGCGGCATTGCGATGTTCGCTTACTTCGTCTGGGGTGTGCAGATTCTTTGGGGTATCTGATTCATGGCTAACATTAATACGCTTTCATTCGACGCCATTATCATTGGCGGCGGCGGTGCGGGCATGCGTGCCGCATTGCAGCTGGCTCAGGGCGGCCACAAGACCGCTGTCGTCACCAAGGTCTTCCCGACTCGCTCCCACACCGTTTCCGCCCAGGGTGGCATCACCTGCGCAATCGCTTCGGCCGACCCGAACGATGACTGGCGCTGGCACATGTACGACACCGTCAAGGGCTCCGACTACATCGGTGACCAGGACGCTATCGAATACATGTGTTCCGTTGGCCCGGAAGCCGTGTTCGAGCTCGAGCACATGGGCCTGCCGTTCTCCCGTACCGAGCAGGGCCGCATCTATCAGCGTCCGTTCGGCGGTCAGTCGAAAGACTTCGGCAAGGGCGGTCAGGCTGCTCGTACCTGTGCTGCTGCCGACCGTACCGGTCACGCGCTGCTGCACACCCTGTATCAGGCCAACCTGAAAGCCGGCACCGTGTTCCTGAACGAGTACTACGCCGTTGACCTGGTGAAGAACCAGGACGGCGCGTTCGTCGGCATCATCGCCATCTGTATCGAAACCGGTGAAACCTCCTACATTCGCGCCGACGCGACTGTACTGGCCACCGGCGGTGCCGGTCGCATCTATTCCTCCACCACCAACGCCCTGATCAACACCGGCGACGGCGTGGGCATGGCGTTGCGTGCCGGTGTACCGGTGCAGGACATCGAGATGTGGCAGTTCCACCCGACCGGCATCGCCGGCGCAGGTGTACTGGTCACCGAAGGCTGCCGTGGTGAAGGCGGTTACCTGATCAACAAGCACGGCGAGCGTTTCATGGAACGCTACGCGCCAAACGCCAAGGACCTTGCCGGTCGTGACGTTGTGGCTCGCTCGATGGTTAAAGAGATCATCGCCGGCAACGGTTGCGGTCCTGACGGCGACCACGTAATGCTCAAGCTTGATCACCTCGGTGAAGAAGTGCTGCACAGCCGTCTGCCAGGGATCATGGAACTGTCCAAGACCTTCGCACACGTCGATCCAGCCGTGGCGCCAATCCCTGTCGTACCGACCTGCCACTACATGATGGGCGGCGTTGCCACCAACATTCATGGTCAGGCGATCACTCAGGACGCCGCCGGCGTCGACACCATCATCCCGGGCCTGTTCGCGGTCGGTGAAGTGGCGTGCGTATCGGTTCACGGTGCCAACCGACTGGGCGGCAACTCGCTGCTCGACCTGGTGGTCTTCGGCCGTGCTGCGGGTCTGCACCTGGAGCAGGCGCTCAACGAGGGCGTCGACTACCGTCGCGCTTCCGAAACCGACATCGACGTCGCGCTGGCTCGCCTCAATGGCCTGAACTCGCGTACCGATGGCGAAGACGTCGCGACCCTGCGCAAAGAGCTGCAGAGCTGCATGCAGAACTACTTCGGTGTGTTCCGTACCGGCGAATACATGCAGAAGGGTATTGCCCAGCTGGCTGACCTTCGCACGCGCATCGCCAACGTCAAGATCAACGACAAGAGCCAGGCGTTCAACACTGCCCGGATCGAAGCGCTGGAGCTGCAGAACCTGCTGGAAGTCGCTGAAGCAACGGCGATCGCCGCAGAGCATCGCAAGGAGTCCCGTGGCGCCCACGCCCGTGAAGACTTCGAAGATCGCGACGACGAGAACTGGCTGTGCCACACCCTGTACTTCCCGGGTGAAAAACGCGTAGCCAAGCGTGCCGTGAACTTCTCGCCGAAAACTGTTCCGACTTTTGAACCTAAGATTCGGACTTATTAAGGGTGACCGCCATGTTGCAAGTCAGTGTTTATCGCTACAACCCTGATCAGGACGCCGCGCCGTTCATGCAGGATTTCCAGGTCGACACCGGTGGCAAGGACCTGATGGTGCTGGACGTGCTGGCTCTGGTCAAAGAGCAGGACGAAGGCTTCTCGTACCGTCGTTCGTGCCGCGAAGGCGTGTGCGGTTCCGACGGCATGAACATCAACGGCAAGAATGGCCTGGCCTGCATCACGCCGCTGTCGGCTGTGGTCAAGGGCAACAAGCTGGTGGTTCGCCCACTGCCTGGTCTGCCGGTCATCCGTGACCTCGCCGTCGACATGAGCATCTTCTACAAGCAATACGAGAAGGTGAAGCCATTCCTGCAGAACGACACGCCGGCTCCTTCCATCGAGCGCCTGCAGACCCCGGAAGAGCGGGAAAAACTCGACGGCCTGTACGAGTGCATTCTGTGCGCTTGCTGCTCGACGTCCTGCCCGTCCTTCTGGTGGAACCCCGACAAGTTCCTGGGTCCTGCTGCGATCCTGCAAGCCTATCGTTTCCTGGCTGACAGCCGCGACACCCGGACGCAAGAGCGTCTGGCGTCCATGGACGATCCGTTCAGTGTGTTCCGCTGCCGCGGCATCATGAACTGCGTCAACGTGTGTCCGAAAGGCCTTAACCCAACCAAGGCTATTGGTCACGTGCGCAACATGCTGCTCAAAAGCGGTGTCTGAGTTTGCCGCACCTGTAACATCGCAGCACCCGCTACTGCAGCACCCGTAAACGCTGCGGCGCAGGCTTCAACCGGCGCCGTAGTTTTAACCTGAGCAGTTGTCGTATGGCTTCAGCTCTTATTTTGAAGAAATGAAACCAGCAGGGGCATCCGGGCTGGTACCCGGACTATCTGCGTGATCCCTAGTGACTTGAAGTCGCTGCACATGGACTTTTCAAGTTTGCGCTGGCATCGACGCCGATGGTGTCCCCTAATCGAGGGTGACCAAGCATGCAAGAAAGCGTGATGCAGCGCATGTGGAACAGCGCCCACCTTTCCGGTGGTAACGCTGCCTATGTGGAAGAGCTCTACGAGCTCTACCTGCACGACCCTAACGCTGTGCCAGAAGAGTGGCGCACCTATTTTCAGACGTTGCCGGCTGACGGCAGCACTGCCACCGATGTATCGCACTCTACGGTTCGCGATCATTTTGTGTTGCTGGGGAAAAACCAGCGCCGCGCCCAACCGGTCTCTGCCGGCAGCGTGAGCAGCGAGCATGAAAAGAAGCAAGTTGAAGTGCTGCGACTTATCCAGGCATTCCGTATGCGCGGCCATCAGGGTGCGCAACTCGATCCTCTGGGTCTGTGGAAGCGTACTGCGCCAGCTGACCTGTCGATCAACCATTACGGTTTGACCAACGCTGACCTCGATACCACATTCCGTGCCGGCGACCTGTTCATCGGCAAGGAAGAAGCGAGCCTACGCGAAATCGTCGAAGCGTTGCAGCAGACATATTGCCGCACCATCGGCGCCGAGTTCACGCACATCGTCGATTCCAACCAGCGCAACTGGTTCATGCAGCGCCTCGAAAGCGTGCGTGGCCGTCCTGCCTATTCCGCCGACATCAAGAGCCACCTGCTCGAGCGCGTCACGGCGGGCGAGGGTCTGGAGAAGTACCTGGGCACCAAATACCCGGGCACCAAGCGTTTCGGTCTGGAAGGCGGCGAAAGCCTGATCCCGATGCTCGACGAGCTGATTCAGCGCTCCGGTTCCTACGGCACCAAGGAAGTCGTCATCGGCATGGCCCACCGTGGCCGTCTGAACGTGCTTGTCAACACCTTCGGCAAGAACCCGCGCGACCTGTTCGACGAGTTCGAAGGCAAGAAGAAGGTCGAACTGGGCTCCGGTGACGTCAAGTACCACCAGGGTTTCTCGTCCAACGTGATGACCACCGGCGGCGAAGTCCACCTGGCGATGGCGTTCAACCCGTCCCACCTGGAAATCGTTTCCCCTGTGGTGGAAGGTTCGGTGCGTGCCCGTCAGGACCGTCGTAACGACGCCACTGGCGAGAAAGTGCTGCCGATCTCGATCCACGGTGACGCTGCGTTCGCTGGCCAGGGTGTGGTGCTGGAAACCTTCCAGATGTCGCAGACCCGTGGCTTCAAGACGGGCGGCACGATCCACATCGTGATCAACAACCAGGTCGGCTTCACCATCAGCAAGCAGGAAGACTCGCGCTCGACCGAGTACGCGACCGACGTTGCCAAGATGATTCAGGCGCCGATCCTCCATGTGAATGGCGATGATCCGGAAGCCGTGCTGTTCGTGACCCAGCTGGCGATCGACTACCGCATGCAGTTCAAGCGTGACGTGGTCATCGACCTGGTCTGCTACCGTCGTCGCGGCCACAACGAAGCCGACGAACCGAGCGGCACCCAGCCGCTGATGTACCAGCAGATTGCCAAGCAGCGCACCACCCGTGAGCTGTACGCCGATTCTCTGGCCGCCGCCGGCATCCTCAACGCCGAAGCCGCTCAGGCCAAGGTCGACGAGTACCGCAACGCGCTGGACAACGGCATGCATGTGGTCAAAAGCCTGGTCAAAGAGCCGAACAAGGAATTGTTCGTCGACTGGCGTCCGTACCTGGGTCACGCGTGGACGGCACGTCACGACACCAGTTTCGACCTCAAGACGCTTCAGGAACTGTCAGCCAAGCTGATGGAAGTGCCAGAAGGTTTCGTGGTCCAGCGTCAGGTCCAGAAAATCTACGAAGACCGCCAGAAGATGCAAGTCGGTGGCCTTCCGATCAACTGGGGCTACGCGGAAACCATGGCTTACGCCACGCTGGCATTCGAAGGCCATCAGGTGCGCATCACCGGGCAGGACGTCGGTCGCGGTACGTTCTCGCACCGTCACGCCGTGCTGCACAACCAGAAAGACGGCGCGACCTACGTGCCTCTGCAGAACCTGTACGCCGGTCAGCCTCGTTTCGACCTGTACGACTCGTTCCTGTCGGAAGAAGCCGTGCTGGCGTTCGAATACGGTTATTCGACCACTCAGCCCAATGCGCTGGTGATCTGGGAAGCCCAGTTCGGTGACTTTGCCAACGGTGCACAGGTCGTGATCGACCAGTTCATCACCAGCGGCGAGCACAAGTGGGGCCGTCTGTGCGGTCTGACCATGCTGTTGCCCCATGGCTACGAAGGGCAGGGCCCGGAGCACTCATCGGCACGTCTTGAGCGTTACCTGCAATTGTGCGCCGAGCACAACATTCAGGTCTGCGTACCGACCACCCCGGCTCAGATCTACCATCTGTTGCGCCGTCAGGTGATCCGTCCGCTGCGCAAGCCGCTGATCGTGTTAACGCCGAAGTCGTTGCTGCGCCACAAGCTGGCCGTGTCGACCCTGGAAGATCTGGCCCATGGCTCGTTCCAGACCGTCATCCCGGAAATCGACACCCTCGATGCCGCGAAAGTGACGCGTCTGGTGCTGTGCAGCGGCAAGGTCTACTACGACCTGCTGGAAAAACGCCGTGCCGAAGGCCGCGAAGACATCGCCATCGTGCGTCTCGAGCAGCTCTATCCGTTCCCGGAAGACGACCTGATGGAGGCCATCGCGCCTTACACCAACCTGACCAACGTGGTCTGGTGTCAGGAAGAACCGATGAACCAGGGCGCCTGGTACAGCAGTCAGCACCACCTGCGCCGCAGCATCGGCAATCACAACCGCAACCTCGTTCTCGAGTATGCCGGCCGTGATGCTTCCGCTGCTCCTGCTTGTGGATACGCTTCGATGCACGCCGAACAGCAGGAAAAACTGCTGAAAGACGCGTTCTCCGTTTAACGCCTTCGCGCACTAGAAACCGAATTAAAGGAATTACAGATAATGGCTATTGAGATCAAAGCCCCCTCTTTCCCGGAATCCGTTGCCGACGGCACCGTTGCCACCTGGCACAAGAAACCGGGCGACGCCGTCAAGCGTGATGACCTGATCGTTGATATCGAAACCGACAAGGTCGTTCTGGAAGTACTGGCCGAAGCTGACGGCGTACTGGGCGCAATCGTTGCCGAAGAGGGCGCCACTGTCCTGTCGAACCAGTTGCTGGGCTCGATCGAAGAAGGCGGCGCCGCTGCCGCTCCAGCTGCTGCCGCTCCAGCCGCCGCTGCATCGGCTCCTGCTGCTGCGCCTGCCCAGGCTGCCGCTGCCCCAGCCGCTGCTTCCGGTGACGAAGACGCGATCGGCGCTCCGGCTGCCCGCAAGCTGGCCGAAGAAAACGGCATCAACCTGTCCAGCGTCAAAGGCACCGGCAAAGACGGCCGCGTGACCAAGGAAGACGTCGTCGCTGCCATCGAAGCGAAGAAATCCGCTCCGGCCGCCGCGCCTGCCGCCAAGCCTGCTGCTGCAGCCGCTGCTCCTGTGACCGCCGTTGGCGACCGCACCGAGAAGCGCGTGCCGATGACCCGTCTGCGCGCCAAGGTTGCCGAGCGTCTGGTTGAAGCTCAGTCCAACATGGCGATGCTGACAACCTTCAACGAAGTCGACATGACCGAAGTCATGGCCCTGCGTTCGAAGTACAAGGACCTGTTCGAGAAGTCCCACAACGGCGTACGCCTCGGCTTCATGTCGTTCTTTGTCAAGGCAGCGACCGAAGCGCTGAAACGCTACCCTGCGGTCAACGCTTCGATCGACGGCACCGACATCGTCTACCACGGTTATGCCGACGTCGGCGTTGCCGTGTCGAGCGATCGTGGCTTGGTGGTTCCGGTGCTGCGCAATGCCGAGCAGATGAGCCTGGCTGAAATCGAAGGCGGCATCGCCACCTTCGGCAAAAAAGCCCGTGACGGCAAACTGTCCATCGACGAGATGACTGGCGGTACCTTCACCATCACCAACGGTGGTACTTTCGGTTCGATGATGTCGACCCCGATCGTCAACCCGCCGCAAGCGGCCATCCTGGGCATGCACAACATCCTGCAGCGTCCTATGGCGATCAACGGTCAGGTCGTCATCCGTCCGATGATGTATCTGGCGCTGTCCTACGATCACCGCCTGATCGACGGTAAAGAAGCCGTGACGTTCCTGGTGACCATCAAGAACCTGCTGGAAGACCCGGCGCGTCTGTTGCTGGACATCTAACGAAGCAGCGTCAAGCTGCAAGCCGAAAGCTTCAAGTCAGAAGCGGTACGGTATGCAGCTTGTCACTCGCGGTTGGTATCAATGAATAAGTCGCAAGCCGATCCTGCAGTTCATCGCAGGTCAGCTTGTAGCTTGCAGCTTAAAGCTCGCAGCTAAAGAGGAACTCTTTTCTATGTCCCAGAAATTCGACGTGGTAGTGATTGGCGCTGGCCCTGGCGGCTACGTGGCTGCTATCAAGGCCGCGCAACTCGGTCTCACGACTGCCTGCATCGAGAAGTATCAGGATAAAGAGGGCAAGCTGGCCCTCGGCGGTACCTGCCTGAACGTGGGCTGCATCCCTTCCAAGGCGCTGCTGGACAGCTCCTGGAAATTCTACGAAGCCAAGAACCAGTTCGGTGTTCACGGTATCTCGCTCAGCGACCTGAAAATGGACATTGCGGCCATGATTGGCCGCAAGGCGCAGATCGTCAAAGGCCTGACCGGCGGCGTTGCCAGCCTGTTCAAGGCCAACGGCGTCACTTCCCTGCAAGGCCACGGCAAGCTGCTGGCCGGCAAGAAAGTCGAGCTGACCAAGCCTGACGGCACCACCGAAGTCATCGAAGCCGAGAACATCATTCTGGCCTCCGGTTCGCGTCCGATCGACATTCCGCCGGCTCCGGTCAATCAGGTCACCATCGTCGATTCGACAGGCGCCCTGGAATTCCCGGCTGTGCCTGAGCGCCTGTGCGTTATCGGCGCCGGTGTAATCGGTCTGGAACTGGGTTCGGTCTGGGCTCGCCTGGGTGCCAAAGTGACGGTGCTCGAGGCCCTGGAGAAGTTCCTGCCGGCCGCTGACGAAGCTGTTGCCAAAGAAGCGCAGAAGACCTTCACCAAGCAGGGTCTGGACATCAAGCTGGGCGCACGCGTCACCGGTTCCAAGGTCAATGGCGACGAAGTCGTCGTGACCTACACCGACAAGGACGGCGAGCAGAACATCACCTTCGACCGCGTGATCGTGGCCGTGGGCCGTCGCCCGGTAACCACCGAACTGCTGGCTGCCGATAGCGGCGTCGACATCGACGAGCGCGGTTTCATCTTCGTCAACGAGCAGTGCGAGACCAGCGTTCCTGGCGTGTACGCGATCGGTGACGTGGTTCGTGGTCTGATGCTGGCGCACAAGGCGTCCGAAGAAGGCATCATGGTTGTCGAGCGCATCAAGGGTCACAAGACCCAGATGAACTACGACCTGATTCCGTCGGTTATCTACACCCACCCGGAAATCGCCTGGGTCGGCAAGACCGAGCAGACGCTGAAGGCCGAAGGCGTGGAAGTCAACGTCGGTCAGTTCCCGTTCGCGGCCAGCGGCCGTGCAATGGCAGCGAATGACACCGGCGGTTTCGTCAAGGTCATCGCTGATGCCAAGACCGACCGTGTACTGGGTGTACACGTCATTGGTCCTGGCGCTGCAGAGCTGGTACAGCAAGGCGCGATCGGTATGGAGTTCGGCACCAGTGCCGAAGACATCGGCATGATGGTCTTCTCCCACCCGACGCTGTCCGAAGCGCTGCACGAAGCGGCACTGGCTGTGAATGGCGGCGCCATCCACATCCAGAACAAGAAAAAACGCTGAAAATAACCACGACGGTCCGCCCGTCGTAGGCCCTGCTCGCAGGGCTTACCGCGGAAGGTCCGTTGGACTCGAACTCCCGGCAGCGAAGGGCAGGCGTGATGCCTGACCGGCGTTCTCCGGGAGAAGCGGTCACAGGTGGTGCGGCACGCTTTGACGAGCAGCACCGAATGCGCAGTACCTAACGAAGACGGTAATAAGCATGAATCTTCACGAGTATCAGGGTAAGCAGCTGTTTGCTGAATACGGCCTGCCAGTATCCAAGGGCTATGCAGTAGACACCCCGGAAGCAGCAGCAGAAGCGTGCGACAAGATCGGCGGAACCGAGTGGGTCGTCAAAGCCCAGGTTCACGCAGGCGGTCGCGGTAAAGCGGGCGGCGTCAAGCTGGTTCGCAGCAAGGAAGACGCCGCTGCGTTCGCTCAACAGTGGTTGGGCAAGCGTCTGGTCACTTACCAGACTGATGCCAACGGTCAGCCAGTCACCAAGATCCTGGTTGAATCGTGCACTGACATCGCCAAAGAGCTGTACCTGGGCGCTGTAGTCGATCGTTCGAGCCGTCGTATCGTGTTCATGGCTTCCACCGAAGGTGGCGTGGACATCGAGAAGATCGCTCACGACACGCCTGAGAAGATTCTCAAAGCGACCATCGATCCACTGGTTGGCGCTCAGCCATTCCAGGGTCGCGATCTGGCATTCCAGCTGGGTCTGGAAGGCAAGCAGGTCACTCAGTTCGCCAAGATCTTCACCGGTCTGGCCAAGCTGTTCCAGGACCACGACCTGGCCCTGCTGGAAGTGAACCCGCTGGTGATCAAGGCTGACGGCGATCTGCATTGCCTGGACGCCAAGATCAACATCGACGCCAACGCCATGTACCGCCAGCCAAAGCTGAAGGCTTTCCACGACCCATCGCAAGATGACCCACGTGAAGCCCACGCTGCCAAGTTCGAACTGAACTACGTGGCACTGGAAGGCAACATCGGTTGCATGGTCAACGGTGCCGGTCTGGCCATGGGCACCATGGACATCGTCAACCTGCATGGCGGCAAGCCAGCCAACTTCCTCGACGTAGGCGGCGGCGCAACCAAGGAACGCGTTACCGAAGCGTTCAAGATCATTCTGTCCGACACCAACGTCGCTGCAGTACTGGTCAACATCTTCGGCGGCATCGTTCGCTGCGACATGATTGCCGAAGGCATCATTGGCGCCGTGAAAGAAGTCGGCGTGAAAATCCCGGTGGTTGTTCGCCTTGAAGGCAACAACGCTGAGCTGGGCGCTAAAGTACTGGCAGAAAGCGGCTTGAACATCATCGCAGCTACCAGCCTGACCGACGCTGCTCAACAAGTCGTCAAAGCTGCGGAGGGCAAATAATGAGCGTCCTGATCAATAAAGACACCAAGGTTATCTGCCAGGGCTTCACCGGCTCCCAGGGTACCTTCCACTCCGAGCAAGCCATCGCCTACGGCACCAAAATGGTTGGCGGCGTGACCCCAGGCAAGGGCGGCACCACGCACCTGAACCTGCCCGTGTTCAACACGGTGTCCGAAGCAGTAGAAAAAACCGGCGCCACCGCTTCGGTCATCTACGTTCCGGCTCCGTTCTGCAAGGATTCCATCCTTGAAGCAGCGTTCGGCGGTATCAAGCTGATCGTCTGCATCACCGAAGGCATCCCGACCATCGACATGCTCGAAGCCAAGGTCAAGTGCGACGAACTGGGTGTGGTCCTGATCGGCCCTAACTGCCCCGGCGTCATCACCCCGGGCGAGTGCAAGATCGGCATCATGCCAGGTCACATTCACTTGCCAGGCAAAGTCGGTATCGTGTCGCGCTCCGGCACCCTGACTTACGAAGCTGTGAAGCAGACCACAGACGCCGGTTTCGGTCAGTCGACCTGCGTCGGTATCGGCGGTGACCCGATCCCGGGTTCGAACTTCATCGACATCCTGAAGCTGTTCCAGGAAGACCCGAAGACCGAAGCGATCGTCATGATCGGCGAGATCGGCGGTTCGGCTGAAGAAGAAGCGGCTGCCTACATCAAGGCACACGTGACCAAGCCAGTCGTTTCCTACATCGCGGGTGTGACTGCTCCTCCGGGCAAGCGCATGGGCCATGCGGGCGCGATCATCTCCGGCGGCAAAGGCACTGCAGACGAGAAATTCGCTGCACTGCAAGACGCGGGCGTGAAAACCGTGCGTTCGCTGGCAGACATCGGCAAAGCCCTGGCTGAGCTGACCGGTTGGGAAGTGAAGAAGGCTTAATCGCCCTCGTCTCACTGCTTGATCAACAAAAGCCACCTTCGGGTGGCTTTTGCGTTTCCGGCGTTTCGATTTGCCTCGTGCTCTTGGCCCAATCCTGTCAGACATTTCTGATATGCGACACGAATGTGCATTCAGCGGTCGCACCGCCCTGTATCGGTGCGCCAAATAGGGTAGGCTAGCCGCCGTTTTGTGCAGTCGGCTCCCACAAGGAGCGGCGGCGCGCTCAGGGTCTGTCTTAAAAGGGCGGGCAGCATTTCCCCCACCCTCAGGGAAATCCTCTTCTTAATTCCGATTCAGCAGTGTGGTTTCCTTAATGAAAGTGTTGAAAGGCCAGGACATTCTGGCACTGGGTTTCATGACGTTTGCGCTGTTCGTCGGCGCTGGCAATATCATCTTCCCCCCGATCGTAGGCCTCCAGGCCGGCCCCAACGTATGGATGGCCGCTTTGGGCTTTCTGGTCACGGCCGTCGGCCTTCCGGTGGTGACTGTCATCGCGCTCGCCAAAGTTGGCGGCGCTATGGACGCGTTGAGCAGCCCGATCGGCAAGGTCGCCGGGACCATTCTCGCCGCCGTCTGCTACCTGTCCGTAGGTCCGTTGTTCGCCACGCCGCGCACGGCGACGGTGTCGTTTGAGGTCGGCCTGGCGCCGTTGACCGGCGAAAGCCCCCTCGCACTGTTTCTCTACAGCCTGGTTTATTTCGTGCTGGTGTTCTGGATCTCCCTTTATCCGGGTCGATTGCTCGACACCGTGGGCCGCTTCCTTGCGCCGCTGAAGATCATCGCCCTGGCCATCCTCGGCATCGCCGCGTTTCTCCTGCCAGCGGGGGAGGTGGGCATTGCCGAACCTGCTTACGTCGCCGCGCCGTTTTCCCAAGGGTTCATCAACGGCTACCTGACCATGGACACCCTGGGCGCGCTGGTTTTCGGCATCGTCATCGTCAATGCGATTCGCTCCCGCGGTGTCGAGTCGCCTCGGCTGATCACCCGTTACGCCATCATTGCCGGCCTGATTGCCGGTGTCGGTCTGGCCCTGGTCTACATCAGCCTGTTCCGCCTGGGCTCGGACAGCCATGCCATCGCCGCCGGTGCCACCAATGGCGCTGCGGTGTTGCATGCTTACGTTCAGCACACCTTCGGCACCCTGGGCAGCAGCTTCCTTGCCGTTCTGATCTCGCTGGCGTGTCTGGTCACCGCGGTTGGCCTGACCTGCGCTTGCGCCGAGTACTTCAGCCGCGTGCTGCCGCTGTCCTACAAGACACTGGTGATCCTGCTGGCGGCGTTTTCGCTGCTGGTGTCCAACCTTGGTCTGACCAAGCTGATCCAGTTCTCGATCCCGGTGCTGACCGCCATCTACCCGCCGTGCATTGCGCTGGTGGCGTTGAGCTTCTGCAAGGACTTCTGGCATGAGCAGGGTCGGATCGTCGCGCCGGTCATGCTGGTGGCGTTCCTGATCGGTGCGGTGGATGCGGTCAAGGGTTCTGCGCTGGGTGTGTACCTGCCGGATGCGCTGGCCCATCTGCCGTTGAGCGAGCAAGGCCTGGCCTGGCT
Organism: Pseudomonas sp. Ps21-P2; assembly: GCF_039672565.1. Lineage (NCBI taxonomy): Bacteria > Pseudomonadati > Pseudomonadota > Gammaproteobacteria > Pseudomonadales > Pseudomonadaceae > Pseudomonas > Pseudomonas sp. Ps21-P2. The sequence continues at coordinate 368,398 of NZ_JBDFPL010000003.1, forward strand.
GATCCCGTCGCTGATCACGCTGTTCATCGCGTTCGTGGTGGATCGCATGCTGGGCAAGCGCAGCGAAGCGCTGGCCTGAGGGGGAAGGTCGGCGCTTCGCAGAATAAACACGCCGATCTTTTCAAGCAGACAAAACAAAGCCCGCTAAATGCGGGCTTTGTTTTTTGAAACTCTGGAAACTTACTGCTTAGTTGCAGGTGCTGCCTGGTTCGCTTCTTTCGCGCGCTCTTGAGCGGCTTCAGCGTTCTTTTGAGCGGCTTCCTGACTTTCTTTGGCAGCGTCGTTCACTTTGTCTTGCGCTTTTTGCATCGATTCTTGCGACTGCTCGGCAGCCTTGTTTGCATCTTGCTGTTTATCTTCGGATTTTTTGTCACAGGCGGCGAGGCCCAGAGTGGCAGAAAGCATGAGGGCAATAGCTAAAGATTTACGCATGGGGTGTTTCTCCTTATTGGTCATCAACGTGCCTTCGAGCATTCGCTTATAAGGTTAGTTCCATGTTCCGGCGGGATAAATACATAAGCGTCTCAGCGGTGTAACAACTCGGCTGATCACAGGCGGTTAGTGGTTTATGTCCGGTGTTCAGTCGACAGATCTGCAGCCCGGAGGTTTTCGGCGGGTGAAGATTCTTCGCTCACAGCACGCCTGCCCTTGAAATCGTCTCCCCAGCCCCCACCTTGATGACAACCCGCTGCTCGGAGCCGTCCTCGGCGTTTCGCGCAGCTACCCCTATTTGTGTGGACTGATTGGAGTTTGATGACCATGAGTGTGGAAACTCAAAAGGAAACCCTGGGCTTCCAGACCGAGGTGAAGCAGCTGCTGCACCTCATGATCCATTCGCTGTACTCGAACAAGGAAATCTTCCTTCGCGAGCTGATCTCCAACGCGTCCGACGCGGTGGACAAGCTGCGCTTCGAGGCACTGTCCAAGCCTGAGCTGCTGGAAGGCGGCGCCGAGCTGAAGATCCGTGTCAGCTACGACAAGGACGCGAAGACCGTCACTCTGGAAGACAACGGCATCGGCATGAGCCGCGAGGATGTCATTACTCATCTGGGCACCATCGCCAAGTCCGGCACCGCCGACTTCATGAAGAACCTGTCCGGTGATCAGAAGAAAGATTCTCACCTGATCGGTCAGTTCGGTGTCGGTTTCTACTCCGCGTTCATCGTGGCCGACCAGGTTGAAGTGTTCACCCGCCGCGCCGGCCTGCCCGCCAGCGAAGGTGTGCACTGGTCCTCGAAAGGCGAGGGCGAGTTCGAAGTCGCCACGATCGAGAAAGCCGATCGCGGTACGCGCATCGTGCTGCACCTCAAGAGCGCCGAAGATGAGTTTGCTGACGGCTTCCGTCTGCGTAACATCATCAAAAAGTACTCCGACCACATCGCCCTGCCGATCCAGTTGCCGAAGGAGCAGGCGCCGGTCGAAGGCGACGCCGAGCCTGTTGAAGAGTGGGAAACCGTCAACCGTGCCAGCGCGCTGTGGACCCGTCCACGTACCGAGGTCAAGGACGAGGAATACCAGGAGTTCTACAAGCACATCGCCCACGATTTCGAGAACCCGCTGAGCTGGAGCCACAACAAGGTCGAAGGCAAGCTGGAATACAGCTCGCTGCTGTACGTGCCGGCCCGCGCGCCGTTCGATCTGTATCAGCGTGAAGCACCGCGCGGCCTGAAGCTGTACGTGCAGCGCGTGTTCGTCATGGACCAGGCCGAATCGTTCCTGCCGCTGTACCTGCGCTTCATCAAGGGCGTGGTCGATTCAAACGACCTGTCCCTGAACGTGTCCCGTGAAATCCTGCAGAAAGACCCGATCATTGATTCGATGAAGTCGGCGCTGACCAAGCGTGTGCTGGACATGCTGGAGAAGCTGGCGAAAAACCAGCCGGAAGACTACAAGGGCTTCTGGAAAAACTTCGGTCAGGTGCTGAAGGAAGGCCCGGCCGAAGACTTCGCCAACAAGGAGAAGATCGCCGGCCTGCTGCGCTTCGCATCGACCTCCGACGACAGCGGCGAGCAGAGCGTTTCGTTGGCCGACTACCTGTCGCGCGCCAAGGAAGGTCAGGACAAGATCTACTTCCTCACCGGCGAAAGCTACGCGCAGGTCAAGAACAGTCCGCACCTCGAAGTCTTCCGCAAGAAAGGCATTGAAGTGCTGCTGCTGACCGACCGTATCGACGAGTGGCTGATGAGCTACCTGAGCGACTTCGACGGCAAGGGTTTTGTCGACGTGGCACGCGGTGACCTGGATCTGGGCAAGCTTGACTCCGAAGAGGACAAGAAAGCCCAGGAAGAAGTCGCCAAGGACAAGGAAGGCCTGATCGAGCGCCTGAAAACCGCGCTGGGTGATGCCGTCAGCGAAGTCCGCGTCTCCCACCGTCTGACCGATTCGCCGGCGATCCTGGCGATCGGCGAGCAGGACCTTGGTCTGCAGATGCGTCAGATACTGGAAGCGAGCGGTCAGAAGGTGCCGGATTCCAAGCCGATCTTCGAATTCAACCCCTCCCACCCGCTCATCGGCAAGTTGGACAGCGAGCAGAATGAGGACCGCTTCGGCGATCTGTCGCACATCCTGTTCGACCAGGCTGCGCTGGCGGCCGGCGACAGCTTGAAAGATCCGGCTGCCTACGTGCGCCGTCTGAACAAGTTGTTGGTCGAGCTCTCGGTTTAACATCCGCGTCACGGCAGAACCCGCTCCGGCGGGTTTTGTCATTTAATCTCCCTCCATCCTTATCAGCAGGAGTTCGCTATGAGCAATGTGACCGTGCAGTCCGTCGTGTATGACATCGACGGCGTGAGCTACGAGAGTCGTCTGGCCTTCAGCGAAGGTGCTCAGGCCGCACCGGGTCTGGTGATGGCGCCTAACTGGATGGGCGTCAGCGAAGACGCCGAGCAGATTGCCAAAGACGTGGCGGCGAAGGGCTATGTGGTCTTGCTGGCGGATCTTTACGGCCAGCAAGTGCGCCCGACTAATGGTGACGAAGCGGCGGCTGCCATGATGCCGTTGAAGAACGATCGCGTGCTGTTGAACACACGCATGAAGGCCGCCCTGGATCAATTGACTGCGCAGACCATTGCGGCCGTCGACACGTCCCGGCTGGCGGCGTTCGGCTTCTGCTTCGGCGGTTGCTGCGCACTGGAACTGGCGCGCACCGGTGCGCCGTTGAAGGCTGCGGTCTCCTTCCATGGCACGCTCGACACGCCGAACCCGGCTGACGCCAACAACATTAAGGGCAAAGTGCTGGTGATGCACGGCGCGTCCGACCCTCTGGTGCCAAAAGAGCAGCTGCCGGCATTTGAAGCCGAGATGAACGCTGCCAACGTCGACTGGCAACTCTTGAGCTACGGCGGGGCGTTCCATTCGTTCACCGACCCACACGCCAACAATCCGGGCGTACAGATGTACAACCCGACCGTTTCGAAGCGCGCGTTTACCTCGATGCACAACCTGCTGGACGAAGTGTTCGCGGGCTGATGTGATGTTTTAACTGTTGTGGGAGTGCCCCTCCGGTCACTCCCACAGCGTCCGGGCAGGCCGCGGCCAATCAGCGCTTCGGCCTGCTGCCCACCGGCAATTCAATCCGCTCTACTTCCCCCGGCACGGTCGGCCAGTCCCCGGCCGCCCATTTCGCCCTGGCCTGTTCAATCAGCGCCGGGTCACTGGCGACGAAATTCCAGTTCATCTTTCTCGGCCCATCCAGGGGCGCACCGCCGAACAGCACCGCATGGCATTCGCTTTCCGCGCACAGCGTCGGCTCGCTCCCTGCGTCCAGCACCACCAGACTGCGCGGCTGCACCGGCTCGCCATCCAGTAGCAAGTCGCCTTCGATAACGTACAACGCGCGCTGCTCGTGCTCGTCGGGCACACACAGCGTCGTCGCCGTCTGCAGGTTCAGTTCGGCGTAAAGCGTGGGTGACAGCACCGGCACCGGCGACTTCAGGCAAAAGCCTTCGCCCGCGATCAAGCGGATACGAATACCCATGGCGTCGCTGACCGGCAGTGTGGCGGCGGGGTGATGGCTGTAATGACCGGCGCCTTGCTCATGGGATTTGGGCGAGGCCAGCCAGACTTGCAGGCCATGCAGGCGAGAGCCACTGGCGTGCAAGTCCTCGGGTGTGCGTTCAATGTGGGCGATGGCGCTGCCGGCGGTCATCCAGCTGACCTCGCCGGGCCTTACGTGCTGATCGCTGCCGAGGCTGTCCTTGTGTCGGATTTCGCCTTCAAACAGGTAGGTCAGCGTCGACAGGCCGATGTGCGGATGCTGGCGGATGTTCATGCCGGTGCCGGGCGCGTAGCTGGTCTCCAGCATGTGATCAAAAAAAACGAAAGGCCCTACGCTTCGGCATTGCGCAGCGGGGAGGGGGCGCAGGATCGGTTGGCCTTCGACGTCTTCGGCGCGGGGAATGATGGTCAGCATGATGGCGCTCTCTCTTTCGGTGCGGTTGTAGGACCGGCTTCAGCCGGGAAGGGGCCAGGCAGGGCACCGTTGATCTTGCCGCATGACAACCGAAGCGTTCGCGGCTAAAGCCGGTCCTGCAAAGAGCAGGTCCAACGCAATGGGTTTCAGCAGCCCACAAAAAAGGCGCCCCGAAGGGCGCCTTTTGTCTGCAACTGACTTACTTGCCAGTCCAGCGCTTCATCACCAGCGTGGCGTTGGTGCCGCCGAAGCCGAAGCTGTTGCTCATCACCAGATTCAGCTCGGTGTTTTCGCGGGTCTTGGTCAGGATCGGCATGTCGGCAACGGCTGGGTCCAGCTCGTCGATGTTCGCCGAACCGGCCATGAAGTTGCCTTCCATCATCAGCATGCAGTAGATCGCTTCGTGAACGCCGGCGGCGCCCAGGGAGTGACCCGACAGGCTCTTGGTGGAGCTGATGGCAGGCGCCTTGTCGCCAAACACTTCACGCACGCCTTCCATTTCCTTGACGTCGCCGACCGGAGTGGAGGTGCCGTGGGTGTTCAGGTAGTCGATGGTGCCATCAACGGTGGACAACGCCTGCTGCATGCAGCGGATGGCGCCTTCGCCGCTTGGAGCGACCATGTCATAACCGTCGGAAGTGGCGCCGTAGCCTACCAGCTCTGCGTAGATCTTCGCGCCACGGGCCAGAGCGTGCTCCAGTTCCTCGACCACCACCATGCCGCCGCCGCCGGCGATGACGAAACCGTCACGGTCTGCGTCGTAGGCACGGGAAGCCTGTTCAGGCGTGTCGTTGCGTTTGCTGGACAACGCGCCCATGGCGTCGAACAGGAACGACTGGCTCCAGTGCTCCTCTTCGCCACCGCCGGCAAACACGATGTCCTGCTTGCCCATCTGAATCTGTTCCATGGCGGTACCGATGCAGTGAGCACTGGTGGCGCAGGCAGAAGCGATGGAGTAGTTCAGGCCCTTGATCTTGAATGGCGTTGCCAGACAGGCTGAAACCGTGCTGCTCATGGTCCGGGTGACGTAATACGGGAGAACCTTTTTGATGCCTTTCTCGCGCAGGATGTCCAGCGCTTCCATCTGGTTCAGGGTCGAAGCACCGCCAGAGCCGGCAATCAGACCGGTACGCGGGTTGGATACCATCTCTTCGGTCAGGCCGGAGTCTTCCACGGCGCTCTTCATGGCCACGTAGGCATAAGCCGCCGCCTGACCAACGAAGCGCAGGGTTTTGCGGTCGACCAGTTCCTTGAGCGGCAGGTTTGGATCGATGGAACCCGATACCTGGCTGCGCAGACCCATTTCGGCGTATTCCGGGTTGAAACGGATGCCAGGGCGACTTGCACGCAAGTTGGCGGAGACGGTGTCTTTGTCATTGCCCAAGCAGGAAACAATGCCCAGACCAGTGATAACGACGCGGCGCATGCGAATACCCTTAGAAATTTTCAGTGGAAGTGAAGACACCGACGCGCAGGCCTTCGGCGGTATAGATTTCACGGCCGTCCACGCTGACCGAACCGTCGGCGATCGCCAGGTTCAGCTTGCCTTTGAGGACGCGCTTGATGTGAATGTTGTAGGTGACTTTCTTGGCGGTCGGCAGGACCTGACCGAAGAATTTCACTTCGCCCGAGCCCAGTGCGCGACCGCGGCCCGGCAGGCCTTGCCAGCCGAGGAAGAAGCCGACCAGCTGCCACATGGCATCGAGGCCCAGGCAGCCCGGCATCACCGGATCACCTTCGAAGTGACAGGCGAAGAACCACAGGTCCGGGTTGATATCGAGTTCGGCGACCAATTCACCTTTTCCGTACTTGCCGCCTTCATCGCTGATGTGGGTGATGCGATCGACCATCAGCATGTTGGGGGCGGGCAATTGCGCATTACCTGGGCCGAACAGCTCGCCGCGACTGCAGCGCAGCAGATCTTCCCGGGTAAAGGCGTTTTGTTTGGTCATGCGAACTCCTCGATAATCCTGTGCGGCAGGGTGTGGCGTTACTTACCCAGTCTGGCCAGCGGGTCATCCCTCTGCTGGCAGCCTACTCATAGACTATTGCGTTGTAGTGAAAGTCACAGCACGGGTGAAATGAAAGTACACCTGTGCACTGAAATTTTTCGACCGCGCGTGGGCGTGGGTCGAATCGGCACACAAGACTGCCGGAATTTATCATTTACCGCCAGTCGCAGATGCCTTAATGGTCAACCATCGCTGCAAAACCTGCTGTAAATCAGTACGTTTGAATGGCTTGGCCAGGTAATCGTTCATTCCGGCTTGCAGACAGATCTCCCGGTCGCCGTGCTGGGCGTTGGCGGTCAGGGCAATAATGGGCAACGTCGCCAGCCCCGGCAGCATTCTGATTCGGCGCGTGGCTTCGTAGCCGTCCATGACCGGCAGTCGGCAGTCCATCAAAATCAGCGCAAAGCTTTCACGGCTGGCCATGTTCACCGCTTCAACGCCATCCGCCGCCACGCTCACCTGCAAGCCCAGGCTGCGCAGCATCGCCTCGACCACCGTGCGATTGACCGGGTTGTCCTCGACCAGCAGCACACAGGCGTCGCGGCTCTGGGGCATTTCGCCGACGCCGCCGGACGCGGGTTCTATCACCGGCGGCTGAACCCGCTGCAACGGGATTTTTAGCTGAAACACCGAGCCGAGTCCTTCACTGCTCTGGGCCTGCAACGACCCGCCCATGCGTTCGGCCAGGTTGCGCGCAATGGGCAGGCCCAGGCCGGTGCCGCCGTAGCGACGGGAGATGGAATTGTCCGCTTGCTGAAACGCGTCGAACATCGATTCCAGCAGGTCCGGAGAAATGCCGATCCCGCTGTCGCGCACCGCGCAGGTGAACAAAATGTGCTGCGGGTCGGCGAGGGTGAAGTCCGCTTCGACGCGCACGCTGCCGAACTCGGTGAATTTCAGCGCATTGCCGATCAGGTTAACCAGAATCTGCCGGATGCGCGTCGGGTCGCCCTTGACTTGCAACGCCTCCATCGACGGCGGCAGATCCAGTTCCAGTGCCAGACCGCGCTGCTGTGCGTTGTGGGCAAACGCCTGAACCGAGGTGCTGATGAGGTCGGCGAGGTTGAACGAAATGCTTTCCAGTTCCAGCGCATCGCGTTCGAAGCGGGAGAAATCCAGAATGTCGTTGATGACCCGCAGCAGGTGCTCGGTGGATTCCATGGCCAACGCGGCGTATTCAGCCTGCTCATCGGTCATCCTCGTGGTTTCCATCAACTGCAGCATGCCCAGTACGCCATTCATGGGCGTGCGCAGTTCGTGACTCATCATGGCGAGGAATTCGGACTTCGCGTTGTTGGCACGTTCGGCTTCTTCGCGGGTGCGGATGAGCTCGTCCATTGCCTGCTTTTGCTCGCGGCTGGCTTTCTCAAGGCCCAGGGCCAGATTGTTGATGTGCCGGGCCAGATCGCCCAGCTCGGCATCGTCGGCAACCGGCAGCGGGGCCGAGTAATCGCCCTGCTGGATGGCTTTCACCGCCGCGCTCATGGCGCTGATCGGCTGGGACAGGCTCAGCGACAGGCGTCTGGCCAGCATGTAAGTAAAGAGAAGGGCGAACATCGCCAGTACACCGGCCTTCAGCAATATCTCCTGCTCGCGCTGGTTGAAGGCGTCGCTGGACATGCCCACCAGCACCCGTCCCAGATAGCCTTCCGCCGGCACGCTGGGGTAGTCACCGGAACCGGCTTCGTTGGCATTTTCGAACGGCTGCGCGGACCTGTCCGGCTGCAGGCGGATGGGCGCCTGGAACACTTCCATCTGCCGCGAATGCCCTTGTTCTTCGGCGGGTTCGACATGAACCAGCACCTTGCCGGCACTGTTGCGCACTTCGAGAAAACGCACGTGGGGCGTGTTCATTGTGGCGTTCATGAGGTTTTCCAGGACGGCGTTATTGCCGACGATGACCCCGTATTCCGACGCGGGTGCCAACTGGTTGGCGATGAGTTGCCCGGTGTGATTGAGTTCCTGTCGCAGGTCCTGAATCCGCACCACAGTAAAGAAGCTGATCAGCAGGAGGGTCAGCAATAACGCGGGGCCCAGGCTGAGGATCTGCGTCCGGGTGCTGATGTTCCAGCCGCGCTGAGCCGTCACGACGCGATTCCAGCTGGCCGGATTCGCAGGATGTGCCGAGGGTCAGGCATGGCAAAGCCTGACGGGGCACGGGAAGTGAACGCTTGGTGTCATGTCACGGATCTCTTCGGGAACGACCTGACGATAGCTCATCGGCGTCGCTGAGGAATTTTCATCTCGGGGGCGCATCTTAACCGAGCTGTGGGCAATTTCCTCGGCAAGAGTGGGGGATCGGCTATAAGTTCGTGGGGGCACCTTTTGCCGCTGGCCCCGAGACTAACGCTCCGTATAATGCCCGCATCGCCAGATGTGATGGCCCTGAATGGATTGTTTTATGACCCAGCAGCAACCAATAGCGGTCCTTGGCGGCGGCAGCTTCGGGACCGCAGTGGCCAATCTGTTGGCCGGCAACGGTCATCGGGTGACGCAGTGGATGCGCGATCCGGAGCAGGCCGAGGCGATCCGGACGAACCGCGAGAACCCGCGCTACCTCAAGGGCATCAAGGTGCTCGACGGCGTCGAGCCGGTCACCGATCTGCACGCCACTTTGCAAGACAGTCAACTGGTGTTCGTGGCGCTGCCGTCCAGTGCGCTGCGTGGCGTGCTGACCCCGCATGTCGATCTGCTCGCCGGCAAGATGCTGGTCAGCCTGACCAAGGGCATCGAGGCTGACACCTTCAAACTCATGAGCGAAATCCTTCAGGACATCGCCCCCGCTGCGCGGATTGGCGTGCTGTCCGGGCCCAATCTGGCCCGGGAAATCGCCGAACACGCCCTCACCGCCACGGTGGTCGCCAGCGAAGATGAAGACCTCTGTCAGCAGGTTCAGGCCGCGCTGCATGGTCGTACCTTCCGCGTGTACGCCAGCGCCGACCGTTTTGGCGTGGAGCTGGGCGGCGCGCTGAAAAACGTTTACGCCATCATCGCCGGCATGGCGGTGGCGCTGAATATGGGCGAGAACACCAAGAGCATGCTGATCACCCGCGCGCTGGCCGAGATGACCCGCTTTGCGGTCAGTCAGGGTGCCAATCCGATGACCTTTCTTGGTCTGGCCGGTGTCGGCGATCTGATCGTCACCTGTTCGTCGCCGAAGAGCCGTAATTATCAGGTCGGTTTTGCCCTGGGGCAGGGCCTGAGCCTGGACGAAGCGGTGACCCGACTGGGCGAGGTCGCGGAGGGCGTCAACACGCTCAAGGTGCTCAAGGCCAAGGCGCAGGAACTGCAGGTTTACATGCCGCTGGTGGCCGGGCTTCACGCCATTCTTTTCGAGGGCCGCACGCTGGAGCAGGTCATCGAACTGCTGATGCGCGCCGAGCCGAAGACCGATGTCGACTTCATTTCAACCAGTGGTTTCAACTGATCCCTTCACGGAGAAGCTCTTGAACGAATCAAAACTCAAGCAACACGAATCAATCCTGCTGCGCATCCTGTGGATGGTGCTGTTTGTGCTGGTCTGGCAAGTGGCGGAGGTGGTGCTGGGGGTGGCTGTTCTGGTGCAGCTGGTTTACCGCCTGTTCAATGGCGCGCCGAGCCTCAGCGTCATGTCGTTCGGTGACAGCCTGAGCCAGTATCTGGCGCAGATCGGTCGCTTTGGCACCTTCCACACCGATCAGAAGCCATGGCCGTTTGCTGACTGGCCTGCGCCGCGTGCGCCCGAGGGCGAGGCGCCGCATGTGGTGGTTGTCAAGCCGCAACCGGCGCCTGCCGCGGCTGAGCCGACGCCCGTCACGCCTCAACCGGCGCCAGTGACTCCGCACCCGGTTCCCGCCACGCCGCCGGTGGTTTCCGAAACCCCGCCGGTGGTGGTCGACACGTCGCCCCCTGTTGCCGATGCATTGTCCTCTGCGCCGGGTAGCCCGTCGGTTACTCCGCCGGTTAAGCCCGACGAAGAGCCGAAACCGTGAAGCTCTGGATTCTGCGACACGGCGAGGCGAAACCTCAGGCCCGTACCGATGCCGAGCGGGAGCTGACGGCCAAGGGCCGCGAAGAGGTGTTGCGCAGCGCCGCTCACTTGATGGGTCAGCCGCTGCAGCGGATTATCGCCAGCCCCTATGTGCGTGCTCAGCAGACCGCCGAGCTGGTCCGTCAGGCCCTCGGGTTCACCGATGCCATCGTGACCGTGCCGTGGCTGACGCCAGACTGCAATCCGCACAAGGTGCTCGAGCAGTTGGATGCGTACAGCGCGGAGAATGTGTTGCTGGTCAGCCATCAGCCCTTGGTGGGCACGTTGATCGGGCTGGCGGTGCATGGCTCTTTGCAGCAGGCGCAACCGATGCACACCGCCAGTCTTGCTCAGCTTGAGGCGGATTTGCCCCTTGCCGGTGCGATGGAACTGGTGGATGTTCGGCACGCTGAGTGATGGGGCGGTGAGCGGTTTGCTCAGCTCCCCCTGCTGCCTGTGATATGTATTGATAACTCGCTAATAACAAGGAAGAACCATGAGTGTATGGCGTAGCCCTCCGGACCTTGACGCGCTTAATGCGAAGCAGAAGAACACCATCGGTGAGGTGCTGGATATTCGGTTTGAAGCGGTCGACGATCGGTCTCTGACGGCGAGCATGGCGGTGGATGAGCGCACTCATCAGCCTTACGGTTTGTTGCACGGCGGCGCGTCGGTGGTGCTGGCGGAGACGGTGGGGTCTACGGCCAGTTATCTGGTGATTGATACCGATCGGTTTTTTTGTGTGGGTATTGAGGTCAACGCGAACCATTTGCGCGGGGTGCGCAGTGGGCGGGTAACGGCAGTGGCGCACCCGGTGCATATCGGGCGCACGACCCATGTCTGGGATATTCGTCTGACGACGGAGGACGGCAAGGCCTTTTGTATTTCCCGGTTGACGGTGGCGGTGGTGCCCCATGGTGAGCAGCCTCCGTCTCGCTGATGGTTGGGCGCTTGACGCCAAGATCAAGGGCGTCGGCCTAACGGCCTCGGGTTTCGCCTTCGGCGAGTTACTTGGAAAAGCACCCCAAGTAACCAAAGGTGCCTGCTCCTGGTTGGGCCCTTCGTTCCTCAGGGTTCCTTCACTCCGGTCTCGCTCCGTGGGCCCGCGCCGAACGGACATCCATGTCCTGACGGCGCTCTCGCCGCATCCATGCGGCTCGGCCCACTCCGCAAAACCTGCGTTCAGCCTGCACCCAAGTCGCGATTGGCGGCGTCTGAGCTTCTTGTGCATGAAGATCAAAAGCAGATCAAAAGCAAAGCAGATCAAAAGCTTCCCGGCTAAAGCCGGTCCCACAGGGTCACCGCCATTCCCACTGGCTGCACGCGCTGCTGTGAGTGGGACCGGCTTTAGCCGGGAAGAGGCCGGATTGGGCACCATCAATCTTACGGTCCAACGCTCGATCGTTCCCACGCTCCGCGCGGTAATGCCGCCTCAGACGCTCCGCGTCTCTGCCGTGGCGCTCACACCCACCAGATAAACCTTCCCATGACCGGAGTGGCCTCATCGATGGCAGTTCCGGTCATTGCCGCGCTTGGCGGGCGGTGCGCACAATCGCGGCTTGTTCTGGTTGCTCTGGGTGTGTCGGCATGGCTCAACTTCTGTTTTTCGCTCACGCCAACGGCTTCCCGTCGGGCACGTACGGCAAGTTGTTCGCGGCGCTTGGGCCTGAGTTCGAGATTCGTCATCTGGAGCAGCATGCCCATGACCCGCAATTTCCGGTGACGGACAACTGGCCGGAGCTGGTGGATGAGTTGATTCATCATCTGCGCGAGCAGGCGCAACCGGTGTGGGGCGTGGGCCATTCGCTGGGTGGTGTGCTGCATTATCACGCGGCGCTGCGCCATCCTGAGTTGTACCGCGGCGTTGTGATGCTGGATTCACCGGTGCTGTCCCGGTTCGATCAGTGGATGATTCGGGCGGCCAAGCGCTTCGGGTTTATCGATCGCATCACGCCTGCGGGCCGGACGTTGGGGCGTCGTGAGGTGTTCAGCAGCGTCGAGGCGGCGCGGGATTATTTTGCCGGCAAGTCGCTGTTTCGGCGTTTCGATCCCGAGTGTTTCGAGGCGTATCTGCTTCACGGGCTGCAAGCCGATGGCGACGGGTTGCGCTTGCGTTTCGACCCTGCCACCGAAATCAGCATCTACCGCAGCGTGCCCCACACCAGCCCCGGTCTGGCCCGTCAGTTGCGCGTACCGTTGGCGATGGTGCGCGGCGAGAGCAGCGATGTGGTGCGGCGCCACCATACGCTGTCGGTCAAAAACATGCGCGAAGGCGAGTATCTTTCCGTGCCCGGTGGGCATATGTTCCCGCTCGAACATCCCGAGGACACCGCCCACATGCTCAGAACGCTGTTTTCCCGCTGGACGGCCAGGGCTGAAGGCGCGACCACTGACGCCGCCCTGCAACGAGCCCGCGCATGACCTGCTCGGTGGAAGAGATCCGCCTGAGCCTGCCCCATATCGAACTGGCCGCCCATCTGTTCGGTCCCCAGGACGGCATTCCGGTAATCGCTCTGCATGGCTGGCTGGACAACGCCAACAGCTTCGCGCGGCTGGCGCCCAAGCTTGAAGGGCTGCGGATCCTGGCACTGGACATGGCCGGGCATGGCCACTCCGACCACCGCCCGCCGGGTTCGGCGTATGGTTTGCCGGACTACGCCCACGACGTGTTGCAGGTGGCGGGGCAGATGGGCTGGGAGCGGTTTTCTCTGCTGGGGCATTCCCTGGGGGCAATTATTTCGGTGATCGTCGCGGCGGCGGTTCCCCAGCGGGTCAATCGTCTGGCCTTGATCGACGGGTTGGTTCCGCCGGTGGGCGAGCCCGAGTCTGTGGTCGAGCGCATGGGCGCGGCGCTGCAGGCGCAATTGACCCAGCAGAGCAAGCGCAAGCCCGTCTACCCGGACATGGACCGTGCGGTGGAGGCGCGGATGAAAGGCATGGTCGCGGTCAGTCGTGAGGCCGCCGAGCTGTTGGCCCAGCGTGGCTTGATGCCGGTGCCGGGTGGTTACACCTGGCGCAGCGACAGCCGACTGACCTTGCCCTCGTCGATTCGTCTGACGCGAGCGCAGGCGCTGGCTTTCGTCACGGCGGTGCGCTGTCCGGCACAGTTGATCGTGGCCGAGGAGGGCATGCTCGCGCAGAACCGGGAGCTGCTCGCCAGTGTTCCTTTTACGGTGACGTCCTTGCCGGGCGGGCACCATCTGCACCTCAACGACGAGGCAGGGGCGCGCTCTGTTGCAGACTGTTTCAATCGCTTCTTCGCCGTGCCTTGACTTGCGACCTGCAACTGCCGAGGCTGGGGCAGTTGAAACAGGAGACTGCACGATGGACCACTGCCCACGCCGCACCGTTTTATTTTCATGCTCGCCGCGCGTTGTCGCGGCTTTGTTTTGCCTGCCGATTACGTCCACGGGTGCTTTGCCTGCTGCATTCGCCGCCGCCTCGCCGATTGCCCTGCCATGAGCGCCTCCATGACGTTCACCCGCACGCTCGCGCTGACGCTGCTGCTCACCGGCCTCAGCGTCGCCACCCAGGCGGCCGACGTTCCCGGCAGTCAGGACTTGCCCATCGTGCCGCGGCTGACAGACGCGGAAATCGTCGATTATCGGCCTGCCGTTGAGCTGGAACGCATTTACCCGCTGGGCTCGATTCGCAAGATCAGCGGCCAGTTGCGCTTCGACGGGCAAGTGTCCGGGCGCGGCAACGTCACCGCCATCACCTACCAATTGCCGGTCGAGCACAGCGCCGACGAAGCGTTCACCGCCGCCCGCGAAGCGCTACAGCAGCAGGGCGCGCAGCTGCTGTTCTGGTGCCAGGCGCGGGATTGCGGGGAAAGCAGCCTGTGGGCCAACGAGGTGTTCGGCAATGCCAAGCTGTATGGCGCCGACAACGGTCAGTCCTATTTGCTGCTGCGCCTGGCCGCGCCGGCGGACAACACACTCGTGGCGTTGTACGGCATCACCCGGGGCAACCGCCGGGCTTTCCTCCACGTCGAGCAGTTTCAGTCGAGCACGCCGCTGGGGGATTTGCTGCCGACTTCCGCGACCCTGTTGCGCGAGCTGAAAAGCACCGGCGAGCTGGAACTGCCGATGCTGGCCGCTGAGCCGCAGGAGCCGTGGATCACCTTGCTGTCCCGTGGCCTGAATCTGGACAGCACCTTGCGGGTTACGCTTTCCGGGGATCAGCGCGAAGCGTGGCGTCAAGCGCTGGTGGCCAAAGGCGTACGCGCTGCACGGCTGGAAGCGGGCGACCGGAAAAATCCCGGCCTGACCCTCGAACTCATTCGCTGAGGGCCGCAGAGCCAGGTTTGGTCTGACTTCACCGTGTGTTTACAATGCCGCCCTCCAATCGTACCCGTGAGTCAGATGACAGAGCCAAGCGTGCTTCGCCTTTCCATTATTGTGACGTTTGCTCTGGCTATTTTTGGGGTGGTATTCGGTCTGCTGACTGGGTCTGCGTCGATTATTTTTGACGGCGTATACACCCTTATCGACGCAATCATGACGAGCTTTGCACTGGTCGTTGCCAAGCTGATTGCCTTCTCTCACAACGATGTCGGTCGCGCCCGCCTGACCAAGAATTTCACGATGGGGTTCTGGCACCTTGAGCCCATTGTGCTTGGTTTATCCGGCACGCTACTGGTTGGAACCGCTGGCTATGGTCTGATCATGGCCGTCGGAAGTCTGATGGCGGGCGGGCGACACCTGGACTTCGATCTCGCGCTCATTTTTGCTTTTGTGGCCCTTGTGAGCGCGGTCGGAATGATCATCTATGGCCGACGAGCAAACAAACGACTCAATTCAAGCTTCATCGCACTGGACGTAAAAGCCTGGACAATCTCCGCTGCAATGACCGGCGCTCTGTTAGTCGCGTTCCTGACCGGCTGGATTATCACGGGCACAGAGCTGGAATGGTTAGCGCCCTACATAGATCCCGCGGTGTTGGCGCTTGTTTGTCTCATCGTTTTACCCTTGCCTCTGCCAACGATTCGTGACGCTCTCGCAGATGTTCTGCTGGTGACCCCGCCAGAAATGAAGAAAAGAGTCGATGACGTTGCCAGCGATGCTGTCCAGCGACATGGCTTCCTTTCCTACCGTGCCTATGTGGCCCGAGTGGGGCGCGGGAGGCAGATCGAGATTTACTTCATCGTTCCACCGGGCTTGCCGCCACGCTCCCTGGAGGCATGGGATCTGATCCGGGATGAAATTGGCGAAGAGGTCGGAGGTACCGGCCCTGATCGTTGGCTGACAATCGCTTTTACCGTTAATAAAGAATGGGCTGAGTGATAGAAGGTCAATTCGCCCGCAAACACCGATGGACAGGTCTTAAGCACGCATAGACCCGTCTCGGTTCCGTCCTGAAGGCTGGCGTGGGTGTGAGCGCGCGGCGGGCTGCGTGGTTAGACGGTATGCTTCTCGGATTAAACCCCCTCTTTTGCGGAATGAACGATGTTCAATAACGATCGCCTGTTGGTGCAGATTCTCCTGCTCGCGCTGCTCGGTGCCTGCCTGTGGGTGATGGTGCCGTTCTGGTCGGCGCTGTTCTGGGGTGCGGTGCTGGCGTTTGCCAGTTGGCCGCTGATGCGTCTGTTGACCCGCGCGCTCAAGGGGCGTGAGTCCCTCGCGGCGGCGATTCTGACGCTGGGGTGGATGGTGCTGGTACTCGCGCCGCTGGTCTGGCTGGGCTTCAATCTGGCGGACCACGTGCGCGACGCAACGGCGTTCGTCAAGGACGTGCAAGTGGACGGCCTGCCGGATCCACCCACCTGGCTGGCGGGCGTTCCGCTGGTGGGCGAGCGGTTGGTGGGTTACTGGAACACCATCGACCAACAAGGCGCGGCGCTGCTGGTCAGCGTCCGGCCTTACCTCGGGCAAGTAGGCAACTGGCTGCTGGCGCGCAGTGCGCAGATCGGCGGCGGCATTCTTGAGCTGACCCTGAGCATCGTCTTCGTGTTCTTTTTCTACCGCGACGGGCCGCGGGTGGCGGCGTTCGTGCTGAGTCTGCTGGAACGGCTGATCGGCGATCGCGCTCAGTATTACCTCGATCTGGTGGCCGGCACGGTGCAACGGGTGGTCAACGGTGTGATCGGCACGGCTGCGGCGCAAGCGGTGCTGGCCCTGATCGGTTTTCTGATTGCCGGCGTACCGGGCGCTTTGGTGCTGGGCATCGGCACCTTCCTGCTGAGCCTTGTGCCCATGGGCCCGCCGCTGATCTGGATACCTGCCACGGCGTGGCTGGCCTGGAGAGGCGATTACGGCATGGCGATTTTTCTCGGCCTGTGGGGCACCTTCATCGTCAGTGGCGTCGATAACGTGCTCAAGCCGTACCTGATCAGTCGGGGCGGCAACCTGCCGTTGGTGATTGTCTTGCTCGGGGTGTTTGGCGGGTTGCTGGCGTTCGGCTTCATCGGCCTGTTCATCGGCCCGACGTTGCTGGCGGTGGCCTACAGCTTGCTGCTGGACTGGGTCGGCGACAGCCGCGCGCGGCAGCCGGTCAAGTAATTCACACCCGTAAAAAGCACGGGCATAAAAAACCGCCGCCGGGCTGAGCTCGGCGGCGGTTTTTTTTCGTCAGGCCGAGGTGCTGACGTATTTGCCGGACGTGGCGTTGCTGTTGAGGTTGTAACGGTCACTGAGGGCCGCGACCATGCGGTTCAAGGCTTCGGTGGCCTGGGTGGTGGTTTGCGAAGTGGCTGTTTGGCTAGCGGCGGTCTGGTTGCTGGAGGACGAGGTGCTGGCGGAATTCGTCGTGCCCTGCAACGCGCTGGTCAGTTCAGCCGCGGTGATGCTGCCGTCACTGTCGCTGTCCAGGCTGCTGAACAGGTCACTGGCGTCTTCGGCAGGGGGCGGAGGCGGCGGTTGTTGGGCCTGCAGGCTGGCGGTCAGTTCGTCGAGGCTGACGGTGCCGTCCTTGTTGGTGTCGAGGGCATCGAACACCTTACTGCTGTCGGCGCTGCTGTCTGAACTGCTCAACGCCGTGGTCAGTTCAGCGCTGCTGACCGTCCCGTCGCCGTCGCTGTCCAGCGCACTGAGCAGGTTTTGCGCTTCGTCTTCGGAGGACGCGGCGTCCATCTGCATCGGCGGTGGCGGCGGAGGCGTCAAGGCAGCCAGTTCGTCGGCGTCGAGGCTGTCGTCGTCATTGCTGTCGAGATCGCCGAACGCCTTGCTCAAGCTGACGGTAATGCCGTCTTTGGAATCCGAGGACAGCGACGAGCTCAGCTCGTCCTTGTCGATGCTGCCGTCGCCGTTCGCGTCGAGTTTCTTCAATAATTCGTCGGCGAACTTCTTGCTGTTGGCTGTGCTGGTGGTGCTGCTCGTGCTGGCACTGGTGTAGCTGGAATAACTGCTGCTGCCGCTGACGCCTGTGATCATCGGACTGACTCCCCATCAGATGGATAATGCCGGGCGGTGCTCCGGCTTATGCAGCGTCAGGGCAAGGCGTGTCGTGGGTGTGTTGGGTTTGTACCGCCGCGCTTACGTGAGGCTTGCGTAGCGGCGCCGGGTCAGATTCGCGGCAGATCCAGCACGGCGGTCAGGCCGCCACCGGGGGTTTTTTCGAGGCGCAGGTCGCCGCCCATTCGGCGCGCGGCTTCCCGGGCGATGGTCATGCCGATGCCGACGCCGCCCGAGTTGCGATTGCGCGAGCTCTCGACGCGATAGAAGGGCTCGAACACCACTTCACGCAGGTCTTCAGGAATGCCGGGGCCGTGATCAATGACGCTGACCCGCAGGCGATCGCTGGCGTCTTCGATCTCCACCCGCGCATGCCCGGCGTAACGCAGGGCGTTGTCGATGAGGTTGTTCAGGCAAGAGCGCAGGGCCATGGGCTGGGACTTCAGTGGCCGGCAATTCCCGCTCGCCTGAATGTCGTCACCGTTGTCCTGGGCGTTTTCGGCGAGGGATTCAATCAGCGCCTGCACGTCGAAATACTGCAGCGCTTCGCTGGTGCGCTGTTCGTTGAGGTAGGTCAGGGTCGCGTCGAGCATGCCGATCATGTCGTTGAGGTCCTGGCTCATCTGCCCGTGCAGCCGCGGCTCGTCGATCTGCTCGACCCGCAGTTTCAGACGCGCCAGCGGCGTGCGCAGGTCATGGGACACGGCGGCGAGCATGCGCCCGCGCTGTTGCACCTGTTCGCGAATGCGCTCCTGCATCAGGTTGAACGCCTGCGCCGCCTGACGTGCCTCGCGAGGGCCATTGGCGGCCAGGGGCGGGCTGTCGAGGTTTTCGCTGAGGCGCTCGGCCGCTTCGCTCAGTCGGCGGATCGGCCGGCTCAGGGCCTTGGCGCCGAACCAGGCGGCGAGCACCAGGCTGATCAGCTGGAACAGCAAGGGCACCAGCGGAATGCCGAGCATCGGTGGGCGGCATCCTTGCGGTGGAGGAGGGCGCTGAAGGTCGTCGCCCGTTGCAGCGTCGCGGTCGGATGGCGCTTGCATCTGGCTTTCCATCGGCCGATCGCAACCGGGCGGGGGCGGCATTCTCGGGCCGTAGTGGTGAAACCAGACGAATGCGAGCAGGTGCGCCAGGACGATCGCCAGCATTGCCCCGCCAAACAGCCGGGCAAACAGGGTATCGGCCGAGCGGATCAACCAATCTCCCGGGCGTCGAACATGTAGCCTTCGCCGCGCACGGTTTTGATCAGTTGCGGTGATTTCGGGTCATCGCCCAGCTTCTGCCGCAGGCGCGAGACGAGGAGGTCGATGCTGCGATCGAACGCTTCAATGGAGCGGCCCCGGGCGGCGTCGAGCAGTTGTTCGCGGTTGAGCACGCGACGCGGCCGTTCGAGGAAGACCCGCAGCAGGCGGAATTCGGCGTTGGACAAGGGCACGACGAGGCCGTCCGGCGCGGTGAGTTGGCGCAGGACGCTGTTCAGGCGCCAGTTGTCGAAGCGCAGGGTGGTGCGTTCTTCGGTGCGGTCATCGCGCACGCGGCGCAGGATGGTCTGGATCCGCGCGACGAGTTCGCGGGGCTCGAAGGGTTTGGCCATGTAGTCGTCGGCGCCCAGTTCCAGGCCGATGATGCGGTCGGTGGGTTCGCAGCGGGCGGTGAGCATGAGAATGGGGATGTCGGAGGTGCTGCGCAGCCAGCGGCAGAGGGAGAGGCCGTCTTCGCCGGGGAGCATGAGGTCAAGGACGACGACGTCGTAGGTGTCTTCGGTGAGGGCCAGGCGCATGGCGTTGCCGTCGGTGACGCCGGTGCTGTGGATGTTGAAGCGGGCGAGGTAGTCGCAGAGCAGTTCGCGGATGGGGATGTCGTCGTCGACGATGAGGGCGCGGGTGTTCCAGCGGCGCTCTTCGCTCGGCGCGGTGGCGGTGGTGCTGTCGGGTGTTGTCTGCATGGTGCTGCCGCCGTGTGGTGCTGCCGAGTGGGCCGCGGGTAGGAGTCGACGCTGCCATGCTACTTCGCTGGCGAGCGGGGCGGAAGGGTGAGGGGGGCAGGTGTCGGTGGATTGTCGTGAATGTATCAAGGTCGGTACACGGCTGACCTGCCGTGCTTCGTATCAAGATCAAGATCAAGGGCGTCTGCCTGGGGGCAGACTGTTTCGCCTTCGGCGAGTTACTTGGAAAAGCACCCCAAGTAACCAAGGGTGCTTGCTCCTGGCTAGGTCCCTCCTTCGTCGGGATACCCTCACTCCTACGACGCTCCGTGGGCCCGCGCCGAACGGACATCCATGTCCTGACGGCGCTCTCGCCGCATCCATGCGGCTCGGCCCACTCCGCGTCGTCTGCGTTCGGCCTGCACCCAAGTCGCGATTGGTGTCGTCTGGACGTCTTGCGTATCAAGATCAAGATCAAGATCAAAAGCAGATCAAGAGTTTCCCGGCTGAAGCCGGTCCTACAAAAGCACCGCGTACGCCCTGTAGGACTGGCTTTAGCCGGGAAGAGGCCAGCCCAGGCGGCGACAGTTTTGCTGATTGGACACCCCATCTGTGGGAGCGAGCTTGCTCGCGAATGCTTTATCCCAAACCAGATATCCGGTGGATGTACCGACCCCTTCGTGAGCAAGCTCACTCCCACAAGTCCCTGGCGCTTGACCCACTCCGCGTCGTCTGCGTTCGGCCTGCACCCAAGTCGCGATTGGTGTCGTCTGGACGTCTTGCGTATGAAGATCAAGATCAAAAGCAGATCAACAGCTTCCCGGCTGAAGCCGGTCCTACAAAAGCACCGCGTACGCCCTGTAGGACTGGCTTTAGCCGGGAAGAGGCCAGCCCAGGCGGCGACAGTTTTGCTGATTGGACGCCCATCTGTGGGAGCGAGCTTGCTCGCGAATGCTTTATCTCAAACACCAGATATCCGGTGGATGTACCGACCCCTTCGTGAGCAAGCTCACTCCCACAAGTCCCTGGCGCTTGACCCGCTCTTGAGCTGCCTCTGATTTGCTTTTGCTCTTCATACACAAAAAGTTCAAACACCGCCAATCGCGACTTGGGTGCAGGCCGAACGTAGACGACGCGGAGTGGGCCGAGCCGCATGGATGCGGCGAGAGCGCCGTCAGGACATGGATGTCCGTTCGGCGCGGGCTCCACGGAGCGTCGTCGGAGTGAGGGTATCCCGACGAAGGAGGGACCTAGCCAGGAGCAAGCACCCTTGGTTACTTGGGGATGGTGCGACTTTCGACTTTTCCAAGTAACTCGCCGAAGGCGAAACACAAGGCCGTTAGGCCGCCCATAACAACAGCCCACACAAATATTGGATATGCCCGCGATCTAAAGCCCGCAAAGCCGCTAAATCAACCACTCTTTACGCTTTCTTTATGCCCCCCGACCCCCGTCGCTCTCGTTCCTTTACACCCCCGCTGCAGACAATTGCCCCACACGGCAGTCGCCGTATGACGGAGAGTTTTTCATGAGCGTTCTGGATGGGGTGTCACTGCTGCTCGCGGCAGGGTTATTCGTTTACTTGCTGGTTGCGCTCCTGCGCGCCGGCCGGGTCGAGGAGTAACGGCCATGCACGGTTACGACTACCTGCTGATACTGGCTTTTTTCGCCTTGGTGCTGTTGCCCGCGCCGCTGCTGGGACGGTTCTACTACAACGTCATGGAAGGTAAGCGGACCTTTCTGACCCCGGTCATGGGCCCGGTCGAACGGATTTGCTATCGCCTGTCCGGCGTCGACCCCGCGGTCGAACAAAACTGGAAAACCTACACAATCGCCCTGCTGGCCTTCAACCTGGCCGGGTTCGTCGTGCTGTTCGCCATCCTGCTCATGCAAGGCTCGCTGCCGCTTAACCCTCAAGGTCTGCCGGGCATGGAGTGGTCGCTGGCGTTTAACACCGCGATGAGCTTCGTCACCAACACCAACTGGCAGAGCTACAGCGGCGAAGCGTCCCTGAGCTACCTCAGCCAGATGGCCGGCCTGACCGTGCAGAACTTCGTCAGCGCCGCCACCGGCATCGCCGTGCTGGTCGCGTTTTGCCGCGGCATCAGCCGTCGCTCGACGCAGCACCTCGGCAACTTCTGGGCCGACATGACCCGCGCGACCCTCTACGGCCTGTTGCCGATGTGCATCATCCTGGCGCTGTTTCTGGTGTGGCAGGGCGTGCCGCAAACCTTCGCCCATTACGTGGACGCCGTGACCCTGCAAGGCACCGACCAGACCATTCCTCTGGGCCCGGCTGCCAGCCAGATTGCGATCAAGCAACTGGGCACCAACGGCGGCGGCTTCTTCGGCGTCAACTCGGCGCATCCGTTCGAGAACCCGACCATCTGGAGCAACCTGTTCGAGCTGGTGTCGATCATCCTGATCCCGGCCGCGCTGGTGTTCACCTTCGGCCACTACGTGAAAGACATGCGCCAGAGCCGCGCGATCATCGCCTGCATGCTGGCGCTGTTCCTGATCGGTGGCGCGACGGCGATGTGGGCTGAGTACCAGCCTAACCCTGCGCTGAACATCGCGTCGGTCGAGCAGACCGCGCCGATGGAAGGCAAGGAAACCCGCTTTGGCACAACGGCCACCGTGCTGTGGGCCGCAACCACCACGGCGGCGTCCAACGGTTCGGTCAACGGCATGCACGACAGCCTCAACCCGCTTACCGGGATGATCGCCCTGGCCAACATGATGGTCGGCGAAGTGATCTTCGGCGGCGTCGGCGCGGGCCTCTACGGCATGTTGCTCAACGTATTGATCGCGGTGTTCCTCGCCGGCCTGATGATTGGCCGCACCCCGGAATACCTCGGCAAGAAACTGCAGGCCCGTGAGGTCAAGTTGCTGGTGGCGACCTTGATCGTGATGCCGGTCGGCGTGCTGGTGTTCGGTGCGCTGGCAGCCTCGTTGCCCGGCCCGGCAGGTGCGATCAGCAACCCCGGCGCCCACGGTTTCAGTCAGTTGCTATATGCCTACACTTCGGCGACCGCCAATAACGGTTCGGCCTTCGGCGGCTTCAGCGCCAACACCACCTTCCACAACCTGATGTTGGGCCTGTCGATGTTCATTGGCCGCTTCGGCTACATCCTGCCGGTGCTGGCACTGGCTGGCAGTCTGGCCGCGAAGAAGACCTCGCCCCTGGGCCAGAACAGCTTCCCGACCCACGGCCCGCTGTTCGTCACCTTGCTGACCGTGACCATCCTGCTCGTGGGTGGCCTGACGTTCCTGCCGACCCTGGCACTGGGACCGATCGCCGAACACTTGAGCCTGGGCTTCTGAGGACCACACCATGAACATGCAAGCCCCCGTAACAAAAAGCCCGGACAGTACAAACTCGGACTCTAAAAGCCAGGCCAGCAAGACAGCCGGCCATGACGCGCAGCCTGCATCGAATGCATCAGCGAAGACCGGGCTCGCCGCGCTGTGGCGCCCGGCGCTGGTCCAGGCGTTCATCAAGCTCGACCCGCGCCAGCTGCACCGTGCGCCGGTGATGCTGGTGGTCGAACTGACCGCGATTCTGACCACCGTGCTGTGCCTGATCCCCGATCCGGCGGTGCCGACGTCCGTCGCCGTGCAGATCGCCGTCTGGCTGTGGTTCACCGTGTTGTTCGCCAACTTTGCCGAAGCCTTGGCCGAAGGTCGCGGCAAGGCCCGTGCCGACAGCTTGAAAGCCGGTAGTGAAGGCCTGAAAGCGCGGATCCAGGGCGCCAATGGCAGCTACCAGATGGTCAACGCCGCCACGCTGCGCAAGGGCGATGTGGTCCGCGTCGAAGCCGGGGAAATGATCCCGGGCGACGGCGAGGTGATCGAAGGCATTGCGGCCGTCAACGAAGCGGCGATCACCGGTGAGTCTGCGCCGGTGATCCGCGAGTCCGGCGGCGACCGTTCGGCCGTCACCGGCAACACGCGACTGGTGTCCGACTGGCTGCTGGTGCGGATCAGCGCCAACCCCGGCGAATCGACCCTGGACCGCATGATCGCGCTGGTCGAAGGCGCCAAGCGCCAGAAGACCCCCAACGAAGTCGCTCTCGACATTCTGTTGATCGGCCTGACCCTGATCTTCCTGCTGGTGGTCGTGACCCTGCAGCCGTTCGCGCACTTTGCCGGCGGTAACCTGCCGCTGGTGTTCCTCGTGGCGCTGCTGGTCACCCTGATTCCGACCACCATCGGCGGCCTGCTCTCGGCCATCGGCATTGCCGGCATGGACCGTCTGGTACGCCTCAACGTGATCGCCAAATCCGGCCGTGCGGTAGAGGCGGCGGGTGACGTGCATGTGTTGCTGCTGGACAAGACCGGCACCATCACCTTCGGCAACCGTCGTTGCGCGGCGGTGTATGCCGCGCCGGGCGTGTCGGCCAAAGAGCTGAGCGAAGGCACGCTGCTGGCCTCGCTGGCGGATGACACCGCCGAAGGCAAGTCCATCGTCGAGTACCTCCGCGGTCTGCACCCGATGACCGAGCCTGCACCGAGCCAGTTGACGGCGGTGCCGTTCACCGCGGAAACCCGCTTGTCCGGCGTCGACTACGAAGGCCGCGTGTACCGCAAGGGTGCGGTGGATTCGCTGCTGAAACTCCTCGGCCGTGACCGCAGTGATCTGCCGCCGGTACTGGCGCGGGAGATCGACAAGATCGCCAAGACCGGTGGTACGCCGTTGCTGGTCTGCGGCGATGGCAAGCTGCTGGGCGCGATTCATCTCAAGGACGTGGTCAAGCCGGGCATTCGCGAGCGCTTCGAGGAACTGCGCAAACTGGGCATTCGCACGGTCATGGTCACCGGCGACAACCCGCTGACGGCGGCGGCGATCGCGGCAGAGGCAGGCGTCGATGACGTGCTGGCCGAAGCCACTCCCGAGAAGAAGCTGGAGCGCATCCGTCAGGAGCAGAACGACGGGCGTCTGGTGGCGATGTGCGGCGACGGTGCCAACGACGCGCCAGCGCTGGCCCAGGCCGACGTCGGCATGGCGATGAACGATGGCACCCAGGCGGCGCGGGAAGCGGCCAACATGGTCGATCTCGACAGCGACCCGACCAAGCTGCTGGACGTGGTGCAGATCGGCAAGGAATTGCTGGTAACCCGCGGCGCCCTGACGACCTTTTCCATCGCCAACGACGTGGCCAAGTATTTCGCCATCCTGCCGGCGCTGTTTGCGGCGATCTATCCGCAACTGGGCGTGCTCAACATCATGCACCTGGCCAGCCCGCAGAGCGCGATTCTGTCGGCCATCGTGTTCAACGCGCTGATCATCGTCGTGCTGATTCCGCTGGCGCTGCGCGGTGTCCGGGTCCAGGCCGCCAGCGCTGCGCATTTGCTGCGCCGCAATCTGTTGGTGTACGGGCTGGGCGGGATTGTCGTGCCGTTCGTGGGGATCAAGGCCATCGACCTGCTGTTGACCGCCCTGCACCTGGTTTAACCCGCTGATCGCGCCGCGCGGTGCCTGATCCCGTGCGGCGCTCACTTCGAAATGAGGATTGAATGATGTCCAGCGTATTGCGTCCGGCCGTGAGCCTGATCGTTCTGATGACCCTGATCACCGGCGTGGCTTACCCGCTGGTGGTGACCGGAGTCGCCCAGGTGGCGTTCCCGGATCAGGCCAATGGCAGCCTGGTCTACGACGACCATGAAAAAGTGCGTGGCTCTGAACTGATCGCACAGAATTTCACCGGCGAAGAATGGTTTCACCCGCGTCCGTCTGCCGGGGCCTTTGCCACCGTCGCCAGCGGCGCGAGTAACCTGGCGCCGAGCAATCCGGCGCTGGCGACCCGAGTGACCGATGACGCCGCCAAAGAGAAAGTCGACAACCAGGGCCCGGTGCCGCTGAACCTGCTGACCACGTCGGCCAGCGGTCTTGATCCGCATCTGTCGCCGGCCGCAGCGCAATACCAGGTGGCCCGCATCGCAGCGGCGCGTAACCTGCCTGCCGAGTCGGTGCAGAAACTGGTGGCGGACAACACCCAGACCTCGCTGATCGGCCCGCCAGTGGTAAACGTGCTGGACTTGAATCTGAGTCTGAATCGGTTACCGTCTGGCAAAGTCGTAAACTGACCCGAACCGGCGACGCCACACGCGCGCGCATCACCCTGCACCAGGACAACTCTTCGTGAATTCAACCACCCGCGCCGACGCTTTGCTGGTCAATCTTCCCCGGGACGATCGCGGGCGGCTGAAGGTGTTTCTCGGTGCCGCGCCGGGCGTGGGCAAGACCTACGCCATGCTTCAGGCCGCGCATACGCAGATGCGCCAGGGCGTTTCGCTGCTGGCCGGGGTCGTCGAGACCCACGGCCGCGCCGAAACCGAAGCGCTACTGGGCGGTTTGCCCCAGCAACCCATGGTCCGTTCCGAATACCGCGGGGTCATGCTCGAAGAGATGGACCTGGACGGTATTCTTGCGGCGAAGCCCAAACTGGTGCTGGTCGACGAGCTGGCCCATTCCAACGCGCCCGGCAGCCGCCACGCCAAGCGCTGGCAGGACATTCAGGAATTGCTCTCGGCGGGGATCGACGTTTACACCACGGTCAACGTTCAGCACCTGGAAAGCCTCAACGATCAGGTGCGCGGCATCACCGGCGTGCAAGTGCGTGAAACCTTGCCGGACTGGGTGTTGCAGGAAGCCTACGAACTGGTGCTGATCGACCTGCCGCCCCGCGAATTGCTGGAGCGGTTGCGCGACGGCAAGGTCTACGTGCCGGAGCAGGCCCGCGCGGCCATCGATGCGTTTTTCACCCAGACCAACCTCACCGCGCTGCGGGAAATGGCCATGCAGACCGCCGCCGCCCAGGTCGACAACGATCTGGCGCTGGGCTATCGGCAGTTGGGTCAGGCGGCGCCGGCGGTGCGCGGTCGTCTGTTGGTGGGGATCGACGGCGACGCCCAGGCCGAACGTCTGGTGCGTCACGCCAGCCGCGTCGCCCAGCGTCGGCACCTGCCGTGGAGTCTGGTGCACGTCGACAACGGGCGCTTTTTCGATGAGCTGGCCCGCAGCCGTTTGCAGAACGCCCAGCAACTGGCCGAACGCCTCGGCGGGGAAGTGGTGGTGCTGCGCGCGCCGGAAGTGGCGAAGACGCTGATTCAGCACGCCACCGAACGCCGCGCGAGTCTGGTGCTGGTGGGCCAATCGCGGCCTTCGCTGCGGCGTCGGGTGTTGGGCGGCGGTCTGGCGTCGCGTCTGCTGCGCAATGCCCACGGGCTGGAAATCAACGTCCTCGACAGCGAATCGCGTCCTGATCAGCCGCAATCCACTTCGCCGCGCAATCTGGTCTGGTTCGACTACGCCCTGGCGCTGTTCGCCACGGTCGTCGCCAGTGCCTTGGCCTGGGCCGTGTCCAGCTGGTTGGCGCTGCCGAATATCTCCCTGGTCTTTCTCGCCGCCGTGTTGCTGGTGGCCGTGCGCAGCAGCGTCGGCCCGGCGATGGTCTGTTCGGTGCTGTCGTTTCTCGCGTACGACTTTCTGTTCATCCCGCCGAACTTTTCCCTGAGCATCCAGCGCGAAGAAGACGTGCTGACGCTGCTGTTCTTTCTGTTGATGGCGGCGCTGACCGGCAATCTCGCTGCTCGCCAGCGTCGCCAGTTGCAAGCGCTGCGGGACACCCAGGAGGAAACCAGCGAACTGCTCGACCTGTCCCGCCGCCTGACCGCCGCGACCGATCGCCAGGCCGTGCTTAGTGCGGCCGATCATCACCTGGCCGGCTGGAGCGAGTTGCAGCTGTGCGTGCTGGACAACGACCGCGAGCAGGGTTGGAAAGTCGAGGTGGGCGGGCCGCTGGAGTTTTCCGAATTCGAACGCGCAGCGGCGGACTGGGCCTGGCAGCACGGGCAACCGGCGGGCAAGGGCACTGGCACGCTGCCGTCGGGGAGTTGGTGGTGGTTGCCGCTGTGGGTGGACGACGCGCCGATGGCGTTACTGGGGATTCGTGCGAAGCAGGGCCAGACTTTCAGCCCTCAGCGGCGACGTCTGCTGACTGCGTTAAGTCAGCCATTGGGTCAGGCCCTGGCCCGGGCGCGGCTGGCCGAGGATCTCGAGGCCGCGCGTTTGCACGGCGAGACCGAACAACTGCGCAGCGCGTTGCTGGCTTCGGTCTCCCACGACCTGCGCACGCCGCTGACCGCCATGCGCGGCAGCATTGACAGCCTGTTGGCCCTGGGCGAGGCGATTCCGCTGGAAGACCGTCGCGAGTTGCTCGAAGGCACCCGCGACGAGGCCGAGCGTCTGGATCGCTACATTCAGAACCTGCTGGACATGACGCGCCTCGGTCATGGCGCGCTGAAGCTGGCGCGGGACTGGGTCTCACCGGGTGACATCGTCGGCAGCGCGCTCAATCGCCTGCGTGCGGTGCTCGCGCCGCTGCAGGTCATGACCGAATTGCCGGCGGAATTGCCGCTGCTGTACGTGCACGCCGCGCTGATCGAGCAGGCGCTGATCAACGTGATCGAAAACGCCGCGCGCTTCTCGCCGGTCAACGGGCGGCTGCAGATGGCGGTGAGCGTGCAGAACGAGGAGATTATTTTCGCCGTCAGCGATGAAGGGCCGGGGATACCCGAGAACGAACGGGCGAAGATTTTTGATATGTTCTACACCGCCGCGCGGGGAGACCGAGGCGGGCAGGGCACGGGGCTGGGTCTGGCGATCTGTCAGGGCATGGTCGGCGCCCACGGCGGGCGGATCAGCGTGGACGATGGCATCGACGGTCGCGGCACCTGCATCAGCCTGCACTTGCCGCTGCAGGCGCAACCCGAAGCGGAAATGGACCAGGCGGTCTGAACCCGCTTTGCGCTACGCTGACTTTCTTTCGGTACCGACCCTTTTCTTCATGACAGGACACCCATGAGCCAGACGGCGACCATTCTGGTGATCGATGACGAGCCGCAGATCCGCAAGTTCCTGCGCATCAGCCTCGCGTCACAAGGCTATAAAGTGCTGGAAGCCGGCACCGGCACCGACGGCCTGACCCAGGCCGCACTGAATAAACCCGACCTGCTGGTGCTCGACCTGGGCCTGCCGGACATGGACGGGCAGGACGTGCTCAGCCAGTTTCGCGAGTGGTCGACGGTGCCGGTGCTGGTGCTCTCCGTGCGTGCCAGTGAGGGCGAGAAAGTGCGCGCGCTGGACGCCGGCGCCAACGATTACGTGACCAAACCGTTCGGCATCCAGGAGTTTCTGGCGCGGATTCGTTCGCTGTTGCGCCAGGCGCCGGAGAGCGGTCAGGTGGAATCGGCGGTGGTCATCGGCCCGCTGAACATTGATCTGGCCTACCGCCGGGTGTCCCTGGGCGATGCCGAAGTCGCCCTGACCCGCAAGGAGTACGCGGTTTTGGCGCAACTGGCGCGGCATCCCGGACGGGTCATTACCCAACAGCAACTGCTCAAGGACATCTGGGGCCCGACCCACGTCGAAGACACCCATTACCTGCGCATCGTGGTGGGCCACCTGCGCCAGAAACTCGGCGACGACCCCGCCGCGCCGCAGTACATCGTGACTGAGGCGGGGGTCGGGTATCGGTTGGTGAATGCGTGAAGGCATTCGCTTGCTTTGGGCCGCATCTGCCCAAGCGCGGTGCGTCAGCCCATGTCTTCATATCAGATCCACCGCAATTCGCGAGCAAGGTGGAGCGCCACCCCGGTCGCTCCCACAGGATCACCGCAGCGCTGACTGTCTTCGGCGAACGCAGCAAGTGTGGGAGTGAGCCTGCTCACGAATGCGGTAAGTCAGCGCATATCTCCATGTCTGACCCACCCAATTGCTCACGAATGCTCCTGCTCATACCGATCCAGCGTTTCCCTGGCGATCTGCCGCCCGAGCGCGATCAGCTCCGGGGCTTTGTAAAATTCGAAGAACCGGCACACGCGCTTCGGCACGTTGATCAGGATGTCGGGCGGGTAGCCGGCGATTTTGTATTGAGCCAGGGACGTCTGCATGACCTCGAAGCTCTGGTTGATCAGGTCCAGCAGCGACGCCGGGCCGACGTTGTCGATGATGATCGAGCCGCTGGCCGATCTCGGCGCCCCGGCCTGGGTGGGCGCGGCGGAAGGTTGCTGGCCCTGGGGGTCGGCGGATTCGATATCGGCCATCAACCACGGATTGCCCGTCAGCGCGGCGGCGCTGGGCTTGAGCCGTTCCTGCGCCAGGCGCAACCCGCCTTCGCCGGTCAGGTCCAGCTTGCGGCGGAACGGCAGGTGCGAGCCGATGGAGCTCATCAAACCGTCGATACGCTTCTTCACCGCCGGCGGGCGTTCGATCACCGGCAAGGTGTAATGCTTCTGGGTCGTTGAATTGAGGTTGACCGCAACGATCAGATCGCAGTGGCTCGACACCACCGGCACGATCGGCAACGGGTTCAGCAGGCCGCCATCCACCAGCGTGCGATTGCCCTGAACCACTGGAGTGAACAGGCTCGGGATTGCCGCCGAAGCGCGCATCGCCGAATGCAGATTGCCTTCCTGAAACCAGATTTCCTGCTGGTTGGTCAGGTCCGTGGCCACGGCGGTGTAGGGGATCGGCAGGTCCTCGATATTGATCTCGCCGACGATGTCGCGAATTTTGCCGAACACCTTCTCGCCGCGAATCGCCCCCAGCCGGAAACTCACGTCCACCAGCCGCAACACGTCCAGGTAATCCAGGCTTTCGATCCACGCCTTGTACTCGGGCAGCTTGCCTGCCGCGTAGATCCCGCCGATCACCGCGCCCATGGAACACCCGGCGATGCAGGCGATGTCGTAGCCGCGGTGTTCGAGCTCTTCAATGACGCCGATGTGCGCGTAACCCCGTGCGCCCCCGGAGCCCAGGACCAGCGCGATGCGTTTATTCATGTGCGTTTCCCACTGTCAGCGTTCAGGCGGCGCGCAAGGCGGCCGATTCATCACACACCAGCGTAACGCCAACGGCCCGAAACGGGTATTGTGCATCGCCCGGGTGTGGCACTTTTACATCGCCGCACCGTCAAAGCCGCATCAATGATTTCCTTAGTTGAGGTAACACCCATGAAAGCCTGGATCTGCCTGCCCCTGTTGGCATTGGTTCTCACCGGTTGCGCCGGTAAAACGGCCTACCGCGACAGCTGTGCCACCAACCTTGACGCAGCCTGGCACGAGCTCGATCTGGCCAAGGCCGAAGGTTTCGCCGGCACGGTCAGCTACTCCAAGGCCCTGTCGCTGCTGACCGGCGCCAAGACCCAGCAGCAGTTCGAAGCGTTCGAGGGTTGCTCCGAGAAAGCCGAGAAAGCCCGTTTCTACATCCGCGAATCCCGCGCCGGTCGCTGAAATCGTTCCAAAGTCCGCAGCCATCACGCGGTCTCCCTTTAGGAGTGAGCTTGCTCGCGAAGCATGCTGTCAGTCGCCATCAAGCTGACCGGGATAACGCCGATCGCGAGCAAGCTCAATCCTACCGTCCTGTTTCGCTCCACCCTGATGAATCCCTCCATCCCGCTCTGGCGAAAAGGCCTACGCTGACCTTACAGTGGCTGCACGTCTGGCATCGTCTGCAGTCCTATTAGCCATGAGCAGTCGCCTGGGGAGGCCTTCCGATGGGCAGAAAACTGGATGCGTGTCTCAACGCAATCAATGAAGTGGTGCTGGGCAAGGAACCACAGGTGCGCCTGGCGTTGACCTGCCTGCTCGGCGGCGGGCATCTGTTGATTGAAGACTTGCCCGGCATGGGCAAAACCACCCTCAGTCACACCCTCGCGCGGGTGCTCGGCTTAAGCTTTCAGCGCATTCAATTCACCTCCGATCTGCTGCCGGGCGACATCCTCGGCACGTCCGTTTTTGATCGTGACACCGGGCAGTTCACCTTCCACCCCGGACCGATCTTCGCCGAGCTGGTGCTGGCCGACGAAATCAACCGCGCTACGCCCAAGAGCCAGAGCGCGCTGCTCGAAGCCATGGAGGAGGGCCAGGTCACCATCGAGGGCGCCACCCGTTTGCTGCCCGATCCGTTTTTCGTCATCGCCACCCAAAACCCCTTCAGCCAGGGCGGCACCTTCGCCTTGCCGGAATCGCAACTGGACCGCTTCCTGATGCGCCTGTCCCTGGGTTATCCCGCGCGCTCGGCGGAAAAAGCCCTGCTGCGGGGGGAATCCCGTCGTGATCTGCTGCCGCGCATCGAGCCATTACTGGACCACGCCGAACTGGCCTTGCTTCAGCAGCAGGCGCGGCAGGTGCGGGCCAGCGACGCCCTGGTCGATTACGTGCTGCGGCTGGTCGATGCCACGCGCAGCCAGCCGCAGTTCGCCTACGGCCTGTCGCCCCGTGCGAGCCTGGCGATCCTGTCGGCGGCGCGTGCCTGGGCGTTGCTCGCCGGGCGCGATTACGTGATTCCCGAAGACGTGCAGGCGATTCTGCCCGCCGTCATCAGCCACCGCCTGCGCGAGCGCACTGACCCGACCGGGCATGGCGGCGGCGCGCTGGTCCAGTGGCTACTGCGCGAGGTGCCGGTGCTGTGATCGAACGCTTCAAACCGGTCTGGCAGCGCTGGGTGGGACGCCGCATTCCCCCGGCGTCGCGGGTCGAACTGGATCACCGCCGAATCTTCATCCTGCCGACCCGGGTCGGCGGCACCTATGCGCTCATTCTGTTTCTGTTGCTGCTGGTGTCGATCAACTACCAGAACAGCCTCGCCTACGGCCTGACCTTTCTCATGCTGTCGGTGGGCGTGCTGGCCATTCTGCACACCTACCGCAACATCAGCGGGCTGATCCTCAGCGGCGGCCACGCGCGTTCGGTGTTCGTCGGCGAACCGGTGCAACTGCGCCTGCGTCTGGAAAGCACCAGCCATGGCCATCAGGCGATTGCCCTGGGTTGGGACAGCGAACAGCTGGAGCAGACCGACGTTGACGCCGAGCGTCTGGTCGAAGTCGGCCTGACGCTGCCGGCGCTCAAACGCGGCTGGATGCGGGCCCCGCGTTTGCGCGTGGAGAGCGTGTTCCCGCTGGGGATTTTTCGCGCCTGGAGCTGGCTGGACCTGGAACAGACCGTGCTGATCTACCCGCAACCGCTGGCCGGCACGATGCCGCTGCTGCAAGGCGTGCAACCCCATGCCGAGGACGACGGCCACGCGACGACGGGGCCGGGCGTCGATGATTATCAGGGCCTGCGCCTGTGGCAGCCGGGCGACTCGATGCGGCGCATGCACTGGAAAGCCTGGTCGCGGGGACAGGGGCTAATGGTCAAGGAGTTCAGCGACCTCAGCGGTCACGACCTGTGTCTGGATTTCATGGCCCTGGGTGGAGATATCGAAGAACGCCTGTCGCGCCTGTGTTACTGGGTGCTGGAATTGTCCCAGCGTCAGCAGCCGTTCGCGCTGCGGCTGCCCGGTTTTATCTCGGCGGTGGACAGCGGCGACGCTCACCGTGAAGCCTGCCTGCGCCAATTGGCGCTGTACGGGGTGCGCGCATGAAAGGCGCGGCGCGATGACATCCTCCAGCCTGGCCAAACCGATCCCACGGGTCAGCCTCAATTGGTTGCTGATTGCCCAGGCGCTGGTGATCGTGCCCTTCGCCTTGCACGTGCCGGTGGCGCTGATCGTGCTGTGGCTGGTCTGCTCGTTCTGGCGCATTCAGATCTTCCGCATGCGCGTGAGGATGCCCGGCACCTGGATCAAATCTGGACTGCTGGTCGGCACCGCCGGGGGCATCTATCTGGCGCGGGGCAGTTTGATCGGTCTGGACGCAGGGGCGGCGCTGCTGATCGCGGCGTTCATTCTGAAGATGCTGGAAATGCAGAACCGTCGCGACGCCCTGGTGCTGATCTTTCTTGGCTTCTTCTGCATCGCCGTCGGTTACCTGTTCGAAGACTCGCTGCTTTGGGGCCTGTTTACCCTGCTGCCCATCACCACGCTGCTGGCCGCGTTGATCGGCTTGCAACAGTCCGGCATCTCCAGCAGGCCCGCGGCTACGCTGCGGCTATCGGCCAAACTGCTGCTGCAGGCCGTGCCGTTGATGCTTCTGCTGTTCCTGTTTTTCCCGCGCCTTGAGCCCCTGTGGTCGTTGCCGCAACCCAGTAACAAGGCGCTGAGCGGGCTGTCCGACAGCATGGCGCCGGGGGACATCGCCGAGCTGAGCAAATCTGCCGAGCTGGTGTTTCGCGCCAGTTTTGACGGCCCGCTGCCGCCGCGCAATCAGCTGTACTGGCGCGCGCTGACCCTGGAGCAATTCGACGGCAGACGCTGGTCGCAATCGTCGCGGGCGCAAGTGCCGGACGCGCCGCTGTGGCGCCGGGAAGGCGAGCGGGTCAGCTACAGCGTGGTGCTGGAACCGACCGGCAAGCCGTGGCTGATGACCCTCGATGTCGGCCAGACCGATCTGGCCGGCGTGCGCCAGATGACTGATTTCCGCTGGCAGCGGCGACGACCGGTGGAGCAATCAATGCTCTACAGCGTCGAATCCTGGCCCGACGCGGTGCGCGAGACCGTGCTCAGCGACGGCGCGCGCTTGCAGGCCCTGCAACTGCCGGCCAAAGGCAATCCCCAGGTGCGCGAATGGGCAGCGGACCTGCACCGGCGCCATGCCGGCACCGACGCGGTGGTGGACGCGCTGCTGTCGTATTTCACATCGCAGCCGTTCCGCTACACCCTCAAGCCCCCGGCGCTGGGAGCCAACAGCATCGATGACTTCCTGTTCGGCAGCCGTGCCGGTTTTTGTGCCCACTACGCCGGCGCCATGACATTTGCCCTGCGCGCGGCGGGTGTGCCGGCGCGGGTGGTTGCCGGTTATCAGGGCGGCGAGCTCAACCCGGACGGCAACTACCTGACCGTGCGCCAGTTCGACGCCCACGCCTGGGTTGAATACTGGCAACCGAACGTGGGTTGGCGCAGCGTTGATCCCACCGCAGCGGTGGCGCCCGCGCGGGTCGAGCAAGGGCTTGAACAAGCCCTGGCGGCGGACGAAGAATTTCTCGGCGATTCGCCGATGTCCGCCCTGCGCTATCGGCACCTGGCCTGGGTCAATTCGATTCGCATGAGCTGGGACAACCTCAATTACGGCTGGCAGCGGTGGGTGCTGGGGTATCAGGGTCAGCAGCAACTGCAGGTGCTGGGCCGCTGGTTTTCCGGGTTTCAGGCACCCGTGTTTGCCGGCGGCGCGGCGGTTATTCTCGGGTTGCTGGCGCTGTGGCTGTTCAAACCGTGGCGCCGTGAGAGCGATTCGCAGCTGCGGCTGTTCAACCAGTTCGAACGTCTGCTCGCCCGGCAGGGTCTTAAACGTCAGCCGGGTGAGGGCGCCCGGGCCTTTGCGCAGCGTGCTGCCGCGCAACTGCCGGCCCACGCCGGGGCGATCAGGGATTTTGTCCACGAGTTCGAGGCCCAGCGCTACGCCGGGGCAGACGGCTCGGTTGGTGCACTGCGTCAGCGCCTGAAATCCCTGCGCCGCAGCCTGCCGTGGCGTTTGTCCACTGCAAGGGGCAAGCGGCCGTAAGTCATCAGACATTCATCTTCAACCTAGGAGTGTTTCATGTCAGCGATGGTCGATCACCTGGTCGCCGAGATTATCGGCCTTAACATCAAGCTGCTTGCCTGTCACGCGCGGTTGGAGGTCTCCACCGACAGTGAAGCGCTGCACGACCTGCGCACCAACGTCCGCCGCCTGCGCAGCGTTTTGCGCCCACTGCGGGGGCTGCCAGGGCTGGATCAGGTGGAAGCGGCGGCCAAGGAGGTCGGTGCGCTGACCACGCCTTTGCGTGACATGCAGGTGCTGGCGGCGTTCCTCGATGAACAGGGTCTGCCCCAGGCGGCGGCCAAGCGCGAGCAATACCTGAAAACCGCGTGCCCGAAAGTGGCCAGCTCTGCGGAGCTCAATCGTCTGTTCGGCGTGCTGGATCAATTGCCGGCCCTGCTGCGCACCCAGGAACGCCATGGCCTGCTCGACAAGCTGAAGCAGCGCATTGAAAAGCGCCTGGACAAACAGTGGAAGCAACTGCGCGAAGCCATGGGCGACCCTGCCCACGACCGCCATCGCCTGCGCCTGCTGATCAAACGCGTGCGCTACGCCGGCGAGGCCTACCCGGAACTCAGTCATCAGCCGAAAAACATGGAGCGCCGGTTGAAAGCGGCCCAAGGCGCCCTGGGTGACTGGCACGATCACCTGCAATGGCTGGAGCAGGCGCGGCATCAGGCAGATCTGGCGCCGTGCGTGGCCGGGTGGGAATTGGGCATTCACCGTGCCGAGCAGAAGTCTGACCAGGTTCTGGTGCGTTTGTACAAGGCGTGCTTCGGAAAACATTCTCCACGCTGACTCCACGGGATCTTCAGGCCTGGTCGCTTTTAAACCGTCTGGTCCGCAGGATTGGCGCTTATCAACCCTGTCCTGCAGCGGCTGCCTCGTTACCATTTGGCCATCCCGTCTGCCACCCTGGAATGCCCATGAAATTCTCCGAGCTGCTTGACGCCGTCCGTGCCCATCCCGAATGCGTCAGCATCCCCGCCTCATGGGCACAGGGGCGAGCATGCTTCGGCGGGTTGATGGCGGCGCTGATGTATGAAGCGATGCGCGCGAAGGTCTCGACCGAGAGGCCCGTTCGGTCGCTGGCGATCTGTTTCGTTGCGCCACCGGCCATCGACACACCTATTTCGTTTGAGGTGGAAGTCCTGCGCGAAGGCAAAGCGGTCAGTCAGGTCTTGGGCCGGGCGATCCAGAACGGCGAGGTCATGACCCTGATTCAGGGCAGCTTCGGCGCGCCCCGCGAGTCGATGATTTCGGTTCACGCCGAGCCGGCCCCGGTCTTCAAACCGGCGGACCAGATCCAGCCGTTCCCGTTCGTGTCCGGCGTGATGCCGGAATACCTGCGGTTTATTGATCTGCGCTGGGCGCTGGGCGGCCTGCCGTTTTCCAACTCACCGTCACCGGCGATTGGTGGCTATGCACGCTTG
This sequence comes from Pseudomonas sp. Ps21-P2, assembly GCF_039672565.1. Lineage (NCBI taxonomy): Bacteria > Pseudomonadati > Pseudomonadota > Gammaproteobacteria > Pseudomonadales > Pseudomonadaceae > Pseudomonas > Pseudomonas sp. Ps21-P2. The sequence goes on from NZ_JBDFPL010000003.1 coordinate 405,036, forward strand.
CGTGACGTGGAAGAGGAGCCCTTGACCGAAGCGCATCTGCTGGCGTTGGTCGACACCTGGCCACCTGCCGTGCTGCCCCATCTGAACAAGCCGGCGCCGGGAAGCTCATTGACTTGGACGATCGAGTTTGTGCAGCCGTTGCCCGCGATGACCACCCATGACTGGACGCAGTACCGAGCGGTGATCGAGCATGCCCGCGATGGCTACGGTCATACCGCAGCGGCGCTGTGGACGCCAAAAGGGGAATTGGTGGCGATCAGTCGCCAGACGGTGACTGTCTTTGGCTGATCAGATCAGATCAGATCAGATCAGATCAGAGGTGAGGTTGCTGACAACGTCATCAGGTGACGCATCTCTGTACCGGGCAAAAGCCAGGGGCCTTATTGGCCTCTGGCTTTAATGGCTTGCGCGGCAATCAGACCCAGCACACCGATGGCGGCGGACGTCAGGCTGCTGTTGAACGCGCCGTCCAGCAGAAGCAAGCCGGAGACGATGGACAGCGGGAACGCCAGTGAGGACAACACGGCGTTCGACGGCAGACCGTCCTTGCGTGATGGGTTGAAGAATTCGCCGATGTGAAGATCCGTAATGAACTTGGGCATGACGCTTACCTCGGTGAAACGTGAACAAGAAGTGTTTTCGATAGAGGTGAGAATAGGCCCGGAGGTTCACTTCGGCGAATCGAGGATTGCTATCAGCCTGATAGGCAGGATGTGCCTGAGCAATCGCAGGGGCGCGAGGCAATCAGCCCTGTAATTTCAGCTGCCCGATGGCCGTGTTCAAGGCGCCGGCCAGTGTCGCCAGCTCATCGCTGGTGCCGGCCGAGTCCACTGTTTGTCGGACGGTGCGCTCGGTCACGTCGCGGATGCTTACCACGGCCCGGTTCATTTCTTCGGCGACCTGGCTCTGTTGTTGCGCGGCTACCGCAATCTGAGTGTTGCTCTCGCGCATCTGCGCCACCGCTTCAGTGATCGCCGTCAGCGCCTGACCCGCTTCCCGCGCGCGCTGCACGCAGTCGTCGGCCTTGTGCGAGCTTTCCTGCATGAAATCCACCGCATCGCGGGTACCCGCCTGCAGAGTGCAGACCATGGTGGTGATCTCGTCGGTGGACGTCTGCACCCGGCGCGCCAGATGTCGCACCTCATCGGCCACCACCGCGAAGCCGCGTCCCATCTCCCCAGCGCGGGCCGCTTCGATGGCGGCGTTGAGGGCGAGCAGGTTGGTCTGTTCGGCGATGCTGTGAATCACGCTTACGACGCCGTTGATTTTCTGACTGTCCTCGGCCAGCCGCTGGATCATCCCGGCCGTCTGTTGCACCCCGCTGGACAGCCCGGCGATGGACGTCTCTACCCGATCAACCACGGCTTTGCCGGTGCCCGCGAGCCGGTCAGCGTTCCGGGATTGATCACGGGTGGCACCGGCGTGTTGAGCGATGTGGTGGACGGTGGCGGTCATTTCATTGATGGCCGTTGCCACTTGATCGGTCTCGCTCTGCTGGCCGAGCATGCCTTGGCGCACCTCGCTCATGCCCGACGCCAGTTGGCCCGCGCCTGCATCCAGGCGGGCGGCGGAGTGGGCAACGGTGGTGACGATGCGTTGGTAACCGGCTTGCATGGCGTTGAAGGCCTTGGCCATCTGCCCGACTTCATCCTCACCGGTCAGGGGCACGCGCGCCGAGAGGTCGCCGCTGCTTTCTACCTGCAGCATCACGTCTTTGAGGGTGTTGAGGTGGGTCAGCAGAAAGCGGATCAGCAGTTGCGACGCGCCGAGCATGGCGAGCATCAGAATGAACACTGCGACGGCGTACTGGACGAAACGCACCTCCACCCATTGCAGCAGGTGTGGCGCAGCGGCGAGCACGGCGATGCGTTGGTCATCGCGCTGGATGACATAGGCGCCGATCAGTGGCGTACCGTCTGTGTCGGAAACACCCGTCAGGTCAGTCCAGCCGGTAACCGGGCTCAGCGAGGGCAGGGGCTGACCTTTGAACACCGGCACCTGTCCCGCTGGATACGTCAGACGGTGGGCTGCAGCTGGCAGTGATTGCCCGGCGGGCCACGCGCTCAACAACTGTGCCTCGGCCTGCGCGGCGGCTCTGGCATCGTTGGCGCGGGTGTGTTGTTCCAGCTGCAGGGCGTAAAGCACCAGCAACAGCGTGGTGAAAAACGCAACGGCGTTGACCGCCCAGAACTTGTATTTCAGCGAAACATTGCTCAGCCAGCGGGCCATGGTGGAAGTCTTCTGTGGGTGCACGAAATAAGGCAGGGTGCCATCATTTTGTGCGCTTTAAAGACGCGAAGCGTTGATCTGCATCAATGGGTGTTTATGGGATGACAGGTCAGACGGCGCTCCTACCGTTTTGACCTGCGGAACAAGGCAGAGCCTGTTGTTACGATGCGTGAACGGCAGCTTCCACCGCCGGCAACGAAAAAAACGCCCGAGCGCAATTGGTGGTGTGGGCCGCAACGTCGTCCGGGCTTTCGCCTCGGTGCAGCGCCACTTCGCGCAGGACCTCGGGCAGATAGGCCGGTTCGTTGCGGCCGTTCTTTGGTTTGGGCCGCAAGGTGCGGGGCAGCAGGTACGGCGCGTCGCTTTCCAGCATCAACCGGCCGCGGGGAATCTCGCGGACCAGCGGGTGCAGGTGCGTGCCCCGGCGCTCGTCGCAGATCCAGCCGGTGATGCCGATGTGCAGGTCCAGATCCAGATAGTTGAACAGCGCGCGTTTTTCCCCGGTGAAGCAATGCACCACCGCCGCCGGGAGCTGATCGCGGTAGTCCCGCAAAATGGCGAGCAGGCGCTCGTCGGCATCGCGCTCATGGAGAAACACCGGCAATTGCAGCTCGACGGCCAGTGCCAGATGCGCTTCCAGAACTTTTTCCTGCTGCGGGCGAGGGGAGAAGTCGCGATTGAAATCCAGCCCGCATTCACCCACGGCGCAGACGGTCTTTTCACGCAGCAGTGCCCTGAGCTGGCTCTCGGTTTCGCCCGTCCAGGCGCTTGCCGAGTGCGGATGAATACCGGCAGTGCTGAACAGACGTTGGGCGCTTTCATCGAGCTGGCGGGATAACGCCAGGGCCTGTTCGCTGCCTTCGACGTCGGTGCCGGTGAGGATCAACTGGCCGACGCCGGCGGCGTACGCGCGTTCCACCACCTCGTGTTTGCGGGCGGCGAAGCTGGAGTTGGTCAAGTTGACGCCAATGTCTATTAGTTGCATGGTGCTACCTCAGGCCGGAGGCCGAGAAGAATACCAGAGCGATTGAAGCGATAAAAAACAAGCAGGCTCAACTGCTTGGAATACCCAATCCTGTGATCCCGCTTTTGTTGACGCATGCCGCGATGCACGCGACGAGCCGTTCAGCTGCGCGACACAGACTTCAAGCCCGTTTTTTTCGGCCTTTCATCGGAGCGTCAATGATCCGAGCGTCCCTGTTTTCCCTGATGTGCGTCATGGCCGTGCCCAGCCACGCGTCGCCGCGCCCCGCCGGCCCGCCGGTGGTGATCAAAAAGAGTCAGGTGCGCGACCTGCCGGCGATCCGCAGTGGCAAAGTCCTGCGGGTGCTGGTCAATCAGAGCCGCAACAGCTCCGCCGAAGTTCAGGGTGAGCCCGTTGGCGTCGAGTGCCGTCGCTTGCAGGCGTTCGAAACCTACCTCAACAGCCACGCCCGCGACGGTCAGAAGATCTCCCTCAAACTCATTCCCAAAGCCAAGGACCAGCTGCTCGCCGCGCTGCAGCGGGGCGAAGGCGACATGGTTGCGCCGGGCGAACTCCTCGACGCCAGCGCCGCCCGTTACGTCGACGCGTCTGAACCGGTGGTCGCCCAGGTGCCGCTGGTGGTGGTGGGCGTCAAGGGTGAGCGCGGCCTCCGGCGTCCCGAACAGCTCTCGGGCCGCACGCTGATGCTCACCAGCGGCAGCGCCGCCGATGAGGCCATCCTGCAGCTGAATCAGAAGCTGGCCCTGCGCAAGCTGCCACCGGTGAAGATCGAATGGGTTGACCCGAGTCTGGCCGTGGAAGACGTGCTGGAAATGGTTCAGGCCGGTGTTTATCACCTGACCGTGGTGGAGCAACCCATCGCCGAGCGCTGGGCCAAAGTGATGCCGAAGCTGCGGATCGACCGCGCTGCTGCCTTGAGCGATCCGGGGGACATGAACTGGTTCGTGCGCAAGGACGCCGTGGTGTTGCGCGGCGCCGTCGACCATTTCCTGCAAACCTACGAACCGCCGCGGAATCAGGACGCCGCCTTCCAGACCGCCTACAAGGACCGCTACCAGATCCACAATCCGCTGGCGCGCGAAGACCGTCAGCGCCTGGAGAAACTGCGTCCCACGCTACAATTGCACGCCGACAAACAGAAGATGGACTGGCTCGACCTCGCCGCCGTGGCCTTCAAGGAGTCGGCGCTCAACCCGGTCGCCAAGGGTGGCAGCGGCGCCACCGGTCTGCTGCAGATCACCCCGTCGGCCGCCCAGCGCGTCGGCGTCGACAACATTCACGACCTCGACGGTAACGTGCAGGCGGCGAGCAAATACATGGCGCTGCTGCGGCGCAAGTTTTTCGCCAGCCCGAAAATCAACGAGCGTGAGCGCATGGCGTTTACCCTGGCCGCCTACAACCTCGGCCCGGAGCGCGTGCAGGCCATGCGAGCGGAGGCGAAGCGCCAGGGGCTCAACCCGAACCAGTGGTTTTTTCAGGTCGAGCGCGTGGCCATGGAGCAGGGCGGCAAGAACGTCGTGAGCTACGTGAACAGCGTCAACAAGTACTACCTGGCGTTCGACCAGGCCCGCAGTTCATTGGAGCGTCCTGAGACCCGGTGACAGATCCAAGGATTCGATACGTATGACGCGTATTTTGCGATTTTCATATTTATAGAACCGATTAAGATGGCGCCATTCTCAACTCAAACGGAATAACCGCCATGAATGCTCAACTCAAATCGATCTTCAACACCCACGCCGGTTTCGGCATCACCGGCCTGCGGATTCTTATCGGCATCATCCTCATGGCCCACGGCAGCCAGAAACTGTTCGGTATGTTCGGCGGCTATGGCCTGGAAGGCACTGGCCAGTACATGGCGAGCCTGGGCCTCACCCCTGGCTACTTGATGGCGTTGATGTCCGGCAGCGCGGAATTCTTCGGCGGTCTGGCGCTGTTCCTTGGCTTGTTGGCACGGCCTGCAGCGCTGGTGGTGATCGTGATGCTGGTGGTGGCGATTCTCTCGGTGCACATCCACAACGGCTTGTTCATGGCCAACAACGGTTATGAGTTCGGACTGGCGCTGATCGCCGCTGCGGTGGCGGTGCTGTTCGAAGGGGCGGGTCGCCTGTCTGTCGACCGATTGATCGCGCGTCGCTGATTCACCCGTTCAAATCCGTAGCAGCCACATTGTTAGCAAACAAAAATCCCGGCCTCTCAGAGCGTCGGGATTTTTTTGCGTCCGTTTAGACAGGAGCGCGACGGTATCCGTCGATTGACAATGCCTACAGCGCTTCTCTAGGATGCCGTTCATGCGCCGATTTAAACAGCTACTTGCGGGGCGCCGGGTGACGGTCATTCGTCATCGAAATTCCGCTAAAGCGCTGGTTCGGTGTTGCCTCTCACCGCTGCCCAGCGGATCAATGAGGCAGAGAAAACGACACTATGAGCAGTCATTCCCACCCGCGTCCCCTCGTTCGCCTGGCCCCCATCGCCAGCCAGTTCAATCGTCGTAATCCACAAATCCTTCTGGGCGGCGCCCATCAGCCGACGTTGCTGCGTTACCTCGACGGCTGGCCGCGTCGCCAGGGCGGCCCGCACGCTTTCCTCATTCAATTCATCGAAACCGACGATGCCCTTGAGCGCTTCAGCAACGACCAGTTCGACCTGGCCGTGATTCAGGCGCCCGCTGCCGAGCGCGCGGAAGCGGTGATTCACCAACTGATCCGCGTCGCCCGACAGGGTTTGATCACGCGCTGCTGACGGCTCGCCGCCTGGGTTGCAACGGCTGATCGGGATGGCGCAGGTTGAAGCGGGCACGCATACCATTGGCGTGACGGCAATGGGCGACCAGCGCGCTGCGCAGGGTCCAGTCGGTGTTGATGATGTAGAAATTCTGGATGAAGCTGTTCTCGTCCGTCGACTCGAACCACTGATCGATCTTCCCGCTCAAGTCACTGGGCGCGTGCAGCGGCAATGAATACTTGGCGCACTTGATGGCGGTCAGGCTGAACTCGGGTTTGTTTTCCACTGCCACTTCGTTGACGAACGCCTTCAGGGTGTTGGTGTTGAACAGGTTTTCTCCCGGCCAGCGCTGCTTGACCCCGTCCCACAGCAGCTCGTCGCCGGAGCGCCTGTTATAGGCAAGCACGACGTTTTTGCCCGGATGATCACGCCAGATGCCTTCCAGCGTCAGCCTGCTCAGCTGCCGTGGCACAGCCCTCGGGCCAAGGGTTTTCGTCAGCAGGTTCTGAAATTCCCTGTGGGTCAGTTCAGTGAAGTCCTTGAACTGATGGAAATCCAGAATGACGATTTCACGCGCCGGCGAGCCGTTCTGTTCCAGTTCTTCAAAAAATGCATGGACGCACGCCAGAATGTCTTCGGCGACCGTGCGCCCTGACGAGGTCAGGTGGAACAGCTGAAAACGCCGCGGGTCACCCTTTTCATACTTCGAATAAAACGCCACGCGCAAATCCAGCGCGCGCACCCCCTGGCGCAATTGCTCCAGGGGCGCGACGTCCTGGGCCATCTCCTGGGGGACGGCGAAGTTGGGTGACAGCTTGTCGCTGCCGGCGTTGTGGGCGCCGGGGAGGATGAGTTGGTCAATGCGCAACTGCGCGAGTTCGGGGATGTGCGCCATCCAGTCGAGATGGGGCGGACGGGGTGAAGCCGATGGGTTAAGGGGCATACAGTCATTCCTTGACGTGTGGTGAGGCTCCGAGGGCGGAGCGGGGTGAGCGGTCATTCGCTCGGAAAGTCCTTTTCTGGAGTGTGGCCGCCGCGTCACCGACGTCAACCAAGGCAGTTCTTCAGGTCTGTTACCCCATGTGAATGGCGGCGTGCGCTCATCTGACTTTCAGCACCACGCGACCGCGCACGGGATGCTCGTCGAGGTGGTTGTGGGCCTTGCCGAACTGCTCGAAGGGCCAGGTGCGGTGGATGTCCGGCTTGAGCAGGCCCTTGGCCGTCAGATCGTTGATAGCGTCCAGTGCCCGCTGCAGGGCGGGGCCATTCTGCTCGATGCCCAGCTCCGGTTTGCCGGTGAAGTTTTCCAGGCAATGCACGTGGAAGCGCATGTTCTTGCGGAATGCCTGCTGCGCCGGGAAAGGCGTTTTGTTGCCACCGCGCAGGCCGTACAGCACCAGACTGCCGCGGGGCGCCAGCACGTCACCGAGCATCGACATCTGCATGCCGCCCAGTCCGTCGAACACCGCTTCGATGCCATGGCCGTGGGTCAGCGACTCGATGCGCAGGCCGATGTCGTCCTCGTCGGTGACGATCACCCGATCGGCGCCGTTCGCCAGCAGGTATTCACGGTCTTGCCCATGGGGCGTCGCTGCGATAACCCGCAGGCCCAAGGCCTTGCCCAACTGCACGAAGGCAATGCCGGGGCTGTACGTCGCGTCGGTGACGAGCACGGTCTGGCCCGGTTGCACATTGGCGAGCTCGATGAAGGCAAACCAGGCCAGCAGCATCGGCGTGTAGTGAACGCTGGCTTCCACCGGCGTCAGTGCGTCCGGGTAAAGGGTCAGCGCGTTGCGCGGGACCATCACGTGGTCGCCACACACCGGGTACTGGTTGGCGCTCATGGCTTTGAAGCTCGCCACCTTGTCCCCCACCTTCAAGTCAGTCACTCCAGCGCCCACCGCTTCGACGACGCCGGCCATTTCACTGCCCAGACCCGCTGGCAGTTGCACCGGTGCCAGTGACAGGTTTTGCCGCCACAACACGTCGTCCCAGCTGATGCCGATGGCTTCGGCACGAACCAGCACTTCCTGTGGGCCGGGGGACCGGTCAGGCTGCTCCTCGCAACTGAGCACATCGGCTTTGCCGAAGCGATGAAATTTGATGGCGCGTGACATTGTCGACCTCGATGCCTGTCGTTGAGTGTTGCAACGACTGTATCGATGGGGGCCACGGGGCACTATTTCTGTCGGTCGATACCCGACATGCCTGCTATCAATTCGCGTTGACGACTTCGCTGCCGTGAGCGCTTATTTGCCCCAGGCCCGTAAAGCATGTTCGACGAACTGCCGCACCTTGGGCAGGCGATAGCGGTCCTGGGGGTACATCAGCCACAGCGTACGGCTGGGCGGTTGATAATCCTGCAGCAGTGGCACGAGCTTTCCGCTGGCGATGTCCTCGCTGATCAGCACGTCGGGCAGCATCGACACGCCCATCCCGGCGAGCACGGCCTGGCGCAGCGCCGGCGTGCTGTTGACGATCATCGAGCCCGACACCGGCACCTCCATCACGCCGTCGGGCCCTGTCAGGCGCCATAATTTGTCGGCGGCACGCCAGTCATCGCCGGCCGGGTAGGCGAACGCCAGGCAGTCGTGGTCGCGCAGGTCATCGGCGGTTTTCGGTGTACCCCGACGCTTCAAATAGGCGGGAGCCGCGCAGATGGTCAGGGTGTAGTCCTGCAGGGGGCGGGCAATCAGGGCCGAAGATTCCGGGGTGCCGAGGCGGATGGCGGCGTCGAAACCGTGCTCGATCAGGTCCATCGTCTGATTGCTGAGCACCACCTCCACCTTGATCTCCGGGTAGCGCTGGACGAAATCGCTGAGCAACGGCGCCAGGCGTTCGGCGCCGAAGGCTGGCGGGGCGGTGACGCGCAAGGTGCCGCTGGGCTCGGTCTGGGCCTGTTCGGCCATGCGCTCGGAATCATTCACCAGCCCCAGTACTTCGACGCAACGCCGGTAGTATTCGAGGCCAAACTCGGTCAGGTTCTGCCGGCGGGTGGTGCGCTGCAACAGGCTCACCCCGAGGCGCTGCTCAAGTGCTTTCAGGTGATTGCCGACCATGGTCGTCGACATTTCGCACTGGCGCGCGGCCGCGGTCATGCTGCCGCCTTCGACCACTTTGACGAAGACCGTCATCGCCAGAAATACATCCATTATCAAGCCCTGCTTTAAAGTCACTGAAGGATGGCGGTCTTTATACATCAGAACGGGCTAACAATACTGGCCTCACTTACCCGTGATGGAGCCACCGACATGACCGCCGCCTGCCTGATGAACACCTACAAACCCATGCCGTTGAGCTTTATCCGTGGCGAAGGCGCGCGGCTGTGGGATGACAGCGGCCGTCAATACCTGGACGCCGTCGCGGGTGTTGCGGTGACCAACGTCGGCCACAGCCACCCAAAGGTTGTCGCCGCGATCAGCGAGCAGGCCGGGCTGCTCTTGCACACGTCCAACCATTACCGCATCGACTGGCAGCAGAAGCTGGCGCAACGTCTGACCCGGCTGTCGGGCCTGGAGCAGGTGTTTTTCAACAATTCCGGCGCCGAGGCCAACGAAACCGCGCTCAAACTGGCGCGTTTGTATGGCTGGGCCAAGGGCATCGAGCATCCGCTGGTGCTGGTGATGGACAACGCCTTTCACGGCCGCACTCTCGGCACGTTGTCGGCCAGCGATAACGGCGCCGCGCGGCTGGGTTATCAGCCGATGTCGGGGGAGTTCGTGAAGGTGGCGTTCGGTGACATCGTTGCGGTTAAACAGGCGACGTTGGCGTATGGCGAGCGCATCGTCGCGGTGTTGGTCGAGCCGATTCAGGGCGAGGGCGGTGTGGCGTTGCCGCCGCCGGGGTATCTGAAGGCACTGCGCGACCATTGCACTCAAAACGGTTGGCTGATGATGCTGGATGAGATCCAGACGGGCATGGGTCGGACGGGGCGCTGGTTTGCGTTCGAGCATGAGGGGATCGTTCCCGATGTGATGACGCTGGCGAAGGCGCTGGGCAATGGCATTCCCATTGGCGCGTGTCTGGCGACGGCGGCGGTGGCGCGGCTGTTCACGCCGGGCAGTCATGGCAGTACGTTTGGCGGTAATCCGCTGGCGTGTCGGGTGGGTTGTACGGTATTGGATATCGTTGAGGATGAGGGGCTTTTGCTCAATGCGGCGGTGCAGGGGGAGCGGTTGTTGGCGGGCCTGCGCGCTGCGCTGGTGGGGCACGCTGATGTGGCGCAGGTGCGGGGGATGGGGTTGATGATCGGGATTGAGTTGAGGCGGCCGATTCGGGATGTGTGTCTGGTGGCGGCGCAGGAGTATGGGGTGTTGATCAATGTGACGCGTGGGCAGACGATTCGGCTGTTGCCGCCGTTGGTGATTGATGGCGACGAGGTGGACCGGATCGTGGCAGGCGTCGTAGGGGCGCTTCGCGGTTGAGGTTTTTAAGATCAAGATCAAGATCAAGATCAAGATCAACGACCTTAAGATCAAGAGCGTCTGCCTAGGGGCAGACGTTTCGCCTTCGGCGAGTTACTTGGAAAAGCACCCCAAGTAACCAAGGGTGCCTGCTCTAGGTTGGGCCCGACTTCGTCGGGTTCCCTCACTTCGACGACGCTCCGTGGGCCCGCGCCGAACGGACATCCATGTCCTGACGGCGCTCTCGCCGCATCCATGCGGCTCGGCCCACTCCGCGTCGTCTGCGTTCGGCCTGCACCAAAGTCGCGATTGGTGTCGTCTGGACTTTTTGCGTCGTAATGATGATCAAAGGCGAAAATCAAAGCCCGTCTTATGTAGCCCCGCCCAATTTTCGACGCAACCCAAAAGCTGGCAACTCGGTCTATCAGGCCATGGCACGTTTAAGCAAATGTGGGAGCGAGCTTGCTCGCGAAAGGCCCGAAGGGCAACAAAGTCGCGATCTATCGACAAGCTCTAAAAAGCACCCCGCCTTATTTCCCGGACAATTCCATGATCATCGCCGCGGTCAGGTAGAGCCTCGGGGCGATGCTGGTGAGGTCCATGTATTCGTCGTCGGCGTGGAGGCCGGCGCCGACGACGCCCATGGTTTCGAGGACGGCGGGTTTTTGGCTGTCGGGGACGTAGGCGTAGCCGGCGTCGGTGCCGAAGCGCATGGCGATGGGTTCGAGGGTGCGGCCGGTTGTGGCATAGATCGCCTGGGCGGTTTTGGCGAGGGCGTCGGTTGCGGGGTTTTTTGCCAGTGGGGGGCGGCCTTTTTCGAGGCGGAAGGTGACGTCGGTGCCGTCGATCATTTTGCCTTGCACGATGCGCTGTCCGTCGGCCAGTACGCGGTCGGATTCGCTCAGGTCTGAATAGCGCATGTCGCCCTCAGCCGCGGCGCTCGACGGGATAATGTTGCGCTTCTCGCCGCCTTTGATCAGGGTCCAGTTGACCGTAGTGCCCTTGGCCGGTTCGCCCAGGTCCTTGAGCTGCACCAGTTGATGGGCCAGTTCCATGGCCGCATTGCGCCCGGCTTCCGGGGCGGAGCCGGCGTGGGAGGATTTACCTTTGACGTCGACGAACACGCCATTGATGCCGTTGGTGGCGACCGTCACGGCGTCCTTGTCCGGTGGCTCGAACGAGAACACGTAGTCGTGCTTGCGGGCGAGTTCGGCGATCAGGGTTTTCGAGCCGGCGGACCCCGTTTCCTCGTCAGGGTTGAACAGCACGGTGATCGTGCCGAAGTCCTTGAATTTCTGGTCTTCCAGCAGCTTCAGGGTATGCAGCACCATCGCCACCCCACCCTTGGCGTCGGCCACGCCAGGGCCGTAGGCGTGATCGCCGTCGACGCGGAAAGGCCGCTTGGCGGCGGTGCCCGGACCGAACACGGTGTCGTAGTGGATCATCAGCAGAAAGGATTTGCTGCCCGTGCCCTTGAGGGTGCCGACGATGTTATCGCCCGTCGAGGGCGTTGCCGGCGTGGTTTCGACTGTTGCGCCTAAAGCCTTTAGCCGTTCGACCAGCACCGCACTGACCATTTTCAGGCCGGGTGCCTGACCCGTTCCGGTGTCGATGTCGACCAGTTGCTTGACGGTGGCCAGATAAGGTTTCTGCTCGGCCTCGGCCTTCTTCAATAACTGCTCGGGGGAGACTTCGGCGGCATAGGCGCAGCCAGCAAAAAAAGCGCCGCCGCTCAACAGCGCGGCGAGGATGGAAGTCGTCAGGGCGGTACGTCGAACGTGCATGCTGGATCCCTCAGATGGTGGTCGAGTTGTTGTGATGTCCATGGGACCCACATCGTTCCCGCAGCATAGGTCGTCAGGCACTGACCGTGGGGCGGATTTTCCGGGAGAGCCGCTGCTGGCTGACAGGTCATCGGCCGGGCATGGTGCTTTTCCGCAGCCGCCGCGCTTTCCTACATCATTCACCGTAGAATCCTCGTCTGAAATAAAACGCGACGAGGTTGCAGCGGTGGATTTACAGCAGGGCTTCGTCCTGACCCGGCATTGGCGCGACACGGACGCCGGCACCGAAGTGGAATTCTGGCTGGCCACCGACGAGGGGCCGCGCCAGGTGCGCCTGCCGTACCAGACCTCCGTCGCGTTTATCCCGGAGCAGCACCGCGAGCGCGCTGAAGCCGTGTTGCGCAACGAGCGCCATGTCGAGCTCAAGCCACTGGAGCTGTGTGATTTCCGCCATCGCCCGGTGATGGGGCTGTATACGCGTCAGCATCGCCAGTTGATGAACCTGGAAAGCGACCTGCGCAAAGCCAGCGTCGACGTCTACGAAGCCGATATCCGCCCGCCCGAGCGCTACCTGATGGAGCGTTTCATCACCGCGCCGGTGCAGTTCGGCGGGCGGCCGGACGCCAACGGCCTGTTGCTGGACGCGCAACTCAGGCCCGATCCACGGTACCGACCGACCCTGAAACTGGTGTCGCTGGACATCGAAACCACCGAGCGCGGCGAGCTGTATTGCATCGGCCTGCACGGCTGCGGCGAGCGTCAGGTGTACATGCTCGGCCCGGCCAATGGCGATGACGCCCAGGTGAATTTCAAGCTCGAATACTGCGACACCCGCGTCGCGCTGCTGGAGAAACTCAACGAATGGATGGCCCGCCATGACCCCGACGGGATCATCGGCTGGAACGTGGTGCAGTTCGATCTGCGCGTGCTGCATGAGCACGCGCGGCGCTTGAATGTGCCGCTGCGTCTGGGGCGCGGCGGCGAGGTGATGACCTGGCGCGAACACGGCGCGCGCAACAATCACTTCTTCGCGGCGGCGGCCGGGCGCTTGATCATCGACGGCATCGAAGCGCTGCGTTCGGCGACCTGGAGTTTTCTCTCGTTCAGCCTGGAAAACGTGTCGCAGACGCTGCTGGGCGAAGGCAAGGCCATCGACAATCCGTATCAGCGCATGGACGAGATCAACCGCATGTTCGCCGAGGACAAGCCGGCGCTGGCGCGTTACAACCTCAAGGACTGCGAGCTGGTCACGCAGATTTTCGCCAAGACCGAGCTGCTCACTTTCCTCCTCGAACGCGCCACGGTGACCGGCCTGCCGGTGGATCGAAGCGGCGGTTCGGTGGCCGCGTTCGAGCATTTGTACATTCCGCTGATGCACCGCCAGGGCTTCGTCGCGCCGAACCTGGGCGAGCGCATGCCGGAAGCCAGCCCCGGCGGTTTCGTCATGGATTCGCGTCCCGGGCTGTACGAATCGGTGTTGGTGCTCGATTACAAGAGTCTGTATCCGTCGATCATCCGCACCTTTCTGATTGACCCCGTGGGCTTGATCGAAGGCCTCAAGCACCCCGACGACAGCCAGTCGGTGGAAGGCTTTCGTGGCGCGCGCTTTTCCCGGACCCGCCACTGTTTGCCGGCCATCGTTTCGCGGGTGGCCGAAGGGCGCGAGGTGGCCAAACGCGAGCGTAATGCGCCGCTGTCCCAAGCGCTGAAAATCATCATGAACGCCTTTTACGGCGTGCTCGGTTCCAGCGGCTGCCGGTTCTTCGACACGCGGCTGGCATCGTCGATCACCCTGCGCGGGCACGAGATCATGCACCAGACCCGGCTGCTGATCGAAGCCCAGGGCTACGAGGTGATCTACGGCGATACCGACTCGACGTTCGTCTGGCTGAAAAAAGCCCATGAGCAGGACGATGCCGCGCAGATCGGCACCGCGCTGGTCAAGCAGGTCAACGACTGGTGGCGCGCTCATGTGAAAGAGGAATACGGGCTGGAGAGTGCGCTCGAGCTGCAATTCGAAACCCACTTCAAGCGCTTCCTGATGCCGACCATTCGCGGCGCGGAGGAGGGCAGCAAGAAGCGTTATGCAGGTTTGGTGACCCGCGCCGATGGCAAAGACGAAATGGTCTACAAGGGGCTGGAGGTGGTGCGCACCGACTGGTCGCCGCTGGCCCGCACGTTCCAGCAGGAGCTGTACCTGCGGATTTTCCAGCGTCAGCCGTTTCAGGAATACATTCGGGAGTACGTGGGCCGAACCCTGGCTGGGGAACTCGACGGCCAACTTGTCTATCGCAAGCGCCTGCGCCGGGCCCTCGACGATTACGAACGCAACGTGCCGCCCCATGTGCGCGCCGCGCGGCTGGCCGATGAGTACAACCGCCAGCAGGGTCGGCCGTTGCAGTACCAGAATGGCGGCTGGATCAGCTACGTGATCACGGTCGCCGGACCCGAGCCGCTGGAAGTGCGGACGGCGGCCATCGACTACGACCACTACATCAGCAAACAGCTGCAGCCGATTGCCGACGCGATCCTGCCGTTCGTGATCTCGCGGACCATCGATCTCAGTTCCCAGGACCAGTTCAGCTTCGACTTTTGATCCGCATTTTCACGCCAGCGGATTGATCCGCAGCGCCTCCAGCACCACGCGAAACGCCGCCGTGTGCTGGCGCCGGCTGGGGTAGTAAAGGTGATAGCCCTCGAACGGCTCGCACCAGTCGGCGAGCACTTCCACCAGTTCGCCCTGCTCGATAGGCCCGGCCACCAGCCCCTCGGGAAGCTGCGCCAGACCAATGCCGTCCAGGCAGCCCTGCAAAATCTGAAACACGCTGTTCATGATCAACGGGCCGTCGACGCGCACGCGGATATCACGGCCGTCTTTGGCGTACTCCCATTGATACAGCGCGCCATGGGTGGGCAGGCGCAGGTTGATGCAGCGATGGCGGGGCAAGTCCTCCGGCACCTGCGGCGTGGAATGCCGCGCCAGGTACTCGGGGGACGCCACGGTCATCAGCCGCAACGGCGGGGCAATCGGCGCGGCGATCATGTCCGCCGCGAGGGTGTCACCCAGGCGCACACCGGCGTCGATGCGCTGGGCAACGATGTCGGTCAGGCCGTAGTCGGTGACCAGCTCAATGGTCATGTCCGGGTATTGATCGAGCAATGGTTTGAGGCGAGGCCAGAGCACGTAACGCGCGGCGAATTCATCGCCGGTGATGCGCACCGTGCCGGACGGGCGGCCGCTGTGCTCGATGGCGGCGTTGACCTGCTCTTCAATGCTGTCGAGCAGTGGCGCCAGTCCCTTGAATAACTGCTCGCCGACTTCGGTGCGGGTCACGCTGCGGGTGGTGCGGGTGAGCAGGCGAACGCCGAGACGCTCTTCCAGCAGGCGCATGGTCTGGCCGACGGCGGAGGGGGAGATGCCCAGCGCGGCGGCGGCGCGAGTGAAATTGCCTTCTCGGCCCACTGCAACGAACACCGCCAGATCATCGAGTTTGTAATCCGCCATTGCGAAGCGCTCCTTCATTTTGATCGAAGCATTCTACGGATACTGTCGCCAATGTGCCCTTGTTACGCTAGCTGCACACTTTCTGGAGATCTGGCATGACCGCCACTGACAGCGCTGCTGAAGACATGCAAATCCACCGCGCCGGCTCGGCCAAAGCCATCAAGGGCCCCGCAGACTGGTTCACCGGCGACGTGCGCATTGACCGGATTTTCAACGCCCCGGCACCGGCGCGGGTCGGTCTGGCCATCGTGAATTTCCAGCCGGGCGCACGCACTAACTGGCACACCCACCCGCTGGGCCAGATCCTGCTGGTCACCGATGGCGTCGGCTGGACCCAGTGTGAAGGCGGGCCGAAAACCGAAATCCGTCCGGGCGATCTGATCTGGTGTAACTGCGGCCGTCGTCACTGGCACGGCGCGACCGACACCACCGCCATGCAACATGTCGCGGTCAACGAAGCGCTGGATGGCAAGCCGGTCGACTGGCTGGAGCCGGTGACCGAGCAGACCTACCTGGCCGTGCCGGTCAAAAAAGACTGAGGAGCTGGCACGGCGACGATCATGACGCCGCTACGGCTTGGCTGCGCATCCGCGTAATGTCCTTTTTCGGCGGTGCGCCAAACAGCCGACCGTACTCGCGACTGAACTGCGACGGGCTTTCGTAGCCGACCTTGAACGCTGCACTGGCGGCGTCCTGATGGTCGTTGAGCATCAGCCGCCGGGCTTCGTTCAGGCGCAGCCATTTCTGGTACTGCAGCGGGCTCATGGACGTCAGGTTGCGAAAGTGCAGGTGAAAGTTCGGCGCGCTCATCTGCACGCGCGCGGCCAGGTCTTCGACGCGCAGGGCTGTCGCGTAATTGAGCTTCAGCCAGTCGATGGCTTTGGCGATGCGGTAGCCCTGACTGTCGACCGACGCAATGTGCCGTAGCAGCGGCGCTTGATCGCATGTGAGCAGGCGGAAGTGAATCTCGCGCTGCAACAGGGGCCAGAGCACCGGAATGGCGTCGGGCTCCTGCAACAGGTCGACCAGTCGGGCCAAGGGATCGAGCAGCGCGGACGTGAGGCTGGCGATGCCCGCGCTTGTGCCCACGGTGCGCGCCTTCGGTGTTGGCGCATCCCCTTGGGCGATCAGCTCGGTCAAGGTGCGCAGGTCCAGCTTGAACACCAGTCCCAGACACGGCGCGTCCGCGCTGGCGAGGGTCACGGCGGAATTGGCCGGCACGTCCAGCGAGGTGATCAGAAAGCGCGTCGTGTCGTAGGGATAGACCTCGCTTCCGATGACCATTTCCTTGGCGCCCTGGACCACCAGCACGATGCTTGGCGCGAGGATGCACATGACCGGCGGCGAGGGCGCTTCGCGACGAAACAGGCCGAGGTCGGCGATGGCGGTGGGAAAGTCACCGGAGGCCGGCGTGAGGTGCCCGATGATGTTCGTCAGCGACCGCAGCTGCACGGTGTCCGAAGCGCGGCACGCGGGTGTGGAAGCGGATGTCAGTGGCATGTCTGCGGCCCTCGGAATCAAGTCGAAACTGTACGTGCCCGGCAAAACAGCCGTCCAGCCTCGCGCCTCGGGATTGATCGGATCAGGCAAGAAAACCACCGGATCGCTCTATGGGTTGCCCGGGCCGCGCCATGAAGATGTGCATCGCACACTTCATTTGCGCCATGCCCTGGCGCCGGAGACATTCATGAAACAGCTGATGATGGGGCTGGCCTTGCTGGTCAGCTCATTCGCGACAATGGGAGCCGATATGTCCAACGGAGCTGACAACTTCTACACCAGTGAACAGGTCACCCGGCAGAAGGTGACGTTCAACAACCAGTACCAGATGAAAACAGTGGGCAACCTGTTCGTGCCGAAGGACATGATCAGTGGCCGCAAGTACCCCGCGATCATCGTCGGCCACCCCATGGGCGCCGTGAAGGAGCAGAGCTCGAACCTGTACGCGCAGAAACTGGCCGAGCAGGGTTTCATTACGCTGGCCATCGACCTGTCCTTCTGGGGCGAAAGCGAAGGCCGGCCGCGCAATCTGGTGTCCCCCGAGATCTACGCCGAAGACTTCAGCGCCGCCGTCGATTACCTCGGCAGCCAGGGCTTCGTCGATCGCAACCGCATCGGCGTGCTGGGTATCTGCGGCAGCGGCAGTTTCGCCATCAGCGCTGCGAAGATCGACCCACGCATGAAGGCCGTCGCGACCGTGAGCATGTATGACATGGGCGGCGTCAATCGCAACGGCCTGCAGCATTCGGTCAGTGTCGAGCAACGCAAAGAAGCCATCGCGGCCGCCGCTGCACAACGTGATGTCGAGTTTGCCGGTGGCAAAACCCAGTACACCAGCGGCACCGTGGACACACTCACCGAACACTCCAACCCGATCGAGCGTGAGTTTTACGATTTCTACCGGACCCCACGTGGCGAGTTCACCCCGAAGGGCCAGTCGCCGGAGTTGACCACGCATCCCACGCTGACCAGCAACGTGAAGTTCATGAACTTCTACCCGTTCGCTGACATCGAGACGATTTCACCGCGGCCAATGCTGTTCATCGCCGGCGAGAACGCCCATTCCCGTGAGTTCAGCGAGGAGGCTTATCGCCTGGCCGGTCAGCCCAAAGAGCTGGTGATCATTCCGGGTGCCGGGCACGTGGACTTGTATGACCGGGTGGATCTGATTCCTTTCGACAGGCTCACGTCTTTCTTTCAGACCCATCTGAAGTAACTCTCAGACTGTTCAAGACGGCTCGATCCGGTCACGTGCCGGATCCTGCCGGAACGGTCCTTTTTGTTGCACGCGCGGTTTTGCGCGCCGTTTGTTGATCACTGGCCCCGCTGCATGGCGGGGCTGAATGAGCTGGAGCATGTTCATGGGCACCCCCGCTGTATCGATGACCGAAACAACCCACCGTGTGTGGGGCGCCGTGCTGGCGATGTCGCTGTGCGCGTTCGCGCTGGTCGCGTCCGAGTTTTTACCGGTCAGTCTGCTGACGCCCATTGCTGCCGACTTGAGCCTGACCGAAGGCCAGGCAGGTCAGGCGATCTCAATCTCGGGATTTTTTGCGGTGGTCACCAGCCTGTTTCTGTCTGCGCTGACCCGTGGGCTTGATCGCAAGCCGGTGCTGCTGACCCTGACTGCGTTGCTGATCGTTTCGGGGGCAATGGTTGCCTTCGCGCCGAGTTACCCGGTGCTGATGTTCGGTCGGGCGGTGCTGGGTGTTGCGATCGGCGGTTCATGGTCGATGAGCACGGCGGTGATGATGCGCATTGCCCCCGAGTCGATGGTGCCCAGGGCCATCGCCATGGTGCAGAGCGGCACGGCGCTCGCCACCGCCGTTGCGGCGCCTCTGGGCAGTTTTCTGGGCGGGCTGATTGGTTGGCGCGGCGCGTTCTTCTGTGTGGTCCCGCTGGCTGCATTGGCGCTGTGCTGGCAGGCCTTCACGCTGCCGCGCATGCCCAGTGAGCGCTCGTCCGGTTCGACGACGGACGTGTTTCGATTGCTGGGCCGCGCGAAGGTGGTCTACGGGATGGCGGCGGTAGCCTTCCTGTTCATGGGTCAGTTTGCGCTGTTCACCTACCTGCGGCCGTTTCTGGAATCGGTGACCAGAGTCGATGTGCCGAAGCTGTCGATCCTGCTGCTGATCATCGGCGCCTCAGGGCTGGCCGGGACGCTGATGATTGGCGCCGTATTGGCAAAAAGTCTGTACCGGGTACTGATCGCCATTCCGGTGCTGATGGCGGGCATTGCCATCGCGCTGCTGGCGTGCGGTCAGTCATTTGCCATGACCGCGGTGATGCTCGGGGCCTGGGGTCTGATCTCGACCTGTGCGCCGGTGGGATGGTTCACCTGGCTGACCCGCACGCTGCCCAAAGACGCCGAGGCGGGAGGCGGGCTGATGGTCGCGGTGATCCAGCTGGCGATCACGCTGGGCGCAACAGCGGGTGGCTTGCTGTATGACGGGATGGGCTACAGCGCGACATTTATCGCGAGCGGGGTGTTTTTGCTCGTCGCCGCGCTGTTGGCGTGGAAGGTGTCGCGGACCGCAGCGGTAACTGCATGAAGCGTTCAGGAGGCGTGACGCAGTCATGCGCCACGCTGCAGCCTCACTCCTTCACGTCCATGAAATCCTTGGCCCAGGCCACGTAGTTTTCCGGGAAGGTGTAGGTGTGGGTCAGCTCGGTGGCGCTGTGATTCGAGGTGCTGTGGGTGACCTGGCGCTGGGCGCGGAGGCTGTCGTAGGTAGCCTTGATCGCGGCGAAATACGCCGCGTGCCCGGCGACCACCACCCGCACGCCCAGATCGGCGAGGCGCTGGCGGTCATTGAGCTCGGGGTTGCCGTAGGTCACCAGCATCAGCGGCACGGTGAGCTTTTCCGAAATCTGCTCCAGGTGCTCGAAGTCCTTGATGCCAACGATGCAGATGCCGTCGGCGCCGGCCTTTTCGTAGGCCAGGGTACGTTCGATGATGTCCTGGACCGGCAGCACGCCGGCGTTGGTCCGGGCGACGATCGTCAGTTCCGGATCGACGCGGGCTTCAAGGGCGGCCTTGACCTTGCCGATGCCTTCTTCGATGGACACCAGGTCCGTGGATTTGCGGCCGAATTGCGCCGGCAGCAAGGTGTCTTCGATGGTCAGCGCCGCCACACCGGCGCGCTCCAGTTCTTCCACGGTGCGCATGACGTTCAGGGCGTTGCCGTAGCCATGGTCGGCGTCGGCAATAAAAGGCAGTTGCGCGACGCGGCCGATGCGGGTGGCCTGCTCGACGAACTCGCTCAAGGTGATCAACGCGAAATCAGGGGCTGCCAGCACCTGCAGCGACGCCACCGAGCCGCCCAGAATACCGACCTCAAAGCCCAGATCCGCCGCGATGCGCGCCGACATGGGATCGAACACTGAAGCCGTCTCGACGCAGTGCTGCGAAGCCAGCTGCTCACGGAATTTGCGACGCAAAGCGGAGTGGGAAATTCTGGACATAAGGCTTCCTGATTCTGGCCGTCATCTAAATGCCAGCAATGCTACCGCAAATTCAGGCTGAAACGTCTCACCTCGACGAGCGACGTGCATTGATTTGCGTAGGTGGCCGCGCGGCCCCGACCGCCGCAGCGCCTGGGAGGACCGGCTTCAGCCGGGAAGGCGTTTGCATTACACCGAAGAATTGAGGGTGAACACCCCGGCCTCTTCCCGGCTGAAGCCGGTCCCACTGAAACACCACGCGCGCCGAGTGCCGATCGTTCCCACGCTCTGCGTGGTAACGCCGCCCCGGACGCTCCGCGTCCGGCAGAAGACGCGCATTCGAGAACGGGAGGTGACGCGGAGCGTCACAGGCTGCATCCCCACGCGGAGCGCGGGGACGATCTCCACATTTATTTCCCACAGCGTTTTCAGAAATGACCCCAACTGCGCGTAGCCGATCGTGAAGCGACGAACCCAATTTTGAGATGTATACCACTGGGTGGTAGATTTTACTCCACGGGTAGGTAGCCAAATGCAGGACAGGGTTTTCAAAACAAAGGGTTTTTGCTTCGCAGCCAAGAAGGCAGCTATTGAGGACAGCGAGCTTTGCAGTGCAATAAGGGAGGTTTTCAACGGCCAAGCCGATGATCTGGGCGGTGGCGTCTGGAAGAAGCGACTCAACGCTAACCGCCATCGCTCGATCATTTTGGCGAGGGGCAAGTTTTACTGGGTCTATCAGTTTCTGTTCTCGAAACAGACTCAGAGCAACATCAACAGGCAGGAGCTTATAGCTTTCAGAAAGCTCGCCAAGGTGTACGAAAAATTAAGCCGTCAACAAATACAACTGCTCCTGGATCGACAGGATTTCACGGAGATCTGTCATGAAAAAAAGAATTAAGAGCGACGCGCTGGCCTCGGTGCATGAGTCCGCCACTGCTCTGCTGGGTATCGGTGCCATCGACAAGGCCACAATGCGCGAGTTTGATCAGCACTGCATCGCCGAGGTCCCGGCTGCGATAGACCCGGCACAGATCAAAGCCATTCGCGAGGGAAGTCATGTCAGCCAGCCGGTGTTTGCCCGCTATCTGAACACCAGCACCTCCACGATCAAACAGTGGGAAGCGGGGTCGAAGCGTCCAGGTGGCATGGGGTTGAAGCTGCTGAGCATCGTTCAAAAGCATGGACTCGAGGTTCTGGCCTGAGCGCTGGTATCGTCGACCGATTGTTCCCACGCTCTGCGTGGTAATGCCGCCCTGGACGCTCTGCGTCCAGCAGACGACGCGCATTCTGCCCCTTGAGGTGACGCGGAGCATCACAGGATGCATCCCCACGCGGAGCGCGGGGACGATCAAGGGCAGGGCTGACCTCTGCCGCGCTGGGTAGGACCGGCTTCAGCCGGGAAGGGGCCAGACCTTGCGCCGCAATCCCCGAACTGAAAATACCGAAGCAAGCGCTTGCGTGAATCGATTCAGCTGTTCTAGGATTCAGCTGTTCCGAAATATTACAAAGCAATACCCGAGTGCCACCCGCAAAGAGGTGGCCCAGGCATAAAAACAAGAAACCTCGGAGATCCACATGATCAGCTCGTCTGCTCGATTGCCGCGTGTGCTGTCCGCGCTCGTCATTGCTGCTTCATCGGCCGCCCGGCCATGAGTGCCGTCCTCGCTATGTCCCCTCAACCCGTGCTGGAAATGTCCGCCATTTCCAAGACCTTCAACGGCCTGCGCGTGCTGAAAAATGTCGCCCTCAAGGTCTACGCCGGTGAAGTACATGCCCTGATGGGCGAGAACGGCGCGGGCAAGTCGACGCTGATGAAGATTTTGTCCGGCGCCTATCAGGCCGATGTCGGTGGCGAGATCCGCATCGACGGCCAGGCCCTGAGCGCGTTTGACCCGTTGTCCGCCAAAGCACGCGGCATTGCGGTGATCTACCAGGAACTGAGCCTCTGCCCGAACCTCAGCGTCGCCGAGAACATTTACCTGGGCCGCGAATTGCGCCGTGGCTGGAGCATCGATCGCAAGGCGATGGAAGCCGGCTGCGTTGATGTGCTGGTGCGCCTGGGTGCTGATTTCAAACCGTCCACCAAGGTCAGCGTGCTGTCCATTGCCGAGCGGCAACTGGTCGAGATTGCTCGGGCGCTGCACGCCAACGCGAAAATTTTGGTGATGGACGAGCCGACCACGCCGCTGTCGTCCCGGGAAACCGACCGGCTGTTTGCGTTGATCAAACAGCTGCGTGACCAGGGCCTGGCGATCATTTACATCAGCCATCGCATGGCCGAAATCTACGAGTTGTCCGACCGGGTGTCGGTGCTGCGCGACGGCGAGTACGTCGGCATGCTGGAGCGCGACGCGCTATCGGCCGAGGCGCTGGTGAAGATGATGGTCGGCCGCGACCTGTCCGGTTTCTACAAGAAAGAACACGCCGCCTACGACCCCGGCGCGGTCGTCATGCGCGTGCGCGACATGGCCGACGGCAAGCGCGTCAAGCCGTGCAGTTTTGATCTGCACGCCGGCGAAGTGCTGGGCATCGCCGGGCTCGTCGGGGCAGGGCGCACGGAACTGGCGCGTTTGATTTTTGCCGCTGACTCGCGCATCTCCGGCACCCTTGAAGTGGCCGGCAAGGCGATCACCGATCTGCGCAACCCCACCGACGCCATCCGTGCAGGGGTGGTTTACCTGACCGAAGATCGCAAGGCCCAGGGCCTGTTTCTGGACATGAGCGTGCGCGACAACATCAATGTCTGCGCCTGCGTACCCGACGCCCATGCCGGTGGCGTGCTTGATCGGGGACGTGGGGCTAAGCGGGCAATCGAAGCGATTCGTTCACTGTCGATCCGCGTGGCCTCGGGCAAGGTCAATGTCGGCGCGCTGTCCGGCGGCAACCAGCAGAAGGTGCTGCTGGCGCGACTGCTGGAGGTCAAGCCCCACGTACTGATTCTTGACGAGCCAACGCGCGGCGTGGACATCGGCTCCAAGTCCGAGATTTACCGAATCATCAACGAGCTGGCCAAGGCCGGCGTCGGCATTGTGGTGATCTCCAGCGAGCTGCCGGAAATCATCGGCACCTGCGACCGCGTGCTGATCATGCGTGAAGGCGAGCTGGTGGCCGAAGTCGGCGGAGCGTCGGGGGAAGAGATTTCCCAGGAGCGGATCATTGATCTGGCGACAGGCAGCGAGAACGCCCCAGTCACCGCGGCCCACTGCGCCCGCCATGCTTTCGACCACAACATTCAACAACAATAAAAAGGAAACCAGGCCATGAGTCTGCCCCTGGAAAACTCGCCCACCGTTGCCGCCATCAGCAAGCGTGAACGTGCGCGCGAATTGATGCGCACCGTCGGCATGCTGCCGGTGCTGATTCTGTTGCTGATCGGCTTTTCGCTGATGACCGACACCTTCATGAGCTGGCAGAACCTGTCGATCATCACCCAGCAAGCCTCGGTCAACGTGGTGTTGGCGGCCGGCATGACCTTCGTGATTCTGACGGCGGGGATCGACCTCTCGGTGGGCGCGATTCTCGCGGCTTCGGCGGTGGTCGCCCTGCAAGCGTCGATGTCGCCGCAGTTCGGCATGCTCGGCATTGCCGCCGGCGTCGGTTTCGGCCTGCTGCTCGGGCTGGTCAACGGCGGCCTGATTGCCTTCATGCGCCTGCCGCCGTTCATCGTCACCCTCGGTGCACTCACCGCCATGCGCGGTCTGGCGCGTTTGCTGGCCGACGACAAAACCGTGTTCAACCCCGACCTGCCGTTCGCCTTCATCGGCAACGATTCGGTGCTCGGCGTGCCGTGGCTGGTGATCATCGCCGTGGCGGTCATCGTGGTCTCGTGGTTCATCCTGCGCCGCACGGTGATGGGCGTGCAGATCTACTCGGTGGGCGGCAACCCCGAAGCGGCGCGCCTGTCCGGGATCAAGGTGTGGAAGGTGTTGCTGTTCGTCTACGCGGTGTCCGGTGCGCTGGCCGGGCTCGGCGCGGTGATGAGCGCTTCGCGCCTGTTCGCCGCCAACGGCTTGCAACTGGGCCAGTCCTACGAGCTGGACGCCATCGCGGCGGTGATCCTCGGTGGCACTAGTTTCACCGGCGGCGTCGGCACCATCGGCGGCACCCTGATCGGCGCGCTGATCATCGCGGTGCTGACCAACGGCTTGGTGCTATTGGGCGTGTCCGATATCTGGCAATACATCATCAAGGGGATCGTGATCATCGGCGCGGTGGCGCTGGATCGCTATCGCCAGTCCGGTGCGCGAACCTGATTCAACGCTGTCTGGCTGCACGCGTTTCAACGAAGACTCCGACAATAATCACAAGAGAGAACCCATGAACTTCAAACGCAAATTCCCTGCTGTCATGTCCCTGTGCCTGGCCGCGTTGCTGTCCCAGGGCGTTCAAGCCCGCGAGCTGAAAGCCGTCGGCATCACCCTGGGCTCGCTGGGTAACCCGTATTTCGTCACCCTGGCCGACGGCGCCAAGGCCAAGGCCATGGAGCTCAACCCCAATGTCAAAGTGACCTCCGTTTCCGCCGATTACGACCTGAGCAAGCAGTTCTCGCAGATCGACAACTTCATTGCGTCGGGCGTTGACCTGATCCTGATCAACGCCGTGGACCCGAAGGCCATTGCTTCGGCAATCAAGAAGGCCCAGGCCGCCGGCATCAAGGTCGTGGCCGTGGACGTCAGCGCCGCCGGTGTCGACGCCACCGTGCAGACCGACAACGTCGAAGCGGGCAAGCTGGCCTGTCAGTTCATCGTCGACAAGCTGTCGGGCAAGGGCAACGTGATCATCGAGAATGGCCCGCAAGTCACCGCCGTGACTGACCGCGTCACCGGCTGCAAATCGGCCTTCGCCGCCGCGCCGGAGATCAAGATTCTTTCCGACGATCAGGACGCCAAAGGCTCCCGCGAAGGCGGCCTGAACGCGATGCAGGGTTACCTGACGCGCTTCCCGAAAATCGACGGTCTGTTCGCGATCAACGACCCCCAGGCCATTGGCAGTGACCTGGCCGCCAAGCAGCTGAAACGCAGCGGCATCGTCATCACGTCGGTGGACGGCGCGCCGGACATCGAGCAGGCCCTCAAGTCCGATACCTCGATTCAGGCCTCCGCCAGCCAGGACCCGTGGGCCATGGCGCAGCAGGCGGTGGTCATCGGCAACGATTTGCTCAACGACAAGAAGCCGGCTGAAGCGGTCACTCAACTCACGCCGAAACTGATCACCCGCGACAACATCGGTTCCTACAGCGGCTGGTCCAGCAAGCACTGAGACGCAGGCCTGAAGGAGTCGGCGCAGTGATCAAAATGGAAGACGTGGCGAAGCGGGCGCGGGTATCGACGTCGACCGTTTCCCACGTGCTCAACGGCACGCGCAAGGTCAGCGCCAAGACGGTGGAAGCGGTGCAGCGGGCGGCTCAGGACTTGGGCTACATCCCCAACACCCTGGCGCGCTCGCTGGCCCGTTCGCGCACCAACACCATTGGCGTGGCGATTTCGGCGCTGTCGAACCACTATTTCAGCGAGACCGTGCACGCCATCGAAACCGAATGCGCGCGCCACGGCATCATGATGTTGTTCGTCGACACCCACGACGATCCTGCTCAGGAACTGCGCGTGGTGCAGGCGCTGCACCATCGGCGTGTGGACGGCATTCTGCTTGCGCCGTCCAGCGATCCGCAGCAGGCAGCGTTGGCGTACTTGCGCAGCAACGCCATTCCCAGCGTGTTGGTGGACCGGATGGCGGTGGAGGGTTTCGATCAGGTCGGCGTCGAGAATCGCCAGTCCACCGCTGAGTTGGTGACCCACCTCATCGGCCACGGTCATCGGCGCATCGGCATGATTGCCGGGCATCGCGGGCTGAGCACGACGGAGGAGCGTATTGAGGGCTACCGGCAGGCGCTGGTCGAGGCTGATCTGCCGTGGGATCCGCAGTTGCTGATCGACGGCGAGTCGAACAGCGAATCGGCACGTGTCGCCACGTCAGCGCTGTTGCGCCTGAAGCCGCCGCCCACGGCGATTCTGGCGGCGAATAACCTGATGACCATCGGCGCCATGCACGCGCTGCGCGACGCCAGCATTGAGGTGCCGGAGCAGATGGCGCTGGTGGGTTTCGATGATTTCGACTGGGCGGATTTTTTCCTGCCGCGCTTGAGCGTGATTGCTCAGCCGGTGCAGGCCCTGGGCGCGCGGGCGGTGCAGTTGCTGTTGCAGCGCATCGATAAACCCGAGGGCAAACGACTGTCGGAGCGACTGGCGCCGACGTTACGCATTCGCAATTCGTGCGGATGCCTTTAGGCGTCCGCTGACAGGAATGACACCTTCATGAAGCAGCTTGTTTCCCTGGGCATCGACCTCGGCACGTCCGAGCTGAAGGCCATGTTGCTGAGCGCCAAGGGCGAAGTGCTGGCCCAGGCCGGTGCCCGGGTGGAAGTCAGCCGCCGGCAGTCGGGTTGGTCGGAGCAGAACCCGGCCGATTGGTGGCAGGCCTGCCTATCTGCGCTCGGGCAGTTGCGGACAAACGATCCTCAGGCATGGGCGCGGGTCGGTTGCATCGGTTTATCGGGGCAGATGCACGGCGCGGTTCTGCTGGATGCCGCAGAACAAGTGCTGTACCCGGCGATTCTTTGGGACGACTCCCGCACGGTGCTTCAGGCGTCGCAGTTGAACCAAGACTTCCCGGATTACGCGGAGGTCACCGGCAGCCTGGCCATGGCCGGGCTCACTGCGCCGAAACTTCTGTGGATGCAGCAGCACGAACCGCAGCTGTTTGCGCGCATTGCCAGCGTGCTGTCGCCGAAGGATTACCTGCGTTTGCTGCTGACCGGCGAGCAGGTCAGTGACATGTCTGACGCCGCTGGCACGGTGTGGCTGGATGTGGCAAAGCGCGAGTGGTACGCGCCGATGCTCCACGCCACAGGGCTGACGGTCGAGCACATGCCTCGGTTGCTGGAAGCGGATCAATTATCCGCCGGGCTGAGCGCTGAGGCGGCGGATGCGCTGGGTTTGCCGTTGGGTCTGCCCGTGGCCGCAGGTGGGGGTGACAACCCGGTTTCGGCGGTGGGCATCGGCGCGGTCAACGCCGGCGATGCCTTTGTCACCCTCGGCACAAGCGCGGCGATCGTCGCGATCACCGATCATCCGGCGGGCAATCCGGCCAGCGCCGTGCACAGTTTTTGCCACGCGTTGCCGCAGCGCTGGTACACCATGGGCGCGATGCTGGCCGGGGCGAGCTGTCTGCGCTGGGTCACCCGATTGTTGGGTCAGCCCAGTGAGCAGGCCTTGCTCGATCTGGTTCACGCGCAATGGCCGGTCGATCAGCCGGTGGCGATTTCCAGTCCGCTGTTTCTGCCGTACCTGGCGGGCGAGCGCACGCCCCACAACGACCCGCTGTTGCGCGGGGGATTCATGAACCTGGGGCACGACAGCACGCCGGCGATGTTGGGTTACGCGGTGCTTGAAGGCGTCGGTTTCGGGCTGCTGGACGCGATGAACGCCACGTTGTCCGCAGGGGCCACGGTCAACGCCTGCGCCCTGGTGGGCGGCGGGGCACGCAGCGAATACTGGGCGCAATTGCTTGCCAACATCCTGGATCGCGAGGTGTACACCTTGCACGGCAGCGAACTCAGCGCGTGCATTGGTGCCGCGAAACTGGGGTTGCTGTCGATCGGTGAGGGGGCTGAGCTGTTGGGGCAGGGGATGGCGGAGAAGGCGCGGTATCAGCCGATGCCGGCGGTGCAGGATGTATTGAGCGCGCGTTACGGGAAATTCAAAGGCTTGCTGGGTGCGGCGCAGGGATTGCGGGAGTGAGATTCCACCACTCGTAGGCGATTTGATCGTTCCCGCGCTCCGCGTGGGAATGCATCCCGTGACGCTCCGCGTCAGCTTTTGGGACGCGGAGCGTCCAGTGCGGCATTCCCACGCAGAGCGTGGGAACGATCATCAAATCAAAGGCTTCCCGGCTGAAGCCGGTCCTACACCCGGGAAGAGGGCAGCGAGCGCGCCGAAATTTCCGGCTTAAACCTTCATCGTCGGCGGCAGCTCCATCAATTTATCCAGCGTGATCGGCAGGTCGCGAATGCGTTTACCGGTGGCGTGTGAAACCGCATTCGCCACCGCAGCCGCCAGCCCGGTAATCCCGATCTCGCCGATCCCGCGTGCGCCGAATTCGTTGAGCTCGAAGTCCGGGTAGTCCAGCAGGATCACATCGATCTCCGGCTGGTCAGCGTGCACCGGCACCACGTATTCGGCGTAGTTGTTGTTCACCGGCATGCCGTTGCGCTCGTCGAAGTCGGTCGCCTCAAACAGCGCCATGCCGACGCCCATGACGATCGCCCCTTCAACCTGATTGAGCGCGGTTTTCTGGTTGATCACCTTGCCCACGTCGATGGCACTGACCACCCGCGACACCCGCAGCCGTGAGATGCCCGGGTCCCAGCGCACTTCGGCAAAATGCACGCCGAAGGAGCGGAACGAGTGCTTGCTGGTGTCGTTCATGCCGGTTTTCGCTTCACCAAAGGCGCTGCCCTGCTTCTGCGCCTTGAGCACATCGGCGATGGCAAAGGTCTTGTCGCCGCTTTTCAACTGACCCTGCTCGAAGCTCACTTGATCGGCCTCGGCTCCGGCAAACACGCCCTTGGGCGCGGTCGCGAACGCCTTCAGCTGTTCGACGGCCTGGCGGGTGGCTTCGGCGATGGCTGGCAGCACGCTCGCCGTTGCCCATGAGCCGCCGGACACCGGCGCCGGCGGGAACGACGAATTGCCCAGCTCCACTTCGATCCTGTCCAGCGGAATGCCGGTGATGCTGCTGACCACTTGAGCAACGATGGTGTAGGTGCCGGTGCCGATGTCCTGCACACCGCAAATGGCCCAGGCCGTGCCGTCGGCGCGCAGCACGACTTGCGCTTCCGCCGGGGTGCGATAGGCGTCCCAGTTACAGGCGGCCATGCCATAACCGATGATCTCGGTGCCGTCCTTCATCGACCCCGGCGTCGGGTTGCGTTTGCTCCAGCCAAAGCGTTCGGCGGCCTTGTCGATGCATTCCTGCAGATGATTGCTCGACCACGGCAGGTTCTGGCTTTCGTCGCGCTCGGAAACGTTGAGCTTGCGGAACTCAAGGGGGTCCATGCCCACTTTATCGGCCATCTCGTCCATGGCCGATTCCAGCGCGAACAGCCCCGGCGCTGCACCCGGCGCGCGCATGGAGGTGGGCGTGCCGCGATTGACCTCGATGATCTTGTGGGTGACCAGCACATTGGCGCAGCTATAAAGGCTCTTGGTCGAGGTGCCGCAGTTTTCCTTGTACGGGTCGGTGAAGGAGGTGGTGTTGATGGACTCGTGGCGCACCGACACCAGCTTGCCTTTGTCATCGGTCGCCAGGCGCATGCGCTGCCGTGTTTCCGGGCGGTGGCCGGTGGTGGTGAACATCTGCTGACGCGGCACCACCAGTTGCACGGGGCGCTTGAGCACCTTGGCCGCGCCGCAGGCGGCGACCGAATGGGGCCAGATCCACAGCTTGCTGCCGAAGCCGGAGCCAATGAACGGCGCCCGCACCTCGACCTTCTCCGGGATCAGGCCGAAGATTTTCGCCAGGGAATTGCGGTGAGCGACCACGCCCTGGGTGGCTTCATAAACGATCAGGCGCCCGTCTTCCCAACTGGCAACGGTGGCGTGCATTTCCATCGGGTTGTGGGTTTCGACCGGCGTCGAGTAGGTGGCGTCGATGCTGTGGGCGGCGCTGTCGAACGCAGCGGCGGCATCACCCCGGGTGTGGTTCGGGCTGCCGTCCTGCAAGGCGCCGGCTTTTAGGCCCTGGTCGAGATTGGCCACGGCGTCGGTCTTGCTGTAGCTGACTTTGATCTTGTAGGCCGCGGCCCGCGCGTGCTCAAAGGTATCGGCCACCACCAGGGCAACGAACTGCCCGGCGTAATGCACCGTGTCGTCTTCAAACGGCAGACGGCTTTCGTCGGACTTGGCCGCTTTGAGGATTTGCGCGAAGGACATCGGCAGCGTCGAGTTGTGGTAGAGCGAGGGGAAGTTGCCGTGGTGCAGAATCTCCAGCACGCCGGGGGATTTGCGCGCGTCGTCCAGCTTCAGTTCGGTGATCTTGCCGCTGGCGACGGTGCTGAACACGCCGTAGCCGTAAGCCATATTTTTCAGGTGATGGTCGGACGCGTACATCGCGCTGCCGGTGACCTTACGCTGGCCATCGATGCGGCGGGGTGCCGAGCCAATCATTGCATCAGTCATGGTGAATCCTCCGGTCAGGCGTTCAAGGTGCCGAGGTTGCGCACGATGGCCTGCTGCCCCAATGCGATCTTGTAGGCGTTGTGGCGATAGGCTTTGGCGCCCTTGAGGGCGATGGCGGCGACTTTCTCGAGGGTCTGCGGCGTCAACGGCTGGCCTTTGAGCGCCTGCTCGGCTTCAACCGAGCGCCAGGGTTTGGTGCCGACCCCGCCCAGCGCCACCCGCGCGTCACGCACGGTGTTGCCATCCATGACGACGATCACCGCGCTGGACGCCAGGGCGAACTGGTACGAGGCGCGATCTCGCAGCTTCAGGTACGCAGACTTGTTACCGGCCAGCGGCGCGGCGAGCACCACATGGGTGATCAACTCATCGTCCAGCAGCGCGTGCTCTTTCCACGGCGTCGCACCGGGCAGCAGGTGGAAGTCAGCGAAGTCCACGCTGCGCTTGCCCTTCGGCCCTTGCACCTCGACGGTCGCGCCAATGGCGACCATCGCCACGCACATGTCCGAAGGATGGGTCGCGATGCACTGGTCGCTGGTGCCGAGCACCGCGTGAACACTGCGGTTGTGGCCGTCAATGGCCGCACAGCCCGAGCCCGGCTCGCGCTTGTTGCACGGTGAATAACCGTCGCGAAAATAGTTGCAGCGCACCCGTTGCATCACGTTCCCGGCGGTCGTGGCCTTGTTGCGCAGTTGAGTGGTGGCGCCGGACAGCAACGCCTGGGACAGCACGGCATAGTGCTCGACGATGTGCGGGTGATGGGCCAGTTCGGTATTGCTGACCAGCGCACCGATGCGCACGCTGCCGTCCTTTTGCACTTCGATCTGCTTGAGCGAGAGGTGGTTGACGTCGATCACCTGATCCGCCGGCATGATGTCCAGCTTGACCAAGTCCAGCAACGTCGTCCCGCCGGCGAGAAAGAAGGTCGTCGGGCTTTTCGCGTGGGTTGCCACCGCCTGTTCGACGCTGTTGGCGCGCACGTAATCAAAGGCTCTCATCAGCTCACCTCCTGGACGTTGATGCGCGCCGACTGGATCGCCGCGAGGATGTTCTTGTAGGCGCCGCAACGGCAGATGTTGCCGCTCATGGCTTCGCGCACGCTGTGGTCGTCGGTGCCGATGTTTTTGTCTTTCAACAACGCCGCCGCGCTCATGATCTGCCCGGAGGTGCAATAGCCGCACTGGTAGGCATCGTGTTCCCAGAAGGCTTCCTGCACCGGGTGCAGCTTGCCGTTCTGGGCCAGGCCTTCAATGGTGGTGATGTCATCGCCTTCGTGCATCGCCGCGAGGGACAGGCATGAGTTGATCGCCACGCCGTTGACGTGGACGGTGCAAGCGCCGCACTGGCCGTGGTCGCAGCCTTTCTTGGTGCCAGTGAGTTGCAGGCGATCGCGCAGCACATCAAGCAGCGCCGCGTTGGCCGGCAGGTTCAGGGTGTGGGCCTGGCCGTTGACTTTCAGGGTCATGCGCCGCTCGTCTGGCGCGGGCGGATCAATGTCATCGGCGACGGCGGCCTGGGCTGCCAGCGCCTGGGTCCAGATCGGCGCCGTCGCGGCAGCGAGGCTGGACACGCCGATGGACTTCAGGAAGTTGCGGCGGGACGGGACGGTAAAGGCCTTGAGGTCACAAGACAGTTCTTCTTTGTTGGGGCGATCAGGCTGATCGGTCATGAGCGGGTTCCTCGTCAGCGTTGGGTCAGACCTGGCGGCCGACGGTGGGCGGACGCGCGGGCAGGGACGGCAGGTGGAACGGTATCCGGTATGGCTGGGGCCAAGGGCAGTCTTCAAAAGACGGCAGTCTTCAACGATAACCAATGCGCAGGCACTGCATTCGGTTGAATCCGTGCATGCACTTGTGAGTCGTGCTCTCTAATCCGTGGCGCTTGTGTCAGCAGCGAGGGCTGGCGCCTTGTCGGGATCAGGAAAGCAGGCGGTGCTGGCCATGGCTCAAGGGTTGTGACCGAAGCACCGGGGGATGGTTGCGGATATTTCTCGAGTGGAAAAATCACAGCATGTTACGAGTGCCCGGGGCGGCGAAACCGCACCCGGGTACCCCAGGCATCAGGCGGCCGACGCTTCTTCTTTCAGGGTCGCCATGTCGATGACGAAACGGTATTTCACGTCACCCTTGATCATGCGCTCGTAGGCCTCGTTGATGTCCTTCATGTGGATCATCTCGATGTCGGAGACGATGCCGTGCCTGGCACAGAAATCCAGCATCTCCTGGGTTTCCTGAATGCCGCCGATCAGCGAGCCGGCAATGCTGCGGCGCTTGAAGATCAGGTTGAACACGCCTGGCGACGGGTGCGGCTGATCCGGCGCGCCGACCAGGGTCATGGTGCCGTCGCGCTTGAGCAGGTTCAGGAACGGGTCAAGGTTGTGCGGCGCCGCCACGGTGTTGAGGATGAAGTCGAGCTGATTGGTCTGGGTCGCCATTTCATCGGCGTTTTTCGACACGATCACTTCATCGGCGCCCAGGCGCAGGCCGTCTTCGCGCTTGTTCGGCGAGGTGGTGAACAGCACCACGTGGGCGCCCATGGCGTGAGCGATCTTCACCGCCATGTGACCGAGACCGCCCAGCCCGACAACGCCCACCTTCTTGCCCGGGCCGACTTTCCAGTGGTGCAGCGGCGAGTAAGTGGTGATCCCGGCGCAGAGCAACGGCGCGACGGCGGCCAGGTTGTCGCTGTGGGAAATCTTCAGGACGAACTTCTCTTTCACGACGATCTTGTCGGAGTAGCCACCGAAGGTGTTCTCGCCGCCAAACACGGGGCCGTTGTAGGTCCCGGTGAAGCCGTTTTCGCAGTATTGCTCTTCGCCTTCCGCGCAGGACGCGCAGTGCTGGCAGCTGTCGACCATGCAGCCGACGCCAGCGAGATCGCCGACCTTGAAGTGGGTGACGTTGGCGCCGACCGCGGTGACCTTGCCGACGATCTCGTGGCCCGGCACCGATGGATACAGCGTGTTGTTCCACTCGTTGCGCGCGGTGTGCAGGTCCGAGTGGCAGACGCCGCAGAACAGGATGTCGATCTGCACGTCATCGGCGCCCGGCTCGCGGCGTTCGATCTGCAACGGAGCCAGCTTGTCAGTGGGTTTTTGCGCGGCGTAGCTGTAAGTCTTGATCATGGGGTGATCATCTCCAGTGGGGCAAAAAGACGGGTAACAGCAATCAGTGACAGGCGAGGGCGCGCAAAGGTCAATGCCGAAACATGAAACCGTCACTGCCGGGCTGTTTGACGAGCCGTGTGAATAGAGTGCCGGGTTAAATCTTTCCGTTTGCGGGCCGCTATAGGGCTGTGCAGCGTGTGATTTCAATAAATGTCGTGGAATACGGTTTTTTCGTCGCGAATAGACCGCAAATCCGAATAAGCCGCTTGCAACCTTCTGTCACACCCCATGAAGATAGCTCAGTCCGACGCTGGCAATGGAGCGCCTATGAATTCCCCACTTTCCACCCTCTCCGGGTACACGCCGATTGCCGACGAGCGGATCTCCGCACCCGGCGATAACGGCCTGTCGGCCGTGGGGGGATTGACCGAGGAGAGTTCGCTGGACGCCCTACTGCGCGCCGCGCGTGAGGCTGCACCGGAGTTGAGCTGGGCCGCTTACCGTGCCGGCCAGCAAATGCACCTGTTGGGGCAGGGCAGTTCCGCCACGGACTGGCCGACGTTGATACCCCGTGAAGAATTCGACGGCTACTGCCGCAAGCACCATTTGCAGCGTTGGGTGACCGGCCATGGCGAGTCCGCGCTGGGCTGGCTGTTGATGCCGGACGCGCACGCCGGCGATCCGTTTTTCGCCGAGCTGGCCGGGCGTCTGGGCCTGCGCCTGCAGACCGATGCGCTGGCCCGGGCCCAGGCCACCCAGCGGGTGCTCTATGAAATCACCTACCTGGCCAGCTCGACCCGTGACCGTTCGGCGTTTCTGCAAGGCGTGCACAAGCAGCTCTCGACCCTGATCGACGCGGAAAACTTCTACCTGGCCCTGTACGAAAGCCACAGCGGCAAAATCACTTACCCCTATTACATCGACATCACCGACCTCGACGCTCTCGAGGCGGAAACCTACGAGTTTCTCGATCCCGAGCGGCTGTCCATGACCGGTTATGTGCTGACCACCGAGCAGGCGCTGTTCGTCGATGCCGCCGCCATCGAGCGGGCGCGGGTGCTGGATCGCTTCCACTGCGTGGGCCATCGCCCGGAATTCTGGATGGGCGCGCCGCTGAAAAACGCCTCCGACGACGTGTTCGGCATGCTGGCGATGCAGGTCTATGACGTCGCCCGGGTCTACAGCGTCGAGGATCAGGAGCTGTTTCTGGTGGTAGCCCGCCACGTGGCCATGGCCCTGGACCGCATTCTGCACCGCGCGCAACTGGAAGAAACCGTCGCCCGCCGCACCCTTGAGCTGTCCCGCCTCAACGACGCCCTGCGCAATGAAGTGGCCGATCGTGAACGCGCCGAGCACTTGCAGAGCGCGCTGTTCCAGATCACGGAGCTGTCCAGTCAACCCGGCGACATGACCGACCTGTTCAAAAGCCTGCACGGCATCGTCGGCGAACTGCTGTTTGCCCTGAACTTCTATATCGCGCTGTTCGACGACGCCACCGGCGAGGTGACCTTCCCGTACTACGTGGACGAACGGCTGACCCGCCGCCCCGACCCGCGCCGTGGCGAGCGTGGCTTTACCGAATACGTCATCCGCCAGCGCCGGCCGTGCCTGATCGACGGCGCGGAGGCCCGCTGGCTGGAAAGCATTGGCGAGATCACCCTGCAGAACGAGGTCAACCGGTCCAGTTCATGGCTGGGCATTCCGCTGTTCGACGGCGATGTGGTCCGCGGTGTGCTGGCAGTGCAGAGCTACACCTCCCATGTCAGCTACTCGTTGCGCGATCAGGAGCTGCTGACCTTCGTGTCACGCCACATTGACACGGCACTGTCCCGGCGCAGCGCCGCCGAGGCCATTCACACCGCCAACCTGCGCCTGGAAGCACGGGTTCAGGACCGCACCCGGGAGCTGGACTACGCCAACGCCAAGCTGCAACACGAAAACGCCCACGACGCGCTGACCGGACTGCCCAACCGCAGCCATTTGCAGCAGCGCCTGAGAGACGCGTGGGAGAAATTCTCTCAAAAGGGCGAGGAACTGGCGGTGATGTTCATCGACCTCGACCGCTTCAAGATGGTCAATGACAGCCTCGGCCATCACTCGGGCGATCTGCTGCTGATTCAGGCCGCCGACCGCTTGCGCCACTGCATGCGCGACAGCGATTTGCTCGCTCGGCTGGGCGGCGATGAGTTCGCGGTGCTGGCGTACGCCGCGCCGCCAGACGTCACCGTGGCGATTGCCGAGCGTATTCTCCTGGCCTTCGATGTGCCGTTCTACATCGACGGCCACGCGGTGTTTTCATCCTGCAGCATCGGCGTGGTCGGCGCCGACCTGCAGTTTCACAGCGAGCCGGCGGATTTGCTTCGCGACGCCGATACCGCGATGTACCGGGTCAAGAACGCCGGGCGCGACAGCTATGCGGTGTTCAACCAGGAAGTGCGCCGCGAGGTGTCCGACCAGATGGAGCAGGAGACCGCGCTGCGCAACGCCCTCAAGCGCACCGACGAACTGGTGCCGTATTTCCAGCCGATCATCGATGTGGCCAGCGGCCGGATACTGGCCCTTGAAGCGCTGATCCGCTGGCGTCAGGCCGATGGCCGTATCGTCGCGCCGGGTCAGTTTCTGCCGGCGCTGGAAGGTCTGCGCCTGATCGGCCGTCTGGACCTCTACATGCTGCAGCAGGTGGTGGCGATTCTTGCCCATCCCGACCATGCCCATTGGCCGACGGTGCACGTCAACTGTTCCAGCTACAGCATCACCCGCCCGGAGTTTTCCAGCGAAGTCCTCGGTTTGCTGAGCCAGCACGGGGTGGCGCCGTCGCGCATCTGCCTGGAACTCACCGAAGGCGCGCTGGTGGCCGAGCCTGAACTGGCGCGTCAAGCCATGAAGCACTTGGCGGACAACGGCGTGTCGGTGGTCCTCGATGACTTCGGCGCCGGCTTCTCGTCCCTCAGTTACGTGCACCAGTACCACTTCAGCGGGCTGAAAATCGACAAGTCCTTCACCCTGGAACTGACCACCAGCTCCCGCAGCCGGGCCATCGTTCGCGCCATCGTACGCATGGCCGAATCCCTGGGGCTGACGGTGGTGGCGGA
Source organism: Pseudomonas sp. Ps21-P2 (assembly GCF_039672565.1). Classification (NCBI taxonomy): domain Bacteria; kingdom Pseudomonadati; phylum Pseudomonadota; class Gammaproteobacteria; order Pseudomonadales; family Pseudomonadaceae; genus Pseudomonas; species Pseudomonas sp. Ps21-P2. The sequence continues at coordinate 442,043 of NZ_JBDFPL010000003.1, forward strand.
GGGCGTGGAAGACGCCGCAACCCTGGACCTTCTGCGGGACATGGGCGCAGGTCAGGCTCAGGGTTACTACTTCTCGATGCCGGTGCCCCAGGACAGGCTGGATTTGAGCGGGTTGCGGTAAACGGCGCGAATTAACGTTTCAGCATTTTCCTCAGTGCGCGCACGACATCCCTTTTGCACTGCTCCGTCAGGGCGCCGGGGTGGAAGTCGAACATGTGTGGCACGCCGGGGTAAACGTGCAGCTCGACTGGAACTCCGCTGCGAGAGAGCTTGCCGGCCCACGCCATGTCCTCATCCAGGAACAGGTCCAGCGCACCGACGGCGATAAAGCTCGGCGGCAGGTGACTCAGGTCATCAGCCAGCGCGGGGGAAAACAGCAGCGCGCGGTCATCGTCGCAGAGGTACTCGCCCCGGTAGCACTGCCAGCAGAATTGATTGGCCTCCCTGGACCAGCTGAACCTGCCCGCGCCAGGGTTTTGCTCGGGAGCCCCAGGGGTGCCAGTGCGGTGGTCGAGCATCGGATACATGAGCACCGAGCCGGCGATGGAAATGTCACCACGGTCACGGGCGAGCAGGGTCAGCGCCGCCGCCAGTCCGCCGCCCGCGCTGTGGCCCATGATCACGATGCGTTCGGGATTCACGCCCAGCGCAGCTTGCTGGTGGAGCAGCCACTGGAGGCTGCGATAGCAGTCTTCCAGCGGGGCAGGAAAGGGATGCTCGGGGGCGAGCCGGTAATCGACGGCGACGATCAGCGCGCCTGACTCACTGGCCAGATCCGCCAGGTAGTCGTCGGCCATTTCCGGGCACCCCAACACGAATCCCCCGCCGTGCACGTACAGAATCGCAGGGAGGTCATGGGCGTCGGCGCTGTGGTCAGGGCGGTAAAGGCACAGGCGCAGGTCGTTGCCGTTTGCAGGTTCACGGACCCAGCGCTGTTCGCCGCGAGCGAGGTCCGCGGGTTTGAACGCAGCGTGGATGCGTGTGCGAATGGCGGCGAGGTTGTCCCGGCTCCATTCGCTGGACACCTCGTCGCGGAAGAAACGGTACTCGGGATCCAGCAACTGATCGGGGTCCACACAAACCTCCTGAGCGAAGACGGGGGACTGGAAAGCCCCCCCCCCCCGTTGTTCTGCGCTTACAGCCACGCCTTGATACGCGAGCACACCGCCGGGGTGGAAATTCCATAGCGGTCATGCAGCGTCGGCAGGGCGCCGGCGTCGAGGAAGGCGTCGGGCAGGGCGATCTGCCGGAACGTCGGGGTGACTCCGTTACGTAACAGCACCGTCGCCACCGCTTCACCCAGCCCGCCGATGATCGAATGGTTTTCCGCCGTCACCACCAACCGCCCGGGTTTTCGCGCTTCGGCGAGAAGGGTCTGCTCGTCCAGCGGCTTGACGGTCGGCACGTGCAGCACTGCTACGTCGATGCCATCGGCCTGCAACGCCTTCGCCGCTTCCAGCGCGCGCATGGTCATCAGCCCCGTGGAGATGATCAGCACATCGTTGCCGGTGCGCAGGGTCTTGGCCTTGCCGATCTCGAAGGTGTAGCCGTATTCGTCGAGCACCAGCGGAACGTTGCCGCGCAACAGGCGCATGTACACCGGGCCCTGATGCGCTGCGATGGCTGGCACCGCTTGTTCGATTTCCAGCGCGTCGCAGGGGTCGACGATCATCAGATTGGGCATGGCCCGGAAGATTGCCAGATCGTCGGTTGCCTGATGGCTCGGGCCGTACCCAGTGGTGAGGCCGGGCAATCCGCAGACGATTTTGACGTTGAGGTTTTCTTCGGCGATGGCCATGCAGATGAAGTCGTAGGCCCGCCTCGACGCGAATACCGCGTACGTGGTGGCGAAGGGCACGAAGCCTTCGCGGGCCATGCCGGCTGCGGCACTCATCAGCAACTGCTCGGCCATGCCCATCTGGTAGAAGCGCTCCGGGTGGGCCTTGGCGAAAATGTGCAGATCGGTGTATTTCGACAGGTCGGCGGAGAGCCCGACGATGTCCGCGCGCTGCTCTGCCAGGGCGGCCAATACGTGGCCGAAGGGTGCCGGGCGCGTGGCCTGGCCTTCGGAGGCGATCGAGGCAATCATCGCCGACGTGGTCAGGCGTTTCTTGCCGGGCTCGTTGTGGGTCAGTGCGCTCATGCCGTTCTCCCGATTTGCAGGTTTTCCAGTGCCAGGTCCCACTCGTTTTCATCGACGCGAATGAAGTGGGTTTTCTCGCGCGTCTCCAGAAACTCCACGCCTTTGCCCATTTTGGTGTCGCAGATGATTACCCGTGGTTGCGCGCCGACATGGTTGCGTGCGGCATCGAAGGCGGTGACCAACGCCTCGATGTCATTGCCGTCCACGCGCTGGGTGAACCAGCCGAAGGCCTGCCAGCGGTCAACGATAGGTTCAAACGCCAGCACCTCGCTGGAATGGCCGTCGGCCTGCTGATTGTTGACGTCGATGATCGCGATGAGGTTGTCCAGCTTCCAGTGCGATGCGGACATCGCCGCTTCCCAGGTCGAGCCTTCGTTCAGTTCGCCGTCGGAAAGCAGGTTGTAGACGAAGGAGGCGGCCTGCTTGCGCTTGAGCCCCAGGCACGCGCCGACGGCGATGCCCAGTCCGTGGCCCAGCGAGCCTCCGGTGATTTCCATGCCCGGCGTGTACGCCGCCATTCCCGACATGGGCAGGCGGCTATCGTCGGCGCCGTAGGTTTCCAGCTCGTCCACGGGGATGATCTCGGCCTCGATCAACGCGGCGTACAGCGCGATGGCGTAGTGACCGATGGACAGGTAAAAGCGGTCGCGGCCTTCCCAGTCCGGGTCCCGGGGCTGGTAGCGCAAGGCGTGGAAGTAAGACACGGCGAGCAGATCGGCCGCGCCCAATGCCTGCCCGACATAACCCTGGCCCTGAACCTGGCCCATGCGCAGGGCGTGGCGTCTGATATTGAAGGCGCGCTGGGCCAGCGACAGCGCCGGTTGATGTGATGGACTGATGTTCATGTGAGTGGCTTCTCTTTGTTAGCGATTGACGGACGCGGCGGGGATGCGCAACACCAGCAGGGCGCCGATGCACAACACGCCGGTAATCAGGTACATGCCGATGGCGCTTGAGCCGGTGGAGGTGGTGATCCAGCCGATCAGGTACGGCGAGCAGAAGCCGGCGAGGTTGGCGAAGCTGTTGATCCCGGCGATCCCTGCGGCGGCGGAAACGCCGCCTAGCAGCGTGGTCGGCAGCATCCAGAACAGTGACGACGCCGAAAGCACACCGGAGGCGGCGAGGCACAGGCTGAGCACCGACAGCAGCAGATTGCCGCCCAGTAGCGCCGCCAGCGACAGGCCAACAGCGCCGGCGATCATCGGGGCCACCAGATGCCAGCGCCGCTCGCGGTGCTTGTCGCCGCTGCGGCCCATTAACAGCATGGCCGCGATGGCGCACATGTACGGCAGGCTGGTGAGCAGGCCGATGTGCAGCGGGTCGGCGACGCCGGCGTTGCGGATCAGCGTCGGCAGCCAGAAGGTGATCGCGTACTGACCCATGACCACGCAGAAATAGATGCAGGCCAGCAGCCACAGACGCCTGTCGCGAATGAACTCCCCGACCGAGCTGTGGGTGACTTTCTGGCTGTTGTCCTCGGCCAGCTCCTTGTTGACCAGCTCCTTTTCCTCGTCGTTGAGCCAGGTGGCCTGGTGCACGCCGTCCTTGAGGTAGCTCAGTACCAGCAGCCCGACGATGAGGGTGGGAATGGCCTCGATCACAAACATCCATTGCCAGCCGGCCCAGCCGTGCACGCCGGCGAAACGGGTCATGATCAGCCCGGACAGCGGCCCGCCGATCATTCCCGACAGCGGGATGGCGATGAACCACAGCACGGTCATTCGTGCGCGGCGATAGGACGGAAACCAGTAGGTCAGGTACAACAGCAGACCCGGCGCCAGGCCGGCTTCGGCGATGCCCAGCAGAAAGCGCAGGCCGTAGAACTGCCAGGCGGTTTCAACGAAGGCGAAGAGGGCGGAGATGATTCCCCAGGAAATCATGATGCGGGCAATCCAGCGGCGGGCGCCGACCCGGTGCAGGATCAGGTTGCTCGGCACTTCGCAGAGAAAGTAGCCGAGGAAGAACATGCCGGCGCCGAGCCCGTACACCGCTTCGCTCAGGGCCAGGTCGTTCATCATCTGCAGCTTGGCGAAGCCGACGTTGACCCGGTCCAGGTAGGCGCACAGATAGCACAGCATCAGGAATGGCATCAGCCGCCAGGCGGTTTTGCGGTAGGCAGTGGTGCGGACGGAAACGACCGCATCCAGGGAGAGGGTAGTCATGATGGTCTGATCTCTTGTTTTTATGGTCAGCTGCGGCTGAAACGTCGATTCAGAACAGCGCCGACGACCTCGGCCGGCGCAGAAAACATCAATGAATGAGCATGCCGCCGTTCACGTCCAGGGTAATGCCGGTCAGGTAGGACGACAGGTCGCTTGCCAGAAACAGCGCGGCGTTGGCGACATCCTGCGCCGCGCCCAGTCGGCCCAGCGGGATGCCGTCGATGATGGCGTGGCGGCGCTCGTCCTGCATCAGGCCGCCGGTGATGTCGGTGTGGATCAGGCCCGGCGCAATGGAGTTCACGCGCACGTTGTCCGGGCCCAGTTCCCGAGCCATGGCTTTGGCCAGGCCCAGTACGCCAGCCTTTGCTGCGCTGTAGTGAGGCCCGCCGAAAATGCCGCCGCCACGTTGTGCCGAGACCGACGACATGCAGACGATGCTGCCGGATTTTTGCTCGCGCATCAGCGCAATCACCGCCTGGGACATCAGCAAGGTACCGCGCAGGCTGACGTCGAGCACTTTGTCGTAGTCGCCGGGGCGAATATCGAGGGTCTTGAGGGGCTGGGTGATGCCGGCGTTGTTGATCAGTACGTCGATGCGGCCAAAGTGCTCGATGACCCGCGCGACGGCCTGTTTCACCTGCGCTTCGTCGGCGACATTGGCGGCAAGGCCCAGATGACCTTCGCCCAGTGAAGCGGCGGCGTCGCGGGCGGCGGATTCGTCGAGGTCGAGGATGACCACGCGGGCGCCGTGTTGGGCGAAGGTGGCAGCGGTGGCCCGGCCAATACCGCGAGCAGAGGCAGCGCCGGTGATGATTGCAATTTTGCCTTGAAGGAGCATGGGCGTGATCTCGTGTGATTATTGTTATGGGCTGGATCAGCGGGAAGCGAACTTTTTCGCTGTCCGACTTCTCTGGCCAGGTCAGCTTGTGCTCCGTGCCAGGGGTGAGCAATGACGCAAAAGTCATTGGATGCTGAAAAAAATTCAGCACTCGTCACGGCCTGTGCCGGGTGATTGAATGGCGGGTCTGGAGATAACAACAACAAACGTGGAGCCATGTCCCCATGAAGCGTATCGACGAAGCCCCGCCCAGCGTGCCACCGCTGAAAGCCATTCAGGCCTTTGAGCAGACCGCGCGCTTTGGCAACGTTGCACGGGCGGCGGAAGTGCTGGACCTGACGCCCTCGGCGGTCAGCCATCAACTCGCCAGGCTGGAAGCGATGATTGGCCGTCAGCTGTTCGTGCGCGCGGCGCGCGGCGTCACCCTGACCCCGGTGGGCGAGCAATACCTGAAGGATATTTCCGGGTTGTTGCACAGCCTGGCCATCGCCACAGAGCGGGCGGGCAGCGACGTCAGCCTCGACTGCCTGCGGCTGCATTCCTCACCCAGCTTCGGGCTGCTTTGGTTGATGCCGCGACTGGAAGCCTTTCGCCTGAGCCACCCCGACATTCAGATCAATCTGTCGTGTTCCTACGAGTCGCTACATTTCAGTCGCGACAAGATCGACGTCGACATTCGCCACGGCGAGCCCAACTGGCCGAGCTTCGAAGTGCGCACGGTGCGCAACGAAACCTTCGCCGTACTGGCTTCACCCAAGCTCATTGAAACGCGTCCGGTCGCTCAGGCCTCGGATCTGCTTGACCGCGATTTGATTCTCTCGGAAGCGACGTTGCTGCGCTGGCCGGCCTGGTTCGCCCAGCATGGTCTGGCGCGTCCGGAAAAACCCTATGCGCTGAGCTTTGATCGCTCGTATATGACGCTCGAGGCCGCCAGCCACGGTTTGGGTTTCGCGCTGGAAAGCACGCTGCTGGCACAGAAATACCTGGCGAGCGGGGCGTTGGTCGAGGTGGCGCCTGAAGCGCTGTCAGCGCCGGTCGCGGCGCATCATCTGGTGTTCCCGAAAGCGCACTCCGGCTTTCCCAGGGTGCGGCGATTTCTGGAGTGGATGGAGAAGGAGTTGGGGCATGGGTTTGTGTTTTGAGAGGTCAACTGCTGACCGCGGCTACACGTCTGTAATGTGTATCTGTGATCGCGCCTCTCATCGCAGTTTGATGAAACATTCCGCAACATTTCTCTTAGCCGCGAGTCAACGCTACATCTCCCTGCAAAGAATTGTTCATGAAGACTCCTCGACCGTCCGCACGCCTCAAGCCACTCAACGAATTACGCAATCTGAAAATGGCCCGTTCCGCCCACGCCTATGTGCGCGGCAGCACGGTGCAGTTTTACGAATGGCTGCACAGCCAGTCAGGCCGACGTCTGCCCAGTGGTCCGCCGGTGTGGATCTGCGGCGACTGTCACGCCGGTAATCTCGGGCCGACCGGGGATTCCAAAGGGCGCATCGACATTCACATCCGCGATCTGGATCAGACGGTGATCGGCAACCCGGCCCACGACCTTGTGCGCCTTGCGCTGTCCCTGGCCACTGCGGCCCGGGGTTCCGATCTGCCCGGCGTCGCCACCGCGAGAATGCTCGAAGAGATGATGCAGGGTTACGAGCTGGCGTTCGAAGATGGCGCCGATGAGGAGCCCGCACGCCCGGCGCAGGTGAAGGCAGGGATGCGCAGCGCCGTTCAGAGGACCTGGAAGCACCTTGCTCAGGAGCGTATCGAAGACACCCGGCCGACCATTCCGCTGGGCAAGCATTTCTGGTCGTTGTCCCGCGATGAGCGTCATGGCCTGAAAGACCTGTGCGCGACGCCAGAGATTCATGCGCTGGTCACCTCGCTGAAGGGCCGATCCAAGGATGATCGCGTCGAGATGCTCGATTGTGCCTACTGGGTGAAGGGTTGCAGTTCGCTGGGCCTGCTGCGTTATGCAGTCCTGTTGAGCGTGGGCGATGACGAAGATCAGGAATACTGCCTGCTCGACGTCAAGGAGGCTGTCGCTGCCGCCGCGCCGCGCACCCCTCGCGCGGGCATGCCTCGGGACAACGGCAAGCGCGTGGTGGAAGGCGCTCGGCATCTGTCGCCAGGGCTGGGTAATCGCATGATCGCTACGCGCATGCTCGATCACGGTTTCTTCGTCCGCGAGCTGTTGCCCCAGGACATGAAGCTTGAGCTTGATCAACTGAGCGAGCGGGAAGCCATGAAAGCCGCCGGTTACCTGGCCCGCGTCGTCGGCCTGGCCCACGCCCGGCAGATGGACCTCGCCACGCGCTCGTCGTGGATGCGCGAACTGCAGCTCAACCGCTCGCAGACCCTGGATGCGCCGTCGTGGCTGTGGAGCAACGTCGTGCATCTGGTGGGCAGCCACGAACAGGGCTATCTGGAGCATTGCCGGCGGTATGCGCTGGAGAATTGATTCGCCCTGGAAAATCGATTCGGACGGGAGCGCCCCCTTGACCTCGACTTAGGTGGAGGTTCGAGACTGGGCGCTCCCACGTTCAGGATCATTCCCATGCCGCAAACCCACCTTGCTTCACCCTTCGCGTTGTCCAACCCGCCAGGCTTGTATGATCCGGCCCCCAACGCTTATTCCCATCTCGCCGCCGTGCGCCCCAACGCCGAGTGGCTGTTCATCGCCGGGCAGGGCGGTGAGGATGCTCAAGGTCAGCTGTCCCCGGTCTTCGCCGAACAGGCAGCCCAAGCCATATCCAACGTCCGCACCGCCCTGCAATCCCGCGGGGCCGACCTTCAGCACATCCTCAAACTGACGCTGCTGATCGTTGATCACACGGAGGAACGGTTGCGCATGTGGGTCGAGCAGGCGGATCGGGCATGGGCCGGTCATATGAAGCCGGTGTGCACACTGATCCCGGTACCCCGCCTGGCATTGGACGGGATGCTGATCGAGATCGAAGCGGTGGCGGCGCGCATGCCTAACGGGTGAACGATAGTTCGTCAGATGCACGCGCTGGTAGGACCGGCCTCAGCTGGGAAGACGCCAGTGTGAGCACCGTCAATTCTGCAGTGTGGCTGCCGGCGCCTTCCCGGCTGAAGCTGGTCCTACAGCTGAATGCTCAATTTCCGGACGCCACCGCTTCACCGGCACACCGCGGAAGCCTCACCGTGAAGGTCGTGCCTTCCACCGCGTCGGAGACCACGGACACATCACCCCCATGCGCCCGGGCGATCTCGCGGACGATAAACAACCCCAACCCCACGCTTCGCAGCTCGGCGTCAACATCTACGCCGCGGGTAAGCGGCTCGAACAGACGGGTGCGCTGCACTTCCGGAATGACCGGGCCGAAGTTATGCACGGCAATCACCACCGTCCCGGCCTCCAGCGCGGAAGTAATCGTCACCGGTCTGGCAATGTCCCCATACGCCACGCTGTTCGCCGTGAGGTTGCCGATCACCTGAAACAGACGATCGTTATCCAGCGCCACGAGCCCCGTGCCATCCGAGCAGTGCGCCAGCTCCGCGCGGGGGAAAGCAACACGCAGTTCATCAACGCAATGGCCGATGAAGGTGTGCAGATCGACTTCCGTGGGGTTGACGCTGATGCCGCGCCCGACCCGGATCACCGTCAGGTCGAGCAGGTCGGCGATCATCCGGGTGGCGCGCTGCACCGAATCGCCGACGTGCTTGAACAACCGGGTTTCCTGGGCCGTGCGTTCACCGCGAGCGAGCAGGTCGGTGGCCATCTTGATCGCGGTGAGGGGGTTCTTCAGGTCGTGGCTGACGATCGCCACCATCTGTTCGGCAAACGTGGCGCGTCGCTGAGCGGTTTCGTAAGCCTCATTGAGTTCCGCCTGAGCCCGGCGCAACGCAGCCTCGGCGGCGGTTTTTTCCTGCAGCAGCTCTTCCGCCGCCTTGCGTGCCTTGAGCAGCTCGCGCTCGTATTTGTCTCGGTCAGCGGTGCCGAAGAACGCCAGCTCGTTGTAGACCTTGCCTTCATGCTCCCGGCGCACGCCGTTGAGCAGCATGATGATCTGGCGACGGTCGCGATGAACAATGCTCAACTTGACCTCCGCCACCGAGCCCTGCAAGCGCATCAACGGCGCCCAGTGGGTCTGGTGGAAGATGCGCCCGCCGACCGTGAGCAGGTTTTGGAAAAGCATGCCGCTCAGCTCGTCGCCGGTGTAGCCCAGCCAGTCGCAGAACGTGCGGTTGGCGCGCAGGATCCGGCCGTCTTCGTCGGTGACCACCAGACCGCACGGCGCGCCCTCGAACAGTTCGACGACGTCCGGTGCTGCCGCGAAATCACTCGGCATTGAGGCTGATCCACCGCCCGAGGAACGCATCGATCGCATCGGAACAGGCGGCGGGCGCACTCAAGTGAGGGCAATGGCCGACATTATCGACCAGCTTCAGGGTGCTGTTGGGCAACGCGGCGTGCAGGTATTCACCGACGGCAACCGGGGCGATGAGGTCGTCGGTCGATTGCAGGATCAGCGTCGGCGTGGTCAGGCCGGCGACGTCCTTGCGGTTGTCCGAGAGAAACGTGACGCGGGCAAACTGCTTGGCGATCTCCGGGTCAGTGCGGCAGAAACTGTTGGTCAGCTCTTCGCCCAGCGCCGGTTGACCCGGTGCGCCCATGATCACCGGGGCCATGGTGCTCGACCAGCCCAGGTAGTTGCTGTCGAGGGTATCGAGGAGCGAATGCACGTCCTCTTCGGAGAAGCCGCCGACGTAATCTCCGGAGTCCACGTAGCACGGGGAGGGGCCGATCATCACGTGGGCGGCGATCAGCCCTGGGGCCTGTCGGTCCGCCAGTACGCCGATCATCGCGCTGACCGAGTGGCCGACGATGATCACCGGGCCCGTGCCGAATTCGCGGACGAGTTCCGCGAGGTCGTGGGCGTAGCCGTTCAGCGTGGCGTATTTCTGGGGATCGTAGGCTTCGATGGCCGAATTGCCAGCGCCCACCAGATCGTAAAGTACGACGTTGAAGCGGTCGGCGTAATGGGGGCTGATCAAGCGCCACATGGCCTGATCGCAACCAAATCCATGGGAAAAAATCAGGGTCGCCCGGCCGTCACCCATGACGTGCACGTTGTTGCGCTGCTGAAGGTTCATTGAGTGTCCGGAAAATGGCGGTGGGCGCGAGTGGTGCCGAGCCTATAGGGTTATCCGGGATAAATCACCTGCAAAACCCATAACAGGCGAACCGGCCGGACCGCTTGCTGGTAAATTGGCGCACGCTTCATTTGTTGAGCCATTATTGGCGCCAAAAAGGGTAATTCGCGCGGGCAGGCCGGTCCTTATCCCCGACGCTTATTCTTGTTCAATCTTTCCTGCTGAAGGGATTTACACCATGCGGCAATTTGCGGCCCTCGCTCTGTTTCTCAGTCTCAATGCCTTCGCACAGGACGCGCCCCAGCCGATCGTCAAATGGACGCTGCTCGACCAGTTCGACAAGGCCTACACGCTGGACGACCAGGCCCAGGTGCTGTTGATCGCCCGCAGCATGTCGGCGGCGAAAATGGTCAACGCCGCACTCGAAGAGGGTCCCGAGGGTTACCTGGAGCAGCGCCACGTGGTGTACGTGGCGGACATCGAGAAGATGCCCTCGCTGGTGAAGATGGTGGCGGTCCCGGCGATGCGCTCGGCCAAGTACCGAATCCTGCTGGACCGCGACGCCCGTGTCGCCTCGGCGTACGACGGCGACCGCGACACCGTGCAGTGGCTGACGCTGAAAAACGGCGCGGTCATCCGCCAGGAACGATTCTCCGACGGCGAACAACTCAAGCAGGCCATCGCAAAACTGGGTTCGCAGTCGGCTAGCCGTTGACCGCGGCTTTCTCGAAGATCAGCCGCAGGTAGCCGGCGATGGTCGAGGCGTCGCCGTAGACCTCACGCAAGGCCTGCTCGGCGCTGGACAGGTGCAGCACCAGTTGGCGCCTGACCTTGTCCTCGCCGTACAGCGAAACGAACGTGGATTTGCCGTCGTCCTTGCCTTGATCCTTGTCGCTGTCGGCGCAGCGGTCGCGCAGATCGTCGTACATCTGGAAGGCCTGGCCCAGCTCCATGGCGAAATTCTGCAGCAGCGGCCGCTGGTCTTCCCCGGCGCCGCTGATCAGCCAGGCCATGTCCATGATCGCGCCGAACAGCACGCCGGTTTTCAGGTTGTTGGTCAGGGCGATCTCGTCCGCGTCGCGGCTGTGCTGGCCGTCGCGCAGATCCTGAAACTGCCCGCGCACCAGGCCTTGCATGCCGACCGTATTGGCCAGCACTTCGACCAGCTCGGTGCGGGTGGTGGCGGCCATATCACTGATGGTGGCGACGACACCGAACGCACGGCTGAGCAGGGCGATGGCGGTCAGAATCGCCACGTCTTCACCGAACTTCAGGTGAACCGTGGGCTGACCGCGCCGCAGCGACGCGTTGTCCATGCACGGCATGTCGTCGAGCACCAGCGATGCGGCGTGGATCATCTCGACGGCGCAGCCGAGGTCCACGGCCTGTCGCCTGATCGTGCGGCTGCTCTCGCGGCCGTCCTCAACCAGTCCTTCGGCAGCGAGCACCAACAGCACCGGGCGCATGCGCTTGCCCGGTGCCAAAGTCGATTCGCGCATGGCCAGCGCCACCAGGTCGCGCTCGTTGCCGGACTCGGGCAGCAGCTCGGAGAGCCGCGTTTCGATGGCCGCCCGGACGTCTCCCAGTCGCCCGGCAAAGCCCGATTTGATTGTTGTGTCGAGGTTACCTGCCATCGGTCTTTCCCTATGCTTTAGCGGTAAAACTGTTCGTCGCGGAGCGGTTCGGCGTGCGAGACCGGTCATCACGGAACGACTGCTGTTTCTTAATGCCTCAAGATACGGCAAAGTTGTACAGGAAAATCGGCTTTGTACAAGATTCCGTATGCAGAAGACCGTATAGCCCGTTCAATAATTCAGCTGCAGGGAGCGAGTATGACTCACAGCGATATGGGTCGTCGCAAAGACGATCACCTTGATATCGTGCTGGACCGACGCGCCAGCGTGCGTTCCTCCTTCTCCGGACTGGACGACATCCGTTTCGAACACTGTGCGCTGCCGGAGTTGAATCTGGAAGACGTTGACGTCAGCAGCTCACTGCTGGGCATCGCCTTGCGCGCGCCGCTGCTCATCAGTTCCATGACCGGCGGGGCCGACCGGGCCACCGCGATCAACCGTCATCTGGCCGAAGCCGCCCAGGAGCTGGGCATCGCCATGGGCGTCGGGTCGCAGCGGGTGGCCTTGCAAAGCGGCGGTGATCAGGGCCTGACCCGCGAACTGCGGCGTCTGGCGCCGGACATCGCGCTGCTGGGCAACATCGGCGCCGCGCAGTTGATCGAGCCTGACGGCCTGGACATGGCCCGCCGTGCGGTCGACATGCTCCAGGCCAATGCGTTGATCATTCATCTGAATCCGTTGCAGGAAGCGGTTCAGGCCGGCGGCGACCGGCGCTGGCAGGGCATTCTCGAAGCGATCCACCGCGTGGTGCTGGATGTCGGGGTGCCGGTGGTGGTCAAGGAAGTGGGCGCGGGCCTGTCTGTCGATGTGGCGCAGGCGCTGGTGCAAGCCGGGGTGCACGTGCTGGACATCGCCGGGCTTGGCGGCACCAGTTGGGCGGCGGTCGAGGCCGAGCGCGCCGAGAACCCGGCCGATCGCGAAGTCGCCATGGCGTTTGCGCAATGGGGCATTCCGACCGCCTTCAGCCTGGCCATGGTTCGCCAGGCACTGCCGGAAACCGCGCTGATCGCGTCCGGCGGCATTCACAATGGCATCGACGTGGCCAAGGCCATTCGTCTGGGCGCCGATGTCGTCGGTCAGGCAGCGGGCGTGCTGCGCAACGCGACCCTGTCGACGGCTGCAGTCATCGAACACTTCGACATTGTCATCCGCCAGCTGCGTATCGCCTGTTTCTGCACCGGCTCGGCTGACCTTCGCGCGTTGCGCAGCGCCCGGTTGCTGGCGCCCAACACCCTGCAGACGTTGCTCTCATGACGCATTTTGCCGTTGTAGCGCCAGCGTTCTACAGCCACTTTCAAGGGTTTCAGGCGTTGGCCGGGACATTGATCGACCGCGGTCATCAGGTGACCTTTTTCCAGCAGGCCGATGCACGGCGCTGGCTGACCGACCCGCGCATCGGCTTTCATGCCCTCGGCGCCCTCAGTCATCCGCCGGGCAGCCTCGAAGCGGCGCTGCGCCGTGCCGCCTGTTCGAATAATCCCCTGCGCCTGCGCCGGGTGATCCGCGACCTGTGCGACACCACCCGCATGCTGTGCGCCGAGCTGCCGTCTGCGCTGGCGGTGCGGCAGATCGAGGCCTTGCTCTGCGACCAGATGGAAGCAGCGGGCGGGATGGTCGCAGAAGGGCTGGGCTTGCCGTATGTCTCGGTGGCCTGCGCCTTGCCGGTCAACCGCGAGCCGCAACTGCCGCTGGCGGTGATGCCATTTGCCTACGCCACCGATGAACGCAGTCAGCCTATGTATGAAGGCAGCCGCAAGGTGTACGACTGGTTGATGAGGCCGTTGAGCAAGGTGCTGCGTGATGCGTCACGCCGACTGGCCATCGAGCCCCGCGACGGCCTGCATGAATGCCTTTCACCCTACGCGCAGATCAGCCAGACCATCCCCGGTTTCGATTTCCCCCGCCAGCATCCGCCTGTGAATTTTCACGCGGTCGGGCCGCTGCGGGCGCCTCAAGCCGAACAACAGGGCGAGTGGCCGATTGACCCTGAGCGGCCGTTCATCTTCGCCAGCCTCGGCACGCTGCAGGGCAGTCGTTTTGATATGTTCAAGCGCATCACCACGGCCAGCCGACAATTGAACGCGCAGTTGCTGGTGGCCCATTGCGGCGGGCTCGATGCCCGGCAAGAGCAGCGGCTGATCAAGGCCGGCGCGACCTGGGTGACCGACTTCGCGCCGCAACAATGGGCGCTGCAACACGCCGATGCGGTGGTGACCCATGGCGGCTTGAACACCGTGATGGACGCCATCGTCGCGCGCACGCCGATGCTGGTCATGCCCATCGCCTTCGATCAGCCGGGCGTGGCGTCCCGGGTTACCCACGCCGGCATTGGTCTGCAACTGCGCCGCGGCGCCGGGGCAGGGCAGATCCGCGAGCGACTGACGCAACTGCGCGGGCTGTCCACCGAACCTTTTGATCAACTGGCGACCGAACTGGCCCAGGCCGGCGGCACGTCTCGCGCCGCCGACATTGTCGAAGCCGTGGTGCGCACGGGCGAGCCGGTGCTGGCGAGGCAGTTGCCATGACGTATGACTTGATTCTCGCCGGCGGCGGACTGGCCAACGGGCTGATCGCCTGGCGCCTGAAGCAGCTGCGGCCGGACCTTTCCGTGCTGTGCATCGAAGAACAGACGCATCTGGGCGGCAACCACACCTGGTCCTACCACGAAGGCGACCTCACGGCCGAGCAGCATCAATGGCTGCAGCCGCTGGTGGTGCAGCGCTGGGCGACCTATGACGTGCACTTCCCGCAACGTTCGCGGCGGCTGAACAGCGGCTACGCCAGCATTACGTCGGAACGCTTTGCCGAGGTCATCGAGCCCGCCCTGGGCGATGCGCTGCTGACCGGTCGACGCATCATTGAACTGACCCCGCGCACCGTCGTGCTGGACAGCGGCGAGCGGCTTCAGGCCAGCGCGGTGATCGACGGCCGCGGCGTGCAGGCCACGGCGCACATGGTGTTGGGGCAGCAGGCATTTCTGGGTCAGTTGCTGCGCTTGAAGGCGCCCCACGGCCTGACCGCGCCGATCATCATGGACGCCCGCGTCGAGCAGAGTGAGGGCTATCGCTTCGTCTACGTGCTGCCTTTTTCGGCCGACACCCTGCTGATCGAAGACACCCATTACGTGGATCACCACTCGTTTTCCGCCGAGCAGCTCCGTCAGCACATCGCCGATTACGCTGCCGCCCATGGCTGGGAGATTGCCGAGTGCCTGCGCGAAGAGCAGGGCGTGCTACCGATTACCCTGGCCGGGGATTTCGCCGGGTTCTGGCGTGAGGCGGCGGGGCAGCCGCGATCCGGTTTGCGCGCCGGACTGTTTCATTGCACCACCGGCTATTCGCTGCCCCATGCCGTGCGGCTGGCGGAGTGGATCGCTGCTCAACCCACGCTGGATGCCGACTCACTGGACGCAGGCATCCGCGCCATCGCGCAGGAAGCCTGGCACTCCCAGCGTTTCTATCGGCTGCTCAACCGCATGCTGTTTCTGGCCGGACGCCCGTCCAATCGCTGGCAGGTGATGCAGCGGTTCTACGGCCTGTCCGAAGGTCTGATCAGCCGTTTTTATGCAGGCCGCAGCACCCTGGCCGACAAGCTGCGCGTGCTGACCGGCAAACCGCCCGTGCCGATCAACGAGGCTGTCACAGCCGCTGCCCGTTACTTACCTAAGCATTACCTGCCTAAGCATCATGAGAATTGACATGACCCAAGCAAAAACCGCAATTGTGATTGGTGCCGGTTTCGGCGGCCTGGCCCTGGCCATCCGGCTTCAGGCGGCGGGCGTGCAGACGACGCTGCTGGAAAAACGCGACAAGCCCGGCGGCCGCGCCTACGTCTATGAAGACCAGGGTTTCACCTTCGACGCGGGGCCGACGGTGATCACCGACCCGACGGCCATCGAAGAGCTGTTCACCGCGGCCGGCAAATCCATCAAGGATTACGTCGAGTTGCTGCCGGTGTCGCCGTTCTATCGCCTGTGCTGGGAAGACGGGACGAAATTCGATTACGCCAACGATCAGCAGTCCCTGGACACCCAGATTGCCGCGATGAACCCCAAGGACGTCGCCGGTTATCAGCGCTTCCTGGCGTACTCCAGAGCGGTGTTTGAAGAAGGCTATCTGAAGCTTGGCGCAGTGCCGTTTCTGTCCTTCCGCGACATGGTTCAGGCCGGCCCGCAGCTGGCGAAGTTGCAGGCGTGGCGCAGCGTGTATTCGATGGTGTCGCAGTTCATCGAGGACGACAAACTGCGCCAGGCGTTTTCCTTTCACTCGCTGCTGGTCGGTGGCAACCCGTTTGCGACGTCCTCCATTTACACGCTGATTCACGCCCTTGAACGGCAGTGGGGCGTGTGGTTTCCCAAGGGCGGGACCGGCGCGCTGGTGCAGGGCATGGTCAAGCTGTTCGAAGACATCGGTGGGCGTGTCGAGCTCAACGCCGATGTCGCCAGCATTGACACCAGTGGCCAGAGAGTGACCGGCGTGCGGCTCAAGGATGGTCGGCAGATCAACGCCGACTGCGTGGCCTCCAACGCCGATGTCATGCACACCTACGCCGAGCTGCTCGGCGGCCATCCCCGCGGGGTCAAGGAAGGCGCACGGCTGAAAGGCAAGCGCTTCAGCAATTCGCTGTTCGTCATCCACTTCGGGCTCAAGCGCCCGCAGCCCCAGTTGCAGCATCACACCGTGTGCTTCGGCCCGCGCTACAAGGCGCTGATCCAGGAGATTTTCAAAGGCGCAGCGCTGGCCGAAGATTTCTCGCTGTACCTGCACGCGCCGTGCATCACTGACCCGAGCCTGGCGCCGCCGGGCTGTTCGAGCCATTACGTGCTGTCGCCGGTGCCGCACCTGGGCAATGCCGATATCGACTGGGAGGTGGAAGGGCCGCGTTATCGCGACCGCATTTTCGAGTACCTGGAAAAGCACTACATGCCGGGGCTGCGTGAAGATCTGGTCACCAGCCGCATCTTCACGCCGCAGGATTTCAAGGGCGAGCTCAATGCCCACCTCGGTTCGGCGTTTTCCCTTGAGCCGATCCTGCGCCAGAGCGCGTGGTTCCGTCCCCATAACCGCGACGCAAGCCTGAGCAATCTGTACCTGGTCGGCGCCGGCACACACCCGGGTGCCGGTGTGCCGGGCGTCATCGGTTCGGCCAAAGCCACGGCCGGGCTGATGCTGGAGGACCTGCACTCATGAGTGTCGCCGATCAGGCGCTGCTCGACCACGCCACCCAGAGCATCGAAGTCGGCTCGAAAAGCTTCGCGGCGGCGTCACGCCTGTTTGACCCGGTGACCCGGCGCAGCGCGGTGATGCTCTATGCGTGGTGCCGGCATTGCGACGACGTCATTGACGGTCAGGAAGCGGGGCATTCGGCGACGGTGGTCAGTCAGCAGGAAGTCACCGAAAGACTGCAACGGCTAATCGCCCAGACCCACGCCGTGTACGCCGGGACGCCGACCCACAGTCCGGCGTTCGAGGCGTTCAGGGAGGTTGTCCTGCGCCATGGCATCGAGCAGCGTTATGCCCTGCAGCATCTGGATGGCTTCGCGATGGACGTCAGCCAGCGCGAGTATCGACGCATCGATGACACGCTGGAGTACTGCTATCACGTGGCCGGCGTGGTCGGCTTGATGATGGCGCAGATCATGGGCGTGAGTGACGACGCGACCCTCGACCGCGCCTGTGATCTGGGTCTGGCGTTTCAGCTGACCAACATCGCCCGGGACATCGTCGAAGATGCCTCGGTGGGGCGCTGCTACTTGCCGGGGGACTGGCTGGATGAGTTGGGCATTCCCCATGATCGCCTTGCAGCTCCGGAGCATCGTCCGGCAGTGGCGGTGCTGGCGAAGCGGCTGGTGGACATGGCCGAGCCGTATTACGAGAGTGCCAACGCCGGCTTGACTGCACTGCCGTGGCGATCGGCGTGGGCGGTGGCGACGGCGGGTTGCGTCTATCGGGAGATCGGCGTGAAGGTCAGAGAACGCGGCGCCCGGGCGTGGGATGCGCGGGTCTCGACCAGCAAGCTGGACAAGCTGCGTCTGGTGGTGCTGGGGGCGTGGAAGGCTAGCGCGTCTCGAGGTCGGCACTGGCCGGCGCGACCGGCGAACCTTTGGCAACGTCCGGGTCGGACTTGTGCAACGGGCCGTCATGCAAGCGTCGAAGCTGGGCGCGCAATCGAGTGACGCTCGGCGCGTAGAGAAAGCCGAACGACACACAACGCTCCTTGCCCGACACCGCGTGATGCATCAAGTGCGCCTGATACAGGCGCTTGAGGTAGCCATTGCGCGGCACGTACTTGAACGGCCAGCGCTTGTGCACCAGGCCATCGTGGGCGATGAAATACAAAAAGCCGTAAGCGGTCATGCCCGCGCCTATCCATTCCAGGGGATGGGCGCCTGCAGTGCCCAGCGCGATCAGCACGATGGCAAACCCGGCGAACACCACGGCATACAGATCGTTCTTCTCGAACCAGCCGGTTCTCGGCTCATGGTGCGACTTATGCCAGCCCCAGCCCCAACCGTGCATGATGTACTTATGCGCAAACACGGCAAAGCCTTCCATGCCGATCACGGTTGCGAAAAAGACGAGGGCATTGATCATCGGGTTCATCCGCGGGGAGAGTCTCAACGTCAGACCGTAAAACGGCCGACGGTGTTCGGTGCGTGATTGTCGCATGCCGATGGCTGAAGGCGGAGGTCGGTTTGTCAGTTGCTGGTTTGGGCGTCACCGTCCGTTGTTTTTGTAGCGTGATGTCTGCCGCCTTCCCGGCTGAAGCCGGTCCCACTATCAGTCCGCGGTGTTCCAGTGAACTGCATTGCTTTTCGTGGGACCGGCTTTAGCCGGGAAGGGGCCGGTTCGTGCGCCCTCGGTCTTCTGCCGATGCCGGTGCTTGGCACCGCGCGTCCACGTCGACTGAACTGTGCGCGCCACTTGCGGCCTCAGACTTACACCGCTAAAGGAGGCCAAGGCCATGAACCACGACGAATTCAATCAATACGACGCAGAGCGCTTCCACGGTCAGGTCGCCGAGCAACTGGGCATCAGTGTGGAAGAGCTGAAAACCTGGATGATCAACGACATCGAGCGCGTCACCGAGGGCGGCGAGGAGGTAGGGCACATGGTGGTGTTCCGTGAGTCCACGCCGGATGAGGTGCTCGACAAGCTCAAGAATCCGCAGAGTCGTTATACGGCGATGACGGGTGTGATCAAGACCGAGTAAGCCATCGGCGTTCGCCAGAAATGGCCAGCCCATGACTTGAATCGCAATCAACAAAAAGCCCGATCACTCGGGCTTTTTGTTGCCGCTCAGCCGCTGATTATTTCGACGGCAGGGCGTAGGCGATCAGCGAGTCGCCCATCTTCGTGCCAAACGAGCCATGCCCGCCGGCCATGATCACAATGTACTGCTTGCCATTGCTCTCATACGTCATCGGCGTGGCCTGACCGCCCGCTGGCAAGCGCGCTTCCCAGAGCAGGTCGCCGTTGGTGACGTTGAAGGCGCGCAGGTAGTTGTCCTGCGTACCGGCGATGAACATCAGGTTGCCGGCCGTGGAAATCGGACCACCCAGCATTGGCACACCGATTTTCAGCGGCGGCAGCTGGATGCCCTTCAGGCTGTCGCGGATGGTGCCGATGCGTTTGCGCCAGACCACGGCGTGGGTCTTCATGTCGACGCCGGCCACATAGCCCCACGCCGGCTCTTTGCACGGCAGGCCGATTGGCGACAGGAAGGCGTTGATTTCGACGCCGTAAGGCACGCCGTACTGAGGCTGAATGCCCATTTCGGTACCGCTGCCGGTGGCACCTTCTTTAGGCCACAGCGGGTTGTTCGGGCCACGGGGAATCAGCTTGGACACGAACGGCAGGGCCATCGGGTTCATCAGCGCGACCTGACGGTCAGCGTTCACCGAGATACCGCCCCATTCGAAGACACCTAGGTTACCCGGGAACACCAGCGTGCCTTGCTCGGATGGCGGCGTGTACTGGCCGTTGTAGGACAGCTGCTTGAAGATCACGCGGCAGACCAGTTGGTCAAACATCGTCGCGCCCCACATCTCCTTGTCGGAAAGGGTTTGAACGGACGTCAGATTGAGGTCCGAGCGCGGCTGGGTCGGGCTGACCCGATCACCTGGCGCGGCTTCACCAGCAGGGACCGGCATCTCATGGATCGGCACGATCGGCTTGCCATCGCGACGGTCCAGCACGAACAGGTTGCCGGCCTTGGTCGGCACGTACACCGCAGGGACGGCTTCGCCGCTGCCGGTTTTGACGTCAGCCAGGGTAGGCTGGGCCGGTACGTCCATGTCCCACAAGTCGTGGTGAGTGGTCTGGAAGCTCCACACCAGTTTGCCGGTGGAACCGTTCATCGCGACGATCGAGCTGGCGTAACGCTCCATCACCGGGGTGCGGTTGCCGCCCCAGATGTCGGGCGTCGGGTTACCGGTTGGCACGTAGACCACGTCGGTTTTCGCGTCATAGGCCAGCGGAGCCCAGGCGTTCGGCGAGTTGTTGACCAGAGTTTTGCCGTCGCCCGGGATTGCGTTCGGGTCTTCGGCACCGGTGTCGAAGATCCACTTCAACGCGCCGGTGTTGACGTCGTAGCCACGGATCGCGCCGGACGGCTCGTGCACCGACAGGTTATCGGTCACCGAACCGCCGATAATCACGGTGGTGCCGGTCACGACAGGCGGGGAGGTGGGTTCGAGGCCGCCCGGATACGGGTAGGGCTGCAAGTGCAGCAGGTCCAGCTCGCCGTTTTTGGCGAAGTCGGCGCACGGTGTGCCATTGTCAGCATTAATGGCGAACAGGCGACCGTCGTTGACCGGCAGGAACACCTTGCGCGGGCAACTGGTGGCGGCCGGTTGGGTGCCTTCCAGGCTTTTCGCAAACTGAGTGGTGTCAGCCTGATCGAAGTACGCGACGCCACGGCAGGTCAAGTGTTGGAAGGACGGATCGGATTTGAGCTTGGGATCGAATCTCCACTTCTCTTTACCGGTGGCCGGGTCCAGCGCCACCAGAATCTGGTGAGTGGTGCAGATGTACATGTTGTCGCCAACCTTGATCGGCGTCAGCTCGTTGGTGGTCTCGCCGGAGTCATTGGCGGTTTTCGATTCGCCGCTGTTGAAGGTCCAGGCCACCTGAAGGTCTTTGACGTTGCCTTCGTTGATCTGGGTCAGCGGGGAATAACGCGTACCCGACTGCGTGCGGCCGTAAGCAGGCCAGTCGCCGTTGGCGATGCCTTCGACAGGCTGGTGCTGCGCGGGTTGCGCCGTCGCCATGCTGCCGTTGATTTCCTGCGGGTCGTTGAAGATGGAATAGACCATCACCACGATTGCCAGGGCCAATGTCGCGGATAAAAAGGTTTTGCCCGGCTTCAGACGCTCCGGAATGTCACGGGTGACCCCTGGGATCAGCAGCCACAGACCCAACACCCCGAGGATGTCGAAACGCGGCACCAGCGCCCAGAAATCCGTGCCGGCTTCCCACAGGCCCCAGACCACGGTGATCAGCATCAGCGCACCGTAAAGCCAGAGTGATGCAGCGGAACGTCGCCACAACAGAACGGCGAACACCAGTAGCGCGACGCCCAGGAACAGATAATAAAAAGAGCCGCCCAATGAGAGCAGCCAGATACCGCCAACCACCAGAAACAGGGCAAAGATGCCTGCAATGATGGAAGTAAAACGCCTCAGCCCTGAAGCTTTTGATAAGTCATTCATCGATGTTCCCCCTTGGGATGTAGTGCATGGACTGTGCGCCGTATAGGGGGTTCAACTCCCGGACCTGCTGTTTAGATGAAATTTTTCGGCGTCACTGACCACCTGCTCTTTTCAAGCATAGGCCGTGTTTGCAATCTGATCCCGGCGCAAAAGCATTCAGATGGCGAACGGCGCGGCGTTGGGCGAGATCGGGTGTTGAAGCGGGGGGTTGTAAGGGCTTTTTCAAGAGGAATTGAAAGGGCACTTTGCAGGCGCAAGGCAGTTCAGCGGCGGCGGTATTGCATTGCCAAAGTTGCGAGGCCTGTGCCTGCGTACTAGAGTCATTACAGCCCATTCAACTTACAGCAGGCGTACGAGTTGGCATCCATCGGTTGCCCCATGCCTGCCAGTCAATAACGCGCTGAAAGTGTACGTTTACTATGCACAAATGGTTAAGCAGGACGCGAGCCACAACGGTGCTACTGACAGCGGCGGTTTTAGTGTGTGTGTCCGGGTGCACGAGCAAGGCCGCGACGGGCTTGTCATTGGTGGATTACACCTCCGTGAGCGCGTCTTCCCCACCCGAGCACCTGACCGGACTCTGGGCCGGCCCCCATGCCGGCGGCACGTTCTACGTGGAAATCTTCGAGGACGGCGACCTGCGCACCTGCTTGAGCGCTCCGCCTTATTACCACGCGATGGACGGAAAATACGCCGATGAGGCGCTGTATCTGGAAGATGGCACCCGCATCGAATTTCAGCCGGTGGGGGCACGGCAGATCACCATCTATTCCCCTCCCGGCAGGCCGGTCACTACGCTGCAACGCAGCGCACCGGGCCACTCCGCCAGCGAGTGCCTGGCAGGTGCTGCTGATGTCCAGCGCAAACTGTCCCACTGGGCTTCGCATTAGCGGCAGGGTTCGGTAAATGAGGCAGTGCGCGGGTATCATGCACGGCTCGAACCCACCGCCCGACCCCGGATTCAGAATCACGATGCCCAGCCCCACGTTTACTGTCATGCGCCTCGACGCCACGCCACCGGAATCAATCAAGAGCCAGATCATGCAGATGGTGATCGACTACGTCACCGAGCTCAGCATGGTCGCCATCGCCCCGAGCAATCCGTTGTACCCGCTGTATCAATACGGCGTCGGCCATGAGGTGCATCAGTACGTGCAGGCGATGGACGGATCGCGGGGGATTGCGGTGGAATTGATCGTGGCGCTGGATGCCGAGGACCCTTCGGTCGTCATCGGCTTCTTGCTCTATCTGCCGGTTCAACAGGACCCGCAGGCATGCGCCGTGGCGTACATGGCAGTGCAGACGGCCCGCCGTCGTCAGGGCGTGGCGCGGGCCATGCTGGAGAAAATGACCGAACGCTATCCCCATGCCGAGCTGGCGTGCTTCGTTGCGAAAGTGCCGGTGTTCGAGGCGCTGGGCTTTCAGGTGCTGGGAGCACGCGGGCCGCAGGTGTTGATGAACACCCGCGATCAGCAAACCGACGGGTTGTTGGCGGTGCTGGACATCGCACCGATCTACAACTCGCTGGAAGTGCGGCAGATCCACAGCTATCTGTTGAAGCAGCACGGCAAGCGTGCGATGACCGATGCGGAAAAACAGCGCGATCGGCACATTGACCAGTTGACCCGGCAGTCGCGCCTGTTCGTCAACGGACTGCTGGGCGACTCAGGGGCGCAGGCCTTCATCGGCACGAAGCTGGTTTGACGCCCGAATCAGCGAACGGCCTCGTTGAGGTCGATTCCGCGTGAGTCCTTGCTCCACATTTCCAGCAGGAAATCCCGCTCGGCGTGATGCAGCGTGCGTTCCATCGCCAAGTGCCGCGCGAGGACCTGATGCACTTCGCGTCCCTCCATGGGGCAGCCTTCGATGGGGTGCAGCCAGTGGCACGCCAGCACCGCGCCATCGGGCGTCAGGCTTTCACGAATGCGCTCAATGATCTCGCCAAAGGCATCCGGCGTCAGGTAATAGGCCCATTCGCTGATCACCACCAGATCGAATTGCCCGGCAGGCCAGTCCTGGGGCAGACAACCTTCCAGCACTTGCACATGGGCGTGCGCACTCAGGCGATAGCGGGCCAGGGTGACGGCTCGGGGGCTGAGGTCCATGCACAACAATGCGTCGCACCGTTCGGCCAGGCGCAGGCTCAACTCGCCATTGGCGCAGCCCGGCTCGAAGATGCGGGCGTAGCGCTGGCGCGGCAGGGCGGCGAGGGTCAGATCGCGTTTGCGATGCTCGTACCAGCGCGTGCGAAAGGCCCAGGGGTCGTCGCTGCTGGCGAACAGTTCGTCGAAATACTCACCTGTAATGCTCACAGAAACACCAGTTCGAAGGGTTGCAGCAGACGCTCCAGCGTTTGCGGGTTCAGCACCGCGGGCGCGCCGGTGCTCGGGTCGTTTTCCAACTGACTCAAGTGAGCACCGATGGCGTCGCGCTTGCGCCGCAGTTGCTCATCGCTGAGCCAGAATTTGCGGGCCTGTTCCCAGGGGATGCGCGGGTCATTCGGTTCCGCCCAATGCCAGGCCCACACCGGAATTTCCACGAGTGTCGCGCCGGTGTTGGCCGCCGCCTGGGCCGCGCAATGGCCGACGGCTTCGTGGTCGCAGTGGCCGTCGTGGCGCCAGGTGGTCAGCAACACATCCGAGGGACGCAGGTCTTCGCTGAGCAGCGCAATCAATGACTCGGCATGCTCGGCCACCTGACCATCGCCCATGCCGAGCCGTTGCCAGGACAACCTCGACACGTCCAGGCCCAGGTGCGCGACAGCTTGCTGGCTTTCCCGCCGACGCTCGGTGCGCAGGCGTTGCATGGGCCACAGCGGCGAGTGCGGATGGCTGCCTTCACCGTCGGTGACGGCAACCAGGTGCACGTCGTTCTGCCGCTGGGCCATCGCCGCGAGCAGTCCGCCGCAGGTCAGCACCTCGTCGTCGGGATGCGGCGCGAGCACGATCAGGCGTGAACCGGGTGGAACCAGTTCTTCCAGGGTGATCGGGCGCACGCCGCGCAACGCCACGCTGTTCTCCCAGGCGCTCAACGGTGTCCCGCTGACGCCGAATGGCTGTGCTTCGTTCATAGTGACCAATCCTCGGGTTCGACCGTGGCGACTCGCTGGCCCAGGTGCGCCAGGTCACGCTCGGCGTGGCTTTGTCGGATAAACACCTGCAGGTCGGCGGCCAGCCGCGCAAAGTGCGGATCGCGGCAGAACGGTGTTGCGCCCAGCGCCCGGCCGACATGTCGGCACACCTGTTCAACCGCCATCTCGACCTGCGCCCGCAGGCGCTGCACCTTCAGGCTCGCGTCGTCTTGCGGATGGGCGTCGATCCATGACGCGCATTCGCGCAAGGCCGCCGCCGCGCCACACAGCGCTGCATCCACGCTGCCCAGATGGGCGTCGGCATGGGGTTCTGGCCGTCCGTGGTGTCGGTGCGTGCGCAAGCTTTTCGCCAGCGCCACTGCCGCGCCGTACCAGGCGGCAGCGATCCCGGCGCCGCCTTGCCAGAACCCTGGCCGGGTCAGATAGTCGCCGCTATTGCCCACGCATATGCCGACCGCGCCGTCGAAGTGCACGTCGCCGCTGGCGGTACCGGCCATGCCCACGGCCTGCCAAGTCTCGCTGCTGAAGCGCACGCCCGGCTGCTTCAAATCGACGGCCACCAATTGCGGCGCCTCGTCGCTGGCCCAGGCGGTGAGCAGGGCGTAATCCAGCTGTTGGGCGCCGGAGCACCAGGCCTTGCGGCCGTTGAGGCGGACCTTGTCGCCGTGGCGCTGGCTGACGCCGACCTTGGCGTCGGGCGGTTCGGCGGCCCATACGCCCCAGATGCCGGGTGCATCGAAAGGTGCGGCGCCAAGTTCTTTCAGAATGGCGAGGGCGTCGGTATGGCCTTCGTAGAGTTTGAGCAGCGCCAGATCGAGGCCCGCCACCGTTGCCAATTGGCGCCAGCGTTCGAGGGTGCGACCGCTGCCGGGCAACGGCAGTTGATCGAGTCCGCTGTCGAGGCAGCGCTGCATGGCGTGCCGCAGGGGCGCGTCCGGCACGTGGGGATTGTCACGGTGGGCGAAATCCGCCAGCAGTGATTCAAGTCCTTGTGCATCGTCCCGCATGGCTGACTGTCTCCGACCCGTTGACGCCGACGCGAGGTGCGCGGGCTTTCTGCCTGGCCCGCTTGCGCGGCCTGCTGATGGAATTCGGCAGCGCCAGCGGGGCGGGGTTCAAACATTTCTTCTGCCAGCCGGTTCGGTTGCCTCTGGCAGGGAGCACTCAAGAGGGCGGTGATCGGCGCCTTGCAGTCAGGTGCGCGGTTTTGTCGCAGTGGGCGTTTCCCGACCCATGGGCGTCAAGGCGTGCAGCGTCGTCGGATGGCCTGCGTAAAATCCGCTGGTAACCTATTCAAGCCGGTTTTGCGCGACACTGTCGGGCACCTGTTTTTTTCGCTTCGTCCCTCGCTGCTGCAGTGCGACTGCCAATCAACGCCTGCGCCCGGCGAGGTGGACGAAAAAAGGGTTGGCGTTGGCGCCAGCCGCTGCTTTCGAGAGTTCGCCAGATGAATGAGTTTCTGACCCGCCGTCAGGTGGTCACCGGCATGGGCCTGTTGGGGCTGGGCCTGCTGGCCGGCTGTGACGGTTCGACCACTGCGCTGGATTTCAAGTACGGCAAAGATCTGAGCAACAAGATCATGGGCCGGACCTTCAAGTTGACCGACACCGACGGTGAGGTCAAAACCCTGTCGAGTTATCGCGGGTTGATGCCGATGGTGTTTTTCGGCTTCACCCAGTGCCCGGCGGTGTGCCCCACGGCGCTGGCCCGCGCTGCGCAGATCAAAAAGATGATGGGCGAGGACGGCAAGACGCTGCAGGTGATCTTCATCACCGTCGACCCCGAGCGCGACACGCCGCAGATTCTCGACGCCTACGTCAAACAGTTCGATCCGACGTTCGTTGCCCTGCGCGGCACGCTGGAAGAGACCGCCCACGTCGCCAAAGAATTCGGCGTGTTCTACGAAAAGGTCCCGGCGGGGAACACCTACACCATGTCCCACACCGCCACCAGCTTCGTGTTCGACTCTAGGGGCAATCTGCGCCTGGGGCTGTCGCCTTCGCTTTCCGCCAAGCAATGCGCGGAAGATTTGCTCACTGTCATGGAAGTCTGCTGATGAATGCTTTGTTGAATGCTGTATCGCGCTCGTTGCTTGTCTCTCTGTTGGCCGGCGTCAGCCTGAGTGCGGTTGCGCAGACGCGGGTCGAGGATCCGTGGGTGCGTGCGACGGTGGCCGGGCAGCCTTCATCCGGTGCCTTCATGCGCATCACCGCCGACACCGACAGCACGCTGCTCAGCGTCAGCTCGCCGGTGGCGAAGGACGTGCAGATCCACGAGATGAGCATGACCAACGACGTCATGCGCATGGGCCCGGTCGACGCTGTGCCGCTGCCTGCGGGCGAGACCGTGGCGCTGGACCCCGATGGCTACCACGTCATGCTCATGGGCCTGAATGGTCAGATCAAAGAGGGCGACCAGGTGCCACTGACCCTGACCGTGAAGAACGCCGAGGGTGAGACCGAAGTGGTGAACGTCAGCGCCCCGGCCCGCGCCGCGACAGCACCGATGGACATGGCCCATGACCACGGAATGACGCATTAAGCAGGAGCGCTTATCTGCGTACCTCTCGTAGGACCGGCTTCAGCCGGGAAAGCGTCAGGTGCCACGCCGCAGAATTGATGGTGTTCGAACCGGCGTCTTCCCGGCGAAAGCCGGTCCCGCAAAGGCACCGCGGATTCCGGTATGACTGGCTTCAGCCGGGAAAGCGTCAGGCGCCACGTCGCAGAATGGATGGTGTCCGAACCGACGTCTTCCCGGCTAAAGCCGGTCCCACAAATAGAATGCGTTCTCCTGTGGGACACGCTTCAATCCCCAAACGCCCCCAGCAGCAACACCACGTTCAGCACGATGATCAACAGCGCGATGCCCCAGGCCAGGGTCGTCAGAATGGGCCCGGTCACGAAATCACCCATCAGCTTGCGGTCCGACACGAAGCGCACCAGCGGGACGATGGCGAAGGGCAGTTGCATCGACAGGATGACCTGACTCAGTACCAGCAATTTAGCCGTTCCCTGAGCCCCATAGATGCTAGTCACCACAATCACCGGAATGATCGCCAGCCCACGGGTCAGCAGGCGGCGGATCCAGCCCGGCAGGCGCATACGCAGAAAGCCTTCCATGACGATCTGCCCGGCCAGGGTCGCCGTGACTGTGGAGTTGATCCCCGACGCCAGCAACGCCACGCCGAACAGCATCGACGCCATGCCCACGCCCAGCATCGGCGAGAGCAAGTGATAAGCCTGTTCGATTTCCACCACGTCGGTCTTGCCGGCCTTGTGAAACACCGTCGCTGCTGTAATGAGAATCGCCGCGTTGACGAACAGGGCCAGGGTCAGCGCGATGGTGCTGTCGGTCACTGCCCAGCGCAGGCCGATGCGCCGGCCTTCATCCGTGCGCGGATAGGCGCGGGTCTGCACGATGGAGGAGTGCAGGTACAAGTTGTGCGGCATCACCGTCGCGCCAATGATGCCGATTGCCAGATACAGCGCCTCGGGATTGGTGACCACCTCGGCCTTGGGAATGAAACCGGCGAACAGCTCCGCCAGATCAGGCTGGGCCAGCACCATCTGGATCGCGAAGCAGCCGAAGATGACCAGCAGCAGTGCGATGACAAACGCCTCGAGCGCCCGAAACCCGCGGCCCATGAGCAGAAAAATAAGAAACACATCGACCGCCGAAATCACCGCGCCCCATATGAGCGGGATGCCGAACAGCAGGTTCAGCGCAATGGCGGTGCCGATCACCTCGGCCAGGTCGCAGGCGATGATCGCAATCTCGCAGGCAATCCACAGGGCAATGCACACCGGCTTGCTGCAACGTTCGCGGCAGGCCCGCGCCAGATCCCAACCGGTGACGATCCCAAGACGCGCGGACAGCGCTTGCAACACGATGGCCATCAGATTCGACAGCAAGATAACCGACAGCAGCAGGTAACCAAATTTCGAACCGCCGGCGATGTCCGTCGCCCAATTGCCCGGATCCATGTAGCCCACGGCGACCATATAGCCGGGGCCGGTGAACGCGAGCAGCCGCTTGAACCAGTTGCCGCTCTTGGGCATGGCGACACTCGCGCTGGGCATGCCCCCGCCGAGTGTGTCGTCGCCGGGGCGGGCAGGGTGGTCGATAGGCGGCATTAAGGATTCCGGCGTTGGACACTGAGTGATCAAAGGTGGCGACAGGCAGGGTCTGCTGTGCGGTTTTGGCGAGTGCGCCCGGCAACCATCAGCTCGACAGCGACGCCGCTGCCAGTGAGTTTAGATAATCCCCAAAGCCTTCCTTGCACCGGTAGTCCTTTCGTGCGCTGGTGGTGACGCTGTTCGCGGAAATCCACGCGATGGACGCGCCGATGCGTTGCAGATCGGCGACCAGATGCACGTCTTCATGGGCTGCCAGCGCCTTGAAACCGCCGGCCCGCTGATAGGCATCGGCGCTGACGCCCAGGTTCGCGCCATGAATGTGCCGATGGTCATCCACCGGGCGGTACAGCGCGTCATAGCGTTGGCGCACATGCTCGGGATGGCCGGACCAGTCATCGACTTCGACGATGCCGCACACCGCATCCACATTCAGGCTGACCTGATGCGCCAGCCAGGCATAGGGCACGACGCTGTCGGCGTCGGTGAACGCCAGCCAGCGCGCGCCACGCTCGAGCATCAGCCGCGCGCCTTCTGCCCGGGTCATGCCGACGTTGCGGTAGGCGCATGCGTGGGTCCTGACGCCATGAGCGGCTGCAATCCCGGCCGAGGCATCGGAGCAGTCATCGAGCATGATCAGGATTTCCACGGGCTCGCCGTGGAGGTCTTCGTGAACGGAGGATGCGATCAGCGACTTGATGCAGTCGTCCAGAAAATCTTCTTCGTTGTGCGCGGGGACAATAATTCCAATCATTGAAGTGTCTCGTCTCGGCACCTGCGCTGATCGCGGCGTCCTTCGATGTCGACCGAAGCGAGGGAAATTTGGTTTCAAGTATTTTCGTTTGCGAAGACCACCAACTCGCCTGGCAGCGTTTAGGTATATCCCAGACGCAACGACGCCGCTGAATAGCGGCGTCGATGGCTTTGCGTTATGGCGAGACCCTACGGAGTGGGAATCAGGCTTCAGCCCGCCAGCAGCGCCTTGGCGATGGCCTCGTTGAACGCTGGCAGATCGTCTGGCGTGCGGGAGGTGATCAGGGTCCAGCCGTTGGCCGGGCATTCCTTGACCTCGGCATCAACCCAATTGGCCGCGCCGGCATTGACCAGGTCAGTGCGCACACTTGGGTAAGAGGTCAGGGTTTTGCCTTTGATCACGCCGGCATCGATCAGCAGCCATGGGCCGTGGCAGATCGACGCGACGGTCTTGCCGGCGTCGGCGAATGCTTTGACCAGCTTCTGGGCATCGCTGTCCTGGCGCAGGGTGTCGGCGTTGACCGTTCCGCCGGGGATGACCAGTGCATCGAAATCATTGGCAGACAGGCCGGCCAGCTTGGTGTCGGAGGTCACGACGGCGTCTTTGTCGGTGTCGTTCAGGAACAGTTGCGCAGTGCCGCCTTCGATGGAGGCGTGGGTCACCGCAGCACCCTGACCCTTCAACGCTTCCAGCGGCTTGAGCAGTTCGTCGCGCTCGATGCCGGTGTTGGACGTAATGATCAAAACCTTCTTGCCGTTCAGTTGATTGCTCATGTTTTCGCTTTCCTCTGAAATAAAAAGTGCTGAACTGCGCCCGCTATCAGCGGGCGGTGTCACTTTCAGAGGGAAACGGAAAAGCGAAAGTTCAGCCCGATTGCGTGGCCGGGCTGGAGGTCGATGGCAACGACTAAGGCTGAGCCCCCGGATTTCGGGCGCCGGGATCACCGCCGTGCGACGAAACGGCGCAGCGTAATGACACCGTCGTCACAAGCACTCGCGGACCGCTTTTTCCAATGCATTGCGGCCAAAGGCCGACGACAGCGGGGCGCGCTGGTACAGGAAAACCCGGGTATTGGGGTTGCCTTTGTAGACCTCGAGAATTTCATCGGAGGCGATCTTGCCGGAGATCAGCAGTTTGTAGTGACCCTTGCTCTCGGTCATGGTCGTGCCCGGCTTGATCTGCTGCCACTTGGGGTAGATGCATTTGGCGTAGTCAGATGGCGTCTTGGCGGTATCGAAATTGAACGACGGGTTGTTCGGCGTAGAGCTGCAACCGGCCAGCACTACGGCGATGGCGCAGCCCAGTAACGAGTACGGTAATAAACGGCGCATCAATTCATCCTGAATTAGAAAACGAAAACAATTCGATCGGGTCGATGGGCGCCTATGTTGACCAGCAAGCGTGCAAATGAAAAGCGCACGCTTTGAAATATTTCACCGCGGGTTAAAGCCTGGCTTGCGCTGCCGTCACCGAGCTTCTGGACGGGTCATCCTGATCAATGGGTTCGCTCAGTCGAGCGCTGCTTATTGCTCGATTGGTTTGCTTATTGCTCGATTTATGAATAGAGTGAGCGAAAACGAGCGCTCACTTAAGCATGTGCCCGTTCGTTACTGCCTGAATGACGGAGAACACATGTCACACGACGAACTGCAACGGGCTGCCCGGTCAGTCCTGATGCCGGCGATTGCCAGCCTGGCGCTGGACGAACCTGTGCGCCGCCATCTACACGCTGGCGGCGTATCGGTCCTGCTGGGTGAGACGCGTGATGAGTACCTGGCCCGAAACATGAGTTTCGAGCGCCGCCGGGAAGAAACCGATGCGCAGTTTTCCGCGATCGCCAGGGAGGCGGCACTGTGCGCGGCGGCGCCGGTGCTGATCGCCGTGGATCAGGAGCTCGGCGGCATCCAGCGCTTGCACGGTCTGGTGCCCGGTATGCCGAGCTCGACCGAACTGACCCACATGAGCACCGCCGACATCGAGTCGCGCTGTTATGAAATGGCCAGCTCGGCCAGGGTCATGGGCGTCAATCTGTTCCTGGCGCCGATTGTGGACGTGGTCAGCGGGGTCAACCCCTGGCTGCACCAGCGCAACCTCGGGCCCGATCCCGCCGAGGTGGCGCGCATTGCCTGCGCGTTCATCCGGGGTGTGCAGCGTGCCGGCGTGGTCGCCACGGCCAAACACTTTCCGGGTCATTATCAGGTCGAGCAGGACCCGGCGGTGGCGCGGGCTACCGTGCCCGACAACGCCGCCGCGCTCAGCGACGGGCTGGAGGTGTTCAGGCAGGTCATTACCGCAGGCGTTGGCGCAATCATGCCCGGGCCTGCGGTGTTCCCGGCGCTGGATCCGCAGCAGTCGGCCAGCACCTCGGCGGCGGTCATCGGCCTGCTAAGGGATGCGTTGGGTTTTAAAGGACTGATCGTGTCAGACGACCTCGACGCCGTTTCCATCCTGCGCGGCAACAGCATCGCCGACACCGCCGTCGCCGCCCTGAATGCCGGTGCGCACCTGTTGCTGGTGTCGGCGGAGGCGGGGCTTGACGACATCTCCCACGCCATCGTCGATGCCGTAAACAATGGAGGACTGGATGCGCAAACCCTGCTTGCAGCCGCCCACACAGTTCGCGCCCACGCCCAAACGTCGAGAGCCCAAGTGGACTCAGGCCTGTACGTCTCCTACCCGGTCTCAAGCGGTCATCTCACCCGCCGAGTCATGATCTGAACACCCGCTGCTCGCTGCCAACCACTTGCAGCTTGCAGCTTGCAGCTTATGGCTTGTCGCTCACCCCATTTGTACTCCCGGCCCGCGCGTTCTACTCTCGCCACACTGTCCACCCAGAAGGAAGGCACGATGAGCTGGTCCGCCAGGCAGTACTCCATGTTCGAGCAGCAACGCACCCGACCGGTCCGCGACCTCGTCGCCGCCATTCCTCTGGCCTCGGTGCACACCACCGTCGACCTCGGCTGCGGTCCCGGCAATTCCACCGAAGTGCTGGCCGAGGGTTTCCCGGAGGCTACGGTGACCGGGGTGGACAGCTCCGACGACATGCTGCGCGACGCCCGTCAGAGGCTGCCGAATGTTGCATTCGAACTCGCCGACATCGGCAGCTGGAACCCGGCACAGACTTACGACGTGATTCTCGCCAACGCGTCGCTGCAATGGGTGCCTGACCACGCGACGCTGTACCCGCGGCTGGTCAGCCTGCTCAACCCGGGTGGCGTGCTGGCGGTGCAGACGCCGGACAATCTGGAGGAGCCTGCCCATCGTCTGGCCCGTGACATGGCCGCGAGTGCGGAGTGGGCGAGCAGGATTGGCGACGTCAAGCACCCCGACCGACACCCTGCCGCCTATTACTTCGAACTGCTGCAAGGGCATTGCGCCGAGGTCGATGTCTGGCGCACCACGTATCACCATCCGCTTGCCGGCGGGCATGGGGCAGTGGTCGAGTGGTTCAAGGGTTCGGCGCTGCGGCCCTATCTGCAAAAGCTCGACGAAGCGGCGCAGCAGGATTTTCTCGACACCTATTTGCAGGCGATCAGCCAGGCCTACCCGGCGCTGGACGACGGCACGGTACTGCTGCCGTTCCCGCGCTTGTTCTTCGTTGCGACACGTTGAAGCCTGCGGCTTGCGTTAAGCCGCTGTTTTGCGAGCCGTGATCGACACCGCCTTTTTCTGATGGAGTGAGCATGAGCAATGACCCCGGCGAACTGGCCGCGCGCCTGATTCGCAACTTCAACGATGTGCCGATGCAGCACGAGCGCCGCGACCCGCTGTACGAAAGCCATGCCGCACGCCTGGGCACCGGCACCGCCGCGCAGAAACTGGGCGCGTCGGTGGACATCGTCGCGCCCGGCAAGCGCTCGTGCCCTTATCATTTTCATTACGCTCAGGAAGAAATGTTCGTCATTCTGGACGGGCAGGGCACCTTGCGCGTGGCGGGTGAAATGCTCCCGATCCGCAGCGGCGATGTGATCTTCATTCCGCCCGGTCCGGAGTACCCCCATCAGATCATCAACACCTCTCACGCGCCGCTGAAGTATTTATCCATCAGCACCCGCGAGACGCCGGAAGTGTGCGAATACCCGGACTCCGGCAAGTATCAGGCGATGGTCACCATCAACGGAGCACGTGCGTTTGCGGCCGTGCAGCGTCCTGATGCGACACTGGATTACTGGGAGGGCGAGCCTTGATTCAATCGGCAGCCCTGTGCCCGTAACCCATTTGGTTATAACCATAGAACGTCTCGATCTAGGCGCGATATAAGAAAAACAGCAGTCCTTAGAGCAAAAATCGCTATCCTGCCCGCGGGCTTTTGAATGTGCAGTCAGGCAGAGCAATGGATTTTGGCAACGCAGGTTTCGTCGTCGCAGGGCTGGTGGTCGGTTTCATCGTTGGCATGACGGGGGTGGGCGGTGGATCGCTGATGACCCCGATCCTGCTGTGGTTTGGCATCAATCCCGCCACCGCAGTGGGCACTGATCTGCTGTACGCCGCCATCACCAAAAGCGGCGGCGTGCTGGTTCACAAAAAGAACGACAACATTGACTGGGGCATCACCGGCTGGCTGACCCTGGGCAGCGTGCCGGCCGCCGGGCTGACGCTGTGGTTTCTGAGCAGCCTGCACACCGCGCCGGACGCGATGAATCAGGTGATCAAACAAGCGCTGGGTGTGGTGCTGCTCCTGACCGCGCTGGCGATCTTTTTCAAGAAGCGCCTGCTGGCGTTTGCTCAGCGCCACGCCGGGGATCGTTATCGCCTCAGCAGCCGAATGCTGAACGGGCTGACGGTGCTGACCGGCGTCATCCTCGGCACCATGGTCGCGCTGACGTCCATCGGCGCCGGCGCCCTCGGCACGGTGGCGTTGTTCCTGCTTTATCCCTTCCTCGAAACACGCCGCCTGGTTGGCACCGAAATCGCCCACGCCGTGCCCCTGACCCTGATCGCCGGCATTGGCCACGCGAGCATGGGCAACATGAACTGGTCGATGCTGGGCTACCTGCTGATGGGCTCGCTGCCGGGCATCTACATCGGCAGCCACCTGACCGGCCGCATCCCCGACGCCATCCTGCGCCCGTGTCTGGCGCTGATGCTGCTGGCGATCGGGTACAAGCTGGTGTTTTAACCCTGCATGGATGCGCCTGTTGACGTAGCGGTCATGGGCGCTGGTTTGCCGGGGGGCATCCGCTGTCTCTCCAGCGGCCGAAATGCCGTCTTCGTGAGCAAGCTCACTCCCAAAAGGTATGTGTTTGCTGCAGGACATTCAGCGCCTGCACCTCTGAGCTGACTTCTTGTCTGCCCCCCAATAGCGCTGCGTCTCGATGAACAGGACTTGTTGATCCAGATCAATACCGGGTCACTTCAGGCGAGCACACTGGCCGTCGGTTGATTCAGGTCAGCCACCGCCAAGCCCATCGCGATCATGGGAGGCTCATGAGGCAATTCCATGACTGATCATTCGCGCCCGTTACTCGAACTTAGCTCGTCTCAGGCGAAGGCAGACTCTATGAAAGGCAAAATGAAGGCCGCAGTTGTAGAAGCATTCGGCAGCCCGCTGGTGCTTCGCGAGTGGGACATTCCCACGCCGGGCCCCGGGCAGATCCTGATCAAAACTGAAGCCTGTGGCGTGTGCCATACCGACTTGCACGCGGCACGGGGAGACTGGCCGGTGAAGCCGTCGCTGCCGTTCATTCCGGGACATGAAGGCATCGGCATCGTGGTGGCCCTGGGGGCTGGCGTGACCAGTGTGGGCGAAGGCGATCGCGTGGGCGTGCCGTGGCTGTATTCAGCGTGCGGTCACTGCGAGTACTGCCTGAGCGCGTGGGAAACCGTGTGCGCCAGCGCCGAATTCGGCGGCTATACCCGCAATGGCGGGTTCGCCGAATACATTCTCGCCGACCCTGAATACGTGGCGCACATTCCGGCCGGGCTCGCGCCCCATGAAGCGGCGCCGATCATCTGCGCCGGGGTCACCACCTACAAAGGCATCAAGGAGGCCGATGTCAGGCCGGGTCAGTGGATCGTGATTTCGGGGATTGGCGGCTTAGGGCATTTGGCCGGGCAGTACGCCACAGCCATGGGCCTGCGCGTGTGTGCGGTGGATGTCGACGACGGCAAACTGGCCCATGCCACCAGGCTGGGTGCAGACGCGGTGGTGAACGCCCGCGTGGGTGACCCGGTGCAGGCCGTCAGGGACGTCACCGATGGCGGGGCGCACGGCGTGCTGATCACCGCGCCCTCGCTGGCGGCGTTCAAACAAGGGGTGGGCATGACGCGCAAACGTGGCACGTGCGTGCTGGTCGGGCTGCCACCGGGCGAGTTTCCGCTGTCGCTGTTCGAGGTGGTCGCCAACTGCATCACCGTGCGGGGCTCGTTCGTCGGCACTCGGCAGGACATGGCCGAAGCCTTGGCCTTCGCCGCCGAAGGCAAGGTGAAGGCCGACATCGAGTTGCGGCCGTTGGCCGAGATCAATCAGGTGTTCAGGGAGTTGGGTGACGGCGAAGTACAGTCGAGGATCGTCATCGATTTTCGCGGGTGATTGACGATAACTGCCCCATGCACCCAGTAGGACCGGCTTTAGCCGGGAAGGCATCAGTCGTCACGCCGCAGAATTGAGGGTGGTCTCACTGGCCTCTTCCCGGCTGAAGCCGGTCCTACTGCAACGTGTGCATCCAGCAGGAACCGGCGCGCATTCAGGTCAGTTCCCCGAGCGGAACGGAATAGGCTGGCGGGGCGCTTCGGGTGTGGTGTGCGGCTGCCCGACCATTTCGTCGTAGACCACCGGGTGCACGATGAACAGCTTCACGTCCTGAAGGGACGACAGGCATTTGCGCGCTTCGTCGACCGATGCCACGTGCAGCACCTTGCCGTCCGGGCTGGCGATGGCATTGGACTTGCCGTCCATGAGCGCATGTATGGCGTACGAGCCACCTTCGATCGACACCAGATTGACCTCGGTGACTTCCCCGGCCTTGACGTGTTTGCTGAGCTTGTCCAGATCCATTACGGCACCTTAATTACGCACGCGGGCGTTGTCTGTTCCATGGATTGATGCGGAACCGTCGACGCGGCTCGCTTGCATTGGAAGAGGATGGCGATGCCAAGTTCAACGTAAACAGGGGAGGCGGACGAGGGGGCGTTGGCGGGGGCTTGCAACGGGATCAGCGCCGCGAAAAAACCACCGTTGCCTGCCCATCGAAAACAGGCAGGCAACGGCGTTTCAATCAGCAGAGCTTGTCAATAACGCGCAGGCCAGGCGCTTGCTGCACGGCGCCCCATTCACTGCTCAGGGTTTCCAGTACCTGGCCGAGGAACTGCTTGTCCGCCGCGGCCTTCTTGCCGACATAACCGTGGCCCTTGCGGTACATCTTCAGCCGGGCACGCATGTGCGGGTGCTGACTCTCGAATTGTTCTTCCTCGGTGCAGGCACCCAGGCCGTCCATGTGCACGTTGCCTTCCTCGCACACCCAGAGGATGTGGCTATCAAGGGAGTCCTTGCGTGCGGCGAACAGTCGAGCCAATTGATCAATGGTAGGTTGGTTGTTCAGGTTCATGGTTGTTACCCCTTTTTGACCACTGGTTAATCTATCGAGTGAGTTCAAACGCAATGGCGAATCGTCCGTCGATTCGCAGTCCTTCCAGTCGCTGACAAGCAAGGTCCGTCGGTACACAGAGCCGGTGCCGGGCCGCAACGTGTGGGTATTGATGACGGCAGAGAGGGAAGATCGGACCTGGGCGAGAAGGGCGGACGCCTGGAAGACACGGGCGACTGCGTTGTCGACCACAAGTGTCATGAGGACGTGTCGCCAGCGCTCGGCCTGGTGGGTCGATCATGCCGGTTCGGCTTCATCAATCTGCCTTGTGGGCAGCACACATCCAGAGGTTGTTCGACGGCTGTGTCGAACGGGCCCGGAATACTTTTGCCAGCTCTCCCGATCGGGGAGACGCCTGCACTATGCAGTCGGCAAAAGGCCTCGTCAACGGTTTTGTAGTGATTATTTTCGTGCACTACATATTTTGTAGTTTCAGAACATGGAGGTCGATTCGTGACTACAAAGTCAATGAATCCGGGGGCAACAGTGCGGGAGTCGGGCGGGGGGGCTTGAAAGGGTGCTGACGAAACGACGCTTGCCCGCGACCGGATCAGCCAACCATTATCTCTGGCTGACTGACCCCATCGCGGGCAAGCAGGTGTCGCTATGAATCCAGGCGCGAACAGTTACGCCTGTGGAGCCTTTTGCAGTTCAAACAGCAACAGCGAACGCGGCGTGACCGTGTACTCGCTGCCGAACTCGAACTGGTCCTTGCCGTCGATTTCCGGCTGATTGGTGTCGATCAGGCTGGTCCAGTTGAGACCTTCCGGCACCTCCGGCAGCGTGAAGTTGACGCCGTCGTGGTGTGAGTTGACCACCAGCAGCAGCGTTGCTTCGGAGCCGCGGCGACGAATACCGGTTTCCTGAGCGCGGCCATCCATCAACATGCCCAGGCAGCGGCCGTTCGGATCTTCCCACTGCTCGATGGTCATCTCTTCGCCGCTTGGCGACAGCCAGGTCACGTCCTTCACGCCCAGTTCTTCGTTGTAATCGCCCACCAGGAAGCGGCTACGACGCAGGATCGGGTACGACTGACGCAGCTTGATCAGACGCTTGACGAACGCCAGCAGGGCCTTGCCGTCTTCGTCCAGATCCCAGTTGACCCAGCCGATCTCGCTGTCCTGGCAATAGGCGTTGTTGTTGCCGTGCTGGGTACGGGCGAACTCGTCACCGGCAACCACCATCGGCGTGCCCTGAGCCAGGATCAGCGTCGAGAAGAAGTTGCGCATCTGACGCAGGCGCAGCGCGTTGATTTCCGGATCGTCGGTCGGGCCTTCGACGCCACAGTTCCAGGAACGGTTGTCGTTGCTGCCGTCCTGGTTGTTTTCGTCGTTGTCCTCGTTGTGCTTCTCGTTGTACGACACCAGGTCGTGCAGCGTGAAACCATCGTGGGCGGTGATGAAGTTCACCGACGCATACGGCCGGCGGCCACGCTGGTTGAACAGGTTGCCCGACGCCGTCATGCGGTTGGCGAAGTCCGCCAGTTGGCCTTCATCGCCTTTCCAGAACGCACGGATGTTGTCGCGGAATTTGTCGTTCCACTCCGCCCAGCCCGGCGCGAAGTTGCCGACCTGGTAACCGCCTGGACCGCAATCCCAAGGCTCGGCGATCAGTTTCACCGAACGCAGCACCGGATCCTGGCGGCAGGCCACGAGGAAGCTGTGGCGCTCGCTGAAACCATCGTGGTAACGGCCAAGGATGGTGGCCAAGTCGAAGCGGAAGCCGTCGACGTGCATCTCGGTCGCCCAGTAACGCAGCGAATCGGTGACCATCTGCAGCACGCACGGGTGGCTCAGGTCGAGGGTGTTGCCGGTACCGGAATCGTTGATGTAGTAACGCTTGTCATCCGGCATCAGGCGGTAGTACGAGGCGTTGTCGATACCGCGCATCGACAGGGTCGGGCCGCGCTCGTTGCCTTCGGCGGTGTGGTTGTAGACCACGTCCAGGATCACTTCCAGGTTGGCGTGGTGCATGTGCGCAACCATTTCCTTGAACTCGGAAATCTTGCCGTGGGCCAGGTAGCGTGGATCCGGGGCAAAGAACGCCAGGGTGTTGTAACCCCAGTAGTTGGTCATGCCTTTTTCCAGCAGGTGCTGGTCGTTGACGAAGGCGTGGATCGGCAGCAATTCGATCGAGGTGACGCCCAGACCTTTGATGTGCTTGATCACGTCATCGACCATCAGGCCGGCGAACGTGCCTTTGACTTCATCAGGCACCGACGGGTGACGCATGGTGAAACCGCGGGTGTGGGTCTCGTAGAAAATCGTCTTGTCCCACGGCACGTCGACGCGCTGTTCGCGGCCCCAGGTGTACGCAGGGTCGATGACCTTACACTTGGGCACGAAGGGCGCGCTGTCACGCTCGTCGAAGCTCAGGTCGTCGTCCGGGTGACCGATGGTGTAACCGAACAGCGCCTCGGACCACTTCAGCTCGCCGACCAGTTGCTTGGCATACGGGTCGATCAGCAGCTTGTTGTGGTTGAAACGGTGGCCGTTCTTCGGATCGTACGGACCATAGACGCGATAGCCATACACCTGACCCGGGTGGGCGTCGGGCAGGTAACCGTGAAAGATCTCGTCGGTGTATTCCGGCAGCTCGATGCGCTCAAGCTCCACTTCACCGGCCGAGTCGAACAGGCACAGCTCGACCTTGGTGGCGTTGGCGGAAAAGATGGCGAAGTTGACGCCGAGGCCGTCCCAGCTGGCGCCGAGCGGGAAGGGCAGGCCTTCTCGAATGCGCGAGGCCGTGACTTCGGGGCTGCCAGCGTTGCCGGATTCATTCTGTGTAGCGGTGCTTTTATCTTGCGTGCTCATGTGTATTCCTGACGTTCGAATGAGTTCCTGAAGGCGAACAAAGCCGTGGCCTCAGTACGTGACTGCGCCATCGATGCAACAGGTTTGAAAATTACCGCAGGGTGACGACCGTTTTAAGGCGATCCCTGCGGTAGGGGTGTTAGCGGCGCAACAGTGACGCGTTAAAGCAGTTGATCAAGACGCAGGCTTGGCGGCGGCAGGCTTCTTGGCAGAAGACTTGGCCGCCGGCTTGGCCGGTTTGGCGGCAGCATCGGTACCGCTCGCCGCAGCCTTGGGTTTGGCGGGC
Organism: Pseudomonas sp. Ps21-P2; assembly: GCF_039672565.1. Lineage (NCBI taxonomy): Bacteria > Pseudomonadati > Pseudomonadota > Gammaproteobacteria > Pseudomonadales > Pseudomonadaceae > Pseudomonas > Pseudomonas sp. Ps21-P2. The sequence continues at coordinate 482,319 of NZ_JBDFPL010000003.1, forward strand.
GCCTTGGCCGCCGGTTTAGCGGCAGGCTTGGCGTCAGCTTTTGCCTCGGATTTGCTGGCAGCCTGATCAGCGGAGCTGCCTGCTGACTTTGCCGCTGATGCGGCTGCGGGTTTAGCCGCAGGCTTGGCAGCAGATTTCGCCGCCGGTTTGGCTGCACCCTTCGCAGCGGGTTTGGCAGCGGCAGCCTTGGGCTCCGCTTTGCTGTCGAGCTTGGACTTCGCCGTCTTCGCAGCAGCCGGTTTTTTAGGCGACTTCGCCTCGGCGGCGGCCAACTTGCTAGCCATTTCCCAGTGGCGGGCATCTTGCCCATGTGGCTTGCCTTCCGTTTCCCAGATCTGGTGGGCAAGCTCGCTGATTCTTTTATCGTCGGCACTCATCTCGACACTCCCGGTATCACAAGGTTTGTATAAGCAGGTTTACAGAAATTTCCTTGAGCGCTGCGCTGAGCAACATTTCCTTGCTGGATGTGACTGTAGCCTGAGAAAAAAGTCCCTTCCAATTTGGATGTGAATCAGCGAACGGCAGGTTGATTCGTGTATCGCCCCAATTTGCTGCATTGATGAATGGAGTTTGGGCAGTGCCCAATAGTTCAGCCGGCAAGCGCGGAACCACAACAATAGCCCGCATCTCTTTCGTTACCCGGGCAAAAGCGATGACGTGATCGGCTTTTTCACCCACCACTTCAAGGGGTTGATATTCGCCTTCACTGAACAGCGCGGGGTACTCATTGCGCAGGCTAAGCACCTGGGCAATCAACGCCTGCTTGATCCGGCCGTCGTGCCACTGGTTCAACAGCTCGGTGACCGGCACGGATGCCTGCAACGCACGTTCGCGAGCGGGGTAATCCACCGGACGACGGTTGTCCGGATCCACCAGGCTGAAGTCCCAGAACTCAGTGCCCTGATACAGATCAGGCACACCGGGCGCAGTCATTCGCAGCAAAGTTTGCGCCAGACTGTTGAGCGCGCCGGCCGTCGCGATGCGATTGGCCGTGGCACCGATGGATTGACGCAGTGCCAGACCGTCGGCGTTCAGCAGCAAGTGCTGGAGAAACTCGCGGCACGCGGTCTCGTACGGCTCGTTGGGCGCGCTCCAGCTGCTCTGCAGTTTGGCTTCGCGCAGGGCCTTTTCCTGCCACTGGGTCAGTCGCTTGGCGTAGGCTTCGAAAGCCGGCTCGCCTTCGAGGTCCAGCGGCCAGCTGCCGATGATTGCTTGATACAGCATCAGCTCGTCACCCGGGCTGATGTGGGTGTCACCCGCCTTGAGCGGCGCCGACAGCTGCTGCCAGCGCTCGACCTGCTCGGCGTACCAGGGCGCCAGTTCGCTGAGCACGGCCAGACGGGTGCGGGTGTCTTCGCCGCGCTTGTGGTCGTGGGTCGCGGTGGTCAGCAGGTTGTTCGGGAAGCTCTTGTGCCGCTCGATGGAGACTTCATGAAACGCCTCCACCGGCGCACTGAAATGTTGCGGGTGGAAACCCACATCGTTGCGCGAGAGCAGCACGGCGGAGCGATAGAACGACGTGTCTTCCACCGATTTGGCCGCCACTGGCGACGTCAACTGCTGGAAACGGTTGCCGGCCTTGCGGCGCATTTCGCGCAACCGGCCCGTCGGGTAGTCGCGCAGCTTCTCGCCACCCAGCCACAGCTTGAGGGAATCCAGCACCGGCCAGTCGCCTTCGCTGAGCATCTCCCGCGCACCGTCCATGGCCTGCTGGAAGAAGCGCTCGTCCTCTGCAGAACGGCCGCAGGCGGTGAGGTAGGTGCGGTAGACCGGGAAGTTGCTGACCAGCGCCAGCAGAGCGCGGCGGATGGCGCCAAGGGTCATGTCGCGGGTCATCACGTCACTGCGCGAGACCTGCAGCAGTGCTTGGGCCAGGTTTTCGAAATCACCTGCCAGGGTGCCGTGGAGGACCAGATCGCGGGCTTCCAGCACTTCCTGATTGAAGTCGGCCGTGCGTCCGCTGATGCGGCTCCACAGCTCGCCCAGTACGGCTTCACCTTTCGGATCGTGCTGCAGCAGCGACACCTGGTTCATGAATTCATAACCGGTGGTGCCGTCGACGTTCCAATCAGTGCGCAGTTGCTCGTCTGGGCCGAGGATCTTCTCGACGAAAATCGGCAGACGTTCCAGTTCGGTGCCGGCCGGGCGCAGTTTCATCAGGCTGTCGACGCGACGACGCAGCTTGCGGCAATACCCGCGCGGGTCGGCGAGGCCGTCGATATGGTCGATGCGCAGACCGTCCACAAGCCCTTTGGCGATGAGCTCGAAAATCTTCCCGTGGGTTGCTTCGAACACCTGCGAACGCTCGACCTTCAGGCCGCCCAGCTCGTTGATGTCGAAGAAACGCCGCCAGTTGATGTCGTCACCCGCGGTGCGCCAGCTCGCCAGACGATAGTCCTGCTGCTCAAGCAGACGGTGCAGGCGGTCGAAGCCTTCCGGGGTGCTGGAATCAAACTGCGCGAGACCTTCTTCAACGGCCTTGACCAGCTCGGGTTTGGCCTTCACCGCTTCGGCCAGCTCAGCCTTGGCCTGACGGGCACGCTCGTAGGCCTGCGGATAGTAGTCGAGGTCGGCGAAGCGCTGGGCCAGTTCATCCAGCTCGGAACGCTTCGCTGCCTTCAACAGCGGCGCGTACGTGGCCGGGTTGATCGGGAAGAGATGCTGATAGTGCTCGGCGTGGAAGGTACCGTGCTCCGCATCGAAACGCAGGGGCACTTCACCGTTCTGCAACACGGTGCCGTAGTCGGTGCTCAGGAACGGCAACAACAGTTGGCCCTTGAGCAGCGGGTCCGGAGAATTCCACTGGATGTCGAAAAACTTGGCGTAAGGGCTGCGCTGACCCCATTCGAGCAAGTCAAGCCACCAGGGATTGTCGTTGCCGCCGACTGCCATGTGGTTGGAGACGATGTCGAGAATCAGGCCCATGCCGTGCTCACGCAGCGCCGCGACCAGGCGCAGCAAGGCCGGCTCACCGCCCAGTTCGGGGTTGATCACCCGTGGGTCGACCACGTCGTAACCGTGCATGGAACCGGCGCGGGCTTTCAGCAACGGCGAGGCGTAGATGTGGCTGATGCCCAGGCTGGCGAAGTACGGCACGAGCTTGGTGGCGTCGTCCAGCGTGAAGTCTTTGTGAAACTGCAGGCGCTGGGTGGCGCGCAGGGATTTAAGAGGGGTACTCATTTTTGATCACGCTCCGCGGCTTGTTGCCGTGCCGCTGCCAGAATTTCAAGTCGTCGTGCTGCATCGCCGTTGTTCAGCAGAGAACCGCTGTCGCCGTTGAGCCGACGTCGCCAATTGGGATGACTGTCGATGGTGCCGGGGAAATTCGCCTGCTCATCAATGCCGAGGGCGTCCTCGATCGGGAGCAGCACCAACGGCGCCGGGGTGTGGCCGAGGTACGCAATGCTGTAGTCGATGACGTCTTTGGCGCTCACACTTTCACCGCCGCTGGGCAGGGTGTAGTTCTGCTTGAGCGCCGTGATCAACCCCTTGCGTTCCCGTTCGCGGCCGTCGCGCATCTTCTGCTCGGCGTCGTCATCGACAAGCCCGAGTTTTTTGTTCCAGTCGACATCCAGTTCGCTCAGCCAACCGGTGAGGGTGGGCAGGTCGTGGGTGCTGGTGGTGGCCAGTGCGTCTCTGGACCACTTCGTGATGGGCTTGAACGTCGCGTCGTCCTGTTCGAACAGCAGCACGCGCATCCCGAGGATCTCGCGCTCGGACAGCTTCTCGTGCAGACCTTCGGGCACCGTGCCGAGGTCTTCGCCCAAAACGATTGCTTCGTGACGCCACGATTCCAGGCTCAACAGCCGCAGCATGTCGTCCAGCGGGTAATTCAGGTAAGCGCCTTCACTCGCCGGGGATCCCAACGGGACGACCCACAGGCGCTGCAGCCCCATCACATGGTCGATGCGCAGGCCACCGGCGTGGGCGAAGTTGGCCCGCAGCATTTCGATGAACGCCTGAAAACCATTGCGCTTCAGGCCGGTCGGCGAGAACGCCGAGATGCCCCAGCTCTGGCCCGAGCGGTTGAGAATGTCCGGTGGTGCGCCCACGGTCAGCGAGGAGAGCAACTCGTCCTGACGACTCCAGGCCTGGCTGCCGGCACCGTCGGCACCCACAGCCAGATCACCGATCAGGCCGACGCTCATGCCGCTCGATCGTGCGGCGGTCTGGGCGCGTTCGAGGCCACGCGCGATCAGCCATTGCGCGAAGGCGTGGAAACCGATCTCTTCGCCGTGCGCCTTGGCGAACGCGTCGAGGGCAGGGTTACGCGGGTTCTTGTACTGCTCCGGCCATTCATGCCAGTTGCCGCCAATGCCCAATTCGTCGCCCGCATCACGCAGGGCTTCGAAACGGCAGTGGTTTTCCAGGGCTTCACCGCCCGCTTGGCGGAAACTCTTGAAGTCCTCGTGGAAGGGATGATCGCTGCCGATGAAGCCGGCATACAGCTCGCGCAGCAGGGCATATTTTGCTTTGGCGGCGGCGGGCCATTCGATCAGCTCCAGTGATTCCAGACGCTTGAACTCGTCGGCCAGGCCGGCTTTCTCGATTGCCAGCTCAACCGCGCGGTCACCGAGAATGGTCCCCGGCGCCGCGTACAGCGCGTTGAGGAACAGGCGGCTGGACGGCGAGTACGGGCTGTAGCGCTCGCTGTCGTTGGAGAACATCGCGTGAACCGGGCTGATCGCCACGGCCGAGGCACCACGGGTGCCTGCGGCACGTACGAAAGCCTCCAACCCTTGGGTATCGCCGATACCGCCATCACCTTCACGGCGCAGGTAGTACAACTGAGTGGTCAGGCCCCAGTCGCGGGCGATTGCTTTCTTGCTGGCCATGTTCAGGCTGTAGCACGTCTTTGGCGCGACGGCGACGGTCAACTGCTGGCCGCCCACTTCCAACGGGTGATAACCCACTGTGGCCAACCCGGGCAGGGCAGCCTTGTCGGTCAGTTTCCCTTCGAGCAGCGAGCCGTCTTCAAGCGTCAGCTTGAACGCGGTGGCTGGGGCGAACCAGCTCGACAGATCCAGATCCTTGCCGTGGTCGACGGTCATCAACGGCGGCGGGGTGGCCGGCTGACTTTCTTCGTTCAGGCGTTTGAGGCTGGCTTGGACGTCTTCTTCTGTCTCGGCGGGGTAACCCAGGCCGCCGAGGACCTTGCGCAGGACCTCGGGGCTTACGTGTTGCGGTTTGGCGTTGGCGTCCTTCCAGTCAACCGACAGGCCCGCCTGGGCTGCCAGTTTTTCCAGTTGCTCATTGCTCATCCTGTTCCTCCACAACGTCACTCGATTTCAGGCTGACAATGGCCGTGTATGGATTGAGGGTGGCGGATGGGGAAAGTTCTGCGGACTTGGCACGGGATTGATGAAGCACTCTGTAGCCGGTGTGATCATCAGTGTCGACCGCCTCGCTGCCGAGGTTCAGATCAATGCGCAACTCGCTGCCGTCGCCCAGCTTCCAACGTGCGCTGACGGCTTTGTCGCCGAGCTCTTTCACGCCCAACGCACTGGCGCCGTGCAGGCGAGGGAACAGCTCGGTCTTGCGAATCTGCAGCAAGGTTTTGTAGAGCTCAAGCCAGTTGCGATGGTCCTGACCCTTGTCAGTTTCCAGCAGCAGCGCATCGAACGCCGGACGCGAGGCCTCGAAAGTTTTAAGAGCATTGGGATCAGGGATCTGCTCGCGCTTGGCCGGATCCTTGAACGCGGCGAAATCCTTGAACTCGCCACGACGTCCTTCACGCACGGCATCTGCCAGCTCGTCATGGAAGTCAGTGAAGAACAGAAACGGCTCGCTTGCGCCCCACTCATCGCCCATGAACATCAGCGGGATCATCGGTGACAGCAGCAACAGCGCCGTCGCCGCCTGCAACGCAGGGGGTGGGCTCAGCTGGACCAGACGCTCGCCGAAGGCCCGGTTGCCGATCTGGTCGTGGTTCTGCAGAAACAGCACGAAAGAGGTCGGCGGCAGATGGCCGCTCGGTTCGCCCCGGGCGTGGCCATGACGGGTGGATTCGCCTTGATAGACAAAGCCTTCGCCCAGCAGACGCGCAAGCTTTTGCGTGGGTTTTTCGACGAAGTCGGTGTAGTAAGCGTCGGTCTCGCCGGTCAGCAGGACGTGCAGCGTGTTGTGGCCGTCATCGTTCCATTGGGCGTCGTAGCCCTGATCCATGCGTCCAGCTTCGTTGAATTCGTTTTCCAGGGTCAGCCAGACGTGACGCTCCGACGGAATCGTCTCGCGTACGTGTTCTGCCAGGTCTTGCAGAAAAGTCGGGTCTTCGATGGCGTGCACGGCGTCGAAACGCAGGCCGTCGAAGCGGTAGTCCTGCAGCCACATCATCGTGTTGTCGATAAAGAAGTCGTGTACTTCACGGCGGCGGAAATCGATCGCGTCGCCCCACGGCGTCTTTTTGTCGCTGCGGAAGAAATGGCTGGCGTAGGCGCCGAGGTAATTGCCGTCCGGGCCGAAGTGGTTGTAGACCACGTCCAGAATGACCGCGAGGCCCAACCCGTGGGCGGTGTCGATCAGGTGCTTGAGTTGGTCGGGCGTGCCATAGGACGACTGGGCGGCGTAAGGCAACACGCCGTCGTAGCCCCAGTTGCGATCACCCGGGAATTGCGCGATAGGCATCAGCTCGATGGCGGTGATGCCGGTGTCCACCAGATGCTGCAGACGCTGTTCAACGCCTTCATAGCCACCCAGTGCACCGACGTGCAGCTCGTAGATGACCGCCTCGTGCCAGGGCCGTCCCTGCCACTCGGTGTTCTTCCATTGGTAGGCGGCCTGGTCGACGACGATGCTGTAGCCGTGCACGTCGCCGTCCTGAGCCCGGGAAGCCGGGTCAGGAACAGTGAGATTGTTTTGTCCATCGAGAGCGACGTTGAAGCGATAACGCGTGCCAGCTCCACACTCGGTCTCGACCACGAACCAGCCGTCCTGCTCTGGCTGAAGGGCCTGTGCAGGCCCGTTTTCGAATTCGACGCTGACGCTTTGGGCGTCCGGTGCCCAGAGGGCAAACCGGGTGTGTTGTGGATCCAGCATGACGGCGCCGTGGCGCCAGTTTTGATCCGTGCGCGAAGGCATCCGTAATTCCTTGATCAGTGGGTTATCAATAATGCAGTGCCACGCCTGCGTTTTTCTTCAGCAGCTCCTGGTAAAGATCGGCGTAGGGTTCTACCGCCTTGTGCCAATCGAACGGAGCGGCCATGGCGCGGCAGCGCATGGCGTTGAGCAGCAATGGACTTTCGAAGACCTTGAACGCGCGGGTCAGGGCTTCGGTGTAGCTCTCGACCGTGGATTCGTCGAACAGGAAACCGGTGCAGCCGTCTTCGATGGTGTCCGCGAGACCGCCAGTGCGGCGTGCGATCGGCAGGGAGCCGAAGCGCTGCGCGTACATCTGGCTCAGGCCGCAAGGCTCGTAGCGCGAAGGCATCAGCAGAAAATCACTGCCGGCGAACATGCGACGTGCGTCTGTCTCATTGAAGCCGACGCGCACGCTGACCTGACCCGGGAAGCGGGCGGCGAGGGCGCGCATGGCGTCTTCTTCTTCAGGTTCGCCACGGCCGATGATCGCAATCTGGCCGCCGTTGTTGACGATGTGCTCGGCAACCCCGATGGTCAGGTCCAGACCCTTCTGGTAAACCAGACGGGAGACCACGGCGAACAGCGGGCCGGTGGAAGGCTCCAGTTCAAACAGCTCGCGCACGTAGTCAGCGTTGATTTCCTTGCGGGTCCACTCGTTCGGAGCGAAGCGGCAGATCAGGTGCTCGTCGGTGGCAGCGTCCCAGCTCTCGTCGATGCCGTTGGGAATGCCGCTGAGCTGACCGCGGTCGGCTTTGCTCTGCAGGAAGCCTTCCAGGCCACAGCCAAAATCCGGGGTGGTAATTTCTTTGGCGTAGGTCGCGCTCACAGTCGTGATATGGCTGGAATACGCCATGCCGGCCTTGATGAACGAGAGCTGACCGTAAAACTCCATGCCTTCCGGGCTCAATGCCGAGTCGGGAATGCCCAGCTCACGGCTGGAGGCAATGCTGACAAAACCCTGATACGCCAGGTTGTGGATAGTGAAGATCGACGGCGTGGTCTGGCCGCGCCATTTCATGTACGCCGGCGCCAGGCCTGCTGGCCAGTCGTGAGCGTGAACGAGCTCGGGGCACCACTGGGTCTTCACCGCGCCGGCCGCAAAGTCGGCAGCCGCCAGGCCCAGGCGGGCAAAGCGAATATGGTTGTCGGACCAGTCGCGGCCGTCATTGTCACCGTAGGGCGTGCCTTCACGCTCGTACAACTCGGGACAGATCAGGACGTAAATGACCAGACCGTCTTTCATGTCCATCCGGCCGATCTTGCAGGGAGGCAGCGCGGCGTGACCGGGCAGCTCGCTGATGATGTGGATCGGGTTGCCACTATTGATGACCTGTGGATAGCCGGGAATCAGCACGCGTACATCGTGCAGGTGGCGCATGGCGCGCGGCAGTGCGGCTGACACATCGCCCAGACCGCCGGTTTTCACCAGGTCGGCCATCTCTGAAGTCACGAACAGGACTTTCTTGCGGGTTACCGAAGAAATCACTGGTTGAACAGGAGGCAGTTGCAGCACGGGTGCGCTCGTCGTTGCGAAGACCGGCAGATGGGTCAGCTCGCTGGCCGGCTGATTAAAACTCTCTCCCTTCTGGGTTTTGACAGCGGCACTAATCATCGTTTTCTCCAGTTCGATATGCAGTGTTGGTACAGCACTTAAGGTGTAAGCAGCCATTTCCTATGGCCAGGCACACAAGACCTACGCAAGATCGATACCCATTTACCGACTGCACATTAGAGGACAAGGTGAAAGCGGACTCTGCTTCGATTTTTCAACAGCATAGTTGCTCTATTCACATGACCCATGCGCCTGTGTAGAAGTTTCGACAATTTTTCCGGGCCATGTCTGGCATGCGGGATTGCGATGCGGGGTATTGTGGAATTCAGGGTGATCAAGCGATCTGCAAGGCCCTGAATGCGCCGTTGTGGAGCATGGGGTGTAGGCCTTGTTACAGGGGTGCCGTCGGTCGGATTGTTGGACAATTACCGGGCCGATGGTCTATCCGCGCGCAGCCCCTGCGCTTTTGTGGGACACCGTAGGCACAATTTGCCTGCGCTGCCTTTTCTCGGTGCGTGCCGGAAGAATTCCTGACCGATCAGAGACATTTCCTACTTCTGTATAAGGATATTTTTTCGGCCAGGGCGTTAGAATCGCCGCCACGCGGCACGTCGGCACACTGAGTCGACTGCCTGTTGAGGTTTCTCCAGCGGTAGAGGAAGTCAATGCAAGCCCCTGAGGTTCTGGTACTGCAAGCCAGCTACAGCAATTCGGTTCACGCAGAAGCGATCGGATTTCTGCTCAATCAATACGCCGAAGACGCCATGGGTGGCGGTCAGTCGCTGTCCATGGACACCCGTCAGCAATTGGCGATCGAACTGGCCAAGCGCCCCCATGCGTTCAGCGTGCTGGCGTTCATCGCCGGCGAGCCGGTCGGTCTGGTCAACTGCTTCGAGGGCTTCTCGACCTTCGCCTGCCGGCCATTGGTCAACGTGCATGACGTGGTGGTGATCGCTTCGGCACGAGGCCAGGGGATCAGCCAGAAGATGCTGGCCAAGGTCGAGGAAATCGCCCGCCAGCGCGGCTGCTGCAAAATCACCCTGGAAGTGCTCGAAGGCAACGAAGCTGCCAAAGGCGCGTACCGCAAGCTTGGATTTGCCGACTACCAGCTGGACCCGCAAATGGGTCGCGCGCTGTTCTGGCAGAAGTCGCTCTAGCGAAGCGGCAATGGGGAAAGCCGATCCCACGGGATGCACTCCATGCTGTTAGTGGGACCGGCTTCAGTCGGGAAGGGGCCGTTTTGAACACCTTTAGTTTTATGGTGTGACGCAATAAGCCTTCCCGGCTAAAGCCGGTCCCACTCAATACCCGCGGTGTTTCTGTTGTTGCCCAGGCAACACCTTCCAAACCATTTGTAACAGTTCTGTCCTGTAAGGCGATTCCGAGAGCGCGATAGGATCGCCTCCCGTATTGCTTTCAGGACACACATGTCGCTCTCTCTGGAACCTCCCAGTCGCCGATTCCCCTCAAACAGGGTCGCAGGCGTTCACGTCGCTTTATCCCGCTTAAACAAGATTTCTGTCTGGCTCGACCTGCCTTCTGGCACGTCGGGCCTTTTCGTGTCTGTGCCATTGATCGAGAAGGGGCGCTGACCCATGGAGTGGATTGCTGATCCCACGGCCTGGCTTGGCCTGTTGACCCTGATTGTGCTTGAGCTGGTGCTTGGCATCGACAACCTCGTTTTCATTGCCATCCTCGCCGACAAGCTGCCGCCCGAGCAGCGCGACCGCGCGCGGGTGCTCGGCCTGTCGCTGGCGTTGATCATGCGCCTGGGCCTGCTCGCGAGCATTTCGTGGATGGTGACGCTGACCGAGCCGCTGTTCGAGATTTTCGAGAAGAGCTTCTCCGGTCGCGACCTGATCATGCTGTTCGGCGGAGTGTTCCTGCTGTTCAAGGCGACCATGGAATTGCACGAGCGCCTAGAGGGCCACGTCGCCCAGCGGGCGGGCAGCACAACCTACGCGCTGTTCTGGCCGATCGTCGCGCAGATCGTCGTGCTCGACGCGGTGTTCTCTCTGGACGCCGTGATCACCGCCGTGGGCATGGTCGATGAGCTGTCGATCATGATGATCGCCGTGGTGTTCTCGATCGGCATCATGATCATCGCCAGCAAGCCGCTGACCGCCTTTGTCAACGCTCACCCGACCGTCATCATGCTGTGCCTGGGCTTTCTGATGATGATCGGCTTCAGCCTGACCGCCGACGGCCTGGGTTTCCATATCCCCAAGGGCTATCTGTACGCGGCCATCGGTTTTTCGATCCTGATCGAGGTGTTCAACCAGATCGCCCGTGCCCGCCGCAAACGCAGCGTGAAAGGTGACTTGCCACGCCGCGAGCGCACCGCCCATGCCGTGCTGCGCCTGCTGGGTGGCCGCAGGCCGAGCGCCGAGGAGGTCGGTGAGGAGATCGCCGACATGCTCGACGGCGACAGCGACGAGGTGGTGTTCGACCGCCGCGAGCGGGTGATGATCAGCGGCGTGCTGCAATTGGCCCAGCGGCCCATTCGCGGTGTGATGACGGTGCGCAACGACGTCGACGTGATCGATCTGGATGACACGCCGGAAGGCATTCGCCAGCGACTGGTCAACTCGTCGTACTCGCGACTGCCGCTGATCCGCGGGGGGCCGCATCGACGAGCCGCTGGGCTTCGTGCACAAGAAGGAAATGCTCAACGCCTGGCTGTCCGGTACCGAGCCGAACATCGAACACCTCGCCCGGCCGACGCTCAATCTGCTGGAGAGCTTTTCGATCCTCAACGCCCTGGAACAGATGCGCGCGCAGTCCACGCACATCGCCTTCGTGATCAACGAATTCGGCGATTTCGCCGGCATCCTGACCATGACCGACATCCTCGAATCCATCGCCGGCGAGCTGCCGGACGCCAGTGAAATCGAGGGCCCGGACTTGATCGAAGAGGGCGAGGGCGTGCTGGTCAATGCCGCCATGAACCTCAGCCATCTGCGCGAACGCATCGGCTTCAAGGCGCGGGCAACGAGTGATTATCAGACCCTGGCGGGACTGGTGGTGAGCCTGCTGGATCGTTTGCCGGTGATTGGCGACGAATTGCAGTGGGAGGGTTGGCACCTGAAGGTCGTGCAAGTGCAGGAACGGCGGGTGACCCGCGTGCTGCTGCGTCAAACACCGGCTCCATAACCCTGGTTGAAGCACACCCATTCCGACGAACAAAAAAAGGCCTGCATTGCGCAGGCCTTTTCGTTTGCAGCGAACGTCACTTCGCCTTTTTTACTTTTGCACCACTTCGGGCATGGTGCCGGGCTGGCTGGCGGCCTTTTGCATGTGGGCAAAATCACTCAGCCCCTTCGGCGCATAGGGATCGCCGATCATGCGTGGGCGCGCCTTGAAGTCCAGGCTGACCAGGCTTTTGGTGGTATCGAGCTCATCAAAGCTCAGGCCTGCCAGTTGCGCCCACGTGTGGATCAGGTTCGAACTGGTGTAGGGCCGATCGTGGATGCTCTCGAAATTCCAGTCATGGGTCTGCTTCCACTTCGGCGAGGCGTAGGCAATGAAGGGCACGGTGTACATCGGGATGGTCGGTTTGTTCTCGTTGCGGCCCAAGGTGTTGCGGCCTGGCGAGTCATAAACGTCTTCGCCGTGGTCCGACAGGTACAGCAGGAAGCCGTTCGGGTCGGCCTTGCCATATTCCTTGATCAGGCTGGACACCACGAAATCGTTGTAGAGCACGGCGTTGTCGTAGCTGTTGTAGAACTCCAGCTTGCTGTCATCGATGTCCGCCGGTACGCCGTCACGTCCGCTGAATTTTGCGAACTCCTCCGGGAAGCGGTACTGATAGGCCATGTGGGTACCGAGCAGGTGCACCACGATCAGTTTGCGCGGCGCGGCATCGGTCAGCGCTTTGGTAAACGGCGCGATCACGTCGCCGTCGTACTGCCGAGCGTTCTGATTGCGGTTGTTGTTCAGGTAGACCTGTTCGTCAGCCTGTTCGGAAAAGGTGGTCAGCATCGTGTTGCGCTTGGTCATCGTCTGCTGGTTGGTGATCCAGAACGTCTTGTAGCCCGCCTGTTTCATCACGCTGACGATCGACGGCGTCTTCAGGTAAAGGTCCGGGTTTTCCTCATCGGCGAAGGTCAATACCTGCTGCAGCGCCTCGATGGTGTAAGGCCGAGGCGTGATGACGTTATTGAACACCTGCAGCTGGTCCTTCATGGCGTCCAGGTTCGGCGTCGTCTGGCGCGGGTAGCCATAGAGGTGCATACGCCCGCGGTTGGTCGACTCGCCGATCACCAACACCAGGGTGGTGGGCAGATTGGCCTGCTGGTCCTTGAGGTTTTTCAGCGGCGCAATGTTGCTGCTGCTGGTCAGCATGTCCTGCATGCCATCCAGTTGCTGGGTGTAACGGTGATAGGCAACGATCATCTGCCATGGCACCGCTGGCTCGATGCGCGACTCGAAGGCTTCGAGGGCCGAGGCGGTGTCGTCGTGGCGGGCCAACTGTTTGGCCAGCGGGTAACCGATGATGCCGATCAACAGCGCTGCCGCAACGGCGTAGGCGCGAGCGCGTGGCATGTACACCGGACGCAGGCGTGTCCACAGGAAGATCGCGAACGCGGTGTGGGCGATGAACGCCAGCACGATCCACCACGCGAAGTATTGGGTCATGTACTCGCCAGCTTCAGAGATGTTCGATTCGAACATGATGAAGATGACGCTCTGGGAAAACTCCTGCTGGTAAATGAAGAAGTAACCCAGGCTCGCCATGGAGCAGGCCCATAGAATCACGCCGATGACCGCAGCCATGATGCGGGTCTTTTGCGGGAACATCAGCATGGGCGCGAGCCAGATGCCGCTGATCACGAACGCCTGACGGAAGCCGGCAAAACCGGTGATGCCGGTCAGTTGGATAAGCAGTTGCGTGATGCCGGAGAAGTACCAGAAAAACACGAACAGCCAGATCACTCCCGCCCAGTCGAACCCTTTCGGAGTCGTAGTGCTCCGTTTCATCGTTGTCATCAAGCGCTCCGCTATAGACCGTTCAGGCGACCAAACACCGCCCGAATGAATTCAAGTGCCAGCATCTGGCCAGCAATCAATGTGTTGAGGGTGGGATTATGTTTTCAACGGGGTGAAAATTTTGTCAGGAGGGTGTTGCGAAACCGCCAAAATCGGCTAAAGACGCGGAGGCTAGAGCAGGGCGGGGAACGTAACGACGTGTGTCGGGTCCGACGGAGGGTCGAAAACCGTGTCACGTGTGCGGCAATGCAAGGCGCTGCCGAGGTACGGCGGAGGGGGGATTGAACGATGCGCCGGCAAGCCTGCAGATCGGGCTTGCCTTGAAGGGTGTGGTGCGGGGAGTCGTGAATCAGGCGTGCAGGGCGGTGCCGTTACCGATGAGCTGGGCGTGCTGCAGCATCGAAGTCAGCTGGGCGACTTTGTTCTGCAATACGGCGCGTTCTTCCCTGAGCTGGCGCAGCTCGTCACGACGGATTGTGACGTAAAGGGTCTGTGGAGCATTGGCTGTCAGTACTGTGCCCATTGCACACCTCGCAAATGGCGGGTTCAACTTCATAAGGTTCAAGCGAGGAAGCCATCCACTTGGCATATCCTGCTCACTACCTCTATCGGCCGGAATTCTGATTTCTTTTGCGTAAAAAAGGAACTTTTTTATTTATGATTGTCGCGAACGTTTCTTGATCGCGAAAACCTGCGTCATAGGGCAGTCTTGCAGACCTCTGTGCCGATGCACATGAAACATTTTTCACCGGGAAACCATAGTTTGCCTCCCCGGACTAACCCACTATGCGGCACTGGGCTATAAACTGAGGCACCTCTGAATTTGATTAAGGAGCACCTCTACATGCAACTCGGGATTGTTGGACTAGGCCGCATGGGCGGCAACATCGCACGTCGACTGATGCTCAATGGCCACACGACCGTGGTCTATGATCGCGATGAGAAGTCTCGCACCGTGCTCGCCGCAGAAGGCTCGACCCCGGCAACAGACCTCGCCTCACTGGTCGCTGCCCTGGACAAACCGCGAGCCGTCTGGGTGATGTTGCCTGCTGGCGCTCCAACCGAAGACACCATCAACGAGCTGGCCGACCTGCTCGATGCCGACGACGTGATCATCGACGGCGGCAACACCTTCTATAAGGACGACATACGTCGCTCCGTGGCGCTGAAAGACAAAAACCTGCATTACGTAGACGTGGGCACCTCCGGCGGCGTCTGGGGTCTGGAACGTGGTTATTGCATGATGATTGGCGGTGAAACCGACGTCGTGACTCGCCTCGACCCGATCTTCAAGACCCTGGCCCCCGGCATTGGCGACATCCCGCGCACCAAGGACCGTTCCAAGGATGCCGACCCCCGCGCCGAGCACGGTTACATTCACGCCGGCCCGCCGGGCGCAGGCCACTTCGTCAAGATGATTCACAACGGCATCGAGTACGGCATGATGCAGGCCTTCGCTGAAGGCTTCGACATCCTCAAGACCAAGAACTCGGAAAACCTCCCCGTCGAGCAGCGCTTTGACCTGAACCTGGGCGACATCGCCGAAGTCTGGCGTCGCGGCAGCGTGGTCTCCTCCTGGCTGCTGGACCTGACCGCCGACGCTCTGGCCACCGACCCACAGCTCAACGCCTATTCCGGCTCCGTCGCCGACAGCGGTGAAGGCCGCTGGACTATCGAAGCGGCCATGGAGCAGGCGGTGCCGGTTCCGGTGCTGTCCACTTCGCTGTTCGCTCGCTTCCGCTCCCGTCAACAAAGCACGTACGGCGACAAAATGCTGTCCGCCATGCGTTTCGGATTTGGTGGTCATAAGGAACCAAAATAATGGGTTTATCCCGCAGCAAGCAGAATGCTCCGGTCGCTCCGGCGACCACGCTGTTCCTCTTCGGCGCCCATGGTGACCTGGTCAAACGGCTGTTGATGCCGGCCCTCTACAACCTGTTTCGCGACGGGTTGGTGGGGGAGGACCTGCACATTGTCGGCGTTGACCACAACACCGTCAGCGATGCCGATTTCGCCAAGAAGCTCGAGGATTTCATTCGTCAGGAGGCGGCCAGCAAGGTCGCCCAGGGCGGCGAAGAGCCTCTGGATCCGGCGCTGTGGGGCAGCCTGTCGAAGCGCATCACGTACATCACCGGCGATTTTCTCGACGATTCCACGTACGCGGACATCGACGCAAAGATCAAGAGCACGGGCACCCGCAACGCCGTGTTCTACCTGGCGACCGCGCCGCGTTTCTTCAGTGAAGTGACGCAGCGTCTGGGCTCTTCCGGGCTGATGGTCGAAGACGACGAGAGCTTCCGTCGCGTGGTGATCGAGAAGCCGTTCGGCCACGACCTGCCCAGCGCGGTGGCACTGAACAACTGCTTGCTGAAGGTCATGAGCGAGAAGCAGATCTACCGGATCGACCATTACCTGGGCAAGGAAACGGTGCAGAACATTCTGGTCAGCCGTTTCTCCAACGGTCTGTTCGAGTCGTTCTGGAACAACCACTACATCGACCACGTGCAGATCACCGCGGCCGAAACCGTGGGCGTCGAGACCCGTGGCAGTTTTTACGAGACCACCGGCGCCCTGCGGGACATGGTGCCCAATCACCTGTTCCAACTGCTGGCGATGGTGGCAATGGAACCGCCCGCTGCGTTTGGCGCCGATGCCGTGCGCGGCGAGAAGGCCAAGGTGGTCGGTGCGATTCGGCCCTGGTCGGAAATGGAAGCGCTGGCCAACTCGGTGCGCGGTCAGTATTCGGAGAGCAGCATCGATGGCAAGGCCGTCACCGGCTACCGCCAGGAAGACCGTGTCGATCCCGAGAGCAACACCGAAACCTACGTCGCCCTCAAGGTGATGATCGACAACTGGCGCTGGATGGGCGTGCCGTTCTACCTGCGCACCGGCAAGCGCATGAGCGTGCGCGACACCGAGATCGCCATCTGCTTCAAGCCGGCGCCGTATGCGCAGTTCCGTGATACCGATGTCGACAGCGTCGCGCCGAATTTCCTGAAGATCCAGATCCAGCCTGACGAAGGCATGTGGTTTGATCTGCAGGCCAAGAAGCCCGGCCCGACCCTGGACATGCAGACCATCGAGCTGGGTTTTGCCTACAAGGACTTCTTCGAGATGCAGCCGTCGACCGGGTACGAAACCCTGATCTACGATTGCCTGACCGGCGACCAGACCCTGTTCCAGCGCGCCGACAACATCGAGAATGGCTGGCGTGCCGTGCAACCATTCATTGATGCCTGGGCGAAGGATCCGCAAGTGGACCTTTATCACGCAGGCGAGGACGGGCCCTCGGAGGCCGATGAGTTGCTGGCCCGTGACGGCCGCACATGGCAGCGCCTGGGATGAGTGACGTTTCGCAGCCCCTCATCCAGTTCATGCTGTCTGACATCGACGGCACGCTGCTGCACCCCGATCACAGCCTGAGCCAGGCCAACATCGACGCCGTGCGTAAATTGCAGGAGGCCGGGATTCATTTCTCGGTCGCCAGCAGCCGCCCGCCGCGGGCCATGCGACAGCAGATCAAAGCCTTGGGCATCACGCTACCGACCGTGGCGTTCAACGGCGCCAACATCATCAACCCGGACGGCAGTTTGTTGAAGGCCCACCGCATTGATGCCGCGGCGGCCCGCACCAGTCTGGAGTTGTTCGCCAGCGAGGCGGTGGCGGTCTGGGTCTTTGCCGATGACCAGTGGCTGCTCCTCAATCCCGAAGGCGATTACGTCGACCACGAACGCAACACGCTGGGTTACGACTTCGTTCAGGTCGACAGCTTCGACGAATACCTGGACCGCATCGACAAGATCGTCGCGGCGAGCAAGGACTTCGAGCTGCTCAAGCGCCTGGAGGCCACGCTCAACCCGCTGATCGCCAAGTCGGCGTTGGCAGCCCGTTCACAATCCTACTACCTGGACGTCACCGCGCTGGACGCCAACAAGGGCACTGCTCTTGAGACGCTGGCCGATGCATTGGGCGTGCCGCTGGCCCACACCGCGGCGATCGGCGACGCGGGCAACGATGTGGCGATGTTCCTTCGCGCCGGGCTGTCGATCGCGATGGGGCAGGCCGAGGTGGGCGTCAAGACCCAGGCCAACTACGTCACCGACAGCAATGCCGATGACGGGCTGGCGAAGGCCATCGAGCGTTACATCCTGCCCCGTTGATTCGGGGCGGCGGTTGCGCTGCCACTCATGGGTACCGCTACTCAAGGGCACGGCGCACAACAAGAATAAAGTGCTCACCAAGAGGGATAACCGCCCGATGGCTGTATTGATCGAAGATTACGCGCTGCTCGGCAACTGCCGGACCGCAGCGCTGGTGGCCCGCGACGGGTCGCTGGACTGGCTGTGTTTCCCGCGCTTCGATGCGCCGGCCTGTTTCGCCGCGCTGCTGGGCGACAGCAACAACGGGCGCTGGAAGCTGGCGCCGGTTGACGGCAGCACCCGGTCCCGCCGCAGCTACCGTGACGGCACACTGATTCTCGAAACCCTCTTCACCACCGACACCGGACAGGCGCTGCTCATCGACTTCATGCCCATGGAGACCGACAGCAGCGTGGTGCGCATCGTCGTTGGCGTAGAAGGGCGCGTGGACTTCTCGATGGATCTGGCGATCCGCTTTGACTATGGCAGCACCGTGCCGTGGGTGGAGAAGCGCGATCCGCACACCATGACCGCTGTTGCCGGCCCGGACATGCTGGTGCTGCGCACGCCCGCCGAACTGCACCCGATGGACCATCACACCGAGAGCCTGTTCAGCGTTGAAGCCGGTCAGCGGCTGGGCTTCGCGCTGTCCTGGCAGGCCTCCCACGAACCGGTGCGTGCGGGGTTCGACGTGGAATCGGCGCTGCAGCAGACCGAAACCTTCTGGCGAGATTTCTCCGGCCGCTGCCCGGATGTTGGCCCCTGGACGGATCAGGTCAAGCGTTCGCTGATCACCCTCAAGGCCATGACCTATGCGCCGACCGGCGGGATTGTCGCGGCGGTGACCACCTCGTTGCCGGAGCAGCTGGGCGGTGAGCGCAACTGGGATTACCGCTTCTGCTGGCTGCGCGATGCGACCATGACCCTGCTGGCGTTCATGAACCTGGGCTACTTCGAAGAAGCGACCGCGTGGCGCAACTGGCTGCTGCGCTCGATCGCGGGCAACCCGGAACAGGTGCAGATCATGTACGGTCTGGCGGGGGAGCGGCGCTTGCTGGAGTATGAGTTGCCGTGGCTGGCCGGCTACGAGCATTCGCGCCCGGTGCGGGTCGGCAATGGTGCGGCCAGTCAGGTGCAGCTGGATGTGTACGGCGAAGTCGCCGACGCCATGACCCAGGCCCTTAAAAACGGCCTGCCTGCGCTGCCGCGCAGCACGGAGATCCAGAAAGTGATCATGCCGTTTCTGGAAAAAGTCTGGCATCAACCGGACGCCGGCATCTGGGAAATCCGCTCGGCACCTCGGCATTTCACCCATTCCAAAGTCATGGCGTGGGTGTCATTCGACCGCAATGCCGGGGTGTTGGCCAAGAGCGATAACCCGCAAGACCGCGAGCGGGGTCGGCATTATCGTGAGGTCGCCGATCAGATCCACGCCGACGTCTGCGCCCACGGCTTCGACGCAGAATTGGGCAGCTTCGTGCAGACCTACGGCGGCCAGGAAATGGACGCCAGTCTCCTGCAGATCGCGCTCACCGGCTTCCTCCCCGTCGACGACCCCCGCGTCACCGGCACCGTCACACGGATTGAACAGTCGCTGATGAAAGACGGCCTGCTGCTGCGCTACGACAGCGAACGCAGCACAGATGGCGTGTCGGGCAGCGAAGGGACCTTCCTGGTGTGTTCGTTCTGGCTCGCCGACGTCTACGTGCTGCAAGGCCGCGACGACGAAGCCCAAATCCTCTTCGAACGCCTGTGTGGCCTGTGCAACGACGTCGGCCTCCTCGCCGAACAATACGACCCCCAGCAAAACCGCATGCTCGGCAACTTCCCCCAGGCCTTCAGCCACATCGGCATCATCAACACCGCCCTGAACCTTCACCGCGTCATCTGCCCCGTAAAAAGCCGCGCGGCCACTCGGTCCTAGTGGGGCAGGGCATTAGCCGATGTCGGTGATGGGTGGGACAGGTTTTGCGTTACGCTGAGACATTGATAGCGCTCACAGGGGCCTCTTCCCGGCTGAAGCCGGTCCCACTAAAAAGCAGCGCGTGCAGTCATTGAGATTGGCGGCGCACCCTGTGGGACCGGCTTCAGCCGGGAAGCTTTTGATCTTGATCTTCAAACACAAAAGGTCCAGACACCGCCAATCGCGACTTGGGTGCAGGCTGAACGCAGGTCTCGCGAAGTGGGCCGAGCCGCATGGATGCGGCGAGAGCGCCGTCAGGGCATGGATGCCCGTTCGGCGCGGGCCCACGGAGCGGGACCGGAGTGAAGGAACCCCGACGCAGGAGGGGCCTAGCCAGGAGCACAAGCCCTTGGTTACTTGGGGCTTTATCAAGTAACTCGCCGAAGGCGAAACAGTCTGCCCCCAGGCAGACGCTTTTGATCCTCAACAACAGCCCCGATGATCACCGCGCCTTGCGAAACGTAAAATTAATGCGCTGCTCCCCCAACTGCGGATGCTCCGCCTGCCGAATCGGCAACACCCCATGAAAGCGCAGCCGATCAACCCCGCCCCACACCACCACATCCCCATGAAACAACGGCACCCGCTGAGTCGGATCACTGCGCCCAAGCCCGCCAAACAAAAACATCGCCGGCAAGCCCAGCGAAACCGACACCACCGGCCACTCCAAGCCGCGCTCATCCTTATCCTGATGAAGCGACATCTTGGCTCCCGGGATGTAACGATTGATCAGACACGCATCCGGCACAAACCCCGCAAACCCGGCAGCCGAAGCCGCCGCCACCGCCAACTCCATGAAAACCCCAGGCATCGCTGGCCATGGCTCACCCGTGAGCGGATCGATGGGGGAATATTTATAGCCACTTCTGTCAGTGGTCCAGCCGAAGTCCCCGCAACTGCTCAACGCCACCGACATCGTGTAACCGCCGGGCGTGACCATATGGCGGAACGGCGCCTGGGTCAGCACCGACTCCAGCGCAGGCAGCAATGACTCGATGAAAGGCAAAGCGAAGCCACGAAACACAAACGACGCCGGCCCGATCTGATCATGTGAAGGCGGTTGCGGCGTATCCTCCGCGAACAGATCAAACGTCGCCGGCGTCGTGCCCTTGCGCTGCATCACCATGGGCTTCCCCGTTCAGATTTCGGCTACAGCGCTTTGCTGACCTTCACATCGCTGATGACATCGGTGCTGTCGCCGTGCACCTTCTGCAGGGCGGCCAGGGCCTCATCGGCGGAGGGCGACTGCAACAGGGCAAACTCGAAACGACGCTCGCCGTTGAGCTTGTAGCTGATTGCGTATTTGACGACGGGGGCAGGGGTGCTCACATTTTACTCCTGGAAAAAACTGACCGGATGTTCGCAAAAAAAATACAAAGATTTCACGCCAGCCGGTGTTCAATGGCGCTTTGGCTCAATGGCGCATCAGCTCAGACGCGAGGACGAGCGGCGAACGATTTTGATCGAATGGGTGAAGGCAGTCTTGCGCCCGCCATGGCTGTCGAGCTTGCGGCCGGCGGTGTCAATGGTGATGTTCCAGAAGCCGGTGCTGGGCACCGCGATTTTGGCGGGGAAACGGTCAAACGCGCCGCCGTGGTAAGTGTGACGACCGCCGTTTTTGAAGCTGCGGAAGTTGGCATCACTCATCAGGCGTATGTTGCAAAGCTGGGAGCATTCGATGACGACCATGTCGTCTTCGTTGAGGTGCTCGCGCTGGTGTACGAATTTCATGGGTGTCTCCGGAGACAGCGTTCTCGAAAACCCGAAACCATAGCACGACGAGCCTGGGCATTGATCTTCCCGGCGGGTTTTATTGATCGTGGACTCGCTTGAATCGACGCAAGGCTGACCGCCAGGCTGGCAGTTAAAAAAGCACACGCGCGGGATTTAATCCGGGTCGGGCTTGTCGTAAGCACCTTTACTGGAGGGATTGTATGAAATTGGCGGTTGTTATTCTGGCCCTGGCGATGACCGGTTGCGCCACAGTTACGGACATCGAACACACCCCGGCGACCATGAGCGTCATGTCCGGCAAGTCGCCGAAGGATTATGCCGCGTGCTTTGTCGGACGCATCTCTGACAGCCGCAAGCCGCCGCAGATCGAGCCGCACAAAGAGGGCCTGCGCATCATCGTTCCACAGAAGTTGCTGACCAGTGACCCTGCTGCCATCGTCGACATCGAGACCCGCTCCAGCGGCAGCTCGATCAAGCTGTTCGAACGCCTGTCGAACAACCCCCTGCGGCCCAAGGACGTGCAGCACGCCGTGACGGCCTGTATCTCGGGCGAGTGACGCGGTTGCGGGGCGAATCAAGGGTGACGCAGTTCCACGGTTAGACGGGCGAGACGTTATTTGCAGACCACCAGCACGGTGCGGTTTTTATAGTTACCGACATCGACACCCAGGGTCTTGTCGTCTTCCTTGGGTTGCGGCGTGCCGTTGGTGCTGACGATGTTGTAGCCGGTGCCCGCGCAGGAAGCGTCAGCCTTTTCGTAGCAGGCGGCCCAGGACATGGCTTCGCCGGAGCAGTCGATGCTCAACGCCTGCTTGCCGTCTTTGAGGTAAGTGTTCTGCGCCGTCGCGCAGCCGGTCAGGGCCAGTACAGCAATGACGGATAAGATCTTGATCATGGTGGAATGCTTCGCGATGAGGGCCGGTGTGGGAATTGCTAGTCTGAGACTGAGAGGCGGTGCCATCGTTCCGGCATCACCGTAGATTTTTTGCAGGACTTGCTCGGCGATATCCGTGGCCGAATCTGCGAAGGAGAGGCCTCGGCCGCACTCCATTGCGGAGCGGGCCGGGCCGCCTGATCAGTCCTTCTTGTCAGCCCGACGACGCGGGGCTGGCGTGTCTTCGAACACGGCGGCGACTTCGATGGCGCTGCTCTCGCTGGAGAACGGGCCTGCCACGGCTTCACCGTCGTGGCCGACCAGCCACCACTGGCCGTCCTGGAGCTTTTTGATCTGGTAACCGTTCACGCTTTTGACTTCAGGCATCGACTCGTCTCGATTAGTAATTCAGGCGCCCATGATAATCGGCAAATGCCAAAGGGCAATCGCACAATTTCCCACGCGCGATGGCGAACAGGGCTACGCTTGCGAAGGTCACCGAACGGCGGTTACGCGGTGCTGGATGCCCTCGTACGAAGGACAGCATGGAATTCCAATAATCAGTGGGTGAAGCGTGGCGAGTGAGCTGGTTGCTGAGCTATTGGTGGAACGATCTGCGGAACTATCTGCGTCAGCGTTCCTCTACCTAGGCAGCGAACGGCCAGTAGCGGCATTGTAAGGTTATCGCCGCCTCATTAGACTGCGCCGCAACACCCCCAGCTCATCAAGGATTTATATGATCAAGAAATGCTTGTTCCCTGCAGCCGGTTACGGCACTCGCTTCTTGCCAGCGACCAAGGCCATGCCCAAAGAGATGCTGGCCGTTGTCAACAAGCCACTGATCCAGTACGGCGTGGAAGAAGCACTTGCTGCGGGTTTGACTGAAATCTCCATTGTCACCGGCCGCGGCAAGCGCGCGCTGGAAGACCACTTCGATATCAGCTACGAGCTTGAGCACCAGATCAAGGGCACCGACAAGGAAAAATACCTCGTCGGCATCCGCAGACTGATCGACGAGTGCAGCTTTTCCTACACTCGCCAGACCGAAATGAAAGGTCTGGGTCACGCGATTCTGAGCGGTCGTCCGCTGATCGGTAACGAGGCATTCGCCGTGGTGTTGGCGGATGACCTGTGTGTCAACCTGGAAGGTGACGGCGTTCTGGCGCAGATGGTCAAGCTGCACCAGCAGTACAAGTGCTCGATCGTGGCGATTCAGGAAGTTGACCCGAACGAGACCAACAAGTACGGCGTGATTGCTGGCGAAGAAATCAAACCAGGCCTGTTCCGCGTCACTGACATGGTCGAGAAGCCGGCACCGGATGTTGCTCCGTCCAACCTCGCCATCATCGGTCGCTACATCCTGACCCCGGACATTTTCGAAAAGATCGAAAACACCGAGCCAGGCAAAGGCGGCGAAATCCAGATCACCGACGCCCTGATGAAGCAGGCCGCCGAGGGCAACGTCCTGGCGTACAAATTCAAAGGCAAGCGTTTTGACTGCGGCGGTGCCGAAGGCTACGTGGAAGCCACCAACTTCTGCTTCGAGCACTTCTACAAGACCGGCAAATCGACTCAGTGATGCATCTGTATCGGTAGTCAGCGTCTAGCTGTGCTGTCAGACAAAGCCACCTTCGGGTGGCTTTGTCGTTTCTGTCCTGCGGAACTTGCCGAGCGCGCTCAAGCGGTTATGCTAGCGCATCGCTTGGGAGAGACACATGAGCTACGACTTTGACCTTTTTGTAATTGGCGCGGGCTCGGCCGGCGTCCGCGCAGCGCGGTTTTCCGCCGGTTTCGGCGCGCGCGTGGCCGTGGCCGAGAGCCGTTATCTGGGGGGCACCTGCGTCAACGTTGGTTGCGTGCCGAAAAAACTGATGGTCTACGGCGCGCACTATTCCGAAGACTTCGAACAGGCGAAAGGCTACGGCTGGAGCAGTGGCGAGGCGCATTTCGACTGGCCCACCCTGATCGCCAACAAGAACCGTGAAATCAGCCGCCTCAATGGCGTCTACCGCAAGCTGCTGGACAGCAGCGGCGTGACACTGATGGAAGGCCATGCGCGCCTGCGCGGCCCCCATGAAGTCGAAATCAACGGCCAGGTTCACACGGCCGAGCACATCATGATCGCCACCGGTGGCTGGCCGCAGGTGCCGGACATTCCGGGCCGCGAGCACGCCATCACCTCCAACGAAGTGTTCTTTCTCGAACAGATGCCCAAGCGCGTCGTCGTGGTCGGCGGCGGCTACATCGCAGTCGAGTTCGCTTCGATCTTCAACGGCCTGGGCGCTGACGTCTCGCTGATGTACCGCGGCGAATTGTTCCTGCGCGGGTTCGACGAAAGCGTGCGCACCCATCTGCACGAAGAGCTCGCCAAGCGCGAGATGGACATCCGCTTCAAGACCGAAATCAACAGCATCGAGAAGCTGGCCGACGGCACCTTGCAACTGAGCCTGAACGACGGCAGCTCGTTCAACACCGACTGCGTCTTCTACGCCACCGGCCGCCGTCCGATGCTCGATAACCTGGGCATGGACACCGTCAACGTCGAGCTGGATGAGAAAGGCTTCATCAAGGTCAACGGTGACTACCAGACCACCGAGCCATCGATCATCGCCGTCGGCGATATCATCGGTCGGGTGCAGTTGACGCCGGTGGCCCTGGCCGAAGGCATGGCCGTCGCGCGGCGCCTGTTCAAGCCCGAGCAGTACCGCCCCGTGGACTACCGCCACATTCCCACTGCCGTGTTCAGCCTGCCGAACATCGGCACGGTCGGCCTCACCGAGGCCGAAGCCATGAAGGACGGCTATGAGGTGCAGGTGTTCGAAAGCAAGTTCCGGCCGATGAAGCTGTCGCTGACCGACAACCAGGAGCGCACCCTGATGAAGCTGGTGGTCGACGCCAAAACCGATCGCGTGCTGGGTTGCCACATGGTCGGCCCGGACGCGGGCGAGATCATCCAGAGCCTGGCGATCGCGCTCAAGGCCGGCGCTACCAAACAGATTTTCGACGACACCATTGGCGTGCATCCTACGGCGGCGGAGGAATTCGTCACCATGCGCACACCGACGCGTTAAGGCGTGCGCCGCGCGTGTGATTGAACGACACGCGGCACATGTGAACGGTCCGGCCTCCATGGAGGGAGCTGGACGAGCCATTGTTTTTAGGGACGGACCCACTCTTTGACCAGCACGAGTTTTTCGGCAGCCATGCCCTTGAATCCAGCAGGACCTGACGACCAGGCGCTTTCCAGAACCGAAACGCTTGAGGAAAGTGAGCGGCAGTTTCGCAGCCTCGCCGACAACATGAGTCAGTTGGCCTGGATCGCCGACCCGGCCGGGCGCATCCATTGGTACAACGAGCGCTGGTACAGTTACACCGGCACCTCGTACGAGGCGATGATGGCGTTGGGCTGGCGATCGTTGCATCACCCTGACCATGGCCAGCGCGTCGAGTCGCGCCTGCAGCGCTGTTTCGCGACCGGGTCATTGTGGGAAGACACCTTCCCGCTGCGTGGCAAAGACGGCCAGTACCGCTGGTTCCTGTCCCGTGCGTTGCCGATCCGCGACGACCGCGGCAGCATCACCCACTGGCTGAGCACCAGCACGGACATCACTGCGCAAGTCAGTGCCGAAGATGCGCTGCGTGAGCTGAACGAGAGTCTTGAGCAGCGTGTCGCCGCGCGTACCCGTGAACTGGCCGAGAGCAATGAGCGCCTGCAGATTGAAATCAGCGAGCGCGCCCAGGCCGAAGAGGCCCTGCGCCACGCGCAGAAGATGGACGCGATCGGCCAGTTGACGGGCGGCATTGCCCACGATTTCAACAACATGCTGACCGGCGTGCTTGGCGCGCTGGACCTGATTCAGCGGCGGGTGGCCGCAGGTCGCGTGTCGGAGATCGATCGTTACATCGAGGCTGCCATGGGCTCGGCCAACCGCGCCGCGTCACTCACCCATCGCCTGCTTGCGTTCGCCCGTCGCCAGTCGCTCAACCAATGCCCCGTGGACGTCAATCACATGGTGGCGTCGATGGAAGAGTTACTGCGCCGCACCATCGGCGAAAGCATCGAGCTGGAAGTCGATCTGCACGGGACCTCGTGCCTGACCAACACCGATGAGCACCAGCTGGAAAACGCCTTGCTCAATCTGGTGATCAACGCCCGCGACGCGATGCCCGATGGCGGGCGGCTGCTGATTCAGACCGAGCTGACCCACATCGCCCTGTTGCAGGATGCGCTGGCGCCGGGCGACTACGTGCGCCTTCGCGTGCAGGACACCGGAATGGGCATGTCCAGCGAAGTCATCGCTCGGGCTTTCGATCCGTTCTTCACCACCAAGCCGATCGGGCAGGGCACCGGGCTGGGCCTGTCGATGGTCTACGGCTTCATCAACCAGACCGGCGGCCGGGTCAGTATTTCCAGCGAAGAAGGGCGCGGCACGCGGATCGATTTGCTGCTTCCCTGTCATGAGGCTGCCGCCGAGTGTGCGCCCGTCGTGAACCCCAGCATCGAGCCGCCTCGCGCCAGTCAGGGCGAGCGCGTGCTGGTGGTCGAAGACGAGCCCGATGTGCGCATGCTGGTGGTGGATGTGCTGAAGGAGCTGGGTTACCGCGTGATCGTGGCCTGCGACAGCCATGAGGCGCTCCCGGTCCTGCAGGGCAGCGATCCGGTCGATCTGCTGGTGACGGACGTCGGACTGCCGGGCTTGAATGGTCGTCAACTGGCGGAGGTGGCCCGTCAGCACCGCCCCGGCCTGAAGGTTCTGTTCATGACCGGCTATGCGCGAGAGGCCGAGGTGCGTGGCGCCTTTCTCGACGATGGCATGGATCTGCTCACCAAACCCTTCAGCATCGACGAACTTGCGGTGCGCGTGCGAAGCCTGATCGAGTCAGACTGAACGCGCCTTCCCCGGCCCCGACCGTCCATCAACAACGTCTTCTATTAATAAAGCATCCTTATAGTCAAAACCAATCGTTAGCATGAGCTTTGCCAATGAGTTCTTGCCGACGATTTTGCGTAGTATCCTCCCCATCGAATTTGTAACACCCATTTCCACAACCCTCAGGAGATTCACTGATGCCTATCATCAACAGCCAAGTCAAACCGTTCACGGCAACTGCTTTCAAGAACGGCAACTTCGTAGAAGTGTCGGACGCCGACCTGAAAGGCAAATGGTCTGTGGTGTTCTTCTACCCGGCTGACTTCACCTTCGTTTGCCCAACCGAGCTGGAAGACCTGGCGGACAACTACGCCGAGTTCCAGAAACTGGGCGTCGAAATCTACAGCGTTTCCACCGACACTCACTTTGCTCACGCTGCCTGGCACAACACTTCGCCAGCCATCGGCAAAATCCAGTACACCATGATCGGTGACCCAACCCTGAAAATCTCCCGCAACTTCGACGTCCTGATCGAAGAAGCAGGTCTGGCTGACCGCGGCACGTTCGTGATCAACCCGGAAGGCGAAATCAAAATCGTCGAACTGAACGACGGCGGTGTTGGCCGTGACGCTTCCGAGCTGCTGCGCAAAATCAAGGCGGCTCAGTACGTCGCTGCTCACCCGGGCGAAGTCTGCCCAGCCAAGTGGAAAGAAGGCGAGGCCACTCTGGCACCGTCCCTGGACCTGGTTGGCAAGATTTAAGTCGTCATGACCGGATCGGGGGCGATGAGCCCGTAGGCACGTAAACCGCATCGCCCCCAAAAAACGCCCGGGCGGTTATCGTTCGGGCGTTTTTTTTGTAGAACTCGCTGGATTCCGAAGCGGATCCAGACCCTGAAAGTGAAGAAGGAAGCCGAACCATGTTGGACGCCAATCTTAAAGCTCAGTTGAAATCTTACCTGGAGCGGATCACTCGCCCGATCGAGATCATTGCGTCCCTTGATGACGGCGCAAAATCCCAGGAAATGCTGGCCCTGCTCAATGACATCGTCAGCAGCTCCGACAAGATCACCCTGGACACCAATGGCAGCGATACCCGCACGCCGTCCTTCGCCCTGAACAGCCCGGGCCAAGACATCAAGCTGCGCTTCGCAGGTCTGCCAATGGGCCACGAATTCACCTCGCTGGTGCTGGCACTGCTGCAAGTCGGCGGTTACCCGTCCAAATCCTCCGAGGAAACCATCGAGCAGGCCCGTAGCCTGACCGGTGAGTTCAAGTTTGAAACCTACTTCTCGCTGACCTGCCAGAACTGCCCGGACGTGGTTCAGGCACTGAACCTGCTGGCCGTGCTCAACCCGAACGTGCAGCACGTCGCCATCGAAGGCAGCCTGTTCCAGCAAGAAGTCACCGACCGTCAGATCATGTCGGTGCCAAGCATCTACCTGAACGGCGAACTGTTCGGCCAGGGCCGCATGAACCTGGAAGAGATTCTGGCGAAGATCGACACCAGCGCCGGTGATCGTCAGGCCGAGAAGCTGAACGCTAAAGAAGCCTTCGACGTTCTGGTCGTCGGCGGTGGCCCGGCCGGTTCCGCCGCAGCGATCTACGCTGCCCGTAAAGGCATCCGCACCGCCGTGGCAGCCGAGCGTTTCGGCGGCCAGGTGCTGGACACCATGGCGATCGAGAACTTCATCTCGATGCAGCACACCGAAGGGCCGAAGCTGGTGGTCGCCCTCGAAGAGCACGTCAAGCAGTACGAAGTGGACGTCATCAACCTGCAGCGCGGCGAGCAGTTGATTCCCGGCAAGAATGGCGACCTGCATCAGGTCAAGTTCGCCAGCGGCGGCGTGCTGAAAGGCAAGACCGTGATTCTGGCGACCGGCGCACGCTGGCGTGAAATGAACGTCCCGGGCGAGCAGCAATACCGCAACAAGGGCGTGGCGTACTGCCCGCACTGTGACGGCCCGCTGTTCAAAGGCAAGCGCGTCGCGGTGATTGGCGGCGGCAACTCCGGCGTCGAAGCGGCCATCGACCTGGCCGGTATCGTGTCCCACGTGACCCTGCTGGAATTCGACGCCAACCTGCGCGCCGATGCAGTGCTGCAACGCAAGCTGCACAGCCTGCCCAACGTGACGGTCCTGACCAGCGCGCTGACCACTGAAGTGACCGGTGACGGCCAGAAAGTCAACGGCCTGCGCTACAAGAACCGCCTCACGGGTGAGGAAATAACCGTTGAGCTGGAAGGCATCTTCGTGCAGATCGGCCTGCTGCCGAACACTGAATGGCTCAAGGGCACCGTCGAGCTGTCGCCACGGGGCGAGATCATCATCGACCAACGCGGCGAGACATCGATCCCGGGCATTTTCGCTGCCGGCGACGTGACCACCGTGCCGTACAAGCAGATCGTGATCGCGGTCGGCGAGGGCGCCAAAGCCTCCCTCAGCGCCTTCGACCACCTGATCCGCACCAGCGCCCCGGCGTGATGGTTTATTAGTGGGACCGGCTTCAGCCGGGAAGACTTCGGTTGCCACACTGCAAAATGATGGTGTACAGACTGGCCTCTTCCCGGCTAAAGCCGGTCCCACTAAAAGCAAAACCTCATGAGCGATCATGAGGTTTTTTTTGCGCTTTGATTTAGGCGACCCGCCTTGTGGAGCCAGGCCTCCATGATATTCTCGCGGCCGTTTTCATCACTGCCTTGAGATCCCCGTGAAATTCATCCACCAACGCGAACACCTGAATGAAGGCGACATCGTGGTGATCGAGTCCTCGAACGCCTGCAATATCCGCCTCATGAGTGACGCCAACTTCCGCAGCTTCAAGAACGGCGGTCGCCACACTTATCACGGCGGCGCCTTCGACCGCTTTCCGGCGAAGATCGTCGTGCCCAGCACCGGCTTCTGGAACATCACCCTGGACACGGTCACCCAACGGGCGATCAGCGTGACGCGCAAGCCCAACCTCAAACACTCGATCAAAATCGTGCGCCGGACAGGCTCGAAGCTCCAAAACTGAGTGGCTGATGACTGCACATTCAGCGGCGCGAATCAGGCCCGCCATTGCAGCGGGCCTGGGGCAGGGGGTCAGAGTTTCGGCAGCTGACCGATGCGGCCCATCATCTCGGTGACGATCTGCAAGTCCAGCAGGAACTGCTCGGTGGTCTTGAACTCGGCGTCGGTGTGACCGGTGTATTTGACGTCGGGTTTGGCTAGGCCGAACTGCACTCCGTTGGGCAGCTCATGCACGGACGTGGCGCCGGCGGAAGTGCCGAACTTGTGCTCCATGCCCAGGTTCTCGGTGGCCACGGCCAGCAGCGCCTTGACCCACTCGCCCTCGGGATTGCGGTACATCGGCTCGGCGATCGAGTAATTGAAGCCCGGCGTGATATGGCTCTGCTGGGTCCAGGCGGTCAGCTTCCGTGCGATTTCCGCCTTCAGCGCTTCCGGTGATTTGCCCCTTGGCACGCGCAGATTGACTGCCAGTTTGAAGGCCTTGTCGTCCATCGCCACGTAAGTCAGCGAGGCCGTCAGCGGGCCCATGAACTCATCACTGAAGCCGACGCCCAGTTTGGCGCCCAAGTAATCCAGGCCCCAGTTGTCAGCGGCGTAGCGCGCGGCGTCGGTGATCGCGTTGTGCTTGAGCGCGACCTTACCGTCCAGGCCGTTGATGAAATCGAGCATCCGCGCCACCGGGTTGACCCCCGATTCTGGCTCGGAAGAATGCGCCGACACGCCGGTGACGGTCAGCTTGACGTCCTTGCCGGCCACTTCCGCGTCGACCTTGAAGTTGCCGCCGTTGCGCTGGGCGTACTCGGCGCCGGCTTTCTGCAACTCGGCCGCGAGTTCAGCGGGTTGATCGCTGACCAGCGTGACGACCGATTTTGACGGGATCTGGTTAGTGGCCATGCCGCCGGTCATCGAAGTGATTTCCGCGCCAGTGCCTTCGGCGGTGCGACGGGCGAAGCTGGCCATGACCGTGCCGTAGCCCTTTTCCGCGATGACCACCGGGTAGCTGCCGTCGAGCGCCAGGTTGTAGGCCGGCGTCGGGTTGCGTTCGAAATAGTAGGGAATGGCGTCGCCGGAGGTTTCTTCGGTGGTGTCGATCAGCAGCTTGAAGTTGCGCGCCAGGGGCAGCTTTTCTTCCTTGATCACCTTCATGGCGTAGAGCGCGACGACGATGCCGTTCTTGTCGTCCTCGGTGCCGCGCCCGTACATGCGGTCGCCGATCAGGGTGATTTTGAACGGATCCAGACGAGTGCCATCGGCCAGCACCCAGTTGTCCAATGTGACCGGCACGACGTCGGCGTGGGCGTGAATGCCGACCACTTCAGGGCCCGCGCCCTCAAGGGAGATTTCATACACGCGGTTGTCGATGTTGCGGAAGGTCAGGTTGAACGACTGCGCGAGGGTTTTGATTTTCTCGGCCATCTTGATGAACGCCGGGTTGTCGTGCTGTGCGACGCCTTCAGTCTGGAACGTAGGAATGGCGACCAGCTCGCGCAGGGTTTCGGTGGCGGCGCTGCCGTATTTCACCCGCGCATAAATCCCCAGCAGGCGATGGATATCGTTCTGCTCATCGGCGGACAGCTTTTTATTGGCGAGGAAGGCGTTGATCGCCGGCTCGATGCCGGCAGCCTTGACGACGTCGGTGGTGCTGATCGTCTTGAGGAATTGGCGGAAATCCGTGACCGCGTTTTCTTTGAGACTGCCGACAATCGTGCTGCTTTGTTGCGCGGTGAGGTTGGCAAAGGCAGCCGGTGCAAAGGCGGAGACGCCGGCGAACATCAAAGTGGCGGCGGCGAGTTTTTTGAGCGAAAAGTCCATTGGGTGGGGCATTCCTTGGCAGGCATGTTGAGAGAAATGTCTGATCATTCGATCAGAAACCACCGCACGCTACCATCGCCGGTGGAACAGGGGGAGTCCTCCTTGTGATATCTGTCGCCTTCAAGGGGAAAAGCGGCGCAGAACCGTAAATGACTCAGGCCATTGAATGCCCTGAAAAAATAGGCGTGAACCCGCCTCGCTCATACGCCATAACCGTCTACGCTGATGGCGCAGCGCGACGGCATGGTGTTGATGTACATGGTTTTCCGTAGCCGCAAACCTTTCAGGCGCTACCACGCCCGGCTATCTCACTGAGGAACTCCATGAAACTGCGTCATTACGCTGACCGGACGCTGCGTGCGTTGCTGGTCATGATGAGTGTAGGCATCTGCCAGGCGGCAGAGCAGCAGCGTGTGAACATCGGTTCGTTGAACATGACCGGCGGCAAAATCACCCGTTGCGACTTGGGTTATCGCACCTACGGCACCCTGGCAGAAGATCGCAATAACGTCGTGTTGGTGACCACCTGGCTCGCCGGGCGGACGTCCGACCAGGCCGACATGATCGGACCCGGCAAGTTGGTCGACACCAATCGCTGGTACGTGGTGGCGATGGACGCTATCGGCAACGGCGTGTCCTGCTCGCCGTCCAACAGCCTCAGCGCGCCGCGCCTGAAGTTTCCGCAGTTCGGTATTCGCGACATGGTCAAGGCGCAGCATCGCTTGCTCGCCATGTACCTGGGCATCGATCACGCCCACGCCATCGTCGGCATTTCCATGGGCGGTATGCAGGCCTTGCAGTGGGCGGTGATGTACCCGGACTTCGCCAGCAAGGTGGTGACCATCGTCGGCACGCCGCACCCGACCGAGCGCGATCTGCAGGCATGGAATGCAGAACTTGCCGCCATCGAACACGCGCCGGGCTGGAACAACGGCAACTATGGGCCGGGCACGGTGTTCAAGCAGCTCACGGCGGTACACAACGGTTATCTATGGACACCGGAGCGTGCTGCAGCCAAGCCGGCGGGGAACAGGCCTGCGCCTGGCGGCAACGTTCCTGCTTCAACAGGTGGCCAGCCGTTCAGTACGGTCGACTGGTACCGGCAATTGCAGGCCATGACGTCCTTTGATCTGTTGCGTCAGGGCGATATGGCCGCGCTGGCCGGTAATATCAAGGCGCAGCTGTTAGTCATCACGTCAGAACAGGACCGCATGGTAGACCCGGCGCCTTCCAAGGCGCTGGCCGCTCAAAAGCGCGCGCAGTTGCTGGTGCTCAACAGCGATTGCGGGCACATGGCGCCGGCGTGTGAAGCAGACAAGGTGAACGAGGCGGTGAAGGCGTTCCTCAAATAGGACGGCGGCCTCCGGTTGTCAGCGGCGCACTGGCCAGGACGGCAAGCCGGCGGCGAGAACCTGCCGCAGACGGCAAGCATTGTCGATTACGCGGCTCATCACGCCCTGGCGCGTGGTCTGCAGGCCAGTGCTGGCGGGCCTTTCAGGTGGATCAGGCGGTATGGCATCGGTTTTGCTGTTGTCGGGGTACATCGGACAACCTGAACAGGAGGTGAAAGATGTTAATCGGCAACAGTGCCATCCAGCAGTTCGTGTCGAAGGCCGTAAGCCACACCCATTACGCCACGACGGACACGGATGCCTACAACAGCGCCATGGCCGGCGCTGCCACACCCGTGGCGGCGATTGCGAGCAATGGTGAAGGCGCGGCGCAAAGCAGCAATGACGGCAAGCAGGGCTACGACGAGTCGTTTGCCAAAATGATGGTGAACCTGAAAGCAGCGGCGGCCAACACGGCGTCGTCGGTGACGGACGATGACAAGGCAGCCGCGGCTGCGGCGTTTGTGTCCAGCGCTGACAAGCAGGTCGCGTCGTCTGATAGCGTCAGCAAGACCGTCTCCGATGAACTGGCGGCCAGTGATGGCACGGCGGGTTCTGACGGCGCGGGTTCGGTGAAGGATCAGTTTCTGTCCTACATGAACCAGACCGACGCGGAGAAGGTGCGGCAGCGGTTGACGGGCGTCAGCAAGGCGGAATACGACGCCATGACGCCGGAAGAGCAGGCGGCGGTTGACAAGCAGGTGACCGAGCTGCAGAAGCAGAAGACGGATCAGCAGGTCGCTGAGCGGGAGGTGAAGACCAGGATCGCCATGGCAAAGGCGGAAATGGCCTGATCTGTTGGCGCCTCGGGTGCTCTGCCTAACGGCAGAGCGTTTCGCCTTCGGCGAGTTACTTGGAAAAGCACCCCAAGTAACCAAGGGTGCTTGCTCTCGGTTTGGCCCGACTTCGTCGGGTTCCTTCACTCCGGTCCCGCTCCGTGGGCCCGCGCCGAACGGACATCCATGTCCTGACGGCGCTCTCGCCGCATCCCTGCGGCTCGACCCACTCCGCGAAACCTGCGTTCAGCCTGCACCAAAGTCGCGATAGGTGTCGTCTGAGGGTTATGTGTTTGAAGATCAAGATCAAAAGCAGATCAGAAGCAGATCGAGGGCGGGTCAAGCGCCAAGGACGTGTGGGAGTGAGCTTGCTCACGAAGGGGCCGGTACATCCATCGGATATCTGGCGTGTTGGATAAAGCATTCGCGAGCAAGCTCGCTCCCACAAGGAGGGGGCAATCAGCAAAATTGTCGGCGCCTGAGCTGGCCTCTTCCCGGCTAAAGCCGGTCCCACTAACAGCAGCGCGTGCAGTCAGCAGGAAGGGCGCCGACTGTAGGACCGGCTTCAGCCGGGAAGCTCTTGATCTACTTTTGATCTTCCTACACAAAAAGCCCAAACGCCGCCAATCGCGACTTGGGTGCAGGCTGAACGCAGACGACGCGGAGTGGGCCGAGCGGCATGGATGCCGCGAGAGCGCCGTCAGGACATGGATGTCCGTTCGGCGCGGGCCCACGGAGCGTCGTCGGAGTGATGGTATTCCGACGAAGGAGGAACCAAGCCAGGAGCAAGCACCCTTGGTTACTTGGGGTGCTTTTCCAAGTAACTCGCCGAAGGCGAAACAGTCTGCCCCCAGGCAGACGCCCTTGATCTTGATTTTGCTTTTAAGAGTGCTCGGCGCTAAACGACTTCCGCCCGATAGGGCAAATCCGGCCCCTCCCGCGTACAGGTCACCGCCGCCGCCGTCACCGCAAACTCCAGCATCTTCGTCAGCGTCTCCCGGTCCACGCCCGCCAGAGCAGCTGGCGCATCCAGACCCCGCTCCGTCAGAAACGCAATCAGCGCCGCCTGAAACGTATCACCGGCACCCACCGTATCCACCGTTTCCACCTTGCGCGCCGCCACCGACCACGTACCCAGCGCCCGCGTGAATATCGTCGCGCCCTCACGCCCGCGGGTCATGATCACCCACTGGCAATTGTCCTTCAGCCAGCCCTCGGCCACCGCCGCCGCGTCCTTCTGCGGATACAACAGCTCCAGGTCCTCATCACTGACCTTGATGATGTGCGCGTGCTCGGCAAACTTCGCCACCTGACCGCGCCACAGCTCAATGCTCGGCGCCGGATTCAGCCGCACGTTGGGATCGAAGGTAATCAGCCGCTTGCCGCTTTCCCGCCGAACCAGCGTCAGCAACGCGTCGGCGATCGGCTGCACCACCAGCGAAAACGAACCCACGTGCAGGCCCCGCACGCTGTCGTCCAGCGTTGGCAGACTCTCAACGCTCAGCATCCGGTCGGCGCAGCCTTCGCCGCGAAAACTGTACTGCGGCGAACCGTCGGCACCCACGGCGACCATCGACAGAGTAGTCGGCGCGTCGATGTGCACGAGAAAGTCATCGCGCACGCCTTCTTCAGCCAGCACTTTCAACAGGCGCTTGCCCAAGTAATCGCTGGAGATGCCGGCGAAGAACCCGGCATCGATGCCCAGCCGGCGCAGCCCCACGGCGACGTTGAACGGCGAACCGCCGGCGATGGCCTGATAACCCACTTTGTTGCTTTGTCCGCTGTCCGGCTGACAGAAAAAGTCGAACAGTGCTTCGCCACAGACCAGATACATAGTTGCTCCATAAAGGCCGACGGGGCTGTCCGTCAGAGGCCCTGCAATTGAGTGCGATAGTGCTGATAAACCGCCTGATACGCCGTAACGTGTTCGGCAACCGGCCGGGTTTCGCTGGCCGGATCGAGGCTGACGCAACGTTCGGTCAGCGCCTGCAGCGATTCGCCGTCGCCGACACCCCCGGCATCGGCGTGGGAATGACACCACGCCGCCTGAATTGCTGCGCCCAGTGCCGCCGCTTCGGTGCCGGTGGTGCAGATGACCGGCGTGTCCATGATGTCGGCGACGATCTGCCGCCAGATCGCGCTTTTGGCGCCGCCGCCGATCAGGCGGATGTTATCGCTTTTAATGCC
Source organism: Pseudomonas sp. Ps21-P2 (assembly GCF_039672565.1). Taxonomy (NCBI): domain Bacteria; kingdom Pseudomonadati; phylum Pseudomonadota; class Gammaproteobacteria; order Pseudomonadales; family Pseudomonadaceae; genus Pseudomonas; species Pseudomonas sp. Ps21-P2. The sequence goes on from NZ_JBDFPL010000003.1 coordinate 518,694, forward strand.
GCTGTCGCGCAACAGGTCCAGGCCGTAACGCAGGCCGAAGGTGGTGCCCTCGACCACCGCGCGGCACAGGTTGGCCTGGGTCAGGTTGGTGCTGTCCAGCCCGAGAATGCTGCCGGTGGCGTGGGGCAGGGCGGGCACGCGTTCGCCGTTGAGGAACGGCAGCACGAGTACGCCCTGGGCGCCAATCGGTGAGGAGGCGACCGCCGCGTTGAAGGCGCCGATGTCCAGGGCGAACAGCTCGCGGATGGCACTGGTGGCGTTGGTCAGGTTCATGGTGCAGATCAGCGGCAGCCAGCCGCCCGACGAGGAACAGAAGGTCGCCACTGACGGCTGCGCGCTGACGTTGCCGGCGTCGGCGAAGGCGTAGACCGTGCCCGACGAACCCAGGCTCATGGTGATTGAGCCTGGTGCAATATTCCCGGTGCCGATCGCGCCCATCATGTTGTCGCCGCCGCCGCTGGAGACGATGGCGTTAGGATTGAGGCCCAGCCGCTGGGCGATGGCAGGAAGAATCGTGCCCACCGGCTGATGCGCCTCGATCAGTTCCGGCAAAGCATTGACCAGCCGACCACTGGGATCGATGTGCTGAAGAATGTCGAGGTCCCATTCGCGGGTGCGCACATTGAAATAACCGGTGCCCGAGGCATCGCCGAACTCGCTGCAGCTGCGGCCGGTCAGCCAGTAATTGAGGTAGTCGTGGGGCAGCAGGATCTTGTCGATGCGGGCGAACAGTTCGGGGAACTGCTCTTTGCTCCACAGCAGTTTGGAGACCGTGTAGCCCGGCGCGATGGCGATACCCAGACGCTCCAGCGAACCGGCTTCACCGCCCAGATATGCCAGCAGGCGATCATTTTCCGGGGTGGATTCGGTGTCGCACCACAGCTTCGCCGGGCGCAGCACCTGGCCTGAGTCATCGAGCATGACCAGGCCATGTTGCTGCCCGGACACACCGATGGCCTCGATGTCCGCGCCGGACACCCCAGCCTGTTGCAACGCCGCCGCCGTCGCCTGCTCGAACGCGTCGAGCCATTCCTGCACATCCTGTTCGCGGCGACCGTTGGCGCCACTGATCATGTGGTGCGCACCCGAGCCTTCGCCCAGAACCTTGCCGCTGACCGCATCCAGAACAATCGCCTTGGTGCCTTGGGTGCCGCAATCGATGCCGAGAAACATGTTCCACCTCAGACGGTTTTCGCCAACAGGTTTTCCAGGGTTTTGCTGACGCCCAGTTCTTTCAGGCTGTTCAGGTTGTGCTCGAACGATGCCACGAACTCGGCAGACTGGGGAATCGCCGCGCCGAAGATTTCTTCCACTTCAAGCAGCCGCTGAGTGACCAGCACGTCATCGGCCACCAGCGCCTTGCAGAAGTCCGCGCGCGGGTCGACCACGGTGTACGGCACGCCGTTCTCGCCGGTGAAATCGCCCGTGCGGTTGCCCTGCAGGTACAGCGCCCAGGCCGCGACCACCAGCGAGGCTCGGTCCATGTTGCCGCCGTCGAGGATCAAACGGTTGATGGTCGGCACGGTGAATTTCGGAAATTTCGACGAGCCGTCGGAGCACACCCGCTCCAACTGATCGGCGATGGCCTGATTGGAAAAGCGGTCGATCAGGGTCTGTTTGTACTCGGTCAAATCGATGCCCGGCACCGGCGCCAGTTGCGGGGTGACGTCCAGGTCCATGTAGGTGCGGATGTAGTCGACGAACAACGGGTCATTCATGGTTTCGTGGACGAAGCGATAGCCCTTCAGCGCGCCGAGATAGGTCAGCGCCAGGTGGCTGCCGTTGAGCAGCTTGATTTTCATTTCTTCGTACGGGGTCACGTCGTCGGTGAACTGCACGCCGACCTTCTCCCAGGCCGGGCGGCCGTTGACGAACTTGTCTTCCAGCACCCATTGCACGAAGGGTTCGCAGACCACCGGCCAGGCGTCATCAATCCCTTTCTGGTCGTGCAGCTGCAGGCGGTGGGCGGTGCTGGTCATCGGCGTGATGCGGTCAACCATGGCGTTGGGAAAACTGACGTTTTCAGCGATCCAGTCGTGCAGCTCCGGGTCGCGCAGTTGGGCGAACGCCAGCAGGGCCTTGCGGGTCACGGCGCCGTTGTGCGGCAGGTTATCGCAGGACATCAGGGTGAACGCCGGTGTGCCTTCCGCGCGGCGGCGAGTCAGGGCGGCGCACAGGTAACCGAATACGGTTTTTGGCGTGGCGGGGTGTTCGAGGTCGTACTGGATCTGCGGCAGGTGACTCATGAATTCGCCGGTGCTGTCGTCGATGCAGTAGCCGCCTTCGGTGATGGTCAGCGAGACGATGCGGATGTCGGCGCTGGCCAGTTTGTCGATCAGCGCCAGGTCACTGTCGGTGGACATGAGCATCTGGCTCATGGCGCCGATCACGCGGGTTTCGGTGTCCGGGGTGTCGCCCAGTTCGAACAGCGTGTAGAGGAAGTCCTGGCCCTTCAGCGCCTCGAAGTTGCCGCGGTCTTCTTCGCGCAGGCTGACCCCGCAGATGGCCCAGTCCAGGCCTTCGCCGCTGCCTTCATTGGCGCCGAGGGACATCAGCGCATCGGTGTAAAACGCCTGGTGGGCGCGGTGGAAACCGCCGACGCCGATGTGAGCAATGCCCTGGCGGCGCTCATCGAGGGAGTAGGCTGGGATGGCAATGCCGGCGCCCAGGTTGGAGAGGTTCTGCTTGTTCAGTTTCATGACGGTGTCCCGAATTCGGTGGAGTGCGAGGGATCAGGCAGCGGCCTGCAGCGCGCGGCGGATGACCTGGCCCTGGGCGTCGAACAGGTGGCAGTGCGCGCTGTTCAGGTGCAGTTTCAGGGTCTCGCCGTACTGGCTGGCCAGGTCCCCACGAATACGCATGGTCAGCGGCTCGCCGGAAGTGGTGCGCACGTGGCAGTAGGTGTCGCTGCCGAGGCGTTCGCTGACGTCGGCGATGACGGTCAACTGGCAATCGCCTTCGTTGGCCAGCTCCAGGTGCTCGGGACGAATGCCCAGGGTCACCGAGTCGCCGACGCTCTGTTGCGCGTTGGTGAAAGGCAGCAGGACTTTTGTCCCGGCGTCCAGGGTGACTTCGCAGGCCGAGGCCTGGACGCCGCTGATGATGCCCTTGAGGAAGCCCATTTTCGGCGTGCCGAGAAAGCCCGCGACGAACAGGTTGGCCGGGTGGTGGTACAGCTCCAGCGGCGAGCCGACTTGTTCGACGCGACCGCCGTTGAGCACGACCACCTTGTCGGCCAGGGTCATGGCTTCGACCTGATCGTGGGTGACGTAGATCATCGTTGCCTGCAGCTCTTTGTGCAGGCGCGACAGCTCCAGTCTGGTCTGCACCCGCAGGGCGGCGTCGAGGTTGGACAGGGGCTCATCGAACAGGAAGATTTTCGGGTTGCGCACGATGGCGCGACCGATCGCCACCCGCTGGCGTTGACCGCCCGACAGCTGCTTGGGCTTGCGCTCCAGCAACGGGCCGAGCTCGAGGATACGCGCGGCTTCATCGACCTTTTTCTTGACCTCGGCCTTGGGTGTGCCCGCCAGGTCCAGTGCGAACGACAGATTTTTGCCAACGGTCATGTGCGGGTACAGGGCGTAGGTCTGAAACACCATCGCAAGGTCGCGCTTGGCGGGCGTCACCTGAGTGATCTCGCGGCCATCCAGCTCGATGCTGCCGCTGGTGACGTCTTCCAGGCCGGCGATCAGGCGCAACAGGGTGGATTTGCCACAGCCCGACGGACCGACGAAGACCACGAATTCGCGATCCTTCACGTCCAGGTCGATGCCTTTGATGATCTGGTGGCCGTCAAAGCCTTTTTGCAGATTTCTGATTGTCAGGTTAGCCATGATGGGCTCCAGTTTTATTCTTCAAAATGTCGAAATCATCAACGGCGGGATCGTTCCATGCTCTGCGTGGTAACGCCGCCCTTGACGCTCTGCGTCGGCGCTTTGGACGCGGAGCGTCCGGTCGCTGGTTACCACGCAGAGCGTGGGAACCCTCATGTTTCGGTTATTTCACGGCACCAAACGACAGCCCGCGAACCAGTTGTTTCTGGCTGATCCAGCCGAAGATCAGGATCGGCGCGCAGGCCAAGGTCGACACCGCCGACAACTTGGCCCAGAACAAGCCTTCAGGGCTCGAATACGAGGCGATCAGCGCAGTCAGGGGCGCGGCATTCGATGAAGTCAAGTTCAGCGACCAGAACGCCTCGTTCCAGCACAAGATCAGTGACAGCAGCGCCGTCGAGGCCAGCCCGCCCTTGCAGATCGGGATCAGCACGCGAAAGATTTCCTGACGCGTGGTGGCGCCGTCCAGCCGCGAGGCTTCGAGAATCTCTCCGGGAATGTCCTTGAAGTAGGTGTAAATCATCCACACCACGATCGGCAGGTTGATTAGCGTGTAGATCACGATCAGCGCGATGCGCGAATCCAGCAGGCCAAAGGTCTTGGCCAGCAGGTAGATCGGCATCAGCACGCCCACCGGCGGTAGCATCTTGGTGGAGAGCATCCACAGCAGCGTGCCTTTGGTGCGCTTGGTTTCGAAAAACGCCATGGAGTAGGCCGCCGGCACGGCGATCAGCAGGCACAGGATGGTCGCGCTGAAAGAGATCAGGATCGAGTTCCAGGCGAAGTGGAAGTAGTCACTGCGCTCCTGGATGTGCAGGTAGTTTTCCAGGGTCGGCGTGAAAATGAACTGCGGCGGCGTGGCGAACGCGTCGATCTCGGTCTTGAAGCTGGTCAGGACCATCCAGAAGATCGGGAAGAAAATCAGCGCCGCGATCAGCCACGACAAGGTGCCGAGCAGGGCACTTTGCAGGCGACGGGATTGTTTGAGCGTCATCATGGCCTTGCCCTCAAGACTTGTCGGTGAGGTTTTTGCCGATCATCCGTACCAGGATGATTGCAGCAATGTTGGCGATCACGACGGCAATCAAACCGCCTGCCGATGCCATGCCCACGTCGAATTGCAGCAGTGCCTGGTTGTAGATCAGGTACGCAAGATTGGTGGAAGCGAAGCCCGGGCCGCCGTTGGTGGTGGTGAAGATTTCGGCGAACACCGAGAGCAGGAAGATCGTTTCGATCATCACCACCACGGCGATCGGGCGCGCCAGGTGCGGCAGGGTCAGGTGCCAGAAGATCGCGATCGGGCCGGCACCATCCAGACGCGCCGCTTCTTTCTGTTCCTGATCCAGGGACTGCATGGCGGTCATCAGAATCAGGATCGCGAAGGGCAGCCACTGCCACGACACAATGATGATGATCGACAGCATCGGGTAATTGGCCAGCCAGTCCACCGGCTGGGCGCCGAACAGCTTCCAGACCCAGGCGAGGATGCCGGACACCGGGTGGAAAATCAGGTTCTTCCAGATCAGCGCGCTGACCGTCGGCATGATGAAGAACGGCGAAATCAGCAGCACGCGGACGATGCCGCGACCGAGGAATTCACTGGCCTCCAGCAGCGCCGAGATCAGTACGCCGAGGATCACGCTGATGGCCAGCACGCTGCCGACCAGCAACAGCGTGTTCATGGCGCCGGGCAGGAAGCCTGCGTCGGTGACGAAGAATTCGAAGTTCTCCAGCCCGACGAATTCGTTTTCGCCGGGATTGAGCAGGTTGTAGCGGATCAGCGAAAAGTAGATGGTCATGCCCAGCGGCACGATCATCCACACCAGCAGCAACAGCACCGAAGGGCTGACCAGAAACCAGCCGGGCTTGGTGACGCTGCCTTTGACGGACGATTTGTCATCGGCCGCAGCGGTGCGTGGGGTGAGGGTTGAGGTGTTCATGTTGACTCCGAGCCGGCAGAAGCGTGAACGTGGGCGGCAGGCAATCGGCGCCTGCCGCCTTCTAGCAGCGGGTGTCAGCCCTTTTTCGGGTAACCCGCGCGCTTCATTTCACGCTCGGCCACGCTTTGCGCGCTGGTCAATGCCTGATCCACGCTGGAGGTGCCCACCAATGCCGCCGAGAACTGTTGACCGACGGAGGTGCCGATCGACTGGAACTCGGGGATGGTCACCAACTGGATGCCCACGTACGGCACCGGCTTGAGGGTCGGCGCTTTCGGCGTGACGGCCTTGAGGGATTCCAGGGTGATATTGGCGAACGGCGCGGCTTGTTTGTAGGCATCGGTGTAGGTCGATGCGCGGGTGCCTGGCGGCACATTGGACACGCCGTCTTTCTCGGCGACCAGCGCGGCGTACTCTTTGGACGTGGCCCATTCGGTGAAAGCGCGCGCGTCCTTGTCGTTCTTCGCGCTGGTCGGGATCGCCAGTGCCCACGAGTACAGCCACGCTGAGCCCTTGTCTGTGACTTCATGGGGCGCATAGGTGAAGCCTACGCTGTCAGCCACTTTGCTCTGGGATTTGTCGGTGACGAATGAGCCGGCGACGCTGGCATCCACCCAGATTGCGCACTTGCCGCTGTTGAACAGCGCGAGGTTTTCGTTGAAACCGTTGCTGGAAGCGCCGGGCGGGCCGTCCTTCTTCATCACGTTGGTGTAGAAGGTCAGCGCGTTCTTCCATTCAGGCTGGTCGAATTGCGGCTTCCATTGTTCGTCGAACCAGCGCGCGCCAAAGGAGTTGGCGATGGTGGTGATCAGCGCCATGTTCTCGCCCCAGCCGGCCTTGCCGCGCAGGCAGATGCCGTACTGTTCCTTGGACTTGTCGGTGAGCTTGTCGGCGAATTCGGAGATCTGCGTCCAGGTCGGACGCTCCGGCATGGTCAGGCCGGCGGCCTTGAACAGGTCTTTGCGGTAGTAGGTGATCGAGCTTTCTGCATAGAACGGCAGGGCGAAGAGTTTGCCATCAACCGACAAGCCATCACGTACCGAAGGAAACACGTCGTCCAGCGCGTAGGACGCAGGCAGATCGTTCATTTCCTTGAGCCAGCCCTTGGCGCCCCAGAGTGAGGCTTCGTACATGCCGATGGTCAGCACGTCGAACTGGCCGCCCTTGGTGGCGATGTCGGTGGTCAGGCGCTGACGCAGCACGTTCTCTTCCAGCACGACCCACTTGAGCTTGATGTCCTTGTGCTGTTCTTCGAAGGTCTTGGACAGCCGCTGCATGCGGATCATGTCGCTGTTGTTGACGGTGGCGATGGTGACTTCACCGGCTGTGGCGGTGGTGCAGAGAGACAGGAGGGTCAGACAGGTACCGGCAAGGAGAACGTTTGCAGAGGTCTTCATTTATCACTCCTCTTCTGCGCCAAGGCTGACGTCAGAAGCTTGGTTATTGTTTTTGTTTCTTCCGGAGGCCAGGAAGAATGTCAGCTGATTACAGCCTTGTACGCGCTGGTTGACAAATCCTGCGGCGCACTTGAACTGATACTTTTTTGCACCGGGAATTCAGCCGGCCACGTCGTAGAACTGCGCCCGCGCATGGTGCGGGGCAGTTCCAGCGTAGTTGAAGGGTGCGAACGGGTAACGAATCAGTACAGGTTTTGTTCGGTCAGGCGCTGTACGGCGAGGCGGCGATAGTGGGAGGGAGTCATCCCTTTGAGCTTCTGGAAGCGCCGATTGAAGTTGGAGATGTTATTGAAACCCGACTCGAAGCAGACATCCGTCACCGGCCGGTCGCCGTCGGCGAGCAGTTCGCAGGACTTGCTGATGCGCAGGCGATTGACGAATTCGACGAAGCAGCGACCGGTCGCCTGCTTGAACACCCGAGAAAAGTACGTCGGCTTCATGCCCAGGTACTCTGCCACTTCTTCCAGCGGCAACTCGCGGGCGTAGTGGGTGAAGATATATTCCACGGCCTTGTTGGTGCGCTCCACGGCGTGATCGTCGGACAGCTGCGAGGCGGTGGTGCCCGACAACAGCTGGAAATCATCACTGGCCGCCAGCAATTCCAACAGAATGAAGAAATGCCCCAGGCGGGTCATGCCCGTGGTGTCGGCGATTTTCTGCATCAATTTGGTGGCCTGGCGGAGGGTGCGCTTGCAGCGGAATTCGATGCCGTACCGGGCGCGCTCGAGCAGTGGCGCCAGGGTCTTGAGTTCGGCGAAGACCTGATTGCCGCTTTCAAGCAGCTCTTCGGTGAAATTCACCAGCATGTCGCGCTTGGGCACGACCTCATCTTCTTCGATCTGGCTGATCCAGTTGTGCGGAAGATTGGGGCCGGTGAGGAACAGGGTCTCAGGGTAAAAGTTGCCGATGTAATCACCGACGAAGACCTTGCCGGAACTGGCAACGATCAGGTGCAGCTCGTATTCCTTGTGGAAATGCCAGCGCACCAGCGGGCAGGGGAAACCATGCTCACGGTAGATGATCGACAGGCCATTGTGGTCGTCCATCAGCTCGTAGGAAGGTTCGGTGACTCTTGTTGTTTTGGTCATGCGTGTGCCGGTCTGGAGAGTGGCGTGGGAGTAATGTGCACTATTTGCCGGGCGGAATACAGATGCGGGCGTTAAACGAAGACTACCTCAACCCGGCCTTCCTTCCGCGACGTCGGTGCAGGTTTGACCACGATCTGCACGTCACGCCCGAGGCGTGCCAGGCAATCAATCATTTTGGTCTCGCTGATGCCTCTGAACCTGCCGCGAAGCATCTCCGACACCTTGGGCTGCGGCATGCCGAGGATTTCCGCCGCTTGAATCTGGGTTAATTGACGGGTCTTCAGAATGCTGCCGATCTCTGAGGCCAGTTGAGCCTTGACCAGCATCTCCTCCGGGTTGGGGACGCCAATGTCTTTGTAGACATTGCCAGTGCCGCGTTCGATTTCAGTCATGTTTGTGTCCTGTCCAATGGGCTTCGGCAGCCATCAGCCTATTTTTAATGAGAGCAATGTCGGCTTGCGGCGTCTTGATATTTTTAGTCGATTTTTTCTGGAAACAATGCAGCACATACACCGCGTCGCCGAAACGCAATGTGTAAACCGCGCCGGTCCCACTGGGTGACCGCGGTGTTCGGTAGGAGCGGCTTCAGCCGGGAAGAGGCCGTTTGAGCGCCATCAATCCTGCGGTGTGACGTCCGACGCTTTCCCGGCTAAAGCCAGTCCTACTAGGGGAGCGCGGTGTTTCAGTAGGACCGGCTTCAGCCGGAAAGAGGCCAGTTTGCACGCCATCATTTCTGCGGTGTGACGTCCGACGCCTTCCCGGCTAAAAGCCTGCAGTGGGTCATTGGGAAGGTCTTCAGCCAGGGAGGGCGCGAGCAGGATCGCCTCGGGACCACGTTACATACCGTCGCTTAAAAAATTCTCCGCGAAGTGGCGCATGAAAGTTCGATGTGTACTATCCACATCAGTCAACAAAGGGATAGGCTGATGCGGAGCAGGGACATGATCAGAATGGTCGAGGACGATGGTTGGTATGTGGTCGAGGTCAAAGGCAGTCATCGCCAATACAAGCACCCGTTAAAAAAGGGACGCGTCACGGTTCCTCATCCCAAGGATGACCTGCCAAAAGGGACGGTTCACAGCATATTGAAACAGGCCGGCCTCAAATGAATGTCCCAACGCGAATGAGCTCGGAAGGATAAAGCATGAAATTACCCGTCGTTTTACACAAGGATCCCGACTCGGTATACGGCGTCACCGTGCCTGATATCTCGGGATGTTTTTCCGCTGGCGCGACCATTGGCCAGGCGCTGGACAATGTGAAAGAAGCCCTGGCGCTGCACTTTGAAGGGCTGGTCGCTGATGGCGAGGCGCTGCCGCAGCCGATGGACATCGACGCGCATATCAATAACCCGGACTATCAAGGAGGCGTGTGGGCTGTGGTCGAATTTGACGTGACGCCGTATTTTGGCCGCTCGGTGCGGTTCAATGCGACGTTGCCGGAAGTGCTGCTGGAACGCATCGATGCCCGCGTCAGGAGCGATCAACGTTACCGATCGCGTTCGGGGTTCCTGGCAACAGCGGCGTTGCGCGAGCTGCACGAATAAGTCCGCGCAATGCCGCTTGGCTGCGGCGTTGCGAGCACCTTCCGCGAACGTCTCCAGAGAACCGTCACCCCATGAAAAAAATCCTTGTGATTGGCATTGGCGCGGGCAATCCCGAGCACATCACCGTTCAGGCCATCAAGGCGCTGAATCGCACCCAGGTGTTTTTCATCCTCGACAAGGGCTACGCCAATGACGACCTGCTGGCGTTACGCCGGGACATTTGCGAGCGCTATATCGAGGGGCATGACTATCGTCTGGTGCAGGTGAGCGATCCAAAGCGCAGGGACGATTCTTCGTCTTACCGCAGCGGGATCGAACACTGGCACGAGCAACGCGCCGTGCTGTTCGAGCAGTTGATTGCCGATGAAGTAAAGGCCGGCCAGACCGGGGCGTTTCTGGTGTGGGGCGACCCGGCGCTGTACGACAGCACGATGCGGATTCTCAACCAGGTGCTCGCCCGGGGTCGCGAGTCATTTGACTATGAAGTCATCCCCGGCATCACCAGCGTGCAGGCGCTGGCCGCCGGGCATCGCATCGGCCTGAACCGCATTGGCGAGCCGATTCACATTACCACCGGCCGGGAGCTAGCAGCGCAGCAGGGCGCGCACATCAGCAACAGCGTGGTGATGCTAGACGCCCATTGCACCTTCGAGCGGTTTGTCGATGAAGACTTGCATATCTATTGGGGCGCTTACCTGGGCACCCCTGACGAAATGCTCATTTCAGGCCCGCTGCACGATGTCAGCGCGCAGATACGTCAGGCGCGTGAAACAGCGCGAGCGCAGAAGGGCTGGATCATGGACACCTACCTGCTGCGCCGCGCCGTCCGCTAGGCACAATGCCTCAAGCGTTTCTGTTTTTAGCTTCTATCCACTGCGACATGTATTGCGTGCTCTTGTGCTGATGGTGGCGAAGCATGGCGCCGGTGAAGTTGGCCGTGCGATGGGCCTGGAGCGTGTCACGCAACGCGAGTATGCGTTCGATGAGCGCGGCGCAATGTCGATCATGGCCAAAGCGCGCCGGCAGCAATTGCCAGCCGTCCCGTTGCGCCTGTTGCCAGCGCGCCTGATCGGTGTAGAGGCTGACGGCCGCGTCGGCCAGCCCCCGCGCATCGCAGGCCACGGCTCCGGGAAACGCCAGCTCGCCGTGCATGGCTTCGGCACCGATGGGCGTGGTGACGGTCGGCGTGCCGCAGACCATGGCGTCGATGATCTTGCCCTTGATCCCCGCGCCGAATCGCAATGGTGCAAGGGAAATCCGCGCCGCGCCCATCACCTCCAGCGCGTCTTCGGCCCAGTTCATGATGTGAAACCCCTGGGCGGCGTTATGCAGCGCTGCGGCCTTGGGCGGCGTATACGCGCCGTACACATGAACCTGAGCTGCGGGCAGTTGCGCGCGAATCAGCGGCCAGACGGTGTTTTTCAGCCACAGCACCGCATCCCAGTTCGGCGCGTGGCGGAAGTTGCCGATGGTGATGAAATGCGCCCGCTCTTCAAAGGAGCGAGCGCCATCTGGCACCTCCCTCACAAGCAGCGGTACCCAATGCAATTGGGCGGCGGGCACTGAAAACCGCTCGGTCAGCAGGCCGATTTCGACATCCGACACCATCAGGCTCAGGTCACTGCGGTGAATGGCGGCGATCTCGCGCTGGGCCAGGTCAGTGGTTGCCATCCGGGTGAACAGCTGATCCCGTGACGACTGAAAATAATCAGTCAGGTCAGCATCAGGTTTGCCGTCGAGGCGTTCCTTGACCGCCTGATGACGGGCATGGCGCAGGCTCTGCAGGTCGGAACTCTCCAGCAGACGGATCGCGTTCGGGCAGTGTTTTTCCACCCGCCAGCCGAATTGCTCTTCCATCAGGAACTGGTCGAACAACACCACGTCGGGCTGCAGCTCACCGATGAAGGCGTCGAAGCTGCTGTGATTGAGGGCGATGGCGACTTCGGTGATGCCCAATCCGGCGAGATCGGCCTTGTGCTCGCCTTCGGTGGCGGCGCTGGCGAAAGTGATCTGCCAGCCGTGTTCGAGAAAACAGTCGATCAACTGCATGACATGGCCGCTGGCCGCTGACGATCGCGGCTCGGGCCAGACGTAGCCGATAATCAGCACATGGGGCGAGGGGCGCTGCGTCAGATGCTCAGTTGCCAAGGATGCCCTTCACCTTGTCACGCAGCTGGTCGATGGAAAACGGCTTGCCGATATTGTGCATGCCCTCCGGCACATCAACAGAATCCGCGTAGCCACTGGCGAACAGCACCGGGATGTCGGGGCGAATCTCACGTGCCCGATTTGCGAGGTCTTTACCGTTCATGTCGGGCAGGCCCAGGTCGGTCATCATCAGATCGATGGTCTGGTCAGCGTTGTTCAGAAACGCAAGGGCCTCGGCGGCGTCGGCTGCTTCCAGCACGGTGTACTCAAGCTCCTCGAGGACGTCGACAATCAACATCCTGACGATGTTGTCATCTTCGACCACCAGAATCGTGCGGGGTGAATCGGACATGAAAAGTTCCTTAATTAGGCAGGGAGCGCATCGCACGGCATAGGGGGTATACAGCGTTTCGCTGCGGGCGCAATTGTGACAAGTTCCGCGACGCAACAACACGATTCAATTGAGTGTAGTGGCTTTTGGATTGCACTCAAATGTACAGTGCGAGCCCATTTGTTCTCCATCTATTGTCAGAAAATTCAACCTTCTACGTCAGATGCTGGAGTTTTTGCCGCGATTTGCGGCAAACTCCGTCGTTTAGACGAATCCGCCTGAGCCCTTGCGATGATCACCCACTCTGCAGTCGATGAGCAACGTTTCCGCAAACTGTTAAGCCGCAACGTCAGTTTACCTTTGGCCGTCGGCGTACTGAGTGCGGCCTTCTTTGTCATTCTGATTTCCTACTTGTTGTCGGCGATCCAGTGGGTCGAACACACCGACCGGGTGATCAACAATATCAATCGCTCGCTCAAGCTCTCGGTGGACATGGAAACCGGGATGCGCGGCTTCCTGCTGACCGGGGATGAGCGTTTTCTTGACCCCTACGAAGTCGCCAAACCGGCCATCATGAGCGAGCTCCAAGGGCTTGAAGAGCTGGTCGCCGACAACCCGGATCAGGTCGACCGCTTCAAGCGCCTGGCCGCGCTGCAATCATCGTGGAACGAGTTTGCTCAGGAGATGATCACCCTGCGGCGCACCGGCGGCGACTACCAGACGCCGATCAAGGACCGTCGCGGCAAGCGCCTGGCCGACGAGATGCGTGACCAATACGAACTGGCAGCCAACGTTGAGCATCAGCTGCGACTGACACGCAACACCGACGTGACCCACACCACGGTGATGTCGGTCTCCCTGTACATCGCGTTCATTCTGATCGTCAGCGGGATCCTTGCCTGGGTCGGCCGTCGCGACATGACCACGCTGTCCAATACCTACGCCGCGAACCTCAAGGCCCAACAGCTTGACGCGGATCGCTTGTCCCACGTCGCCTGGCTGCGCAACGGTCAGAGCGAACTGGCCGAGCAGGTCATCGGCCAGCTCACCCTCAATCTGCTGGGCCGCAACGTGCTGCATTTCTTCGCCCAATACTTGGGCGCGGTGGTGGCCGCTGTTTACGTGCGCCAGGAGCACGGCGGTCTGGTGCGCGTCGCTTCCTATGGTTTCTCCCGGGAGCAGGAGCAGCACGAGCAGTCGATCTACAGCGGTGAAGGCGTGGTCGGCAAGGCGGCCGAGCAGGATCAGATCATCACCCTGAACAACGTCCCTCAGGATTACTTCAAAGTCACCTCCGGCCTGGGCGAAGGTTCGCCGCGCAGCGTCGTGGTGGTGCCGACCAGCAACGATGACCACGTCAACGGCGTGATCGAGCTCGGCTTCCTTCGCGAGCTGACCCCCCGTGACCTGGAATTCCTCGAACTGGTGGCCGAGAACGTCGGCACCTCCATCGAGGCGGCGCGCTACCGTCAGCGCTTGCAGGAAGTGCTCGCCGAAACCCAACAGCTCAACGAAGAGCTTCAGGTGCAGCAGGAAGAATTGCGCACCGCCAACGAAGAGCTGGAAGAGCAGTCGCGGATCCTCAAGGAATCCCAGGCCCACCTGGAAACCCAGCAGGCGGAGCTTGAGCAGACCAACGAGCAGTTGGCCGAGCAGGGTAAGGCACTCGCTGACCAGCGTGACGCCCTGGACCGCAATAACGAAGAATTGCACATCGCCCAGGTTGAGCTGGAAGCCCGCGCCGACGAGTTGCAGCGCTCCAGCAAATACAAATCCGAATTCCTCGCCAACATGTCCCACGAGCTGCGCACGCCGCTCAACAGCTCGCTGATTCTGGCCAAGCTGCTGGCGGAAAACCCCCAGGACAACCTCTCCGAAGAGCAAGTCAAGTTCGCAGAATCGATCTACTCGGCCGGCAACGATTTGCTCAACCTGATCAACGACATTCTGGATATTTCCAAGGTCGAGGCCGGCAAGCTCGACATGCGCCCGGAGAACAGCAGCGTCAGTCGTCTGGTGGACGGCCTGCGCATGACCTTCGAACCGCTGGCGGCCGAGAAGAAGCTGGAGTTCTCCGTGGAGATTCAGTCGGGCACGCCGGTGTCGCTGTACACCGATCGCCAGCGCCTGGAGCAGATCCTCAAGAACCTGCTGTCCAACGCGATCAAGTTCACCGAAAGCGGCGCGGTCAGCCTGACCGTGTCGCGGCAGCCCGGCGAAGGCGTCGCCTTCACCGTTCGAGACTCCGGCATCGGCATCGCCGAGGAGCAGCAGGAAAGTATTTTCGAAGCGTTCCGTCAGGCCGATGGCACGACCAATCGCCGCTATGGCGGCACCGGCCTGGGGCTGTCCATTTCCCGCGATCTGGCGCGCCTGCTTGGCGGTTCGATCAGCGTCACCAGCGCGCCGGGGCAGGGCAGTATTTTCACCCTGGTGCTGCCGGAAGAGTACGTCGAGCAGGAGCCTTCGCAGTACGCCGAGGCGCCCGTGGTTGCCGTGCAGCCTGCGCCCGTTGTGGCGCGCGTCACCCCACCGACGCCAACTCCCGCCAGGTCTGCACCTCCCGCAGCGCCGATTCCGCGTTTTGCCGATGACCGTGAAAAAGCGCCCTTCACCAAGCGCTGCATTCTGGTGATCGAAGACGAAGTGCGCTTTGCGCAGATCCTCTATGACCTGGCCCATGAGCTGGGCTACAACTGCCTGGTGGCCCACGCCGCCGACGAAGGCTTCGATCTGGCGTCCTCTTTCGTGCCGGATGCGGTCCTGCTGGACATGCGCCTGCCGGACCATTCCGGCCTGACGGTGCTGCAACGCCTGAAGGAGCTGCCGAGCACCCGGCACATCCCGGTGCACGTGATTTCCGTCGAAGACCGTCAGGAAGCCGCGCTGCAGATGGGCGCTATTGGCTACGCCGTGAAGCCGACCACCCGCGAGGAACTCAAGGACGTCTTCGCCCGCCTCGAAGCCAAGCTGACGCAGAAGGTCAAACGCATTCTGCTGGTGGAAGACGATGCTTTGCAGCGTGACAGCATCGCGCGTCTGATCGGCGACGACGACATCGAGATCACCGCGGTCGGGTTCGCTCAGGATGCCCTCGACCTGCTGCGCGACAACGCTTACGACTGCATGATCATCGACCTGAAACTGCCGGACATGCTCGGCAACGAGCTGCTCAAGCGCATGTCCACTGACGAGATCTGCGCGTTCCCGCCGGTCATCGTCTACACCGGGCGCAACCTTACCCGTGATGAAGAAGCGGAGCTGCTGAAGTACTCGCGCACCATCATCATCAAGGGTGCGCGCTCGCCGGAGCGCCTGCTCGATGAGGTGACGCTGTTCCTGCACAAGGTCGAGTCGCAGCTGTCGAATGAGCGCCAGAAGATGCTCAAGACCGCGCGCAGTCGCGACCGCGTGTTCGAAGGGCGCAAGATTCTCGTGGTCGACGACGACGTGCGGAACATCTTCGCCCTGACCAGCGCGCTGGAGCACAAGGGCGCGATCGTCGAAGTCGGGCGCAATGGACTGGAAGCGATCGAGAAACTCAATACCGTCGATGACATCGACCTGGTGCTGATGGACGTGATGATGCCGGAAATGGACGGCTACGAAGCCACCATCGAGATCCGCAAGAACCCCCGCTGGCGCAAGCTGCCGATCATTGCCGTGACCGCCAAGGCCATGAAAGATGACCAGGATCGCTGCCTGCAGGCGGGTTCGAATGACTATCTGGCCAAGCCGATCGATCTGGACCGGCTGTTCTCGCTGATTCGCGTGTGGCTGCCGAAGATGGAACGTATCTGAATGGATCGGATCAATTGACCGCCCGTTGCCCGACCATGAGTGTTGCCGATGCCTGAACGAGACGCCGATATCGAGTTGCGCTTGCTGATTGAAGCGATCTACTTGAAGTACAGCTACGATTTCCGCGATTACTCGGGGGCGTCGGTGAAACGACGGGTCACCCACGCGTTGCGTCAGTTTGAACTGAAGACCATTTCCGCGTTGCAGGAGCGCGTGCTGCATGACCCTTCGGCGTTCATGCAGCTGCTGCAGTTCCTGACGATTCCGGTCAGCGAGATGTTCCGCGACCCGACGCACTTCCTGGCCATCCGCGAAGAAGTCGTGCCGCTGCTGAAGACCTACCCGTCGGTGAAAATCTGGATTGCCGGGTGCAGCACCGGGGAGGAGGTCTACTCGATGGCGATCCTGCTGCGCGAGGAAGGGCTGCTTGAACGCACGATCATCTACGCCACTGACATCAATCCCCATTCCCTGGAGAAGGCCAAGCAGGGCATCTTCTCCATGGAAAACATGCGCGGCTACAACGAGAACTATCTGAAGGCCGGCGGCAAGCGGCTGTTTTCCGAGTACTACACTGCGGCCTACGATTACGCGATCTTCGACAAGACCCTGCGTGAGAACGTGACCTTTGCCGACCACAGCCTGGCAACCGACAGCGTGTTCTCCGAGACCCAGTTGATTTCCTGCCGAAACGTGCTGATCTATTTCAACAAGAAGCTGCAGGACCGCGCGTTCGGGCTGTTCCATGAGTCCCTGTGCCACCGCGGCTTCCTCGTGCTGGGCAGCAAGGAGACCCTCGACTTTTCCGGGTACAAAAACCAGTTCGACCCTCTGGTCAAACACGAGCGGATCTACCGCAAATCATGAGAACGTCGTTTCCCGGCAACCCCCCGGAGCAGCCCGCGCTGCCGGCGGTGGACGCGATTGTGGTCGGCGCATCCGCCGGTGGTGTCGAAGCGCTGCTGAAGATTTTCCGTACGCTGCCCAGAGGCTTTCGCTTGCCGATCCTCGCGGTGCTCCACGTGCCGGACCAGCGTCGCAGTCAGTTGGCCGAGGTTTTTGCCGTGAACCTGGCGATCCCGGTCAAGGAAGCGGACGATAAAGAAACCATCAAGGCCGGCACGCTGTATTTCGCCGGGCCGAGTTATCACCTGTCGATCGAGAAAGATTTCAGTCTGTCCTTGAGTCAGGAGGAACGGGTGCATCATTCGCGCCCGAGCATCGACATCCTGTTCGAATCGGCTGCAGACGCCTATGGTGAACGGCTGGCAGGCGTGTTGCTGACCGGTGCAAACAGCGATGGCGCGCGCGGCACGGCACGAATCAAGGAGTACGGTGGTCTGACCGTGGTCCAGGACCCGGCCCAGGCGCTCGCGCGGGCCATGCCCGAAGCGGCGCTTGCCCTTCATACGCCGGATTTTCTATTGCCTTTGCCCGACATTGGGTCCTTGCTTGTCGAGCTGGAACGAATTGCATGCTGAGTGAAATCAAAGCCAAACTGCTGATCGTGGATGATCTGCCCGAGAACCTGCTCGCCCTCGAAGCGCTGATCAAGCGCGAGGACCGTCAGGTGTTCAAGGCGTTGTCCGCAGACGAGGCGTTGTCGTTGTTGCTCGAGCACGAGTTTGCGATGGCGATTCTCGACGTGCAGATGCCGGGGATGAACGGCTTCGAACTCGCCGAGCTGATGCGCAGCACCGAGAAGACCAAGAACATTCCCATCGTGTTCGTCAGTGCCGCCGGGCGCGAGCTGAATTACGCGTTCAAGGGCTATGAAAGCGGTGCCGTGGATTTCCTGCACAAGCCCCTCGACATTCATGCGGTGAAGAGCAAGGTCAACGTCTTCGTCGATTTGTATCGCCAGCGCAAGGCCCTGAAGCAGCAGCTCGAAGAGCTCGAACGCAGCCGCGCGGAGCAGGAAGCGCTGATGCGCGAGCTGAAATCGACGCAGAGCGAGCTGGAGCGTGCGATCCGCATGCGCGATGACTTTATGTCGATCGTCTCCCACGAGGTGCGCACGCCGCTCAACGGCCTGATTCTCGAAACCCAGCTGCGCAAGTTGCACCTGGCCAAGGACAACGCCTCGGCGTTCACCATGGAAAAGCTCCGGGCCATGGTGGATCGGGATGAGCGGCAGATCCAGAGTCTGATACGGCTGATCGAGGACATGCTCGATGTGTCGCGGATCCGTACGGGCAAGCTGTCGATTCGTACCAGTCCCTTTGATTTGTCGGAGTTGGTGGTCAATCTGGTGGAAAGCTATTCAGCGCAGATCGCCGCCGCCGGCAGTGTGGTGACGCTTCACGCTGACACGCCGGTGATTGGGGTCTGGGATGAGTTTCGCATCGAGCAGGTGGTGGCGAATTTGTTGACCAATGCGTTGCGCTACGGCGCGCACAAGCCGATCGAGTTGCGAGTGTACAGCGAGGCCGGCGAGGCACGGATGGAGGTGCGCGATCACGGGATTGGGATCAGCGCGGAAAACCAGAAGCGTATTTTTCAGCAGTTCGAGCGGGTCGCGGCCAGTCATGCGGTGGCGGGGCTTGGTCTTGGGTTGTTCATTTCCGACCAGATCGTCAGCGCTCATGGCGGGCGGATCAGTGTCGAGAGCGAGGAAGGGTCGGGGTCGATGTTTCGGGTATCGCTGCCGCTCTGATCAGCGGCGTGGCTTGGAACGATCAAGAGCGTCTGCCTGGGGGCAGACTGTTTCGCCTTCGGCGAGTTACTTGATAAAGCCCCAAGTAACCAAGGGCTTGTGCTCCTGGTTGGGCTCCTCCTTCGTCGGAGTACCTTCACTCCGGTCCCGCTCCGTGGGCCCGCGCCGAACGGACATCCATGTCCTGACGGCGCTCTCGCCGCATCCATGCGGCTCGGCCCACTCCGCGAAACCTGCGTTCAGCCTGCACCCAAGTCGCGATTGGTGTCGTTCGGGCTTCCTGCGTATGAAGATCAAAATCAACGGCAACGGCAACGGCAACGGCTCCCGGCTAAAGCCGGTCCCACTGAATGCACGCGTTGCTGTTAGTGGGACCGGCTTCAGCCGGGAAGAGGCCAGCCCAGGCGCCAACAATTTTGCTGATAGCACCCCCCTACCTGTGGGAGCGAGCTTGCTCGCGAAGCTATTGCTGTTGCTGTGCTTTAGATCTTCATACACAAATATCCCAGACGACGACAATCGCGACTTGGGTGCAGGCTGAACGCAGACGACGCGGAGTGGGCCGAGCGGCATGGATGCCGCGAGAGCGCCGTCAGGACATGGATGTCCGTTCGGCGCGGGCCCACGGAGCGTCGTCGGAGTGAGGGTACTCCGACGGAGGAGGAGCCCAACCAGGAGCACAAGCCCTTGGTTACTTGGGGCTTTATCAAGTAACTCGCCGAAGGCGAAACGGGAGGCCGTTAGGCCGACCATGTTCAACGCTAAAGCCCAACAATCAAATAACTGATCACTCTGCGCAACCTCCAGCGCGGGCCATGGTCGTAATGGCAGCTATCTATAAGATCAAAGGCGTTCAAATGAGCTCTGATGCAGAAAATGTCGTACTCATCGTCGAAGACGAGCCGCTCATTCTGATGCTGCTGTCCGACTACCTGTCGGGCGAAGGCTATCGGGTGTTGCAGGCGGAGAACGGGGAGCAGGCATTCGAAATTCTTGCCACCAAACCCCACCTCGATTTGATGATCACCGATTACCGCCTGCCCGGCGGGGTGTCTGGCGTGATGATTGCCGAGCCCGCCGTCAAGCTGCGACCGGAACTCAAGGTGATCTTCATCAGCGGCTACCCGGCAGAGATCGTCGATTGCGGCAGCCCGATCACCAAAAAGGCCCCGATCCTGGCCAAGCCGTTCACCATGGAAACCCTGCATTCGCAGATCCAGACCCTGCTCAACTGATTCCGCCGCCCTTCGGATACAAACAACAAAGCCGGCAATCGCCGGCTTTTGTGTCTGCACCTGTCTCGCGTCAGCCCTCGATCATCTCCCGCACCTTGGCCGTCAGTTGGTCAAAGGCAAACGGCTTGGTGATCATCTGCATCCCTTCTTCAAGGAACCCCGAGCGGGCGCTGGCGTTTTCCGCGTAGCCGGTGATGAACAGCACTTTCAGGTCCGCGCGCAGCTGGCGGCCAATGTCGGCCAGCTGCCGGCCATTCATGCCCGGCAGGCCAACATCGCTGATCATCAGATCAATACGCTGGCCGGATTCCAGAATAGGAATCGCCCCGACCGCATCACCAGCCTCGACGTACGCATAACCCAACTCGCTCAACACCTGACTGACCAGCGCGCGCACCGCTGGATCATCTTCGACCAGCAGGATGGTTTCGCCCTCACGGGCCTGCGCCGTGTCGTTGGGGAGGGCGGGAGCATCTTGCTGCGACACCCCGTGATAACGCGGCAGGAACAGCTGAACCGTGGTGCCGTGGCCAACCTGGCTCTCGATCGCCACGTGTCCGTGGGACTGCTTGCTGAAGCCGTAGATCATCGACAACCCGAGGCCGGTGCCCTGGCCGATCGGCTTGGTGGTGAAAAAGGGATCGAATGCCCGGCTGATGACGTTCTCCGGCATGCCGCAGCCCGTGTCGCGCACGCTGAGCACCACGTAGTCGCCGGGCAGCAGGTTTTCGTAGGCGTTGGTGAAGTCGCGGTCGAGGCGGCGGTTGAAGGTCTCGATCATCAGCATGCCGCCATCAGGCATGGCGTCGCGGGCGTTGAGCACCAGGTTGAGCAGGGCGCTTTCGAGCTGATTGGGGTCAGCCTCGGCGGTCCACAGTTCCGGGTCCAGGCACATGTCGAGGCGGATGCTCTCGTTGACGCTGCGGTTCAGCAGTTCGCCCATGGAATTGACCAGATCGTTCATCAAGACCGGCTTGGGGTCCAGCGACTGACGGCGCGAGAACGCCAGCAGGCGGTGGGTCAGGGCGGCGGCACGATTGGCCGAGGTCACGCCCAGGTCGATCAGGCCATCGAGATCGTCGGTACGACCCCGCGCCAGACGACGCCTCAGCAGTTCGAGGCTGCCGATGATGCCGGTCAGCATGTTGTTGAAGTCGTGGGCGATACCGCCGGTGAGCTGGCCCACCGCTTCCATCTTCTGCGACTGGCGCAGGACTTCTTCGTTATGGCGCAGCTGGGAGGTGCGTTCCTCGACCTGCTGCTCCAGGGTTTCGTTGAGCTGTCGCAACTGCTGTTCGGCCAGCTTGCGCTCGGTGATGTCGGAGGTCACGCCGGACAGCAGGCTGACGCGGCCATTGCGCGCACGGATCGCCCGGGCCCGGATGTCGATCCAGTGCACCGAGCCGTCCGGCCAGACGTTGCGAAACTCGATGATGAAATCGGCGCCGCTGTCCAGCGTGTGCTGCAACACGGATTGCATGCGCGGCTGGTCTTCGGGGTGCACCGAGCTCAGCCACTCGTGATAGGAGAGCGGATCGCGCTCATCCCGGCCAAAGTGCGCCTTGGTGATGTCCGAGCAATCCAGATCGAGGAACTCGGTGTCCAGCTGCCACGACCCCAGCCGTCCGGCTTTCAGCGCATGTTGCAGGCGCTGCTCGCTTTCCAGCAGTTCTTCCAGTCGAGTCCGTGCTTCGTATTGTCGTCGACGCCCGCGCACGGCGGTGCTCACCAGACTGATGAGCGTGGCAGGGTGAAACGGCCGCTCCAGAAACGTGACGTTGCCGAGCATCTTGCCCAGGTGCGCCGAGGGGTTCTGTTTCGGGCCGCCGTGATGAGTCAGCAACACGATGGGGAAGTCAGACCAGGCCGGTTGGTTGGCCAGCAGGCTGAGCAGCGGGTTGATGTCCGCGCTGCGCAACGCTTCATCAGCGATGATCGCAAGTCCCGCGCCGGACATCAGTTCACTGCACAGCTGCGGCAGATCGTGGGTGATGATCGCCGGGTAGCCGGCTTCCTGCAGCATGGTCAGCGCGAGCTGACTGTCGCGTCCGAGGGGGGCGAGGATAATCGCCCGCTCCGATAACTGTCCCGGAGTGCTCACGCGTCGGTGTCCGGTAGTAGCGGATTGTTATCGCCGTTGTACTGAGGGATGCCACGCAATACGCCCTGAAAGGCTTCCAGCGGTTCGCCGATGGTCATGCCGGACCCACTGATGCGGTATTCACGAATGGTTGACTCATGGGTGCCTGTGCGTTTTTTGATGACGGAAATGGCCCGACGGACCTGACCCATTGCTTCGAAGTACCGCAGCAGAATGACCGAATCCGCGAGGTAGGTGATGTCCACCGGCGTCTGCATGTCGCCGACCAGACCGTGCTGGGCGACGGTCATGAACGTCGAGGCGCCATGACGGTTGAGGTAGAGCAACAATTCGTGCACGTGCAGGACCAGCGCGTTTTCTTCAGGCATCGCCGCCTGATAGCCGTTGAGGCTGTCGATCACCACGGTCTGGATGCCCAGGTCGTCGACACAGCGGCGAACGCGGTGAGCGAATTCACCCGGGGACAATTCTGCCGCATCGACCTGCTCGATGAGCAGATTGCCGGTCGCTTCAAGTGCACGGAGGTCAATGCCGAGTTTGCTCATGCGCGTGTACAGCAGGCCGAGCTCTTCATCGAAGATAAACAGCGCGGCCTTCTCGCCACGCTCTACCGCTGCAGCGGCGAACATCAGCGAAATCAGCGATTTACCGGTCCCGGCTGGCCCCAGAATCACCGTGCTCGAACCGCTGTCCAGCCCGCCGCCGAGCAGGGCGTCGATTTCCTTGATGCCGCTGCTCATCTGGCGGCTGACATACCCGGTGCGGTGCTCGGCCGCCACCAGACGCGGAAACACCTGGATCCCGTCGTCCATGATGTTGAAGTCGTGGTAGCCGCCGCGGTACTTCTGGCCGCGGTATTTCACCACCCGCAGGCGTCGACGCTCGGCGCCATAGGTCGGCGTCAGGCCTTCCAGGCGGATGACGCCGTGGGCAACGCTGTGCACGGTTTTATCCAGGGACTCGGTGGTGAGGTCGTCCAGCAGGACAACCGTGGTGTCGTAGCGCGCGAAGTAATGCTTGATCGCCAGGATCTGCCGGCGATAACGCAACGAACTCTGCGCCAGCAGGCGGATTTCCGAAAGACTGTCGATGATCACCCGCGAAGGTTTGACCTGCTCGACAATTTCGAAAATCTGCTTGGTCGCCTCGCCCAGTTCAAGGTCCGAGGAATACAGCAGACTCTGCTGATGGGCAGCGTCCAGCAAATTTTCAGGGGGCGTCAGTTCGAACACCGAGATGTTCTCGTCCAGATCCCAGCCGTGGGAGCGTGCGCCGTCGCGCAATTCGCGTTCGGTTTCAGACAGCGTGATATACAGACCACGTTCGCCCGCCGCCGAGCCAGCCAGCAGAAACTGCAGCGCGACGGTGGTTTTGCCGGTGCCGGGCTCTCCTTCGAGGAGAAACACGTGGCTGCGCGAAAGACCACCCGTAAGGATGTCATCCAGGCCCACGATACCGGTTGCCGCTTTTGATGTAGTCAAGAATCGCCCTCTTGCGACCTGAGAAAGGGTCGGGCGCCGAAACGGGTTCGACTGCCCAGGCCGTCATGGTCGGGAAGTCCGATTCCATGCAGCCATCACTCTGGACCGTGCCGGGCTGAGACCGTTCAGTTTATTGCCGGCCGACCGATGGCATTCCCGTGGATTTCTGCGGGTTCGCTGTCCGGCAAATGGCGCAACCGTGGCCTGCGGGCGCACATAGTGACTTGCTATGATCCGGCGTCAAGCAATTACCCTCGTCTGGCCCCCTACAAGGATCCCAAGCCGTGTCTGACTACAGTGCGTTCAAGGTCGAACTGGCCGACCACATTGCCCACGTCCAGATCAATCGTCCGGAAAAAATCAACGCGATGAACGCAGCGTTCTGGCTGGAGATCATCGAGATTTTCCGCTGGGTCGAGGACACCGACGACGTCCGCGTGGTGGTGCTCAGCGGCGCAGGCAAGCACTTCTCTTCCGGTATCGACCTGACACTGCTCGCGTCGGTGGCCAGTGAACTGGGCAAGGACGTGGGCCGCAATGCGCGCCTGCTGCGGCGCAAGATCCTGCAGATGCAGGAATCGTTCAGCGTGGTCGACCGCTGCAGCAAACCGGTGCTCGCTGCCATTCAGGGCTATTGCATTGGCGGCGCCATCGACCTGATCAGCGCCTGTGACATGCGCTACGCGGCGGACGATGCGCTGTTCTCCATTCGCGAAATCGACATGGGCATGGCGGCGGATGTCGGCACTTTGCAGCGCCTGCCGCGACTGATCGGCGACGGCATGATGCGCGAGATGGCCTACACCGGTCGCAACGTTGGCGCCGAAGAAGCGCTGCGCATTGGCCTGGTCAATCGCACCTTCGCCGACCTGTCGCAGTTGCTCGAAGGCGTGTTCGCCATCGCCCGGGACATCGCCGGTAAATCACCCATCGCCATCAGCGGCAGCAAGCGCATGATCGGCTACATGCGCGATCACAGCGTGGATGACGGCCTCGAATACGTTGCCACCTGGAACGCTGCCATGTTGCAATCGGCCGACCTGAAGCTGGCGATGGTGGCTCACATGAGCAAACAGAAGCCGGTCTTCGACAATTGACTGACCTATTTGAATCCGTAGCCACCTGCCGTTTCTGAGCCTCTCTACCGGGCCGCAGACGGCTAGGCCGGTGAGCAGAGGAGTTGAGGCATGACGCGCCCGAAGCGTTGGACCACCGCCGTGCTAGATGTTCAGGCCCCCGGCGGTTGGGCTTTGGTTCAGAGTGACCAGGGCTTTTTGAAAGACAGCAACGGCGTGCTGTTCCCCCGCGAATGGTTGAAGCAGCAGGACCTGCCCTTGATGCATGAACACGGCATTGGCCATTTCGATGGCGAGCCGGTGTACGTGCAGACCCTTCGCGATGCTCAGGCGTTGGCGCTGGAGGGCACGCAGTGGCAGACCCTGCGGCAGTTCATGCTCGCCGATGACGCCGATGTGTTCCAGATGCTCGGCTACGCGGCGCAGATCAGCACCTGGGCCCGTGAACACCGTTTTTGTGGCAGTTGCGGCCAGCCGGCCCGGCAGGTGCCGGGGGAGCGGGCGATGTATTGCCCGCCCTGCGATCTGCGTGCCTATCCGCGGATCTCGCCGAGCATGATCGTGCTGATCACCCGCGGCGATGAGGTGCTGCTGGCGCGCTCGCCGCGTTTTGTGACCGGGGTCTACAGCACCCTGGCCGGGTTCGCCGAGCCGGGTGAGTCGGCCGAGGACTGTGTGCGGCGGGAGGTGATGGAGGAAGTGCACGTCACGGTCAAGAACATCCAGTACAAGGGCAGCCAGTGCTGGCCGTTTCCGCACTCGATGATGCTGGGCTTTCACGCCGAATACGACAGCGGCGACATCGTGCCCCAGGCGGACGAAATCGAAGACGCACAGTGGTTCAGCATCCACGACCTGCCGCCATTGCCGGCCAGTCGCTCGATTGCGCGCTACCTGATCGACCTGTATCTGGCCCAGCGCTCAGGCTCAGTTGAACCAGTGCTGCCAGGCCAGGCGGACGGTTAACCCCAGCACCACGGTGATGAACACAGGGCGGATGAACCTGGCGCCGCCCTTGATCGCTGTTTTAGCGCCCATAAAGGCGCCGGCCATTACCGCCACGCCCATCGTCAACCCGATGACCCAGTCCACCGAGCCGTTGATGGCGAAGATCATCAGCGCGGCGGCGTTGCTGATGAAGTTCATGCTGCGGGCGACGCCGCTGGCTTTCACCAGATCGACCGGGTAGATCAGCAGCGTGCTGACAGTCCAGAACGCTCCGGTGCCGGGACCGGCCACGCCGTCGTAAAAGCCCAGCCCCAGGCCTTGGGGCAGTTGCCATTTGGTCTTGATCGGCGCGTTGCTGTCCAGCGGCGCCTTGGGCGTGCCGCCGAAAAGCAGGTACAGCCCGCAGCCGAACACGATCACCGGAAGCATCTGGTTCAGCAGTTCGGCGGGGAGATAATGCGCGACCACCGCACCGATCAGCGCGCCCACTGCGGTACCGATCAGCGCGGGTTTCCACTGCGCCGGATGAAACAGCTTGCGGCGGTAAAAGGTGTAGCCGGCGGTGGCGGAGCCGAAGGTCGAGCTGAGCTTGTTGGTGCCCAGCACCAGGTGCGGCGGCAGACCGGCAGTGAGCAGGGCAGGCGTGGTCAACAGACCGCCGCCGCCGGCAATGGCATCGATGAAACCGGCGACAAAGGCAACGACAGCCAGCACCAGCAGGGTGGTGGGTTCAACGGTGAGTTCGAACGGCATGGGAAGGCGCTTATCGGGCAGATGGGCAGAAGGGCTGCCCGGAAGCGCAGCATTCTACCTGCAAGGCGTGGCAGCGGTGAATGGTTGATTGGGACTTGGGGCACTCGGTGTAGGACGGCTTCAGCCGGGAAGAGGCCGTATTGATCACCCTTAATTTCCGGTCTGACAATTGACTCAAATATCCGAAACACTCACCCAGCGCATCTCCTTCGCCGCGATGCGAATCGCTGTGGCCAGGCGCTCGACCTCCATGGCCTCGGCGAAGTCCGTCCCGTTCGAACCCTGCCCACCCAGCGCCTGAATCAGTTCAAAAACCTCCAGCGTCTTTAGCTCGTTGTAGCCCAACTGATGCCCCGGCGCCGGGCAAAAAGACGCATAGCCCGGTTGCGCAGGTCCCGCCAGAATCCGCTGGAAGCCGTCCCGTCCCGGGGCGCCGGCCTGGTACAGCCGCAGCTCGTTCAAGCGTTCCTGATCAAACGACAACGTGCCTTCGGTGCCACCGATCTCGAAGCTCAGGTGATTCTTGTACCCGTGCTTGAGCCAACTGCTGCCGAACGTACCCCGCGCGCCGTTGGCAAAGCGCAGCAGGGCGTAGGTCTGGTCATCGATGCTGATCGCCCGTTGCTCTTCGCTGCCGTGGGTGGCCGGGCGTTGTCGGTGCACCGTTTGCGAGTCCGCGCACACCGCCTCTACGTCGCCGAGCAGGTACCGCGCCATTGCCAGTAAATGGCTGCCGAGGTCGGCCAGGGCGCCGCCGGCATGGGCCTCTTCACAGCGCCAGGACCAGGGCGACAGCCCATCGCCCATGAAGTCCTCGCTGAATTCCCCCTGGAAACTGACGATCCGCCCCAGCTCGCCGCTTTCGATCATCTGCTTCGCCAGCCCGATGATCGGATTGTGCTGATAGTTGTAGCCCACCCTCGTCACGACGCCTGCTTTAAGCGCCGCCGCCTGCATCTCCCGCGCCTGTTCCAGACTCACCGCCAGCGGCTTCTCGCAGTACACCGCTTTGCCCGCTTCAAGAGCGGCCATCGCCATGGGGAAATGCAGCAGGTTCGGCGTGGTGATCGCCACCAGACTGACCGCCGGATCGCTGATCAACTGTTGCCAGTTGCCATGACTGCGTTGGAACCCCCAACTGCCTGCGCACTGCTCCGCGCGCGCAACATCCGCATCGGCCAGCGCGACGAGCTTGAGGTTGAAGGGAAGATCGAAGGTGGTGCGTGCGTTGTGGAACGCCAGGGCGTGAGCCCGCCCCATAAAGCCCGTGCCGATCAGGCCGACGCCCAGTTCTGGAAGAGAATTCCCGCGCATGACAGCGTGTCCTTTTAAGACGTGTTGTTGTGCGGAAAATGTAGGCGGTCGGGGGTTCCTGATGGAATCTTTATTCCATCAGGAACGCCTCAGGTTTACCTCAGCGGCTCAAGTGTGCTCAAGAGGCTCAGGACAGGAACCCGCCGTCCACATTCAACGCCACGCCGGTCGTGTAGCTCGAGGCATCGCTGGCCAGGTACAACACCGTCCCCGCCATTTCGCTCGGCGCCGCCACCCGCTTCAGGGGAATCTGTGCCAACGCGGTGTTGAGGATCTTCTCGTTGCTCACCAGCGCCGAGGCGAATTTGGTGTCGGTCAGGCCGGGCAGCAGGGCATTGCAGCGGATGCCGAACTGCGCGCACTCCTTGGCGAACACCTTGGTCATGTTGATTACTGCCGCCTTGGTCACCGAATAGATGCCCTGATACACGCCCGGCGAGACGCCATTGATCGACGCCACGTTGATGATGCTGCCGCCGCCGTGTTCGCGCATCAGCTTGCCGGCCTCCACGGACATGAAGAAGTAGCCCCGGATGTTCACGTCGACGGTCTTCTGGAACGCGCCGAGGTCGGTGTCCAGCACGTTGCAGAACTGCGGGTTGGTCGCCGCGTTGTTCACCAGAATGTCCAGCCGACCGAACTGTTCGCGGATCTGCGCAAACACTGCTGTGATCTGTTCCATTTCACCGATGTGGCAGGCAATGGCCGTGGCCTGGCCGCCGTCGGCGATGATCGCGTCCGCCACTTGCTGGCAGCCGTCGATCCTGCGGCTCGAGACGATGACATGGGCGCCTTGCTGGGCCAGCAGCTTGGCAATCGCCTCGCCGATGCCACGGCTGGCGCCGGAGACGAAAGCGATCTTGCCATCGAGGTCGAACAGTTGAGTCTTGGACATTGTTGTTTTCCTTGTCGTGTCGCAATCAGAGGCTGGAACGCTCAATCACTTGCAGGGCCATGCGCTCGAGCAGCGCGTTCATGTGAATGAACGGAGCGAAGCGCTTGTCCTGGGTCTGGCCGTGGAAGAAGCGGTAGTAGATTTGCTGGACGATGCCGGCCAGACGGAACAGCCCGTAGGTGTAGTAAAAGTCGAAATTGTCGATGGCAATGCCGGATCGCTCGGCGTAGTACGCCACGAACTGCTCGCGGGTGAGCATGCCGGGCGCATGGCTGGGCTGGCGCCGCATCAGTTGCACCGGCGCCGGGTCGTCCGCCTGAATCCAGTACGCCAGGCTGTTGCCCAGGTCCATCAGCGGATCCCCCAGGGTGGTCAGCTCCCAGTCGAGCACGCCGATGATCTGCATCGGGTTGTCGGGGTCGAGGATCACATTGTCGAAGCGGTAATCGTTGTGCACCAGACTTGAAACGGGATGGTCCGCAGGCTTTTTCTCGTCCAGCCAGCGCGCGACCTTTTCCCAGCTGGGCGCGTCGTCGGTGCGGGCTTTCTCGTAGCGCTCGGTCCAGCCGCGAATCTGCCGCTCAACGTAACCTTGGGGCTTGCCCAGATCGCCGAGCCCGCAGGCGGTGTAATCCACTTGATGCAGCTCGACCAGCCGATCGATGAAGCTCTTGCACAGGGTTTCGGTTTGCGCGGCGTCGAGGTTCAGCTCGGCGGGCAATTCGGCGCGCAGGATGATGCCCTTGACCCGCTCCATTACGTAAAACTCGGCACCGATCACCGTCTCGTCGGTGCAGTGCAAATAGGCCTTGGGGCAATAAGGAAAGGCATCGCGCAGCTGGTTGAGGATGCGGAATTCGCGGCCCATGTCATGGGCGCTTTTCGCCTTGTGACCGAACGGCGGGCGGCGCAGAACGAATTCCTGCTCGGGGTACTTCAGCAGGTACGTCAGGTTCGACGCGCCACCGGGAAACTGGCTGATCTGCGCGCTGCCGCTCAGGCCGGGGATATGGGCTTTCAGGTAAGGGTCGATCAACCCGGCGTCGAGTTCTTCGCCGGATCGAACCTGGGTGGACTGGTCGGTGAGCGCCATGCGTATCCCTGCAGATTATTTTGGTGGGCCAGGATCATTGGCTAATCTAATGCGCCCCCGCGCCAGCAAACAAGGGCTATTGGCGTGGGTGTTACGGGGCAATCAGCCGCCCTGATTCACGGACGGGGTCGTTGTCCTGCGCACAGTCTGGACGAAAAAAAACCGAAGCCGGGCGGCTTCGGTTCATTCGAAAAGGCAAGGCGTTCTCAGGAAGGGAACAGCTCGCTCAGTTTCATCGCCAGCATCATGTCGCCTTCAGCGCGCAGTTTACCGCCCATGAACGCCTGCATGCCGTCGGTCTCGCCGCTGACGATGCCTTCCAGGGTTTCGCCGTCCATCACCAGGGTGACCTGTGCGTCCGGGTTTTCGCCTTCCTGCAATTCGCAGGTGCTGTCCTTGACGATCAGGGAGAAGTTCTTGGTTTCGTCGATGCGGAAACCGAACACCAGGTCCAGGCCCGCAGCAGCGGCTGGGTTGAACTTGGCTTTCATGGCTTGGACGGCGTTTTCTACGGAGCTCATGGTGTGATCCTTTTATATGAGTGATGACGAGCACTTTGCGAGTGCGATTGGCCGGGCTCAGCGGTAGGTGATGAGCTCCGGCGCCTTCATCAGTTGCAGGTGCGCGTAACTGTTGAAGGAAGCCAGGGTCACCTCGCGCTCACGAAACTTCAGGAGGTTGAGCGAGGTGTTGACGATGTGCCAGTTGAGTTCGAAGGCCTGGGTGGCCGGCATTTGCGTGATCAGGAGGAGCAGGGCAGTGATGGTGCCGCCCGAGGTGAACACAGCAATGCGATCACTCGGCCCGGCGCTGTCGAGAATGCCGCTCAGGCCGGCTTCAACCTGCTCGACGAAGGCCTGCCAGCTCTGCAGCGCGGCGGCGTCGTGATCGCCCACCAGCCAGCGGCGAATGATCGCGGCAAACAGGCGCTGGAACTCGGCGCGGTTATTGGCCGCGTCGCGCATGATCTCGAAGGCGTCGGGTTCTTCATCCAGCATCGCGGGGAGCAGCGCGCGGATCACGCCTTCGGCGTTGAATTCGTTGAAAGCGATGTCGGTTTCGAGTTCGGGTGTAGCGAGGCCGGCGGCATTGAGCTGGGCGATCACGGTTTCGGCCGTGTGGCGCTGGCGGAACAGGGCGCCGCTGATGCAGCGATCGAAGGTCAGGCCCAGCTGCGCCAGGTGCGCGCCGAGGATTTCCGACTGACGAAAACCGGTGGGCGACAGGACATCGTAATCGTCCGCACCAAACGAGGCCTGGCCATGTCGTATGAGATAGATGCTGCCCACGACCGCGTCACCCTGGCACGTTGAAAGTGCTGGGAGGTTATGAGGACGGCCCGCGGTCTGTCAATGAAAAAACATACGCTCGTTTGAATTGGCCGATCTGTCCCGTATTGACCCGTCTCGTCACTGGCCCGGCCACCGGCGCGCCGGTATGCTTGGCCCCACTCGCGATCCTCTGCCGAGGATCTGCTGTACCGGTAAGGAGTTTCTGTGGAGTTCATTTTCGATTACGCCAGTTTCCTGGCAAAGACCGTCACCATCGTGATCGCGATCATTGTGGTGCTGGTGGTCATCGGTTCGATGCGCGGTCGCGGGCGTCGCAGCGCAGGTGGCCAGTTGCATGTCACCAAGCTCAATGACTTCTACAAAGGGCTGCGTGATCGCCTCGAAGGCTCGCTGCTGGACAAGGCCCGGCTCAAGGCGCTGCGCAAGGCTCAGGCCAAGGAGCTGAAGAAGGACAAGAAGTCCACCGAGGTCAAGTCGCGGGTATACGTGCTGGACTTCGATGGCGACATCAAGGCCTCGGCCACCGAGAACATGCGCAACGAGATCACCGCGCTGCTGACCCTCGCCACGCCCAAGGATGAAGTGGTGCTGCGCCTCGAAAGCGGCGGCGGCATGGTCCACAGCTACGGCCTGGCGTCGTCGCAACTTGCGCGGATTCGTCAAGCGGGGATTCCGCTGACCATCTGCATCGACAAGGTCGCGGCCAGCGGCGGCTACATGATGGCGTGCATCGGCACCCGGATCATCAGTGCGCCGTTCGCGATTCTGGGGTCGATTGGTGTGGTTGCCCAGCTGCCCAACGTCAATCGCCTGCTGAAGAAGCACGACATCGATTTCGAAGTGCTGACCGCCGGCGAGTACAAGCGCACGCTGACGGTGTTTGGTGAAAACACCGAGAAGGGCCGTGAGAAGTTTCAGGAGGACCTGGACATCACCCACGAGCTGTTCAAGAACTTCGTCGCCAGCTACCGCCCGCAGTTGCAGATCGACGAAGTCGCCACCGGCGAGATCTGGCTGGGCATTGCGGCCAAGGACAAACTGCTGGTGGATGAGCTGAAGACCAGCGATGAATACCTGTCGGAGAAGGCCAAGACCGCCGAGGTGTTCCACCTGCACTACGCCGAGCGCAAAAGCCTGCAGCAGCGGGTAGGCATCGCCGCTAGCACGTCGGTTGACCGGTTGGTGACAGGGTGGTGGGGCAAGCTGACGCAGCAGCGGTTCTGGTGATTTCGTAGGACCGGCTTTAGCCGGGAAGACGTCGGACGCCACACCGCAAGGTTGACGGCGTTTGCACCTTGATCCAGCTGAATTAAAAAGCCCCGGCTTCTCGCGAAACCGGGGCTTTTTGTTGCCTGTCGATCCGTGTGGGATCAACGCCGCCGGAACAGCGGCAGCGGCTCATCAGTGGCAGCCTGATACGTCACGGAAAAGTCCTTCAAACCTTCCAGCGCTTCGTACGGGTCTTTGTCGGCACGAATCGCGAACGCATCGAACCCGCAGCGGTGCAGGTAAAACAACTGATCGCGCAACACATCGCCAATCGCCCGCAGCTCGCCCTTGTAACCGTAGCGATCACGCAACAGGCGGGCGTTGGAGTAGCTGCGGCCGTCGGTGAAGGCCGGGAAGTTCAGGGCGATGACCTGGAACTGATCCGCGTCGTCACCGATTTCCTCGGCTTCCTCGTCGCTGTCCAGCCAGACACCCAGACCGCCGTCGCGGGCCTTCAACGCATGGGCATGCTCGCGCCACAGGTTCAGCGGCACGATCAGGTCGTCGCAGTTGGACAGGCTGTCGAACGTCGTGTCTTTGGGCAGCAGGTGCCAGGTCTCGTCGATGACCGCGTTGTTCTTAATGATTCGCTGCATAGACGCGCTCCTTGAAAGGGTCGATGCCAATACGCTGGTAGGTGTCGATGAAGCGCTCGTCTTCGTTGCGTTTCTCAACGTAGACGTCGATCAGCTTCTCGATCACATCCGGCATGACGTCCTGTGCGAACGACGGCCCAAGGATCTTGCCCAGGCTGGCGTCACGGCTGGCGCTGCCACCCAGAGACACCTGATAGAACTCTTCGCCTTTCTTGTCCACGCCGAGAATGCCGATGTGGCCGACGTGGTGGTGACCGCAGGCGTTCATGCAGCCGGAGATGTTCAGGTCCAGCTCGCCGATGTCGAACAGGTAATCAAGGTCGTCGAAACGGCGCTGGATCGACTCGGCAATCGGGATCGACTTGGCGTTGGCCAGGGAGCAGAAGTCGCCACCCGGGCAGCAGATGATGTCCGTCAGCAGACCAATGTTCGGCGTCGCGAAGCCTTGCTCGCGCAGTTCGCCCCACATCGTGAACAGCTGGCTCTGCTCGACGTCGGCCAGGATGATGTTCTGCTCGTGGGAGGTGCGCAGCTGACCGAAGCTGTAGGTGTCGGCGAGGTCGGCGATGCCGTCCAGTTGCTTGTCGGTGAGATCGCCCGGCGCAACGCCGGTGGGTTTCAACGACAGCGTCACCGCTGCGTAGCCCGGCTTTTTATGGGCCAGGACGTTGCGCGAGCGCCAGCGGGCGAAACCGGGGTGCTGTTGATCCAGCTGAGCCAGTTCGGCGCTGTAATCGGTCAGCGCCTTGTAGTCCGGGTCGACGAAGTGCTTGGCGACGCGATGCACTTCGGCCTCGGTCAGGGTGGTCTGGCCGCCGCGCAGGTGGGCCATCTCGGCCTCCACCTTCTCGGCGAACACTTCAGGCGTCAGTGCCTTGACCAGAATCTTGATGCGCGCCTTGTACTTGTTGTCACGACGGCCGTAGCGGTTGTACACACGCAGGATGGCGTCGAGGTAGCTCAACAGGTCCTGCCACGGCAGAAACTCGTTGATGAACGCACCCACCACCGGCGTACGGCCGAGGCCGCCGCCGACCAGCACGCGGAAGCCCAGCTCGCCGGCAGCATTCTTGACCGGCTCCAGGCCGATGTCGTGCACTTCGATGGCGGCACGGTCGGAGGTCGAGCCGTTGATCGCGATCTTGAACTTGCGCGGCAGGTAGGCGAATTCCGGATGGAAGGTGGTCCACTGACGGACGATTTCACACCAGGGGCGCGGGTCTACCAGTTCGTCGGCGGCGACGCCGGCGAACTGGTCCGTGGTGACGTTGCGCAGGCAGTTGCCGCTGGTCTGGATCGCGTGCATCTGCACGGTGGCCAGCTCGGCGAGAATGTCGGGGATGTCTTCGAGTGCCGGCCAGTTGAACTGCACGTTCTGGCGGGTACTGATGTGCGCGTAGCCCTTGTCGTAATCGCGGGCGATTTTCGCCAGCATGCGGGCCTGGCGTGAAGTCAGCTGGCCGTAAGGCACAGCGACGCGCAGCATCGGGGCGAAGCGTTGGATGTAGAGGCCGTTTTGCAGGCGAAGCGGGCGGAACTCTTCTTCGCTGAGCTCGCCGGCCAGATAGCGGCGGGTCTGGTCGCGGAACTGCTTGACGCGGTCCTCGACGATCCGCTGATCGTACTCGTCGTATACGTACATGGTGGTCCTGTTCTCAGGCGGTTCACTGCTGCTGGGCCAGCCCGAAAGGCGATGCGTTGTCGTCTGCTTTCGGGCTACCGAACAAATCTGCGCGCACGGCCGCGCACTCCTTGCGGAGCCGGGGGAGGTTACCAGTTTGCAGATATGCGCAAAAGTGATGTTTGAGTATATGCACAGAACCAAAAGTGCTAAGCAGCACGTCGGATTGGCATAACCTTACTTGTGATAAGGGCATGGCTCGACTTTACTCTGGGAATGGCCAACGACGCCCGTCGCTGGTCCGCGAGTTTTGCGATCACCCATAAAACAGACAAAAGGCGATGCAATGCGAAATCACCCGAAAGTTGCCAAATCCGAGAGCCATGTGGATGCATGGGCCATTCTGTTCATCATTGTGCTGGTGGTGGGGGCGGCGGTGTTCTGGGTGACGCACCAGTAGCCAGGACCTCCAGCCAGTGGGAGCGAGCTTGCTCGCGATGGAGCCTGGCAAATCCGCTGAATATTTCAGCGTCTGGAGTGCCGGATTCGCGGGCAAGCTCGCTCCCACAGGTTCTGTAATGCCTGAACGATCAAGTCGGCCAATAACACATCTGCCGCACTTACTCGTCATACCCCAGGTTCGGCGCCAGCCAGCGTTCGGTCACGCTCAGATCCTGCTGCTTGCGCGCCGTGTAGCTTTCCACCTGGTCCTTGTCCACTTTCCCCACGGCAAAGTACTGGGCCTGCGGGTGGGCGAAGTACCAGCCGCTCACCGCCGCCGCCGGGAACATCGCGTAGTGCTCGGTGAGGAACACGCCGCTGACCCCGGGTTTGCCGTCGCCCTGGGCCGGGTCGAGGAGGTCGAACAGCACGCCTTTCTCGGTATGGTCCGGGCAGGCCGGATAGCCGGGGGCAGGGCGGATGCCGGTGTATTGCTCCTTGATCAGCTCGTCGTTGCCCAACTGCTCGTCGTGGGCATAGCCCCAATATTCCTTGCGCACCTGCTGGTGTAGCCACTCGGCGCAGGCCTCGGCCAGCCGGTCCGCCAGCGCCTTGACCATGATCGCGTTGTAGTCGTCGCCCTTGTCCTGATACGCCTTCGACACCTCTTCCGCGCCAATGCCGGCGGTGGTGATGAAGCCGCCGACATAATCGGTCACGCCGCTGCCCTGGGGCGCGACGAAGTCGGCCAGGGAGAAGTTCGGCTTGCCGTCGGTCTTGATGATCTGCTGGCGCAGGTGATGCAGCTTGGCCAGCGGTGCGCCGTTATCGTCGAGCAATTGAATGTCGTCGTGGTCAACCTGATTGGCCGGCCAGAAGCCGAACACGGCGCGGCTGCGGATCAGCTTCTCGTCGATCAGTTTGCGCA
Source organism: Pseudomonas sp. Ps21-P2 (assembly GCF_039672565.1). Classification (NCBI taxonomy): domain Bacteria; kingdom Pseudomonadati; phylum Pseudomonadota; class Gammaproteobacteria; order Pseudomonadales; family Pseudomonadaceae; genus Pseudomonas; species Pseudomonas sp. Ps21-P2. The sequence continues at coordinate 554,540 of NZ_JBDFPL010000003.1, forward strand.
GCAGCTCCTGAGCGTCCTTGAACAGCGAGGTGGCCGCTTCGCCCACCACTTCGTCGGTCAGAATGCGCGGATACTTGCCGGCCAGGTCCCAGGAGATAAAGAACGGCGTCCAGTCGATGTAATCCACCAGCACGTTCAGGTCGATGTCTTCCAGCACCTTGACGCCGGTGAACGTCGGCTTCACTGGCTGGTAGGCGGCCCAGTCGAATTGCGGTTTCTTGGCGATCGCCGCGCCGTAGCTCAGGCGCTCGGTGCGGGCGCTGCGGGCGGAGGTGCGTTCGCGCACTTCGACGTATTCGGCGCGGGTCTTCTCGATGAAACCGGCTTTCAGCTCCTTCGACAGCAGCTGCGTCGCCACGCCCACGGCGCGGGAGGCGTCGGTGACGTAGATCACCGCGTCGTTGCTGTACTTGGGCTCGATCTTCACCGCCGTGTGCGCCTTGGAGGTGGTCGCGCCACCGATCATCAATGGCAGGTGGAAGTCCTGACGCTGCATCTCGCGGGCGACGTGAACCATTTCGTCCAGGGAAGGCGTGATCAAGCCCGAAAGCCCGATGATGTCGCACTTCTGCTCACGGGCCACCTGCAGGATTTTCTCGGCCGGCACCATCACGCCGAGGTCGACGATGTCGTAACCGTTGCAGCCCAGCACCACGCCGACGATGTTCTTGCCGATGTCATGGACGTCGCCCTTGACCGTCGCCATGAGGATCTTGCCCTTGGCTTCGGGCTTGTCGCCTTTCTCCTCTTCAATGAAAGGAATCAGGTGCGCCACGGCCTGCTTCATCACGCGGGCGGATTTAACCACTTGGGGCAGGAACATCTTGCCCGATCCGAACAGGTCGCCGACCACGTTCATGCCAGCCATCAGCGGGCCCTCGATGACCTCGATGGGGCGCTTGAACGATTGCCGCGACAGCTCGGTGTCTTCAACGATGTGCGTGGTGATGCCCTTGACCAGCGCGTGCTTGAGGCGCTCGTTGACCTCCCAGCCGCGCCACTCTTCGGTTTCCGCTTCCTTGACCGAGCCGTCGCCTTTGTACTGGTCGGCGAGGGCCAGCAGGGCGTCGGTGCCTTCCGGGGTGCGGTTGAGCACCACGTCTTCCACCGCGTCGCGCAGCTGGGCCGGGATCTGGTCGTAGATCTCGAGCTGGCCGGCGTTGACGATGCCCATGGTCAGGCCGTTGCGGATCGCGTGCAGCAGGAACACCGAGTGAATCGCTTCGCGCACGGGGTTGTTGCCGCGGAACGAGAACGACACGTTGGACACGCCGCCCGACGTCAACGCGTACGGCAGCTCGTCGCGGATGTACGCGCAGGCGTTGATGAAGTCGACGGCGTAGTTGTTGTGCTCCTCAATGCCGGTGGCGATGGCGAAGATGTTCGGGTCGAAAATGATGTCTTCCGGCGGGAAGCCGACTTCGTTGACCAGAATGTCGTAGGAGCGCTTGCAGATTTCCTTCTTGCGCGCCTCGGTGTCGGCCTGGCCAGCTTCGTCGAAGGCCATCACCACCACCGCCGCGCCGTAGCGCTTGCACAGTTTGGCGTGATGAATGAACTGCTCGACGCCTTCTTTCATGCTGATCGAGTTGACGATGCCCTTGCCCTGAATGCACTTGAGGCCGGCTTCGATGACTTCCCATTTCGACGAGTCGATCATGATCGGCACGCGGGAAATATCAGGCTCGCCGGCAATCAGGTTGAGAAAGGTCACCATGGCCTTCTTCGAATCCAGCATGCCCTCGTCCATGTTGATGTCGATCACCTGGGCGCCGGCTTCGACCTGCTGCAGGGCGACTTCCAGGGCTTCGGTGTAGTTGTCTTCGCGGATCAGGCGGGCAAAACGGGCAGAGCCGGTGATGTTGGTGCGCTCGCCGACGTTGACGAACAGCGAACTGCGATCGATGGTGAACGGCTCCAGACCCGAGAGGCGACAGGCCTTCGCGATGTCCGGAATCGGCCGCGGCGCGTACGGGGCGACGGCGTTGGCGATGGCCTTGATGTGCGCCGGGGTGGTGCCGCAGCAACCGCCGACGATGTTCAGGAAGCCGCTCTGGGCGAACTCCTCCACGACTTTGGCCATCTCTGCCGGGGCTTCGTCGTATTCACCGAATTCGTTAGGCAGGCCGGCGTTCGGGTGCGCCGACACGTGGGTTTCGGCTTTATTGGATAGCTCTTCCAGATACGGCCGCAGCTCGCTGGCGCCCAGCGCGCAGTTGAGGCCCACGGAGATCGGCTTGGCGTGACGTACCGAGTTCCAGAACGCTTCGGTGGTCTGGCCGGAGAGGGTTCGGCCCGAGGCGTCGGTGATGGTGCCGGAAATCATGATCGGCAGCTCGAACCCCAGCTCGTCGAACACGCCCTGAACGGCAAAGATCGCCGCTTTGGCGTTCAACGTGTCGAAGATGGTTTCGATGAGGATCATGTCCGCACCGCCTTCGATCAGGCCTTTTGTGGCTTCGGTGTAGTTCTCCACCAGTTCGTCGAAGGTCACGTTGCGGTAGCCGGGGTTGTTGACGTCCGGGGACAGCGAGCAGGTGCGGCTGGTCGGGCCGAGCACGCCGGCAACGAAGCGCGGTTTGTCGGGGGTTTCCAGGGTCTTGACGTCGGCGACCTGTCGGGCCAGGCGCGCGCCTTCCACGTTCAGTTCATAGACCAGCGCTTCCATGCCGTAGTCGGCCTGGGACACCTGGGTGGCGTTGAAGGTGTTGGTTTCGAGAATGTCGGCGCCGGCGTCGAGGTATTCCTTCTCGATCGCGCCAATCACGTCGGGCCGGGTCAGGATCAACAGGTCGTTGTTACCCTTGACGTCGCTCGGCCAGTCGGCGAAACGCTTGCCGCGGTAGTCTTCTTCCTCCAGCCGATAGCTCTGGATCATCGTGCCCATGCCGCCATCGAGGATCAGGATTCGCTGTTGAAGTGCCTGCTGGAGTGCTTGAAGACGCGCGCTGCGATCTGACATGAGGTTACCCGGACGAAGAAGTACGAAATAAGGTGATGCTGAAAAGAGCGAAATAATAGCAAACCTGCGCGGATTTAAATCATTTCGGGATTTACATGAATTCTGTTCATGTTGCAGGCCATTAGCCACAGGTAGAATTCGGCCGAATCATTTTCAGGACGCCCGTTCCATGTTGCATCGCGTGCTCGCCAGTTCCCTGGCCTTGTTGTTTTGCGGTGCAGCGTTCGCGCAGTCACCCCTTCAGTCTCCGGCTATTTCCTACAGCCGTGATATCCAGCCGATCTTCACCGAGAAGTGCGTTGCCTGCCATGCGTGCAATGACGCTGCCTGCCAGCTGAACCTGGGCAGCGGCGAAGGTGTGCTGCGCGGTGCATCGAAGGTGCCGGTTTACGAAGGCGACCGCAGCAAGGCGGTCGCACCCACCCGGATTTTCGTCGACGCGCAGGGCCCTGACGCCTGGCGTAAAAAAGGCTTTTATTCAGTGCTGGACGGGCAGAGCAATCAGGCGGCGCTGATGGCAAAGATGCTCGAGTTCGGGCACGGCGCGCCATTGGTGCCCAACGCGCGGCTGCCGGATGACATCGTGCTGGGCCTGAACCGCCAGAACATGTGCCCGTTGCCCAACGAGTTTGCCGCCTATGCCAAGGCGCGTCCGGGGCAGGGCATGCCCCTGGCGGTGACCGGCCTCACCGACGCTCAATACAGCACGCTGCAACGCTGGCTGGCAGCCGGGGCACCCGTGGAGCAGACGCCGGTGCAACCGAGTGCGCGGGAAACGGTGCAGATCAACGAATGGGAAAGCCTGCTCAATCGTCCCGGATCGAGCGAAGCGCTAGTCGGCCGCTGGCTGTACGAACATCTGTTTCTCGCCCACGTGTATTTCAGCGACGGCGAGCCGGGGCATTTCTTCGAGTGGGTGCGCTCGCGCACGCCAAGCGGCCAACCCGTCGACCTGATCGCCACGCGCCGCCCCGACGATGATCCTGGCACCACCTTCTATTACCGCCTGATGCCGGTGCAGGGCGTTATCGTCCACAAGACCCACATCACCTACCCGATGGGCCCGCAGAAGCTGGCCCGGGTCAAGCAACTGTTCTACAGCGGGACCTGGCATGCCACCGAGCTGCCCGGCTATGGTCCGCAGCATCGGGCCAACCCGTTTGAAACGTTCCAGCAGATCCCCGCCGTCGCGCGTTACCAGTTCATGCTGGATAACGCCGAATACTTCGTGCGCACCTTCATTCGCGGCCCGGTGTGTCGGGGCGAGATCGCCACGGACGTGATTCGCGATCATTTCTGGGCGTTGTTCCAGGAGCCCGGCCACGACCGTTACATCACCGATGCGGCCTATCGGGCCAAGGCCACGCCGTTGCTGGCGATGCCGGGGCAGGACGATGACATCGGCAGTGTCCTGACCCTGTGGCACGACTACCGCGACAAGCGCAATCAATACGAAGACCTGCGCAGCGATGCCTACGCGCACATGCCGCCGCCGGGATGGGCGACCCTGTGGGCGGGGAACGACAATGCGCTGCTGACCATCTTCCGCCACTTCGACAGCGCCTCGGTAAACAAAGGCCTGATCGGCGCGCTTCCCAACAGCGTCTGGCTGTTCGACTACCCCTTGCTGGAGCGCACCTATTACCAGCTGGCGGTGAATTTCGACGTCTACGGCAACGTTTCCCATCAGGTGCAGACGCGTCTGTATTTCGACCTGATCCGCAACGGCGCCGAGGTCAATTTCCTGCGCCTGATGCCGGCGGACAAGCGTGACGACATCCTCGGTGACTGGTACCAGAACGGCGGCAAAGTGAAGATGTGGCTGGATTATCAGGCCATCGACGATCACACCCCGACCGGCCTGAAGCTCGATGAGCACAACCCCAAGCGTGACTTCGAGCGCAAGTTGATCGAGCGTGCGGGCACCTTGAACGTGACGCCGGACCCGATCAATCGCTGCGACGGCGCCTATTGTTCGCGTGAGGGACTGGACCCGGTGTTCAGCGGAGTGGAGCAGGCACTGAGCCGGCTGACGTCGCGGCCGGCGGCTGGGCTGAAGGTCATTCACCAGTTGCCGGAGGCGACGATGCTGCGAATCCAGGACGGCAGCGGCAAACGCATCATTTACAGCATGCTGCGCAACCGCGCCCACAGTAACGTCGCCTTTCTGATGGGCGAGGATTATCGCTACCAGCCGGGCCTGGACACGCTGACGATCTACCCGGGAGTGCTGAGCAGCTACCCGAATTTCATGTTCAATATCCCGGCCAGTGAAGTCAGCGCGTTTGTTGACGCGATGGAGCAGGCCCATGATCACAAGCAGGCGTTTGACGCCATCGTCCAGCGCTGGGGCGTGCGCCGCAGCCATCCATTATTCTGGACCTACTTCCACGACCTGGACCGCTACCTTCAGGAAACCGAACCCCGCGAGGCAGGGGTGCTGGACATGAATCGGTACGAGAATCTGTGAGTCGCAGGGGCGCCGTTATTTAAGGAATCTTCACATTCGGCGTCGGCCCGGCTGACGCTGGTCCAAACGGGGAAACCCTTATGGAACATGGCGTGCAGCCATTATGCAGCCCGTCAGTGGCGCCGAACCTTTTTGCAATTTTCGAAGTCGGACCCTGTGAGTCGCTCTCCGACGCCGTGCCTTTGCCGGTATGGCGCCTGGGGTCAATCCAGACGAAGCAAGAGGTTGCAGATGTTGATTTCGGTTCAGGCCCTGCGGGCACTCGCCGCGTGGGCTGTTGTGTGTCACCACTTCATGCAGATTTTTTTCGATTTCCATCCGAGTGGGCCAGTCGGCCGCTTTTTCACTGAAAAAGGCGCGGTCGGCGTCGACATTTTTTTCGTCATCAGCGGTCTGGTCATCTACCTGTCAACCGTGGATAAGGACATCCCCGCCGGCCGTTTCATGCTCAACCGGGTTATTCGTATCGTCCCGGCGTACTGGCTGTACACCTTGGTGATGGGTGTATTGGTCGTGGTCGCCCAACCGCTGCTGCCCCACCAGGTGGTCGACTGGCAGAGCTTTGTGCTGTCGCTGCTTTTCATCCCTTCGGAAAACCCCGGCGGCTACGGCCTCTATCCCACCCTCAACGTGGGCTGGACGCTGAATTACGAGATGCTGTTCTACGTGCTGTTTTCGATGGTTTTTCTGTTTCAGCAACGGCTGCGCCCGTTGATCCTGGCGGCGGCGCTGTTCGCCATTACCGACGTGCTAGGTCGTTCCGGCCTGGTCAGCCGGTTCTACGCCAATGACATCGTTTACGAATTCCTGCTCGGCATTTTCGTCGGCGTGATGTATCGCCGGGGCTGGATCAGTGAACGGCTGTGGCTGCCATTGATCGCGATCGGCGCCGCGCTGTTCACCATCGACCACCTGCAACCGGCGCCTCGCATCATCAATTGGGGCCTGCCGAGCGCTGTGATTGTGGTGGCCTGCATCTCCCTCGAACCCTATCTGCGCAACTACCGCCTTCTCAAAGTCATGGGCGATTGCTCGTATTCGGTGTACCTGCTCCACGTGCTGGTGCTGTACGCGGGCTGGCTGGTGAGCGAGCGTTATGGCATTAACCCGTACGTGGTGTTTGCCGTCTGTGTGCCGGTCATCGCCCTGGGGGCGTGGCTCAGTTATGAGTGGATCGAGAAGGGCCTGTACCGACGCATGAAGGGCTGGCTGGACCAGAGAAGGGCGAGCAAGGAAGCAGCTCTGTCGTGACGGGTTTTTAGTCGAGGCGAACCGCTTACCCGACTAAAACACTAGGGCTTTGTCAGGCGCAGTTGATTGGCGTAAACTGCGCCCCACGTCTGCGAGGAATTTTCATGACCGCTATTACGATTACTGATGCCGCCCACGATTACCTGGCCGATCTGCTGGAAAAGCAGAACACCCCCGGCATCGGCATCCGCGTGTTTATTACCCAGCCTGGCACCCAATACGCTGAAACCTGCATTGCCTACTGCAAGCCGGGCGAAGAGAAACCTGAAGACACGGCCATCGGCCTGAAAAGCTTCACCGCCTGGATCGACGCGTTCAGCGAAGCGTTTCTGGACGACGCCGTTGTTGATTACGCGACTGACCGCATGGGTGGCCAACTGACCATCAAGGCGCCAAACGCCAAAGTGCCGATGGTCAACGCCGACAGCCCGATCAACGAGCGTATCAATTACTACCTGCAGACCGAGATCAACCCGGGCCTCGCCAGTCACGGCGGCCAGGTGACCTTGATCGAGGTGGTGGAAGAAGATGAGGCAAATGTCGCCATTCTCCAGTTTGGCGGTGGTTGCCAGGGTTGCGGTCAGGCAGATGTCACGCTCAAGGAAGGCATCGAGCGCACATTGCTGGAGCGCATCCCCGAGCTGACCGGTGTGCGTGACGTGACCGACCACACTCAGAAAGAAAACGCGTACTACTGAGTCAACGTGTGATACCAGGAAGTATGGTGTTGCAGGCAAGCCCCGACTGGTTCGGGGCTTTTTTGTGGGCGCTCGCCAAGGTCTAGAGGCGCACGCTAGGGCCTGAACACATGGGCATGGCCCGCGCGATACAGCGATGACTCGCTGAACACGTCGTTGCCCAGTACCCGACCCACCAGGATCAGCGCGGTGCGACGAAATCCCTTGATCCGCACCTTCTCCTCGATGTCTGCCAGTGTGCCGGTGACCCAATCCTGATCGGGCCAGCTGGCGCGATGCACCACGGCAATGGGACAGTCGGCGCCATAGTGCGGCGTCAGCTCGGCAACGATCTTGCCGAGGTTATTGACCCCCAGATGGATCGCCATGGTTGCCCGGTGCCGTGCCAGATCGCCCAGGCTTTCGCCTTCGGGCATGTCGGTTTTGTCGGCGTAGCGGGTCAGGATCACGCTCTGAGAGATGTCCGGCAGCGTCAGCTCTGTCCCGAGCAACGCGGCGCAGGCGGCGGTGGCGGTGACGCCGGGGATGATTTCGAAGGGGATCTGCAGATCGCGCAGGCAGCGGATTTGTTCGCCGATCGCGCCATACAGGCTCGGATCGCCGGAATGCACACGCGCCACGTCCTGGCCCTGTGCATGAGCGGATTTCATCAGCTCGATGATCTGCTGAAGGTGCAATGGAGCGCTGTTGGTGACCTGGATCGCCTGATGACCTTCCAGCACTGCTTCAGGCACCAGGGAACCGGCGTAAATGATCACCGGGCAGGAGCGGATCAGCCGCTGGCCTTTGACAGTGATCAGGTCCGGATCGCCGGGGCCGGCGCCGATGAAAAAAACAGTCATGGGGTGTCCTGATTGGGGTTCATTTGAGCAGTGGCTCGTCGGATGCATTCTCCCTGAGCGCACTCGGTCTGACTTTTCAGTACTGGCTTTAGCCGGGAAGGGGCCCTCGGGCACACCATCAAAATCTGCGGTGTGACTACTGACGTCTTCCCGGCTAAAGCCGGTCCTACAGTTCTAGCCGGTCCTACAAGATTGAGCCGGCCTATGAGATTGCTCCAGCCCTAACGTTTGCGGTTGCCAGAGCAAAGGTCGCGTGGGGGCTTTTTCGGCGGGGGATGACCAAGGTCGCGGGCGCGCCGGTCAACCGTGTCACCATCGCCAGCGCCGCGCTTTCTGCCACGCCGTAGCAGCCGGTGCGTTCGAAGGCGATGTCCGAAAGGTAAGTCAGCTGTGCCTCGTAAGCCGCCAGATCACCCGCGCTGAAAAACCCGATCGTCAGCCCCAGCTCATGACCCAGTGCCAGCAGCCCCACCTCGGCCGACTTGCCGTCAATGGAGGCGAGGGCGGCAACGTCTGTCAGCTGAAGACGACCCTCCCGCAACCCATGCTCCATCAACTGCCGAAGCTCCAGCGCCGAACAGCCGCGCTGGCAGCCCAGACCGACCACCCACAGCGGCCGATCGCGCACTTCATTCACAGAGCAGGCTTCAAACCGACGTGCGTCTCGGTCGCTTCATTGCGCCGAAACAACCAGGCGCTGATCCAGCCCAGGGCAATCCAGAAAACCGCATTGGTCAGCAGCGACGCGATCTTGAATTGCGCTTCAAGGGCTTCCGGCGCCAGTGCCGAATGCACCGCCGGTTGCGGCGCGCCGACGATATGCGGCACCACCAGGATCACCGCGCCCAAGGCCTTCAACACCCAGTGCCGTGCAAACACTATCAATGCCAGGCCTGAAGCCGTGGAGGCGGCGGTGCCGACCCACCAGATCTGCCGTTGGGTCAGATCCGCCGCGACAGTGCCGGGCAGCTCGGGCGGCAAACCAAGAGTGGGCGCCAGCACGAACACCGCATAACCGGCCAACCCCCACAGCACGCCTTCGCGGGCACTGGTCGGCGTACGCAGGGTGTACAGCGCCGCCAGCATCAGGGCGAAGCCGACCGCGACCACCAGATTGCCGCCGGTGGTGGACAGCACGCGCTGCCAGCCGTCTTCCGGCTCCCAGGCTTCGGCGTCATGGACGTGGCCGGCCATCGCACCCTCGGCGTGCTCGTGCATCTCGGCAGCCGGGGCCTTTTCGTAGGTCTCCGCCTGCAGGATCAGTGGCGCCACCGAGAAGCTTTGGAGCAGTGTCAACAGCAGGGCGGCGAGCAGTCCGCTGAACCCGGCCGTTTGCGCAATTCGCTTGAACATGGCGGCGGGTCTCAATGGCACGGGAAGGCGGAGCTGTGACGGGTGTCGTGTGCCGCGTTGTGCACCGCATCGATGTGGGAGAAACCGGCGAAGTACACCAGAAACGCACCGAGAAACATCGCGCTGACGGCGGCGACAAGGCGCTGGTTTTGGGTGGCGGTCACGGCTGTTGTGGTGTTTGTGCTGGTGCCGGTGCCGGACGTCTGGCGGGGTGTGCTGATGGACATGGCGCTTCCCTCTGAAGTGGATTCAGCGGACGGAAAGACGCGAAGACACCGCAGGCGAAGGCCGGCAGTGATCAACAGCGCCCGCCCACCGCGGGTTGTGTTATGTAGCGTTATCGGGCCGGTCTCCGGGCTCGCGAGGGGCACATGCATCAGCCGTTACAGCCGTCGTGCCTTCAAGAATCGCCTTCCCATATCGATGCCGACACAGTGGATCTGACTCTTCACTCGCTTACCGTTGCGGGGGCAGCACCGGACTGATACACACCCGAAGGTCTGTACGCACCGGTTTCCCGTTTCACCCTGTGAAGGGCACCCGTAACAAGGTGTGTAGCAGACCACGGGCTGTTTGGCTCGTCAATCGGCCCTTCAGCCGATGCGTCAATCAATGCAGCGATCGGTGCGTCAATTGGCGCGGCACTCATTGCAAAGCACGATTGACCGGCCTCCAGTCACTGCGTAGCCTTGCGCACTTGAGGTTCGCCGGGCGCCTTTATCAACTACCAAGGCCACCGGCGCTAAGAAGGGAATGCGGTTTCAAGCCGCAGCTGCCCCCGCAACTGTAAACGGACAGCTTCATTGCACAGCCACTGCGCGAGCGGGAAGGCGCAATGAATGCCAGTCGCCTGATGATGCCTGTCAGCGACCGGCCGCCGTGAGCCAGGAGACCTGCCTCGAATCGGACCGCCTGCAAGCGGCCGAGGAATTCCACTACAACCGGGCGGGGTGATCCGGTGGCGAATTTAACCGCGCGCCTGCTTCCACCGGCCTGCGCTGTTTTCGTCCTCGTTGCCCCGCCGCACGCCTGAGGGCAACCGATGAAAACACTGGCCAAACTCCCTGTCACCATCGTCACCGGCTTTCTCGGCTCGGGCAAAACCACCTTGCTGCGGCACATGCTCGACAACGCCGAAGGCCGGCGCATCGCCGTCATCGTCAATGAGTTCGGCGAACTGGGCATCGACGGCGACATCCTCAAGCAATGCACCATCGGCTGCACCGAAGAAGAAGCCGTCGGTCGTGTGTACGAGCTGGCCAACGGCTGCCTGTGCTGCACCGTTCAGGAAGAGTTTTTCCCGGTGATGCAGGAACTGGTCGCCCGTCGTGGCGACCTCGATCACATCCTCATCGAAACCTCGGGTCTGGCCCTGCCGAAACCCCTGGTCCAAGCCTTCCAGTGGCCGGAAATCCGCAACGCCTGCACCGTCGACGCCGTGATCACCGTGGTCGACAGCCCGGCCGTGCTCGCGGGCACCTTCGCTGCGTTCCCGGACCAAGTCGACGCCCAGCGCAAGCTCGACCCGAACCTGGATCACGAATCGCCGCTGCACGAGCTGTTCGCCGACCAACTGGCCAGCGCCGATCTCGTCGTGCTGAACAAGGCCGACATGCTCGACGCGGATGCTCTCGCCGCCGTGCGTGCCGAAGTCGCCGAAGAACTGCCGCCGGCGGTGAAGATCGTCGAAGCGAACCGGGGCCAGCTGCCGATCAGCGTGTTGCTGGGCCTGGGCGCCGAGTCCGAGCTGCACATCGACGGGCGCAAGACCCACCACGATCACCACGAAGGCGACGATCATGATGATCACGACCATGACGCCTTCGACTCGATTTCCATCACGCTGCCCCAGGCCGACGAATCGCTGTTGCTCGACGCGCTGACCCAGGCCGTCGTCCAGCACGGCATCCTGCGTGTCAAAGGCTTCGCCGCCATTCCCGGCAAACCCATGCGCCTGCTGGTGCAAGGTGTCGGCACGCGTTTCGACAAGCATTTCGACCGCGCCTGGAAAGCAGACGAAGCCCGGGAAACCCACCTGGTGCTGATCGGCCAGGAACTGGACGCCGGCGTCCTTGAAGCGCAATTGCGCGACGCAGTCTCAGGCATAAAAGGCTAACCATGCACCTGCTGCGTACACAGCCCGGCGGCTTCGTCCCCGACGACAGCATCGCTGACCTGGGCCAGACGCCCGCCGAGCTGGTGATCCTGTGCAGCGCCGACTCGAATCTGGCGCTGCTGGCTGAAACCGCGCGGCAATTGCCGGATAGCTACCCGAGCCTGCGCCTGGCCAATCCGATGCAGGTGCAAAACCATGCGTCGGTGGATCTGTACGTCGACGAGGTGCTGCGCCACGCCAAAGTCATCCTGATTTCCTTGCACGGCGGCATCGGCTACTGGCGTTATGGCGTCGAGCGGCTGGTGGAGCTGGCCGCGAAAGGCGTGAAGCTGATTCTGGTCCCGGGCTGTGATCGGCCAGACCCCGAGCTGAGCGGCCTGAGCACGGAATCCGTCGAAGACCGCGAGCGTCTCTGGCATTACCTGCGTCAGGGCGGCAAGCACAACGCGCTGGCGCTGTTCAATTTCATCGCCACACGCTGGCTGGGTGGCGACTACCCGTGGGCCGAGCCGCAGACGCTGCCGCGCACCGTGATTTATCACCCGCACAACGCCAACGCCGACCTGGCCCGCTGGCAGGCCGACTGGCGCGCCGATCAGCCGGTCGCGGCTGTGCTTTTCTATCGCTCCCACCTGCAGGCAGCCAACACCGGCTTCATCGATGTGTTCTGCGAGCGCTTGTCGGCCCAAGGCCTGAACCCGTTGCCGATTGCCGTCGCCAGCCTGAAGGAAGCCGGCTGCATGAGCGCGATACAGGACTGGCTCGACGAGGTGGACTGCGAGGTGATTCTCAACACCACCGGCTTCGCCCAATCCAGCCCGGAAGCGCCGGATGTTCGGCCGTTTCGCCGAGACATCCCGGTCATTCAGGCCATTTGCGCCCAGGACAACGAACCCGCCTGGCAGGCAAGCGCCCAAGGGCTAGGCCCCCGCGACCTGGCGATGCACATCGCGCTGCCGGAACTGGACGGGCGCATCATCAGCCGGCCGATCAGCTTCAAGGACTTGGCCTGGCACAGCGAGCGCAGTCAGTCCGACGTGGTTTGCTACCGCGCCCAGCCGGAGCGCATGGATTTCGTCGCCGAACTGGCCCGGCGCTGGGTGCTGCTCGCCCGCACCGCCAACACCGACAAGCGCGTAGCGCTGATTCTGGCCAACTATCCAACCCGCGACGGGCGCATCGGCAACGGCGTCGGCCTCGACACGCCAGCGGCCGCGCTGAACATCCTTAAGGCCATGCAGGCGGAGGGTTACCCTGTTGAGGACTCGCCCGAGACCGGTACTGCGCTAATTCACGCCTTGCTCGGCGGCGTCACCAATGACCCGGACAGCCTCGATCGACGGCCGTGCCACCAGAGCATGGCCATGGACGAGTACAGGGCGGCGTTTCAAGCGCTGCCGCAAGCCAATCGCGATGCAGTCATCGCGCGATGGGGCGCCCCTGACACCGACCCCATGTGTCGGGACGGGCGGATGATGATCGCCGGCCTGCGTTTCGGCATGACCTTCGTCGGCATTCAACCGGCGCGTGGCTACAACGTGGACCACAGCGCGGCGTATCACGACCCTGATCTGGTCCCGCCCCACGGCTATCTGGCGTTTTACTTCTGGCTGCGCAAACGCTATGGCGCTCACGCTGTCATCCACGTCGGCAAGCACGGCAATCTGGAATGGCTGCCGGGCAAAGGCGTCGGTCTGTCCGAGTATTGCTGGCCAGACGCGATCCTTGGCCCGATGCCGAATATCTACCCGTTCATCGTCAACGATCCGGGCGAGGGCGCCCAGGCCAAGCGCCGCACCCAGGCGGTGATCATCGACCACTTGATGCCACCGCTGACCCGCGCCGAAACCTACGGTCCGTTGCGCGACCTTGAACTGCTGGCGGACGAATATTACGAAGCGCAGCTGCTTGATCCGCGCCGCGCCAGGGAGCTGCAAAAAGACATTCTCAGGCTGGTCCGCGAGACCCATATCGACCGCGAACTGGCGATGGACGGGGACGCCAACAGCGAGGCCGACGCCGCCGTGTGGCTGCCGCGTCTGGACACCTACCTGTGCGACCTGAAGGAATCGCAGATCCGCGACGGCCTGCACGTGTTCGGCGAATCGCCCACCGGCCGGCTGCGCATCGACACGCTGCTGGCGATGGTGCGCGTGCCTCGCGGCGATGGTCGCGGCGGTCAGGCCAGTCTGCTGCGGGCATTGAGTCAGGCGCTGGCGCTGGATTTCGACCCGCTGGACTGTGATCTCGGTGCGCCATGGACCGGCGACAAACCTCACGCATTACATGAAGTCAGCGCTGAACCATGGCGCACGACGGGTGATACCCGCGAGCGGCTGGAGCTGTTGGCCGCGCAGATGATTGAGCAGATTGCCAGCGGCGTGCCTATCAGTAATACCTTTGTAAACAACAGCTTGTCCGATGTTGTTCAGTCTCTGCATGAAGTGGTTATCCCTCGCCTAGACGCCTGCGGTCCAGCCGAAATGTCGAACTTGCTCAGCGCGCTAAGTGGGCGTTTCGTCCCGGCCGGCCCGAGCGGCGCCCCCAGCCGAGGACGGCTGGACGTGCTACCGACCGGGCGCAACTTCTTCTCCGTGGACGTGCGCAATCTGCCGACCATGACCGCGTGGCGCATTGGTTTCCAGTCGGCAAATCTGTTGCTGGAGAGGCACTTACAGGATCATGGTGATTATCTACGTCAACTGGGGCTTTCGGTCTGGGGCACGGCGACCATGCGCACCGGCGGCGACGACATCGCCCAGGCCATGGCGCTGATGGGCGTACGTCCGGTGTGGGCGACGGGCAGTCAGCGCGTCGATGACTTTGAGATCCTGCCCCTGAGCCTGCTCGACCGGCCGCGGGTCGATGTCACCCTGCGGGTCTCCGGTTTCTTCCGCGACGCCTTCGCCAACCTGATCCGCCTTTTCGACGCCGCAGTGCAGGCCGTCGCAGCACTGGACGAGCCCGACGACATGAACCCGCTGGCCGCCCGCGTGCGCCAGGAGCGCGAGCAATTGCAGCGCGACGGTCTGGATGTCGAGCAAGCGGCGAAGCAGGCTGGCTGGCGCATCTTCGGCGCCAAGCCAGGCGCGTATGGCGCAGGGGTACAGAACGCCATCGACGGGCGCTTGTGGCAGAGCCGCGAAGACCTCGCCGAGGTCTACCTGAACTGGGGTGGCTACGCCTACGGCGGCAGCGACGAAGGCACGCCGGCCCGTGACGGTTTTGCCAAGCGGCTGAGCCAGGTTCAGGCGGTGCTGCAGAACCAGGACAACCGCGAACACGATTTGCTGGATTCAAACGATTACTACCAGTTCCAGGGCGGCATGCTGGCGGCAGTGGAAAGCCTGTCCGGCGAGAAAGTCGCCAGTTATCACGGCGACCACAGCCAGCCTGATCTGCCGAAGATCCGTACGCTGAAGGAAGAGCTCAACCGGGTGGTGCGCTCCCGGGCGGCCAACCCGAAGTGGATCGAAGGGGTCAAGCGCCACGGCTACAAGGGTGCGTTCGAGATGGCGGCGACGGTGGATTTCCTGTTCGCCTTCGACGCTACCACTGAGCTGATCGACGATCACCAATACGCGCTCCTGGCCGATGCCTATCTGCTGGACGCCTCGACCCGCGATTTCATCCAGCAGCACAACCCGGATGCGCTGCGGGACATGACCGAGCGCATGCTCGAGGCGCAGCAGCGCGGCCTGTGGCAGGAACCGGGCGAGTACCGCGAGGCGCTGGAGAATCTGTTGCTGGACATCGAAGAGTCATGAGCGTGAATGAGGGCCTGCACAGCAGCCCGTGCAGACGCCTGACTGGATTGAACACCGTGATTGACCCGCGGCTTTACGAGAACCGACCATGACCGACACCCCACATTTCCCCCTCGCTGCCGTCGTCGGTGCCGATGACCTGAAGCTCGCCCTGTGCCTGACCGCCATCGACCCGAAAATTGGTGGCGTGCTGATCGAGGGCCCGCGGGGCATGGCCAAATCGACCCTGGCCCGAGGGCTGGCGGATCTGCTGGCCAGCGGTCAGTTCGTCACGCTGCCGCTGGGTGCAACCGAAGAGCGCCTGGTCGGCACGCTGGACCTCGACGCGGCGCTGGGCGAAGGCCGCGCGGCATTCTCGCCGGGGGTTCTGGCCAGGGCGGACGGCGGCGTGCTGTACGTCGATGAGGTCAATCTGCTGCCGGACCATCTGGTCGACCTGCTGCTGGACGTGGCCGCCAGCGGGGTCAATCTGGTGGAGCGCGACGGCATTTCCCATCGCCATGCCGCGCGCTTTGTGCTGATCGGCACCATGAACCCGGAAGAAGGCGAACTGCGCCCGCAGTTGCTCGACCGTTTCGGCCTGAACGTGGCGTTGAGCGGGCAGACATTGCCGGAACAGCGCGGGCAGATCATTCGCCGCCGTCTGGATTTCGACGCCGCGCCTGAGGCGTTCTGTCAGCACTGGGCCCCGCAGCAGCAGGCGTTAAAGGCGCGGTGTGAAACCGCCCGGAGCCTGTTGCCGACCATCGAGCTGGATGACGTCAGTCTGGGCCTGATCACCGAGCGTTGCTTTGCGGCCGGGGTCGACGGTTTGCGTGCGGATCTGGTCTGGTTGCGCGCGGCCCGTGCCCATGCCGCCTGGCGCGGCGGTGCTCAGATCACCGAAACCGACATCGACGCCGTGGCCGATTTCGCTCTGCGCCATCGTCGTCGGGAGCCGCAACCGCCGCATCAGTCTCAATCCCCGCCGCCTGCGTCATCAGAGCAAAGCCCGCCGAGACCCGACAACGGCGCTCAGCCGCAGCATGACGCGCCAGAAACCGGCGAGGGCAGTTGGGGTGAGTTACCCGCCCGCAGCGTGCAGACGGGCAGTCGTAAAGAAGTACCCCACTGGCCAAAAAAGCCCTAGGCATTCGCCCCCGCCTGTCAAAGGGGGCGAATGCCAGCCCTCGACCGGGCGCACTGGTCGGCGGTAGAAACGGCGCTGCCCGCCCCGGTGCGGAGGGCGCCATTGCCTGGCTGCCGACCTTGCTGCGCGGCCGCCCTCGGGTTCGTGACGATCTGGTACGTCAGCCCCGCAGTCGCCGGCCGGAGCAGCTCTGGCTGGTGATCGTCGACGCGTCGGCATCGACCCGGCGCAATCAGGCGTTGAGTCAGGCGAAGGGTTTATTGGCGGAATTGTTCGATGATGCGTATCGGCAGCGTGCCAGGCTGGCGTTGCTCACCGCCAGCGGCAAGGGCGCGCGCTGGCAGCATCAGGGCTTGAAAGCCAGCGCCGCGTTGCAACCCTGGCTGGATGCATTGGGTGCTGGGGGCGGCACGCCGCTGTTTGACGCGATCAATCAGGCGGCGGACTGGTCTGCAAAACGGCAGAAGCGCTGCCCGGCTGAACAGCAACGGGTGCTGATTCTCACGGACGGGCGCGTCAAGGACATGCCGGCGCTATCAGCACGACCGGCGCAGCCGCTTCCCTTGTTCGGCGGCCCCGTGTTGCTGATCGATATCGAGCGCGGGCCCATTCGACTGGGCCGCGCCCGGGACATCGCCGCGCAGCTGGACGCCGACTACCGCCACATCGACGAGTGCTGAGCGCGCGTCGTCAGCAGGGGTTTGATCAACAGGTCTTCAGGCGGGCATGGTCCACGGCTCAAGGCTATAGCCTTCGCCGCTGATCTCGGCACGGGCCTGTTCCAGGAACTGCGCCAGTTGTTTCGGATCGGAGTAGGCGCTGCTGGGGATCTGCTTGCGGCCAATGCGGGTGCTGGTGCGGTCGACGACGGTCAGGCTCAGTTCGCCATTGCCGTCCTGCGGGGCCCAAGCCACGCACTGGAAGGGTTCAAAGGCGTGACCGGCAATCAGCAAAGCATCGTTGAAGCGCAAGGGGGCGTTCATGGACTGTCCTCAAAGTGCCCGTATCCGTTGGCACCGGCGGCGGGCGTTTCGCTCGGTGGTTACGCGTATTGCTACTTGTGTTGCTACTTGTACTGATGACCGTCCCCCACGGCTGAGTCACACCCATTTCTGAAATTTCTTGATTTATTTTAAGCGTCGGTCCGATCGCGCTTCCTCGCCGCGCTTGGGCCAAACTCCTGCAATGCCTTGGCAGTGCACGCCCGATCGCCGTCTATCTCGGGCCACGCTGCTAAGCACGTTTCGATCTTAGGCTTATAGATAATCGATCCAAGGACGCGTCAAAAATCTTGCTATGGTGTCAATCGGCCTTCACAAGCTACTGTTTAAAAAACGTTTTCCCACGATCACTATGCGACCCCGGCGCCAAGGAAACTCACATGCATGATCTGGCCTCCATCCGCCGCTTGCTGATCGTCGAACCGTGCGAGGAATGCCTGCAGTTGGTCCCCGGCTTGCGCATCGCGGGTTGGGATGTCGACAGCTGCACCCTTGAAGAGGCAGCGCTGCGTCCCTGTGACGTGGGCCTTATCCGCCTGCTGCCCGAGCATTTCGAACACCCCGAAGTGGTCAAATCCCTTATCTCCCGTAGCAATACAGAATGGATCGCAGTCCTGACCAGCGAGGACCTACGCCGCGAGCACATCGGTGATTTGGTCTGTGAGTGGTTTTTCGATTTCCATACCTTGCCCTTCGACGTTGCCCGGGTGCAGGTGACATTAGGCCGCGCCTACGGCATGGCACGGCTGCGTGCCAAAGGTGCCAGTTATGCCAAAGGCGCCCCGTACGGAGAGAGCCCGGGTCCGCAACTGCTGGGGGAAAGCCGGCCCATGCGCGAATTGCGGCGATTGCTGAGCAAACTGGCGCCCACCGAATCGCCGGTGCTGATCCGTGGCGAAGGCGGGACGGGAAAGGAGCTGATCGCGCGCACGCTGCACGTGCAGTCCCAGCGCCGCGAGCAGCCATTCATCTCGATCAACTGCGGGGCGACGCCGGAGCATTTGCTGCAGGAAGAACTCTTCGGCGAGGCAGGGGAGGACGTCGATGCATCACGCCAGCGCAGGACGGGGCGCATCGAAGAAGCCAACGGCGGCACGCTGTTTCTCGACGAGATTGGCGATCTGCCCCTGGAGGTCCAGGCCAATCTGTTGCGGTTCCTGCAGGATCCGCACATCGAGGTGGCAGGCGAGCGGATCCCGGTCGATGTGCGGGTGCTGGCGGCGACCAATGTCGACCTGGAAGCGGCGATTCGCATGAAGCGTTTTCGCGAAGACCTGTATTACCGGCTCAACGTCTTGCAGGTGGGCACCGCGCCGCTGCGCGAGCGGCACGGCGATCTGGCCTTGCTGGCCAATCACTTCGCCCAGTTCTACAGCCGGGAGACCGGCCGGCGGGTGCGTAATTTCAGTCAGGACGCGCTGGTCGCCATGGGCAAGCACGACTGGCCCGGCAACGTGCGAGAGCTGGAAAACCGGGTGCGCCGCGGGCTGGTACTGGCGGAAGGGCGGCAGATCGAAGCGTTTGACCTCGGGCTGCTGGGCGAAGAAGAGATCAGCTCCAGCATGGCCACTCTCGATGAGTACAAGTCTCGGGCGGAACGGCAGGCGCTGTGCGATGTGTTGACCCGTCACAGCGACAACCTCAGCGTGGCGGCCAAAGTGCTGGGCATCTCTCGCCCAACGTTTTATCGCCTGCTGCACAAACACCAGATTCGCTGATCACGCGTCGGGCGAGTTGTCCGGCGGCGCTTACGTCCGGCTGGTAGGCATTCAGTCGTTAATCAGTTGGGCAACCCGTTGCAACACTCGCTCACTGCGGTAGCTCCAGCTCCCGCCGATCACTTCGAAGGTCTGCCCATGGGCCACCAGCCACTGCCGGCTGGCCTCGAAGAATGCCTGGCGCTCGCTCAGGTCTGGCTGGCAACGCTGGCCGTCGCCGATCCATTCGACGCCTTCCGGCGAGAGCAACAGGTGCAGATCGTAATGGCGCTCGGCTAGTGCGGCTTCGAGCCACGCCGGGCAGTCGTTGAACAACGCGCGACTCCAGAGGGTGTTGCTCAGCAGGTGAGTGTCAAGAATCAGCAGCGCCGGTTTCAGCGAACGGGCGGCGTCTTCCCAGGCCAGTTGCTCATGGGCGATGACATCGATGTCTGCGTAAACGGTGTCCCGCTGCACCTCATCGATGAACTGGCGCACGTATTCGCCCACCAGCACGCCACCGAACTGCCGTTGAATCTCTTCCGCCAGCCAGCTCTTGCCGCTGGATTCGGGCCCTGTCAGTACCAGCACTTTCATCCCGGTCAACGCGCCAGCGCGGGGTCGGCGCGCCAGTCACGCCAGCCTTGCACGGCGAGCAGGGTGAACAGCGCGTACAGGCCGGCGGTGAGGTACAGCGCTTTGTAGAGAAACAGGCCGACGAAAATTACGTCGAGCAGGATCCACAGCGGCCAGCACTGCACGCGCTTCTGCGCCATCCATACCTGCGCCACCAGGCTGTAGCCGGTCAGTGTGGCGTCGAGCCAGGGTTGAGCGGCGTCGGTGAAGTGGGCCATGGCCGCGCCGAGGACAAGGCTGACCAGCGCGCCGGCCACCAGACTGAGCAGCAGGCTGCCACTGCCCAGCGAGGTGACGATGCGGCCGTTGTCCGCCGCGCCCCGGCGGGTCCATTGCCACCAGCCATACACCTGGAGCCCGGCGTACACCACCTGCAGGAGCATGTCGGAGTAGAGCTTCACGTCAAAGAAGATCCAGGTGTAGAGCAACACCATGACCAGGCCGATCGGCCAGCACCACGGGTTTTGTTTGACTGTCAGCCAGACGGCAATGACACCGAGTGCGGCGGCGAACAGTTCAAGCCCTGACATGGCGACTCCTGAGGAAACGATGAAAAAACGGGTCGGCGATTGTAGGCGCTTTATCGCCCGAGGTGGGGCGCGATGATGCGTCGGATGCGTCTGAAAAGGCACTGGAAAAACAGCCCGGGCAACCTGCGTGATTCATAGAGGAAATGTAACGACGATGAGACAAACGTCAAAGCCTGCGCGCCAGTATTCATGCTAGCGCGTTCGTCAAAAAGGTCTGCTAGCATCGCCGCGCTCATGCCCGAGCCAGACAGCCTGCGTTCATGCTTTTTTTACGCTCGACCGTTTATCGTTCGCGCAACAGTTTGTAATACAAATCAAGAGAGCCTTGCCATGAGCGGGCTCCAGCCGGGGGAATGATGGATCTTTGGACCGCCGCACAGGCGCTGATACTTGGAGTTGTAGAAGGGCTCACGGAGTTTTTGCCGATTTCCAGTACGGGCCATCAGATCATCGTTGCGGATCTGATCGGTTTTGGCGGCGAGCGCGCGATGGCGTTCAATATCATTATTCAGTTGGGGGCGATCCTGGCGGTGATGTGGGAGTTTCGTCGCAAGATCCTCGACGTGGTCACCGGGCTGCCGACGCGGCCCGAAGCGCGGCGGTTCACCGCCAACCTCATTGTCGGCGTGCTGCCCGCCATGGTCCTCGGGGTGCTGTTTTCCGATCTGATCCACGAATACCTGTTCAACCCGATCACTGTCGCCGTTGCGTTGGTGCTGGGCGGTTTCATCATGCTCTGGGCCGAGCGCCGCGAGCATGTGATTCACGCCGAGACCGTGGATGAGATGACTTGGGTGGACGCGTTGAAGGTCGGCTTCGCGCAATGCCTGGCGATGATTCCGGGTACTTCGCGGTCGGGCTCGACCATCATCGGCGGGCTGCTGTTCGGTCTGTCACGCAAGACCGCCACCGAGTTTTCATTCTTTCTGGCGATGCCGACCATGATCGCGGCTTCGGTGTACTCGGGGTACAAATACCGTCACCTGTTCCAGCCCGACGACCTGCCGGTGTTCGCCATCGGCTTCATCGCCGCGTTCATCTTCGCGATGATCGCCGTGCGCGGTTTGCTCAAGTTCATCGCGACCCACAGCTACGACGTGTTCGCCTGGTACCGTATCGCGTTTGGCTTGCTGATCCTGGCGACCTGGCAATTCGGCTGGGTGGACTGGTCCAGCGTGCAGGGCTGATCTTCCGATGACTCAACGCTTCGAACCGCAAAACCCCGGTCGCCCGGCCGCTGCTAAACCCGTCGCCGTGCGTTTTCTGAAACTCAAGCTGCTGGCGCTGCTGTTGCTGTGCGGCCTGCCGGCTTACGGGGTCGTCACGTATTGGACGAGCGGCGTCAGCTGGCTGCCCGCGGCGATCTACGCGCTGATGAGCGTCGTCGCATTTGCCCTGTATGGCTACGACAAGAAGCAGGCCCGGCACAGCGGACAGCGCACGCCGGAAAAGCTGCTGCACGGGGTCGAACTGCTCGGTGGCTGGCCGGGTGCGCTGCTGGCTCAGCAAGTGTTTCGCCACAAGACGCGCAAGTTTTCCTACCAGTTGGTGTTCTGGCTGATTGTCCTGCTGCACGAGTTGTTCTGGATGGACCGTCTGCTGTTCGGCGGTCGCCTGATCTCGCGGCATCTGTTCTGAGCCGTTTTTAAGCAGACGCGGCGACGGTTATAGCTTCAACGCCACCTGCCTGCGCTTCGACAGTTTGCCGACCACCAATTGATGGGAGCGGGTCAGCAAGTCCTTCAGCTCGTCTTCGCCCATGGCGAACGGGTAGGTGAGGGTGATCCAGTGGGCGCGGGCCAGGTATGGCGCGGGCCGTACGCCCGGACGGTCGACGTAGCCGAGAAACAACTCGGCGCCGACCTTGAACGACAGGTCGTTGCCCGCCAGGCCCATCACCGCGAACATCTTGGTGTCCGCGATGGAGAACACCCTGACGCCGCCCCATTTGTAATCCTCCCGCGCGCCCGGAAGATTCAGGCAGAACGCGGCGACGTCTTCAATCTGCATGGGAGTGTTCCTGAATGCGGGTGAGGGGTGACCGGCAGCCTGCGTTAACCATTTGAACGACCGCCATTGGACGCCAGGTCCGCCAGAATCGGGCAGTCCGGGCGGCGGTCGCCCTGGCAGTGGCTGACCAGGTTCTGCAGGGTGTCGCGCAGGCCGGCCAGTTCCTCAATCTTCTGGTTGAGCTCGACGATGTGCTTGTGGGCCAGCGCCTTGACGTCGGCGCTGGCGCGCCCGCGGTCCTGCCAGAGGGTCAGCAGTTTGCCGACTTCTTCCAGGGAAAACCCCAGGTCTCGCGAGCGTTTGATGAACGCCAGGGTGTGCAGCTCGTCCGGGCCATACAGGCGATAGCCACTGTCGGTGCGGGTGGCGGCCGGAAGCAGGCCGATGGATTCGTAATAGCGAATCATCTTGGCGCTGAGGCCGCTGCGTTTGGCGGCTTGTCCAATGTTCATGAGGCGTCTCCCGTGTCGTTGGGCGTGTCTTTGGGGTCGTCTTTGGATTCGTTGTTGGGTGTCCAGGTTTTCAACAGCAGGGCGTTGCTCACCACGCTGACGCTGGACAAGGCCATGGCTGCGCCCGCCAGCACCGGATTGAGCAGGCCGAACGCCGCCAGCGGAATGCCGATCAGGTTATAAACGAAGGCCCAGAACAGGTTCTGGCGGATCTTCGCGTAGGTCTTGCGGCTGATGTCGAGGGCGGCGGGGATCAGCCGCGGGTCGCCACGCATCAACGTGATGCCGGCGGCGTGCATGGCCACGTCCGTGCCGCCACCCATGGCGATGCCGATGTCGGCCGCGGCCAGGGCAGGGGCGTCGTTGATACCGTCACCGACCATCGCCACCACGCCGGTTTTCTTCAGCGCCACGACGGTCGCGGCTTTGTCGGCGGGCAACACTTCGGCGAGCACGTCGCGGATGCCCAGCGCCTCGGCCACCACCCTGGCGCTGCCGGGATTGTCACCCGTCAGCAAGTGGCTGCTGATGTGCCGGGCGTTCAGTTGCGCGATGGCCTCAACGGCGCCGGTCTTGAGGGTGTCGCCGAAGGCAAACAGACCAAGCACCCGACGCTGGGGGCTCAGTTCGATCAGCCAGGACAGCGTGCGGCCTTCGGCTTCCCATGCCTGAGCGTGCTCGTGCAGAGCGTCCCCGGCCAAGCCGCTTTCTTCCAGCAAGCCGCTTTCCTGCAGCAAGCGGTGATTACCCAGCGCCAGTTCGCGGCCTCGCAGGGTGCCGGCGATACCGCGTCCGGCCAGCGCGCGGCTATTGCCGACGTTATCCAGGCTCAGCCCGCGTTCGGCGGTCACGTCCAGCACTGCTTTGGCCAATGGGTGCTCGCTGCCACGCTGCAGCGCACCGGCCAGTTGCAGCAAGGTGTTTTCATCACCGTCGAGCGCGGCCATGTGGGCAATGCGCGGCCTGCCGGAAGTCAGCGTGCCGGTCTTGTCGAAGACCACCGTGGTGACTTCATGGGCGCGTTCCAGGGCTTCGGCGTCCTTGATCAAAATGCCGTGGCGCGCGGCCACGCCGGTGCCGGCCATGATCGCGGTCGGCGTGGCCAGCCCCAGCGCACAGGGGCAGGCAATGACGAGCACGGTGACGGCGTTGATCAGCGCCGCCTCCAGCGAGGCGCCAGCCATCAGCCACCCTGCCAGCGTCGCGACGGCAACCAACAGGACCACGGGCACGAACACCTGACTGACCTTGTCGACCAGCTTCTGAATCGGCGCCTTGGCAGACTGTGCGTCTTCCACCAGACGGATGATGCGGGCCAGCACGGTTTCCGCGCCCAGCGCCCGGGTGCTGATCAGCAGCCGGCCCTCGCCATTGATCGCGCCGCCGGTGACCCTGTCGCCGGGCTGTTTCGGCACCGGCAGGCTCTCGCCGCTGATCAGGGCTTCGTCGGCGCGGCTCTGGCCTTCGAGCACCTCGCCATCCACCGGAAAGCGCTCGCCAGGTTTCACCACCACCGTATCGCCGACGCTCAGGGCGCTGATGGCGACGTCCGCTTCCTGCCCGTTAACCAGTCGGATCGCGCGCTCTGGGCGCATGGCTTCCAGGGCCCGGATCGCGCTGGCGGTCTGGCGCTTGGCGTTGCTCTCCAGGTATTTGCCGAGCAGGACCAGGGCGATGACCACCGCCGAGGCCTCGAAATACAGGTGCGGCATCGTGCCGGGGCCAGCGCTTAGCCATTGGTACACGCTCAAACCGTAACCGGCGCTGGTGCCCAACGCGACGAGCAGGTCCATGTTGCCAGCACCCGCGCGCGCGGCTTTCCAGGCGGCAACGTAAAAGCGCGCGCCGAGGAGGAACTGCACGGGGGTGGCCAGAGCAAACTGCAACCATGCCGGCAGCATCCCGTGGACGCCGAACGGCTGCAGCAGCATTGGCAAGACCAGCGGCAGTGCGAGCACGATGGCCACGATCAACTGCCAGCGCTCGGTGTCGTGGCGTTTGCGCTGGTCGGCTTGCTGGGTGGCTGGGTCCTGTTCGAGGCTGGCGCCGTAGCCGGCCTTGTCGACGGCGGCCACCAGCACAGCCGGGTCGATCTGCCCGCTGACCTCGACGTGGGCGCGTTCGTTGGCGAGGTTGACCGTGGCAACTTGAACGCCGGGCACTTTGCGGAGGGCGCGTTCCACCCGGCCGGCGCAACTGGCGCAGGTCATGCCGGTAATGGGCAGATCAAATGTGTGGGCACTGGGCATCGCGGGCACTCCGGCAAGTCGATTGCCAGTAAGGATCAACCTTGCCCTTCTGGCAAGGTCAAGAGGTGCACAGCGTTGAATGTGTTGACTGGATCGTTTGCACGCTCCCACGCAGGACAGCCCATTGGCAACCTGCGACAATCCCAGCCCCTTTCGGCCAGGCGAGCGGCAAACCGTGTACGACTTCAACGATTTGTACTATTTCGTGCAGGTGGTCGAGAACAAGGGGTTCGCGGCCGCCGCGCGCAAGATCGAGGTGCCGAAGACCAAGCTCAGCCGGCGCATCGCTCAGTTGGAGGATCGGCTGGGGGTGCGGCTGATCCAGCGCACCACGCGCAAATTCACGGTGACCGAGGTGGGGCTGGATTATTACCGGCACTGTGTGGCGATGCTGGTGGAGGCCGATGCCGCCGAGAAGGTGGTCGAGCAGTCGAGGTCCGAGCCCCAGGGCATCGTGCGCATCAGTTGCCCGCCGGCGCTGGGTTCGATGGGGGTGAGCGACACGATCGCGAAGTTTCTGGTGCTGCACCCGAAAGTGCAGATTCAGGTGGAGAGCACGAACCGTCGGGTGGATGTGTTGGGGGAGGGCTTTGACATCGCGCTGAGGGTGCGTTTTCCGCCGCTGGACGATGAGAATCTGGTGATGAAGGTGTTGGGCGAGAGCCATCAGCGGTTGGTGGTTCGCCCCTCGTTGCTGGAGGGCAGGACGATTCGAACGCCGCAGGAGTTGGTGGGGCTGCCGAGTATGGATCTGGCGCCGGCGAACCGTGAGCACCGTTGGGGGTTGATCGGTCCGGGCGGTGGGCGGATCGAGGTTGCTCATCAGCCGCGCTTTGTGACGTCGGATCTGGATGCGTTGCACCGGGCGGCGGTGGAGGGTGTGGGGGTGGTGCAGATGCCGGAGATTATGGTTCGGCATTCGTTGCATGAGGGGCAGCTGGTTGAGTTGTTGCCGGGGTTTCGTCCGCCGAGTGGGTTGATTCATGCGGTGTTTCCTTCTCGGCGGGGGTTGTTGCCGTCGGTGCGGGGGTTGGTGGATTTGCTGGCGGAGGATTTCGGGGCGAATGAGAAGGCGGATCGGGAGGCGTGTGAGTTGGCGGGGCATCTGTGAGCTTTTCAAGATCGAGATCAAGATCAAGGTCTTTAAGATCAAGAGCGTCTGCCTGGGGGCAGACTGTTTCGCCTTCGGCGACTTACTTTTGAAAAGCACCAAAAGTAAGCAAAAGTGCCTGCTCTCGGTTGGGCCCTTCGTTCCTCAGGGTTCCTTCACTCCGGTCTCGCTCCGTGGGCCCGCCGCCATCCGCCATCCATGGCGGGGGGCGGCTCTCGCCGCATCCATGCGGCTCGGCCCACTCCGCGAGACCTGCGTTCAGCCTGCACCCAAGTCGCGATTAGCGGTGTCTGGACCTTTTGTGTTTGAAGATCAAGATCAAGAGCAGATCAAGGGCTTCCCGGCTGAAGCCGGTCCCACAGTGTGTACGCGGTGCTGTTAGTGGGACCGGCTTTAGCCGGGAAGGGGCAGGAAGGAGCGCTATCCATGTCGGGATTTTCCACAGATGCCTCGAACCAACATCGGTGCGCATTTTGATTGTCCTGTGAGCGGGACGATCTATCGCGTTTTCACCCTCTAATCACGCATTACCACACAGGGTAGGATGACGCCACTTGATCGCCAGGCGGCGATTCTCTCCTTGGGAAGCACTTTATGAAACTCTTGCACATCGATTCCAGCATCCTCGGCGATCACTCCGCTTCGCGTCAGTTGAGCCGCAGTGTCGTTCAGTCTTTTACCGCTAGCACCCCTGATACTCAGGTGATTTACCGCGATCTGGCGAATGAGCCACTCAATCATTTCTCCGGCGCCACGCTGGCCGCTGCCGGTACGCCGGTGGAAGGGCGTGACGCGGCGCAGAGGCTGGAAGTGGAAACCAACGAAGCGACGCTGGAAGAGTTTCTGTCGTCGGACGTGGTGGTCATCGGTGCGCCGATGTACAACTTCAGCATCCCGAGCCAGTTGAAGGCGTGGATTGACCGCATCTGTGTGGCCGGTCGCACCTTCCGCTACACCGAAGCCGGTCCGGAAGGGCTGTGCAAGGGTAAGAAAGTGATCGTCGTGTCGACCACGGGTGGTCTGCATCAGGGGCTGCCGAGCGGTGCCGGCCATGACGACCTGCTCAAGGTGGTGTTCGGTTTCATTGGCGTCACCGACCTGCACTTTGTCGTCGCCGAAGGTCTGGCTTATGGCGACGAGCCCCGTGCCGCTGCCATGGCTGCCGCGCAGAAGACCATCAGCGAAACGCTGTTCGCTTAAGCCCCACTGGATCGCGAGCGTTCCCGCGAAGGGGCTCGAAGCGATAAAAAAGCGCCACCCGAAAGCCCTGTCATCACCGGCCTGCACGCCGTCTTTTGACGGGGCTTTCGTCGTTTTGCGGCCGCACGTTCAGCGCGGCGACAGCCTTTATGACTTCTTTGCGCGTAACCTCTTCGAAGCACCGTAGAATGCCGGCCCATCCGGTCGGTTCTGCGTCAAACGGCGGCCGACGTCTTCAATTCATCGAGCTTGGCCCGCCTTGTGCACCATTGATCCTCAAACGTTTCGGAATGTTATCGAACCCCACGGGTCAGATAGCGACAGACGCCGTTTTCGCGGGGCTTTGGCCCTTGAGCGTCTGAATGGCCAGGCATGGGTTGATAAGGTGAGGGGCA
Source organism: Pseudomonas sp. Ps21-P2 (assembly GCF_039672565.1). Taxonomy (NCBI): domain Bacteria; kingdom Pseudomonadati; phylum Pseudomonadota; class Gammaproteobacteria; order Pseudomonadales; family Pseudomonadaceae; genus Pseudomonas; species Pseudomonas sp. Ps21-P2. The sequence continues at coordinate 582,409 of NZ_JBDFPL010000003.1, forward strand.
TTGCAATGATGCGTCTTTGTGCAGTGATGATGATCAGCCTGCTGGGCAGCCTGATTTCGGTGCAGGCCAGTGAGCTGCAGAGCTGGAGCGTGGGCTTTCACGAACTGACGTTTCTCGATCCGCTGGATTCCCGGCCCATGCACGCCTACGCCTTTTACCCCTCCACCGACGATGAGCACGTCACCCGCGTTCAGGGTTATCCGATTGAAGCGTCGGAAGACGCGACCATTGCCATGGGCCGTTTCCCGCTGCTGATGCTGTCCCACGGCAACACCGGCACGCCGCTGGCGCAACATGATCTGGCGACGTCATTGGCGCGCAAGGGGTTTGTCGTCGTGGCGGTGTTCCATCCGGGCGACAACTACATGGACCACAGCCGTCTGGGCAGCCTGAGCAATCTCTACGGGCGCCCGCTGCAAATATCCGAAGCCATCAGTGCCGCATTGATCGACCCGATGCTGTCGCCGTACATCAGCGCGCGCCGGGTCGGGGTGATCGGTTATTCGGCGGGTGGCGAAACGGCATTGATTCTCGCCGGTGCCCAGCCTGATCTGCAGCGTCTGCGCCATTACTGCACCGAGCGCCCCCAGGACCGGGATGCCTGCAAGACCCAGGGCGAACTGGTGGCGGACCGTGATGACCTGCACGCCCAGGCCGATCCCCGGGTTGGCGCGTTGATGTTGATGGCGCCGCTGGGATTGATGTTCGGTCGGCAGACCCTGGCGGATGTGCACGTGCCGGTGTTGCTTTACAGCGGCGACGGCGACGAACTGCTCGCCATCGACAAGAACGCCGAAGCGCTGGCGCGCAAGCTGCCCGATGTCTCGGATTTCAAACTGTTCGCCGGGGCAGGGCACTTTGTGTTCATGGCGCCCTGTGATGACGAGCAACGCGCCACCCAGCCCGGGCTGTGCACCGACGCCATTGGCGTCAACCGCGAAAGCATTCACCGCGACCTGAGCACGGAAGCCGTGCGCTTTTTCGGCACCGCCCTGGGCTCGCCGACCAGCACCGCCGGGATGCAGACCGCGGCCCATCGCGAGTTCGAACCCGCCAACACCCTGGATCAGTAAGGCTCATCGAGAACCTGAGCCCACCCGCGCTGCCTACTGGGCGTCCGCCGCGGGTGAGGGCGTGGGCTTGCCACGAATCACTTTGCCGCGTCGCTCGGCAATCTCCCGCGCCTGACCATCACGCTGCCCGCCGGTGCGTGCCTCGCTGATCAACGCCGGAATCAGCGGCCCTTCCGGCAGATTTTTCCAGAACCGCGCCGGAAGATGGCCCTGCATGACTTTCGGATTGAGCCGCGCCGGATTGAAGATGTGGCTGTAGTAGGTCAACCAGAGATTGCCATGGGGATCGTCGGCATTGCGCGCCAGCGACTGCCACGCCTCCGGGCACACCGGCTGATGAATCAGCTGTTTGCCGTCATAGAACACGCCATCCTTGGGCGTCGCGATCATCCAGCGATGACGACCCATGCGCCCGATGAAATGCTCACTGGCGGTGCGCAGAATGTCATGGGCGGGCTCGTGCCACGCGACGTATTCCGGCAGGCAGGTCATCTCCAGCAACGCCGCCTTGGCCGCGACGTCTTCGGCATTTTCGATCACCGGCAGCGCTACGAAGCGCAAGAATGCATGCAGATGATGGGCTTCACGGCTGACCTGTTTCAGGCGCCGGTGCAGTTCGCTGCCCAGTTTGTCGCCGGCCAGCATGGCCGTGCGATCACCGTGGCTCACGCGCCATAACACTTCATACAGCAGCGTCCAGCGCTGATCACCGCAGAATTGCGCCGCGTTTTGCAGCAGTTCAAGCAATTCAAGGGGAATGCGCGCGCGGAACGGACCGGGTTCGTCGGGGTAATCGGTGTCGCTGGCAAACAGGTCAGCGTCCTGCTGCACGCTCCAGCTGACCTGATCCGGGTTGATCTGATGGCTCATCAGCCAGCGCGCCTGCTGCCGCCAGGTGTCGAATGAGTCGGCGCAATCGAGAATGATCATCCCCACAGCGCCATTTGTTGCGGCTGCGGTTTGTCCCGCAGTTGCTCGCGCAGATCGATGCTTGAGCTCTCGGCTTGGCGCGGATGGTAGTCGCTGGTGATGATGAACGGCTTGGCCTTGGCCAGCACGCAGCGCAGGCGGGTCAGGTCTTCGTATCGGATGCGGCGTTGGCGGCGCAACTCGACCAGACGCTTGGTGGTGCGGATGCCGATGCCTGGGATCCGCGCAATCATCGCCGGCTCCGCGCGGTTGAGGTCCAGCGGGAAGATGTCGCGGTGCTCCAGCGCCCAGGCCAGTTTCGGGTCGATGTCCAGGGCCAGATGCCCCGGGCCTTGGAGCAACTCGTTGGCGCTGTAGCCATAACTGCGCAGCAGGAAGTCGGCCTGATAGAGCCGGTGCTCGCGCATCAACGGCGGCGCGGCGTGGGGCACGCTTTTCGGGCTGTTGGGAATCGGACTGAACGCGGAGTAGTAGACGCGCTTGAGGCGGAAGTCGCCGTACAGCGATTCAGCAGTGTGCAGGATGGTGCTGTCATCGGTTTCGTCGGCACCGACAATCATCTGCGTGCTTTGCCCGGCCGGCGTGAATTTCGGCGCCCGCGGCTCGTTGAGAATGGTTTGCTGGCCGGTGTAGATGGTTTGCATGGCCTGCTTGATCGAGCCCATTTCCTTTTCCGGCGCGAGGGTCTGCAGGCCCAGCTGGGTCGGCAGCTCAATGTTGACGCTCAGGCGATCGGCGTAGCGGCCGGCCTCTTCGATCAGCGCGGGATCGGCTTCGGGGATCGTCTTCAGGTGGATGTAGCCACGGAACTCGTGGTCTTCACGCAGCAGTTTGGCCACGCGAATCAGCTGTTCCATGGTGTAGTCCGCCGAGCGGATAATCCCGGAGCTGAGAAACAAACCGCTGACGCAGTTGCGGCGGTAGAAATCCATGGTCAGGGTAACCACTTCTTCGGGACTGAAGCGTGCGCGGGGCACGTCGCTGGAACGGCGGTTCACGCAATACTGGCAATCGTACAGACAGAAGTTGGTAAGGAGGATTTTCAGCAGCGAGACACAGCGCCCGTCAGGGGTGTAACTGTGGCAGATGCCCATGCCGGTGCTTGAGCCGAGGCCGGATTTGCCCTCGGAACTGCGCTTGGGTGCGGCACTGCTGGCGCAGGAAGCGTCGTACTTGGCCGCGTCGGCGAGGATGCTCAGCTTGTCAATCAGCTGCATGGATTTTCTCGATACTGTTTTTATGTACAGTATCGAGTTGTCCGGGGATGAACAAGGGCCGATCGGATGGATGGCCGGTCGATCAACTGATGCGCTGTACCAATTCCTTCAATTCACCAAAATCTTTGACGCGATGGAAGTTGGCATTCCCCATGAAGGCCGAGAAATCCGTGTCGCCATAGCCCGCCACCTGCGCACCGGCACCCAGCCCGGCCTCGACGCCCGGTATGCTGTCTTCCACCAGCAGGCACTGAGTCGGCGGCAGGCCCAGCAATTCTGCAGCGTGTTCGATCAGTATCGGGGACGGTTTCCACGATTGCACTTCATAGGCACTGACGATCAGGCCATGGAACACGTCCAGCAGGCCGACGGTGCTCAGACAGGTTTCGATCTTGCTGCGCGGGCCGTTGGAGGCGACACATTTAGGCAGCGACAGGTTGCGCACGAACTCGACCGCGCCGGGCATTTCTTCCAGCCGTTCCCGCAGCAGCGGCAGGGTGCGCGCGCGGAATTCGGTTTCGATGTCGTCGCTTGGCAGCCACGGATAGTCGCGGCACAGGCCTTCCAGGCACAGCGCAAACTGCACGCCACGAAAGCGTTGCAGCACTTCGTCAACGGTCAGCAACACCTGGTGTTTGTTGAGGATGTCGCGCAGCAAGCCGGCGGCGAGCCGTTCGCTGTCAACCAGGGTTCCGTCGCAGTCAAAAATGACGCCGGCAATATTCAAACAGGGTTCTCCTTCTTTCTCGATCAGGTTGCTTGATCGGAATGCATGTGCAGATGTCTGGAATCCGGGTAGGGGCTGTTCGACCGGCATTATCCCGAAAAGTTGGCATCGATGTTCGGGCACTGACTTACGGTACGGCCTGTTCAGTCCACCCTACGGCAGTGCAGGCCTTTGAACATTAGTGCGAGCAGGCCGACGGCTTGATCGTCAGGCCTGCACATGAAGCGCCGGTTACAGCTCGACCGGCGTGACCAGCGTCCCTTTCTCGAAATGACCACTGACGTTGGCGAACACCAGATCGGCCATGGCCTGGCGCGTTTCGTAGGTCCCCGAGCCGATGTGCGGAGTGAGCACCACGTTGTCCAGCTTCAACAGCTCGGCTGGCACGTTGGGTTCGTCTTCGAACACGTCGAGGCCCGCGCCGGCGATTTCCGAGGCCAGCAGCGAGGCCACCAGGGCCTTCTCGTCGACAACGCTGCCGCGAGCGACGTTGATCAGAAACGACTTGGGTCCGAGCGCCCTGAGCACTTCGGCGTCGATCAGGTGCTGGGTGTCCGGGCCGCCGGGGACGATGACAATCAGGTAGTCCGAGTCCTGAGCCAGGTGCTGAAGGTTGTCGTAGTGCTGGTAGGACACATCGTCATAGGCCCGACCACGGCGGAAGTAGGCGATGTTCATCTCGAACGCAGCAGCACGTTTGGCGATGGTCTTGCCGATCTTGCCCAGACCGACGATGCCGCAGGTCTTGCCGCACAGGTCGTTGCCCAGGGGAAATTTGCCGTTGGGCCACTGGCCGGCCCGCACGAAGCGCTCCGCTTCGCTGATGCGCCGGGATACGCCGAGCATCAGCGCCATGGCGGTTTCGGCGACGGCGTTGTTGAGCACGTCGGGGGTGTTGCTCAGTTTGATGCCACGGCGCGCCAGGTACTGAGTGTCGACCGCGTCATAGCCGACGCCGAAGCTGTTGACCACCTCCAGATTCGGCAGGCGATCGAGAATGGCGTTGTCGGTGCCGAACACGCCGCTGGTGACGACGCCGCGCACCTTGGTCCCGTGCTGGTCGGCCCAGGTGTCGATGTCGTTGATGTCGGCGAGTTTGTGCACGCGGTAATCGCGCTCGAGGTTTTGCATCAGCGAGGCGTGCATCGGGCCCCAGACCAGAATGTCGGCTTTCTTGTCACTCATTGTGTTCTCCTTCGTCAGGCCAGATAGGTGTCGGTACTCAGCACCTCGGCATAGGCAAAGCCTAGCGCTGACATGAATGCGGCGTGAACCTGAGCGGCAGGCACTACGCTGCCTTCGAATTCCAGGTCGCGGCTGGCGCAGGCGTCGTGGATGACTTTGACGCTGTAACCGAGGTCCGCCGCCGCACGGGTGGTGGCGTCGATGCACATGTGGCTCATGGAACCGATGATGACCAGGTTCTCGATGCCTTTGTCTTTGAGCAGCGCTTGCAGCCCGGTTTCGCGGAACGAGTTGGGGAAGTGCTTGAGCACCACCGCTTCGCTTTCAAGGTTCAGGACTTTGGGGTGCAGCTTTGCGCCATCGGAGCCAGGGGTGAAGAAGGGGGCGTCGGCGCCTGATTCATGGCGGATGAACACGACCAGATCCCCGGCGTCCCGAGCGGCCTGAATCACCTTGGCGGCGTTGTCAGCGGCGGCATCCGCGCCTGCGAGGGGCCATTTACCGCCGGGAAAGTAGTCGTTCTGGATATCGACTACGATGAGCGCTGTGGTGGACATTCGGGCTTCCTTGTTGAATGGGTAGGGTGGGTCAGAGTAATGCCTGCCCGAGCGTAGGGCCACTCCCGCTTCACAGGTTGAACGCGATGCTTTTTGTAGGGCCGTATCCAGCCCTGTTTGAATCAGCAGCGCTCCCCGCTGTCCATAGCCCGCCACCCCGTTTGAGTAACCAGCGAGAAGTCATGCCCGTGAATGGAATCAGCCGCCACCTCCATGCCCTAGCCAGCCTGATCCTGCTGGCGGTCCTCGCCGGTTGCAGCGCGCAACGCAGCCAGGAACCCGCGCCGGAACCCTCGGTGGTGCGCAGTGAAATCGTGCGGTTGTTGCCCGCCACTGTCGCCGACCGCCAGGGCTGGGCCCAGGATATTCAGCGGGCATTCGAGGCGCAGCAGATCAACCCCAGCGTTGAAAACCTCTGTTCCGTGCTGGCCGTGACCGAGCAGGAATCCAACTTCCAGGTTGACCCGGCCGTCCCCGGCATGGGCAAGATCGCCCAGGATGAAATCGACCGTCGCGCCAGCAAGGCGCACATCCCCAACCTGCTGGTGCGCAGCGCACTGGACATCCGCTCCTCGACCGGCAAGACCTTCAACGAACGCCTCAGCGCCGCCCGCACGGAAAAAGACCTGAGCGCGATCTTCGATGACTTCATCGGCATGGTGCCGCTGGGTCGTACCCTGTTCGGCAATTTCAACCCCGTGCACACCGCAGGGCCCATGCAGGTCAGCATCGAATTTGCCGAGCGGCAGGCCCGGGATTATCCGTATCCGGTCGAGGGTTCTATTCGCCATGAAGTGTTCAGCCGTCGCGGCGGCATGTACTTCGGCATCGCCCACCTGCTGGGTTATCCGGTCAGCTATGACAGGCCGCTGTACCGCTTTGCCGACTTCAACGCCGGCTGGTACGCCAGCCGTAATGCGGCATTCCAGAGCGCTGTGGCGCGGGTGTCCGGCAAACGTCTGGCGCTGGATGGCGACCTGATCAGCTACGGTTTCGGCCCGGCGCTGGGGCAGACCGAACTGGCGGTTCGCAGCCTCTACCCGCAGCTGGACATGCGCAACACGACCATCCGCAGCCAGTTGGAGAAGGGCGAAACCCTGGCCTTCGAAGACACCGAGCTGTACGCGAAGATTTTCGCCATGGCCGACAAGGCCGCCGGCAAGCCGCTGCCGAGGGCGATTCTGCCGGGCATCGTGCTGGAAAGTCCGAAGATCACCCGCAAGCTGACCACGGCCTGGTTCGCCCAGCGGGTGGAAGAGCGGCGGGTTCGCTGCATGGCGCGGGCGTCCGGGTCATTGAAGTGAGGGCGTGATTTTCAAAAGCTTCCCGGCTAAAGCCGGTCCCACATTCAATTTGCAGGAGGCACCCTTGTGAGCCGTGACATCGAAACACCGATCATCATCACCAGCAGCAATCCGGTGGCCGAAGAGCAGGCCGCGGATGCTCAGGTCGCTGACGCCATGCTGTTCGGATCGCCGAAAGACCGGCTGGACTTCTACCGCAAGGAAATCCAGTACGAGACGGCCATCCTCTCCAACCGCACCAACGCCTATTTGTCCGCGCAATCGTTTCTGGTGATCGCCTTCGCCTCGTCGATGGCTAACCTTAATCCGGAGTGGGGCAAGATGTTCACGCTGGTGGTGCCGCCATTCCTGACACTGCTCGGGCTGATCAGCTCCATGCACGCCTGGCCCGGCATCCGCGCCGCTTACGAAATCATCGATCACTGGCATTTCAAGCAGGCTCAATTGCTCAGCAGCCAGCCGGCCATGGGGCTCGCCTACGACGACTCGCCCCTATTCAGCGAGCACGAATCCAGCGAGAAGGGCTATCGTAAATCGCTGATGTTCTCCATGCGCACGCCGTGGCTGTTCACTGTGTTCTGGTTTTTGCTGGGGGCCTTTTCCATCTATGTTCAAGTGGTCGACAGCGTGTTTTAAGGCCGTGACGCTCGCGCTGATACAGAAACAGCAAAAACGGACTGATGTTACCTTGACACCAAGTCACGGCAGGCGTATTTCGTCTGCCCGGTTCACGCCCGTTGCAGCGCCTGCAAACCCGTTAGCCAGACAGCCTGTTGGTCCGCGCCTTGCAACAACTTGCCGCTCAGCGTTCTGTGCTGTTTTTTTGACCATTCCCCATATTTCACAGGCCCGCTCAAGTCGACCAACTCTAACTCTCGACGTGCACTCACTGGAGCCACCCTCATGGCAGCATTGCAACAAATCACCGTTGACGCGCTCAAGCGCTCGGAATCCCAGCTTGCCGTTCAGTGGCACGCCGACCTGGAAGCCAGCGGCGCGACCCGCAATCTCAAAACCGAAGAGATCCGCCAGCAAGTTACCGACTTCCTGCGCCTGCTGACGTCGACCCTTGAGAAGGGTGGCTCGGTCAACATCACCACCACCGAGTGGGATGACGTTCGCCACTTCCTGGAAAAACTCTCCAGCCAGCGTGCGTTGGCCGGTCAGGATTCCCAGCAGACCGCCAGCTTCATCTTCGCCCTCAAAGGCCCGTTGTTCACACAACTGCAGCGCGACTTCGCCGACCAGCCCGCGCTGGTTGCCGAGCAAGTGATGCAGATTTCCGAACTGCTCGATGGCCTCGGCCTTCACACCATTCGCACCTATCAGAAGTCCCGCGAGGCGGTGATCAAGCGTCAGCAGGAAGAGCTGCTCGAGCTGTCCACCCCCGTGGTGAAACTGTGGGACGGCGTTCTGGCGTTGCCGATGATCGGCACGCTGGATTCGCAACGCACCCAAGTGGTCATGGAATCGCTGTTGCAGCGCATCGTCGACACCGGCGCGGAAATCGCGATCATCGACATCACCGGCGTGCCGACCGTCGACACCCTGGTGGCCCAGCACTTGCTCAAGACCGTCACGGCGATTCGCCTGATGGGCGCCGATTGCATCATCAGCGGTGTGCGTCCGCAGATTGCCCAGACCATCGTGCACCTGGGCCTGGATCTGCAAGGCGTCGTCACCAAAGCCAACCTCGCCGACGCGCTGGCACTGGCCCTGCGCCGTCTCGGCGTCACAATTACCAAGGCGGTATGAGCCCATGGAGCGCATCCCGATTCTGCAGATGGGCGACTTTCTGCTCGTCACTATCCAGGTGGACATGCATGACCAACTGGCGATGACGCTGCAGGACGATCTGTCCGAACGCATCAGCCGTACCTCGGCCCGTGGCGTGCTCATCGACATCTCCGCACTGGACATGGTCGATTCGTTCATTGGCCGGATGATCGGCATGATTTCCGGCCTGTCGCGGATCATGGACGCCGAAACCGTGCTGGTGGGCATGCAGCCTGCTGTCGCCATCACCCTGGTCGAACTGGGCATGACCCTGCCGGGCGTCAGCACTGCGCTGAACGTCGAGCGCGGCATGAAACTGCTGCGCGAGAGAGCCTATTCCCAATGAGCGTGCGCAGCAGCGGCACTCAACCCATTCGCATCGAGCAGGATGTCGTGCTGGCCCGCCAGACCACTCGCAAGCTGGCTCAGGAATGCGGCATGCGCCTGATCGACCTGACCAAACTGGTGACAGCGGTCAGCGAGCTGGCGCGCAACACCATGGTCTATGGCGGCGGCGGTGACATGGACTGGCAGATCATCGAGGACGGCGTGCGCGTTGGCCTGAGCCTGACCTTTCGCGACGAAGGTCCGGGGATTCCCGACCTGAAGCTGGCGATGACCGACGGCTGGACCTCCGGCGGCGGTCTGGGCCTTGGCCTGACCGGTGCCAAGCGGCTGGTGGACGACTTCGAGCTGGACACCGCGCCCGGCGCAGGCACCCGTGTGACGATCTGCAAATGGACGTGAGCCTGCACAGCCACTTGACTCAGGTGTTGCCGATCGAGGACATCAGTCAGGTCGGCCACGCCCGACGCACCGCGCAAAAGCTCGCCGAACAGGCCGGCTTCGACGAGGCCGACTGCGGCCGCGTTGCGCTGGTCACCACGGAGCTGGCGAGCAACATTCTCAAGCACGCGCAGAGCGGCGAATTGCACGTGCGTGTGCTGCCCGGCGATGTCTCCGGCGACGCATCGGCTGCGGTGCCGGGCGTCGAGATCATTGCCATCGACCGGGGCAAGGGGTTCGACGTGCAGAGCTGCATGGCCGACGGCTTTTCCAGCCGTGGCACCCAGGGCATCGGCCTGGGGTCGATTCTGCGTCAGGCGCAAGTGTTCGACGTGCACAGCGACGCTCGCGGCAGCGCGCTTCTGGCGCGTTTCTTTCCGCGCAAAAGCGTGGTGAAGGACCTGCGCTTGGGCATCACGCAGCAGTCGCTGCACGATGACCCGGCCTGTGGCGATGTGTGGGAAGTTGCGGTCAAGGGCCAACAGGTGGCGATCATGATGATCGACGGCCTGGGCCATGGCCCTGAGGCCGAAGAGGCCGGGATGGCCGGTGCCCGGGCGTTCATACGCAACCCGTTCGCCGATCCTAGTGTGCTGCTGGAAGACCTGCACTTCGACATGCGCGGCAGCCGGGGCGGCGCGGCTGCCCTGGCGCTGTTTGACGGCGCGTCGGGCAAGCTGCGCTTTATCGGCATCGGCAATATCGGCGCGACGCTGATCGGCGACGACAAAACCCGGGGCATACCCTCGCACCCGGGCATTGTTGGCCTGCAATACCGGAAGATTCCGCCGATCGACTACGCCGACTGCACCGGTCAGTTGCTGATCATGTTCAGCGACGGCCTGCAATCGCGCTGGAATCTTCGCGACTATCCGGGTCTGATGTACCGACACCCGGCGATCATTGCAGCGGTGTTACACCGCGATTATTGCCGGGGCAGGGACGACGTAACGGTATTGGTGATGGCTCTGGAGACGCTCGATGACTGACAACACTGCCCGCGAGACGCTCGAGGGCTCCCCCGCACTGGCGACCGAACTCGAGCTCCAGCGCGTGCGAGCCGAAGCGGCAGCCCTTCGCGCCGAGCTCGACGAGACGAACCAGGGCGTACTTGCCCTGTACGGCGAGCTCGACATGCAGGCCGAGCAGCTGCGCCAGGCGTCTGACCTGAAAAGCCGTTTTCTGGCCTACATGAGCCATGAGTTCCGCACGCCGCTGGGTTCGATCCTGAGCATCGCCAGCCTGCTGTCCGACGAGTTGGACGGCACGTTGAGCCCGGAACAGCACAAGCAGGTCGCCTTTGTCAGCAACGCCGCGCGGGAATTGAGCGACATGGTCGATGACCTGCTCGACCTGGCGAAGATCGAAGCGGGCCGCATTTCCATCTCGCCGGCGTGGTTTGACATGTTCGATCTGTTTTCGGCGCTGCGCGGGATGTTCCGGCCTATCGTCGACACCTCGGCCGTGGACCTCATCTTCGAAGAGCCCGCGGGTCTGCCGAGGCTCTACACCGATGATCAGAAGCTCGGGCAGATCCTGCGCAACTTCATTTCCAACTCCCTGAAATTCACCCAGCGCGGCGAAGTACGGGTGTCGGCGCGGCTGGAGTCCGAGGACTCGATTCGCTTTGCGGTGACCGACACCGGCATCGGTATTCCTCAGGAGCTCCACGGCGCGCTGTTCGAAGATTTCATTCAGGTCGACTCGCCGCTGCAAAAACGCCTGCGCGGGACGGGGCTGGGTTTGTCCCTGTGCAAACGCTTTGCCGAATTGCTCGGTGGCCACGTGGGCGTGGAGAGCGAGCCCGGTGTCGGCTCGACGTTTTATGTGGTGATCCCGTTGGCACTGGCCCAGGAGCCTGCGGATGAAGCCTGAAACCCGGCTGCTGATCGTTGATGACAACACCGCGACCCGCTACGCCCTGCGTCGACGCATGGAGCGCCAGGGCTTTGTGGTATCGGAAGCCGGCACCGGCACCGAAGGCCTTGCGCTGATCGCCGAGCGGATCCCCGACGCGCTGATTCTCGACGTCAACCTGCCGGACATGAGCGGCTTCGACATCGTTCGGCAGTTGCGCGCTGCGCCCCGCACGGCGCTGTTGCCGGTGGTCCACGTCTCTGCGGCCTCGATCCAGACCGGCGACATCGTGACCGGCCTTGAAGCCGGCGCGGACGCGTATCTGGTGCACCCGGTCGACCCCGACGTGCTGCTCGCCACCCTGCGCACACTGCTGCGGGTGCGTGACACCGAATACGCGTTGCGCGACAGCGAAGAGCGCTTTCGCGAAATTTTCGCCAACGTCTCGGCGCCGATTGCGGTGATGGACGGCCATCTGAAAGTCCACGAAGCCAACCATGCCTTTGCCCAGTTGCTGGGGCAGGCCGCTGGCGACAACTCGGTGCTGCGCAGCTTCAGCGAAGACCAGGGCTCGGCGCTGGACGGGCTGCGTGAAGCGCTGGAAGCGGGCGAGCGCTGGATGGGCACGCTGAGCATGCGGGTCAAGGGCGAGCTGCGCGAAACCGAATGGCAGGTGTCGCCGTATCGGGTCAGCGGCATGAGCCTGGTCTTCATCGAAGACGTCACCGAGCACCGCCGCCGCGAACAGTCGCATCTGCAGCAGCTGGACTCGGTCAACAGCCGGCTCGCCCACGAAGTCGCCGAGCGCGCCCGGACCGAAGAGCAGTTGCTGCAGGCGCAGAAAATGGACGCCATCGGCAAGCTCACCGGCGGCATCGCCCACGACTTCAACAACCTCTTGACGGGCATCGTCACCGGGCTTGAGCTGATCAAGAAGCGCACCGAAGACGGTCGCACCGAAAAAGTCATGACCTACGCCGATGCCGCATTGGCGTCGGCGAAAAGCGCGTCGGCATTGACCCATCGTCTGCTGGCCTTTGCTCGCCAGCAGCCCCTCGACACCCGCGCTGCGGACGTCAATCAGTACGTGCGCTCCCTCGAAGACCTGCTGGGCCGCACCATCGGCAAAGGTATCTGCCTGACCCTTGAGCTGACGTCGCGCAGCGCCGTGGCGATGGTCGACGCCGGCCAGCTCGAAAGCGCCGTGCTCAATCTGGTGATCAACGCCCGTGACGCGCTGCCAGCGGGCGGCAACATCTGGATCAGTACCTTCGAGACCTATTCCCAGGGTCATTCCCGCATGGCGGACGGCGCGTACATTGCCCTGACCGTGCGCGATGACGGCGTCGGCATCGAGCACCATCTGATCGATAAAGTGTTCGACCCGTTCTTCACCACCAAGCCCATCGGCCAGGGCACCGGCCTAGGCCTGTCGACGATCTATGGTTTCGCCCGCCAGTCGGGTGGCGACGTGCAGATTCGCAGCGTTGTCGGCCACGGCACCGAGGTTACGCTGCTGCTGCCGGCGGCGGACGAGCAGCGCGTCGAGCCGCAGCAGCCTGCCGCCGTCGTCGCGCAGGGGGCAGGGGAGCACGTACTGATCGTTGAAGACACGGCCTCGGTGCGCATGTTCGTCAATGAAATCCTCACCGATGCCGGTTATCGCTGCACCCCGGTTGCCGATGTCGGCACGGCGCTGTCCTGCCTTGAGCACGACAGTACCATCGACCTGTTGCTGACCGATGTGGGCATGCCCGAGATGAATGGCCGCGAGGTGGCCCAGCGCGGCCGAAGCTGGCGTCCCGACCTGCCGGTGCTGTTCATGACCGGCTACGCCGAGAACGCGCTCAATCGTCAGGACTTTTTGGGCGAACGGATGGACATGATTCTCAAACCCTTCCAGTTGGTGGAGTTTCTGTCGAAAGTAAGGGCCATGGTCGACAGCTGAATGCGAATGAATGGTTTTTTTCTCGTGAATCAGTCAGTTCGGAGTATTTGAGCCGGTCGGTTTTTGTTACCGTGTGTGGCATCCCCATCCGTGCCGCCTTTCCGGCACATATTACCGACGCCGTTTGCCCAAACGTTGACGGTGAAGGAGCGAGACCTTGACCCTTAGCGACGACGACGGCCTTCAGGGCGCGATTGAGCATTGCGCGCGTGAACCGATCCAGATCCCCGGCAGCATTCAGCCCCACGGCTTTCTGCTGGTCATCGACGAAGCGGCTTCGACCATCATTCAAGTCAGTGCCAATGTCAGCGACTGGCTCGGGCTGGAGCCTCAGTCGTTGATCGGCGCCACCCTCACCCGCGTGTTCGCCGAGCCCGAGCGGCTGCTCCAACGGCTGCAAGCGCTGCCTGAAGAAGAACAGAACCCGTTCCACATCGGTGATGTGCGGTTCCTCTCAGGTTCCAGCACGGCTCGCCCAATGACCATGATGGTTCATCGTCACGATCAGGTCCTGATCGCCGAGTTCGAGCCGGCCGGTGACATGACCGGCGCCTACGGCAATGTTTACCCGCTGATGCGCGGGTTCATCAGCCAGATGACCGTAGACGAAAGCATCGAAGCGCTGTGTCAGCGATCGGTCTCCGAGGTCAAGCGCATCACCGGCTTCGGTCGGGTCAAGGCCTACCACTTCGATGTCGATGGAAACGGCCTGGTCAATGCCGAAGCGGCAGATGACGACTATGAAAGCCTGCTCGGCCTTAGCTTCCCGGCGTCTGACGTGCCTGCGCAGGCCCGGGCGCTGTATCTGGCCAACCGTATTCGCGTCATTGAAAACGCCAACTACCAGCCATCGCCGCTGTTACCCGCCAACAATCCCCTGACCGGCGCACCGCTGGACTTGACGTTCGCCACGTTGCGCAGCGTGTCGCCGGTGCATCTGCAGTACATGCGCAACATGCAGACGATGGCCTCGATGTCGATCTCCATCGTGGTGCGCGGGCGGTTGTGGGGCCTGATTTCCTGCCACCACGCGACGCCGCGCCGGGTCAGCTTCCAGACCCGGACCGCCTGTGAACTGCTGGGCAGCGTCTTGTCCCTGCAGATCGAGAGCAAGGAAGCCCATGCCGCCAACCAGCGCATGCTCAGCCTGCGCCGACAAATCGTGCAGATGCTCGCGGCCATGGCAGACCTCGACAGCGTGACCGGCGGCCTGCGCGCAATGCCCGAGGTGTTGCTGGGTTTTGTCGGTGCCAGCGGCGCGGCGGTGATTTCCGGCGCCAGCGTCGATGTCTACGGCGAAACCCCCGAGCGCGAGCAGATCGTCAAGCTTGCCGAGTGGCTGAGCGGCCGTGATCCCCACGAGGTCTTCCGCTCCGACAACATCAGCCGCGACATTCCCGAGCTGCCCGTGCTGGCCACCTCGGTCAGCGGCGTGCTGGCGACGGCGATCTCCGAGTTGCATTCCAACTTCATCATCTGGTTCCGGCCCGAGCAGGCTCGCGTGGTCAACTGGGCAGGCAAACCGGAAAAAAGTGTCAGCCCGAGTGGCTCGCTGAACCCGCGTCACAGCTTCGCCCTGTGGCAGCAGACCGTGCGCGGGTTCTCCCGACCGTGGGACGACATGGATTGCGAAGCGGTGATCGAGCTGCGAGCGGCCGTGCTCGGCATCGTCCTGCGCAAGGCTGAAGAAATGGCCGCACTGGCCGATGAATTGAAGAAATCCAACAAAGAGCTAGAAGCGTTTTCCTACAGCGTCTCCCACGACTTGCGCGCGCCGTTGCGCCACATTGCCGGGTACGCCGAGCTGTTGAATGACATCGAAGGCAGCAAGCTGTCTGACCGAGGCGTACGCTTCCTGGAAAACATCAGTGATTCGGCACGATTCGCCGGTACGCTGGTCGACAACCTGCTGAGCTTCTCGCAGATGGGTCGCTCCGCGATGCGTTTCTCCGACGTGGACCTGAATGCGATGGTCGAGTCGATTCGCCGGGAAATGCTGCCTGATTACGAAGGCCGCGCGCTGGAGTGGAAGGTCACCGGTCCACTGCCCGTGGTCATTGCCGATGCGGCGTTCCTGCATTTGGCGATGCGCAACCTGTTGTCCAACGCGATCAAGTACACCCGCAACCAGGACCCGGCAGTGATCGAGGTGGGGAGTTACGAGGAAGACGGCAAGGTCGTGGTGTTCATCCGCGATAACGGCGTCGGCTTCGACATGGCCTACGCCAGCAAGCTGTTCGGTGTGTTCCAGCGCCTGCACCGCATGGAGGAATTCGAAGGCACCGGCATTGGCCTGGCAAGTGTCCGACGGATCATCGAACGCCATGACGGCACTGTGTGGGCGCACAGCCAGTTGGGCCATGGCGCCACTTTTTATTTTGCGCTGCCCAAGCGCGGTTTGACCGTAACTCTTTGAGTGTCGAAGGAGACGCCCAGTGCTTAAACCCATTCTTCTGGTGGAAGACAATCCGAACGATCTCGAGCTGACCCTTGTCGCTCTGGAACGTAGCCAGTTGGCCAACGAAGTTATTGTGTTGCGTGACGGTGCAGAAGCCCTTGATTACCTGCTGCGCCGCAACCACCATCACGATCGCGTGGTGGGCAATCCGGCGGTGATGCTGCTGGACCTGAAACTGCCAAAAGTCGACGGCCTTGAAGTGCTCAAGGTCATCCGCGAAACCGAGGAACTGCGCAGCATTCCCGTCGTGATGCTCACGTCTTCCCGCGAAGAACCCGATTTGGACCGCGCCTACTCGCTGGGTGTGAACGCTTACGTGGTCAAGCCGGTCGAATTCAAGGAATTCGTCTCGGCGATCTCGGATCTTGGCGTGTTCTGGGCAGTCCTGAACGAGCCACCGCCGGGTTCCCTGCGACTCGCCCGTCGCCCGGGCTCCTGAATCCGGCGCTTGCTGGCCTGCGTCAACGCATTCGCGCAAGCCCCTACTGGAACAATGACTTTTATCCATGTCGTTATCGCAGCTTAAATTGCTTTTGGTCGAAGACAGTTCGCTCGATGCGGAGCTGATTCTCCTCACCCTCGAAAACAGTGGGCTGAAGGTCGACGCTACGCTGGTCTACAACCACCAGGACGTCGAACGTGAGCTGACCGCCGCACGTTTCGACCTCATTCTCAGCGATTATCTGTTGCCGGGCTCGTCAGGAGCCGACGTGCTCAATAGCGCGTTGCGGCTGGCCCCGAAGACGCCGTTCATCTTTCTCTCGGGGATCTTCGGCGAGCAGCATGCCGTCGAGATGATGCGCATGGGCGCCATTGATTACGTCCTCAAGCAGAACATGAAAATGCTGCCCAAGGCGGTGGTGCGCGCGGTGTCCGAAGTGCAGGAGCGGGAAAAGCGCCTGTACGCCGAGAAGACGCTGCAAGTCGCGGAAGTGCGTGCGCATCTGGCGATCGAAGCGGCCGACATGGGCGTCTGGACCTACGATCCGCGCACCGACACGCTGCTGTGGGACGAGCGCTGTAAAACGCTTTACGGCGTTGAAGCCGACGCCCACGTTACCCTCGCCCTCATGTTCCTGCTCTGCCATCCGGACGACCGCGACCAGTTGCACAGCAAGGTCATGGCCGCGCTGACGGTGGACACCTCGTTCCAGATCGAGCACCGCCTGATTACCGATGAGGGCGAGGAGCGCTGGGTCTTCGCCAATGGCCGCTCTCTGTTCGAAGACGGCCAGTGCGTGCGCTTTACCGGCGTCATGCAGGACATCACCGAACGCAAAAATGCCACCCAGGCGCTGCTTCAGCTCAATGAAATTCTCGGCGAACGCGTGGTTCAGCGAACCCGCGAGCGTGACCGCACCTGGGAGCTGTCCCGGGAGCTGCTGGGTGTATTGCATTTCGACATGACGCCAATTGCCCTCAACCCGGCGTGGGAGGCGACGCTGGGATGGGGTCGGGATGAGGTCGGCCAGCAGCGGTTGAGCGAATTCATCCATCCGGATGATCTTGCCGCCACGTTGCGCGAGACCGCCAGCATTGCCGACGGCCACGTGACCACGCGCTTCGTCAACCGCATGCGCCATGCCGATGGTGGCTTTCGCTGGCTGTCGTGGACCATCGTGCCGGACGACGGGCTGATGTACGCCGCGGTCCGCGACATCACCGGCGAGCGAGCGGTGGTGGACGAACTGGCGGCGACCAACAAGCGTCTGCGCGATCAGATCAAGGAGCGCGAACGCGTCGAGGCCGCCTTGCAACAGATGCAGCGGCTCGAGGTAGTCGGCCAGTTGACCGCCGGCGTCGCCCACGACTTCAACAACCTGCTGACGGTGATCCTGACCAGCGCGAACTTCCTCAGCCGGGATCTGGAAAAAGGCGTGTTCACCAAGTCGCCGCAGCGCCTGCAGAACATCCGCGAAGCGGGCGAGCGGGGCGCCAAGCTCACCAGTCAGCTGCTGTCGTTCTCCCGTCGCCAGCGCCTGGAGCCCGTTGCGCTGAACCTCAACGACACGATTGACGGCATGCGCGAACTGCTGGGTCGAGCATTGGGCGGCAGCGTCTGGGTGGAAACCGAACTCGCCGAGGACCTGTGGAGCGCGTTGGTGGACCCGACGCAGACCGAGATGATCATCCTCAACCTGGCGATCAACGCCCGGGACGCTATGCCCCAGGGCGGGGAACTGCGCTTGAGCACCTGGAACGAGATGGTTTATCGCCTGCCGTTACGGCAGGAAGATCCGGAGCCCGGCGCGTATGTGGTGTTGTCGGTGAGTGACTCCGGCTGCGGCATGAGCGCGGAAGTCCTGGCCAAGGCCTTCGAACCGTTCTTTACCACCAAGGCGGTGGGCAAGGGCTCGGGGTTGGGTCTGGCGCAGGTGTTCGGCTTCGCCAAGCAGTCCGGTGGCGGCGTGAGCATCGACACCGCCGAAAACGCCGGCACCACGCTGCGGGTGTACCTGCCCAGCGTGGCGCGCACGGCGGTCCCGGTGGTCAGCGCCTCCGACATGCCCGGCCGCGCCGATGCGGACACCAAGCACCGCACGATTCTGCTGGTAGACGACGACCCGGACGTACGCTCGGTGACGGCGATGATGCTGGTCTCGCTGGGGTATTCGGTGGTCGAAGCGGACAGCGGCGACGAAGCGCTGAAGAAGCTCGACCCCGGCATCGAACTGCTGCTGACCGACTTCGCCATGCCTAACATGACCGGTGGCGAGCTGGCGGAAATCGTCCGCCGCGACCACCCGCAGCTGCCGATCATGTTCATCACCGGCTTCGCCGACATCGACATCCTCGACGTTGACCCGAAGCTGATCGTGCAGAAGCCGTACAAGGAAGAGGAACTGGCGAAGAAACTGGCCCGGGTGTTGATGCAGGCGTAGGTCCGGAATTCCGCGGGCTGAAGCCTCTCCCACCGGGATTGCACTCATCTGCAGGGCCTGCGACGGGCTCCCATTGTAGGACCGGCTTTAGCCGGGAAGGCGTCGGTTGCCACACCGCGAGGTTGATGGCGTACGCGCTGGCCTCTTCACGGCTAAAACCGGTCCTGCTCCCGATTGCGCACACCCGCACGGCTCTTGGTTCTGCCGGGATTTTGGGTACGCCGCCATTCCCTGTGGGAGCGAGCTTGCTCGCGAATGGGCTATGACAGGCCGCTGAACATCCATCGGCTGAAACACCCCTCACTCATCCCGCGTCAGCACTTCCAGCAATTCAATCTCAAACACCAGATTCGAATGGGGTTTGATGTGCGCGCCCATCGAACGCTCGCCGTATGCCAGCGCCGCAGGCACCCGCAACGTGCGTTTGCCACCGACCTTCATGCCCATCAGGCCGATGTCCCATCCCTTGATCACTCGACCGGTGCCGATGACGCACTGAAACGGCTTGCCGCGCTCCCACGAGGAATCAAACACGGTGCCGTCTTCCAGGGTGCCGGTGTATTGGGTGGTGATCAGCGCGCCTTTGACGACGGCCTTGCCGGTGCCTTCCTGCAGATCGACGATGCTCAGTTCTTCATTCATGTTCAGGTTTCCACAGCGAGAGGAGGCGGGATGCAGGCTGGCCAAGCGTAAGCAGCCGGGAGATTGGCTAGGTCAAATCGTGCAGGTCTCGACCGAGGGGCGGGGTCAATGACCATTCGGAAAACCTCACCTTTAACCCTTGCCGCTCCGGTGTGCAGCACATAGGACCCACCGTGTAGCGGTCCGCGTCTGGAAAGGGAGCAAGTCGAAGTAGCGGCCAGGTCATTCCGTCGGTGGAGTATTGCAGGCGCAGTACTCCATCGGAAACGGTCACACGAAGCCAGAAATCGGTTGGGTCGCCAGAAAAGCTGCAGGGTGCCCAATCCGACGTGCCGCGTGTCAGCACGCTACTGATCATTGGCATTCCATCGTTATATTCGATTCCTGCCTTCAACCAGGTCTCCTCATTGAGCCTGACCATCATCCCCGCCTGGTCATAGAGCTCGCGAAAATCGGCATTCACTCTGATTTGAGCGGTAAAGCCACCAGTGGTCTCAAACCCCAGGAAATGTCCGCTGTCTCGAATGAACCCGTAATGGGTTTCACGCCAGAAATCGGTTTGAAGGTCAGTCACAATTTCTAACGTGTGTTCAGCGATGCTTTGGCAATGGCTCGGCTTGTTCAGCCATTCGGCAGTCTGCCAAATTGACGCTTCAGCGTTCTGACTGCCCACTTCAACCTGTTTTTTATCCACCAGGCTACCTCCGTCGTTAATAGCTGTATCCAGAAGTGAAGGACTGAATCGAACGCATGATCGCCGCCCCTCGGTTATCGGCGCAAGTGAGACTAGGAACAGCGACAGCTGAGGGCTCGCCGGCAACGCTCCAGACGTGTTATCAGGAAAAAAAACGGCGCGGCCCTTTACAGGGTCGCGCCGTTTTTGTGGGTCTGAGGATTCAGGTCTGACGAATCGGACCTGACGAATCAGGCCCCTTCATCATGCGATGACGTCAGTGCTCCACTCGCCATTCACCAGGCGCTTGAGGCCCAACGGGTTGGCGTTTTGCAGCGCCGCCGGCAGCAGGCTGTCCGGGTAGTTCTGGTAGCAGACCGGGCGCAGGAAACGATCGATCGCCAGGGTGCCTACCGACGTACCGCGCGCATCGGAGGTCGCCGGGTAAGGACCGCCGTGAACCATGGCATCGGACACTTCAACACCGGTTGGGTAGCCGTTGACCAGGATACGGCCGACTTTCTCTTCCAGCACCGGCACCAGCCACTGGTACTTCTGCAGGTCGGCGGTTTCGCCGATCAGCGTGGCGGTCAACTGGCCGCGCAGGGCCAGCAGTGCGGCTTTCAGTTCAGCGTCGTCCGCCACTTCGATCAGCAGCGTGGTCGGGCCGAATACTTCTTCCTGCAGCAATTCGTCGCCGTTGAGCAACATGCTGACGTCGGCCTTGAACAGCTGAGCCTGGGCCTGCTTGCCTTCCTGCGGCTTGCCGGCCAGGTGCGTGAC
Source organism: Pseudomonas sp. Ps21-P2 (assembly GCF_039672565.1). Classification (NCBI taxonomy): domain Bacteria; kingdom Pseudomonadati; phylum Pseudomonadota; class Gammaproteobacteria; order Pseudomonadales; family Pseudomonadaceae; genus Pseudomonas; species Pseudomonas sp. Ps21-P2. Next base: position 603,207 of record NZ_JBDFPL010000003.1, read on the forward strand.
GCTCTTGTGCGCCAGCAACTTCTCGACGCCTTTGCTGTAGCTGCGCAGGCCGCCTTCGTTGAGCATGGTCTGAGGTGGCTGACCGCCCATGTGCTCGGTCAGCTGCTCGGTGAACGCGGTCAGGGCAGGGGAGCGAATGCCGATGACCACGCCCGGGTTGGTGCAGAACTGACCTGCGCCCATGACCACGGAAGCGGCGAGTTCGCCAGCGATGGCAGTGCCGCGCGCCGTCAGCGCGCCTGGCAGCAGGACCACCGGGTTGATGCTCGACATTTCGGCGAAGACCGGAATCGGCTGCGGACGCTCGGACGCCAGTTTGCACAGGGCATTGCCGCCGTGCAGCGAACCAGTGAAGCCGACCGCTTGAATGGCCGGGTGCTTGACCAGGCCTTCGCCGACGCCGCTGCCGAAGATCATGTTGAACACGCCTTTTGGCATACCGGTTTTTTCGGCAGCGCGAATGATAGCGTTGCCCACCAGATCAGCCGTCGCCATGTGGCCGCTGTGGGCTTTCACCACAACCGGGCAACCGGCAGCCAGTGCCGAAGCGGTGTCGCCGCCGGCGGTGGAGAAGGCCAGCGGGAAGTTGCTGGCGCCGAACACGGCCACCGGGCCGACGCCGATGCGCTGCTGGCGCAGGTCGACACGTGGCAGCGGCTTGCGATCCGGCAGGGCTTGATCGATACGCGCGCCAAGGAAGTCGCCGCGGCGCAGGACTTTGGCGAACAGGCGCATCTGGCCGGAAGTACGGCCACGCTCGCCCTGGATACGACCGGCCGGCAGCGCGGTTTCCTGGCAGACGAGGGCCACGAAGTCATCGCCCAGGGCGTCGAGTTCGTCAGCGATGGCATCAAGGAACTCGGCGCGACGGGCCGGGCTCAACTGGCGGAATTCAAGAAAGGCGTCTTTGGCGGCCGAGGCAGCGGCGTCGATTTCCGCGTCGGTGGCCTGATGGAAGGTGTAGGGCAGTGCTTCGCCAGTGGTGGCGTCGAGGCTTTTATGGCGTGCTTCGCCGAGGCCACTGCGGGCGCCGCCGATGAAGTTCTGACCGAGAACGGTAGGCATCTGCTTCTCCTGTTATTTTTGGGGCGAATCGATCAGGCATTTAGCCTGATGGGGAATTCGAAATCGTATGAAGCGTAGCGGCGACAAGCTCAGCGGCTCATCGCAAAGTCGACAGTCATCATACAACTGCATTTTTTCAGCCGCAAGGCGCGCAGCCGTGAGGGGGGCTGAGCAATGCCCGGCCATCAAAATAGCCGGGCATTGAGCGGTGATCAACATGCGTCAGGTAGTCATACCCGACCCATAAGTCGATCAGGCGTTCGGCTCATCCGTGTTGATGTACTCGGGCACCTTGGCCAGCGGCAGGCGACGAGCTTGCTCGATGCTGATGCCCGGGCGTTCCGGCAGGGGCTCGAGCTTCTGCGGCTGGCCGGTGGTCAACGCGCGTTCGATGGCCTCGACCACCCGCACGTCGCGCCAGCCTTCGTCGCCGTCCGGCTCCGGCTCGCGGTCCTGCAGGATGCAGTCGGAGAAGTACTGGGTCTCACCGCCGAACTGGTCGACCACAGGGTGGGTGTGCTCGGTGGTCTGGCCGTCGATGATCGCCCGGTAACCGATCGCCACGCCTTCGCCGAAACCGAAGCAGGGCGAGGCTTCAAACTCACCCTTGGTGCCGATCAGCTGGAAACGCTCGGTGGACGGCAGGCTGTAGCTCACGGTGAAAGTGGCCAAGCGTTCTTCGGCAAAGCGCAGTGTGACGTTGACCGTGTCGAAGGTGTTGATTTCGCGGCCCGGCGTCTTGATGCCGACGGCGTGAACTTCAATCGGTTCGGCGGCAAACAGGTTGCGCACGGCGTTGATCGGGTACGGGCCCATGTCGGCAACGGGACCTGCGTCGAAGCCGCTCTGCATGCGGTGGTTGGCCGGGTCGGTGGTCTGAGCGAAGGTCGCGGTGAACAGGCGCAGATCGCCGAGGTCGCCGGCGCGCACGCGGTGGACCATTTCGACAGTGCCGGGCTCGAAGTGCAGGCGGTAGGCGACCATCAGTTTGGCGCCGGAGCGCTTGGCGGCTTCGGCGATGGCCAGGCAGTCTTCTTCGTTGGCGGCCATGGGCTTTTCGAGCAGCACGTGGATGCCGGCTTCGAGTGCCGGAACGGCGAATTCGCGATGGCGGAAGTTGGGGGTTGCCAGGTAGATGGCGTCGATTTCGCCGGAGTTGAGCAGGGTGTCGAATTCGTCGTAGTGGTAGCTTTTGAGGTCGTAGAGTGCCGCGAGTTGGTCGGCCTTGATGGGGTCGCCGGTGACGAGGGCGGTCATGACGGAGTTGTCGGTTTGTTCGAGTCCCGGCATGAATGCGCCTTGGGAGATCCAGCCTCCAGCGACCACTGCGTAGCGGATTTTGCCGTTTGCGTCTGGCATGTATAAGCCTCCATTTCTCAGCGGACGGTGTGTCCGGCAGCTCTGTAGTCGGCAGGTTCCGGGGTGAGAAGTTCCATTGGATTGTGTCAGCCGGACCTGTGGCGTGGCTTATTGCGCCAGGATCAAGATCGTCTGCCTGGGGGCAGACTGTTTCGCCTTCGGCGAGTTACTTGGAAAAGCACCCCAAGTAACCAAGGGTGCTTGCTCTCGGTTGGGCCCGACTTCGTCGGGTTCCTTCACTCCGGTCTCGCTCCGTGGGCCCGCGCCGAACGGGCATCCATGCCCTGACGGCGCTCTCGCCGCATCCATGCGGCTCGGCCCACTCCGCGAGACCTGCGTTCAGCCTGCACCCAAGTCGCGATTGGCGGTGTCTGGGCTTTTTGCGCACGAAGATCAAGATCAAAAGCTTCCCGGCTGACGCCGGTCCCACAGGGTGTACGCGGTCTGCTTTTAGTCTTGATCGTTCCCACGCTCTGCGTGGGCATGCATCCCATGACGCTGCGCGTCACCGGTCTCACTGATGCAACGCGCGCTGTCAGTGGGACCGGCTTTAGCCGGGAAGGGGCCGGTGGGAGCGCCTTCGATTTCCCCCATCAACCAAACCCCATCAACAGATCCCGCAACCGGTCCAGCGCCGGGTCGATGTCGAGCAGGTCAATCGCACCGAAGCCCAGCATCAGGCCGTCGCGCGGGGGCGCTTCGCTGTAGAAACCGTGGAGGGGGTAGAGGCCCAGCGCGGTATCCCGGGCGCGGTCGACCAGGATGTGCAGGTCGATCGCAGGCAGCAGCGAGGGCTTGAGCATTACCGCCATGTGAAACCCCGCCGTGCACGGAATGGTTTCCAGCCAGGGCGCCAGATCACCGGCGATGCGCGACAGGATGCGTTCGCGGCGCCCGGCGTAGGTGCTGTGGCAGCGGCGGATGTGTTTGTTGAGCAGGCCTTCGCTGATGAATTTGCTCAGCGCCCATTGCGGCAGGGTCGAGGTGTGCCAGTCGGTCAGTTGCTTGGCCTTGATCACCGCTTCGAGGATCGCCGCCGGCAGCACGGCGTAACCCAGGCGTAGTTCGGGCAGCAGGGTTTTCGAGAAGGTGCCGACGTAGGCGACGACGCCGTGCTCGTCCATGCTTTGCAGCGAGTCAGTGGGACGGCCTTCGTAGCGGAACTCGCTGTCGTAGTCGTCTTCGATGATGATCGCGCCGATCCGCCGGGCCTTCTCCAGCAGGGCGTGGCGGCGCGCGAGGCTCATGGGCATGCCCAGCGGCATCTGGTGGGACGGGGTGACGTAGATGGCGCAGACATTGTCGGGAATCTCATCGACGATGATGCCTTCGCTGTCGACCGACACGCCGGTCACCTCCGCCCCTTGGGCGGCAAACAGCAGGCGCGCGGGTGTGTAGCCGGGATCTTCAACGGCCACCCGGCTGCCGGGTTCGATCAGTACGCGAGCGATCAGGTCCAGGGCCTGTTGCGCGCCATTGCATACCACCACGTCATCGGCCACACAGCGGACGCCGCGGGCAAAGGCGATGTGCCCGGCAATGGCGGCGCGCAGGGCGGGCAGGCCTTCGGGCTGGCTGTAGAAGCCGCGTTCGGTGGACATCTGCCGCACCGCGTGGTGCACGCAGCGCCGCCATTCGTCATGGGGAAATTGGGTTTTCGCCGTCGCGCCGCCGAGAAAATCGTAGCGCAGGGTACCCGCGCGGGTCGGGTGGCGCAGGGGCAGGGAGATGCGCTCCCATTTCGCCACGATGTGGGCGCTGGCCAGCTGCGAAGGCGCCGGCCGAGTCGGGCTGTAAGCGCTCAAGGCGTTGACGAACGTGCCGCTGCCGACCTTGCCGACGAGGTAGTTTTCGTAGGTCAGTCGGCTGTAGGTGTCGGAAATGGTTTTGCGCGACAGCCCCAGTTGCGCCGCCAGCAGGCGACTGGGCGGTAATTGAACACCTGCCGCCAGCCGGCCGGACACGATACTGTCGCGCAGCTGTTCATAAACTTGATGGGCGAGGTCCTTGCGGCCCTCGATAACGATGTGTAATTCCACGCAAACCCCTGAACAGCGCCGACGGTGCGGATGCACGCCGGTGGATTTTAGCCAGTGCAGCCGCGCGCGTGACAGCAACCGATGCAACGTTTACGCGCCAAGGTGCTCTTAGAGTTAGGCATAAACCTGACACGCACAGGCAGGACGGTCCGGACAGCGCTCGCAGAGCCCTGGGCCGCCGCTCCCATCCACTTGAAGATGGAACCCCGAACACATGACCACCCCGGACAAGCAGTACGTGGAATGGCTGGTTGAGCAATCGATGCTCAACGCCGCAAAGCAACGCGCAAAGCTGTATGGCGGCCAGGGCCGTCTCTGGCAGCGGCCTTACGCCCAGGCCCGCCCACGGGACGCTTCGGCCATCGGCTCGGTCTGGTTCACCGCCTACCCGGCGTCGATCATCACTCGCGATGGCAGCTCGGTGCTCGAAGCGCTGGGCGATGAGCAGCTCTGGCACGCGCTGTCGGAAATCGGCATTCAGGGCATTCATAACGGCCCGTTGAAAGCCTCCGGCGGTTTGAAAGGCCGCGAGCGCACCCCGAGCATTGACGGCAACTTCGACCGCATCAGCTTCGAGGTGGATTCGTCCCTGGGCACCGACGCCCAGTTTCTTAACCTCAGCCGCATCGCCGCGGCGCACAACGCGATCGTCGTCGATGACGTGATCCCGTCCCACACCGGCAAGGGCGCGGACTTCCGCCTGGCCGAGATGGCCTACGAAGAGTACCCGGGCCTCTACCACATGGTGGAAATAAAGGAAGAAGACTGGTCGCTGCTGCCGGAAGTCCCGGCCGGCCGCGATGCCGTCAACCTGCAGCCTGCTACCGTCGATGCCCTGCGCGACAAGCATTACATCGTCGGCCAGTTGCAGCGGGTGATCTTCTTCGAACCCGGCGTCAAGGAGACCGACTGGAGCGCCACGCCCGTTGTCACCGGCGTCGACGGCAAGGACCGCCGCTGGGTCTATCTGCATTACTTCAAGGAAGGCCAGCCGTCGCTGAACTGGCTGGACCCGAGTTTCGCCGCGCAGCAGATGATCATCGGCGACGCCTTGCACGCCATCGACGTGATGGGCGCGCGGGTGTTGCGTCTGGACGCCAACGGCTTCCTCGGCGTCGAACGCAAGGCCGACGGCACGGCGTGGTCCGAGAGCCACCCGCTGTCGATCACCGGCAACCAGTTGCTCGCAGGCGCCATTCGCAAGGCCGGCGGTTTCAGCTTCCAGGAGCTGAACCTGACCATCGACGACATCGCGGCGATGTCCCACGGCGGCGCCGATCTTTCCTACGACTTCATCACCCGTCCGGCGTATCAGCATGCCCTGCTCACCGGCCGCACGGAGTTTCTGCGGCTGATGCTGCGTCAGGTGCATGAGTTCGGCATCGACCCTGCGTCGCTGATTCACGCGCTGCAGAACCACGATGAACTGACCCTGGAGCTGGTGCATTTCTGGACGCTGCATGCTCACGATCAGTACCTGTATCAGGGCCAGACGTTCCCGGGCAACATCCTGCGCGAGCACATCCGCGAGGAGATGTACGAGCGTCTGGCCGGCGAGCACGCACCGTACAACCTGAAGTTCGTCACCAACGGCGTGTCCTGCACGACGGCGAGCATCATCACCGCAGCGCTGGGCATTCGCGAGCTGGACAGCATGACCGCCGCCGACATCGACAAAATCCAGCACATTCATTTGCTGCTGGTGATGTTCAACGCCATGCAACCGGGCGTGTTCGCGCTGTCGGGCTGGGACCTTGTGGGCGCCTTGCCGCTGCCGGCCGAGCAGGTGGAGCACCTGATGGGTGACGGCGATACCCGCTGGATCCATCGCGGTGGCTATGACCTGGTCGACATGGACCCGGACTGCGAAGTCTCGGCAGGTGGCATGCCCCGGGCACGGGCGCTGTACGGCAGCCTCCCTGAACAGTTGAAGCGCCCGGATTCGTTCGCCTCGCAGTTGAAAAAGCTGCTGGCCGTGCGCCGCGCCTACGACATCGCTGCCAGCCGGCAGATTCTGATTCCGGACGTCGAGCATCCGGGGCTGCTGATCATGGTTCACGAACTGCCGGCCGGGAAGGGTACGCAGATCACTGCGCTGAACTTCAGCGCGGAGGCCATCGTCGAGACACTGCACCTGCCGGGCATCGCCCCAGGGCCGGTGGTGGACATCATCAACGAGCGGGTCGAAGGCGACCTGACCGAAGAGGGCGAATTCACCATCACACTGGACGCCTATGAAGGCCTGGCGTTGCGCGTGGTGAGCATGGCGGCACCGATGATGTAACGGGCCTTGCTTAGTGGGACCGGCTTCAGCCGGGAAAGCGTCAGTCGCCACACCGCTGCACTGAGGGTGTACGGCCTGGCCTCTTCCCGGCTAAAGCCGGTCCCACTGAATGCACGCGCCGTTATGAGTGGGACCGGCTTCAACCGGGGAAGGGTCAGTCGTCACACCGCTGAAGTGAGGGTGTACGGGCTGGCCTCTTCCCGGCTAAAGCCGGTCCTGCGAGGGAATGCGTGCAGTGAGGGATCACTTTTTTTCACCGTCTGCCGTTCGCGCAGACCTGTTCAGGTCGTTTTCTGTGTCAGTTGCTCAATCCGTTCGTGCCCCTGTCTTCGTTCACCTGTGGAGTTATCGCCTGACGTTCCTGCTGTCCGGGATGTCCTTGGGCGCGTGGGCGCCGCTGGTGCCTTTCGCCCGCGACCGCGCCGGGCTTGAAGAAGCCCAGCTTGGCCTGCTGCTGTTGTGCTTCGGCCTCGGTTCGATGCTGGCGATGCCGCTGGCAGGGATGCTCACCACGCGCAAGGGCTGCCGCTTTGTTTCGCTGATTGGCGGCGCCTTGATCTGCTGCATGCTGCCGTTGCTCGCTACGCTGTCTTCCCTGCCGGCGCTGGCAGTGGCCCTGGCGGTGTTCGGCGCGGGGCTGGGCAGCATCGATGTGGCGATGAACGTGCAGGGCCTGATGGTCGAGCGCGATCACGGGCGGCCGATGATGTCGGGGTTCCACGGGCTGTTCAGCCTCGGCGGCATCAGCAGTGCGCTGTTGATGACCTTGCTGCTGTGGCTGGGCGCGTCGCCGTTACTGGCCGTAGCCGTGGTGGTGGCGTTGATTGGCGGGATGCTGCTCTGGCACGCGCGCTACCTGGTGCCCCACGGCGCGGACGACCCATCAGCGCCGTTCGCTCGGCCGACCACCAAGGTGGTCATCGTCGGGATTCTCTGTTTCATCGCGCTGCTCGTGGAGGGCGCAATGCTGGACTGGAGCGCCGTGTTCCTGAACCGGATGCACCAGATCGATGTGTCGGTGGCCGGCGGCGCCTACGCGGTCTTCTCCCTGGCCATGGCAGCGGGGCGCTTTTCCGGGGACTGGTTGAGGAACCGCTTCGGCGCGGTGAACCTGCTGATCGGCGGCGGGCTGCTGGTGATGGTCGGGTTTGCCATGGCCATCCTGCTGGATCCGTGGCCGTTGTTCCTGCTGGGCTTCGCGCTGATCGGGCTGGGGTTGTCCAATACGTTTCCGGTCTACTGCTCGGTGGTCGGTGCGCAGACCAGAATGCCCGCGGGCCTGGCGATCGCAGTGATTACCGGGATCGGCTACTGCGGGATTCTGCTGGGCCCCGCGTTGATTGGTTTTGCTGCCCACCTCATCGGCCTGCGGGAAGCGCTGCTCTGCGTGGGTGCGTTGATGCTGGCGCAGGTGCTGACGGCACGGCGGATGGCGAAGGGCTGAGGAAAGCCATCAATTTGCGGTGTGGCATTTGACGCCTTCCCGGCCGAAGCCGGTCCTACTGACAGCACGCGGTTCTAACGGTAGGACTGGCTTTAGCCGGGAAGAGGCCGGTGTGGACACCATCAGTTTTGCGGTGTGACATCAAATGTTTTCCCGGCTGAAGCCGGTCCTGCCAAATCGCGTATCCAGCCATCCAGCCATCCAGCCATCCAGCAAATCTTCAACCCACTGGCGCCTCTGTTAGACTTCGGCGCCTTGAAACTCAGGGGCTTCCCATGACCGACCCGATTCGTCTTACCCAATACAGTCACGGCGCCGGCTGTGGCTGCAAGATCTCGCCCAAGGTGCTGGAAACCATCCTCGCCGGCAGTGGCGCGCAGAACCTCGACCCGCGCCTGTGGGTCGGCAATGCCTCCCGCGATGACGCAGCGGTCTATGCCATCGACGACGAAAAGGGCGTCGTGTCCACCACCGATTTCTTCATGCCCATCGTCGACGACCCGTTCGACTTCGGCCGCATCGCCGCGACCAACGCCATCAGCGACATCTACGCCATGGGCGGCGATCCACTGATGGCCATTGCCATTCTGGGCTGGCCGGTCAACGTGCTGGCCCCTGAAATCGCCCGCGAAGTCATTCGTGGCGGACGGGCGGTGTGCGACGCCGCAGGCATCCCGCTGGCGGGCGGCCACTCCATCGACGCGCCCGAGCCGATTTTCGGTCTGGCCGTGACCGGGCTGGTGGAAAAGCGCTTCATGAAGCGCAACGACACCGCGACTGTTGGCTGCAAGCTGTTCCTGACCAAGCCGCTGGGCATTGGCATCCTCACCACCGCCGAGAAAAAAGGCCTGCTGCGCGACGAAGACATCGGCCTGGCCCGTGACGTGATGTGCACGCTGAACAAGCCAGGTAGCCGTTTCTCTCGCCTGGCCGGCGTTACGGCCATGACCGACGTCACCGGCTTCGGCTTGCTCGGGCACTTGGTCGAGATGGCCGACGGCAGTCAGGTCACTGCACGACTGAATGCTGCCGCCGTCCCGCGTCTGGGCAGCGTCGATTTCTACATCGAGCAGGACTGCGTCCCCGGCGGCACCCACCGCAACTACGACAGCTATGGCGAGCGCATCGGCGCGTTGACTGACGCGCAGAAGTTGCTGCTGTGCGATCCGCAAACCAGCGGCGGTCTGCTGATTGCCGTCGAGCCGGCCGAAGAAGCGGCGTTCCTGGCAATGGCCGACGAACTGGGCCTGAGCCTTGCGCCGATCGGCGAACTGGTGGAGCGACAGCCACTCGCGGTCGAGGTGTTCTGATGCGCGACAACAGCGCCGATCTGCGGGAGATTTTCCTCAACGACATGCCGATGATGGACGTGCGTGCGCCGGTTGAATTCACCAAAGGCGCGTTCCCCGGCGTGATCAATCTGCCGCTGATGAACGACGTCGAGCGGCAGAAGGTCGGCACCAGCTACAAACAGGACGGGCAGCAGGCCGCCATCGAACTGGGCCACAAATTAGTGTCAGGCGACTTGAAAGAGGCACGGATCGAGGCATGGGCGAGTTTTGCCCGCAACCATCCCGACGGTTTTTTGTATTGCTTTCGCGGCGGGCTGCGTTCGCAGATCACCCAGCAATGGCTCAAGAGCGAAGCGGGCATCGAGTACCCCCGGGTCATCGGTGGCTACAAGGCGATGCGCAGCTTTTTGATCGAGGTGACCGAGCAGGCCGTGGTCGAGTGCGATTTCGTGCTGATCGGCGGCCTGACCGGCAGCGGCAAGACCGAGGTGCTGCAGCAGCTCGACAACGGGCTGGATCTGGAAGGGCATGCCAACCATCGCGGCTCGAGCTTCGGCAAACATGCAACGCCGCAGCCGGGGCAGATCGATTTCGAGAATCTGCTCGCCGTGGACATCCTGAAGAAGCGCGCCCGGCACCTGAATCAGTTCGTGGTCGAGGATGAAGGGCGGATCGTGGGCAGTCGTGCGGTCCCCCTTGAGTTGTACCGGACGATGCAGGACGCGCCGCTGGTGTGGCTGGAGGACAGTTTTGACAGCCGGGTCGAGCGGATTCTGAAGGATTATGTGACGGATCTGTGTGCCGAGTTCATCGCCGTGCAGGGCATTGAAACGGGTTTTGCGGCGTACGCCGAGCGGCTGAAGCAAAGCCTGTCGAGCATCGTGCGGCGGTTGGGCGGTGAGCGTTATCAGCGGCTGGCGGCGATCATGGACAGTGCGCTGGCTGAGCAGGCGCGCAGCGGGGCGGTGGACGAGCACCGGGGCTGGATCAGCGGGATGTTGGGTGAGTATTACGATCCGATGTATGCGTTTCAGCGGGACAGCAAGAACCCCCGGATCGAGTTTGCCGGGGATCAGAGGGCTGTTGTCGAGTATCTGAAACAGCGGAAACTGAACTACCGCGGTTGAAGATCAAGATCAAGATCAAGATCAAGAGCGTCGGCCTAGCGGCCTCCGTTTCGCCTTCGGCGAGTTACTTGATAAAGCCCCAAGTAACCAAGGGCTTGTGCTCCTGGTTTGGCCCCTCGTTCCTCGGGGTTCCCTCACTCCGGTCTCGCTCCGTGGGCCCGCGCCGAACGGACATCCATGTCCTGACGGCGCTCTCGCCGCATCCATGCGGCTCGACCCACTGCGCGAGACCTGCGTTCAGCCTGCACCCAAGTCGCGATTGGCGGTGACTGGACTATTTGTGTTCAAGAGCAAGAGCAAAAGCAAAAGCAAAAGCTTCCCGGCTGAAGCCGGTCCTACAGTCGGAGCCAATCCCACTGGATGCATGCGCTGCTGTTAGTGGGACCGGCTTTAGCCGGGAAGAGGCCAGCCCAGGCGCCAGCAATTTTGCTGATCTCACACCCATCCTGTGGGAGCGAGCTTGCTCGCGAATGCTTTATCTCGCACACCTGATATTCGGTGGATGTACCAACCCCTTCGTGAGCAAGCTCACTCCCACAATTCCTTAGCGACTGATCTGCCCTTGATCTGCTTTTGATCTTCCACGCGGTAGTCCAGACACCGCAAAACGCGACTTTGGTGCAGGCTGAACGCAGGTTTCGCGGAGTGGGCCGAGGGGCATGGATGCCGCGAGAGCCGCCCCCCGCCATGGATGGCGGATGGCGGCGGGCCCACGGAGCGGGACCGGAGTGAAGGAACCCCGAGGTACGAGGGGCCAAACCAGGAGCAAGCCCCCTTGGTTACTTGGGGGGCTTTTTCCAAGTAACTCGCCGAAGGCGAAACAGTCTGCCCCCAGGCAGACGCGTGTGATCTTGATCTCAGCCTTACAACAAAGCGGCGCCGACCAGACCACTCAGGACCCCGACCAGCATGGTCAACACCCCAACGGTCACCAGCACCTTGGCGTCGAAAGACTTACGCAGCATCAGCAGCGACGGCAGGCTCACGCTCGGCAGGGTCATCAGCAACGCCACCGCCGGCGCAGTGCCCAGGCCCAACGTCAGCAGCGTCTGCACAATCGGGATTTCGGCGGCGGTCGGGATCACAAACAACGTGCCGACAATCGCCAACGGCACCAGCCACAACAGGCTGTTGCCCATCGCGCCGTCGACGTGAGGGAACAGCCAGACCCGCGCGGCGCCGAGGATCAGCACGGCGATGACGTAGATCGGGATGGTGGTCCAGAACAACTGCCAGAGCGTCTTGCCCCAACGCACCAGCAGGCTGCCTTCCTCCGGCGTCTCGGCATTGGCCACCGCTTCCAGCGCCTGTTCAGGCACCACTTCCGGGCGCGAGATGCGTTGCGCCACCAGCGAAACACCGATCACTAAAACAAGGCCCGCCACCAGTCGCAGCGCCGTAAAGCCCCAGCCCAGCACGAAGCCCATGAACACCAGCGTGGCCGGGTTGAGCACCGGGTTGGCGATCCAGAAGGCCAGCGCTGCGCCCACCGACACGTTCTGCTTGCGCAGGCCCGCAGCCACCGGCGCCGCGCAGCAGCTGCACATCATGCCGGGCAGGGCGAACAGGCCGCCGCGAAGGGTGGAGCCGAGTCCGGCGCGGCCGAACATTTTCAGCAGCCAGTCACGGGGAATCAGCACCTGCACCAGCGAGCCGAGAATCACTGCCAGCACCGCGGCTTTCCAGATCGCCAGAAAGTACACCTGAGCGTACGCCAGTGCGGCGGCCCACGGCGTGGCCGGGTTGTCGTTGATGATCGAGCCGCCGATGTTATGGGTGTCGGCCGCGATGAAGGACTTGAGGTAATACGGCGACCACTTGACGTAGTACAAGCCGATGGCAGCCACCAGCAGGAACGCCAGGGGTTTCCACCAGAACGACCAGCCGCGGCGTTCGGAGGTGAGCGGAAGGGCAGTCATGACAGGCACCAGAGCAGGAAATCGAGGGGGCGCGATGATACGCCGTGGCCGGGCATTATAGTAGGTGTCGCAAGGTGTGTCGGCTCACGCCCGTCCGCCGAAATCCAGCCCGGAGGCGCGCAGCAGCTCCTGGGTGTAGGGCTGGCGCGGATGGCTGAAAATCTCCCGCGCCGCCCCTTGCTCGACCACTTTGCCGTCCTTGATCACCAGCACGTCATGGGCCAGCGCGTGAACCACCGCCAGGTCGTGGCTGATGAACAGATAACTCAGGCCGTGACGGATCTGCAAATCCCGCAGCAGCGCAATGATCTGTTTTTGCACGGTGCGATCCAGCGCCGAGGTGGGTTCGTCGAGCAGAATCAGCTCCGGTTCCAGCACCAGCGCCCGGGCAATGGCCACCCGCTGGCGTTGACCGCCGGAGAATTCGTGGGGGTAGCGATGGCGGCTGTCCGGGTCGAGGCCGACTTCGCCGAGCACGCGGATGACCGTCTGTTCACGCTCGGCCGGGGTGCCGATGCCGTGGGTCAGCAGCCCTTCGGCGATGATCTGCTGCACCGTCATGCGCGGACTCAAACTGCCGAACGGGTCCTGAAACACCACCTGGATGCGCTTGCGCAATGGCCGCATCAACTGCTGGCTGCGCAGGCTCAGCTCCTTGTTGGCGAAGCGGATGCTGCCTTCGGAATCGATCAGTCGCAGGATCGCCTGACCCAAGGTCGATTTGCCCGAGCCGGACTCGCCGACGATGCCCAGAGTCTGGCCTTTCAACAGCTCGAAACTCACCCCGTCCACCGCCTTGATGTACTGCCGCTCGCGCCGCAACAACGGCTTGGGCAGGGGAAACCAGACCTTCAGCGCGTCCACCGACAGCAATGTCTGGGTGTGCTCGCCGGGCACCGGTTCGCCGTCGGGTTCGGCGTTGATCAGCAGGCGGCTGTAGGGGTGTTGCGGATCGGCGAACAGCGTCTGGCAGTCGGCCTGTTCGACGATCTCGCCGGCGCGCATCACGCAGACCCGCTGGGCAACGCGCCGCACCAGATTGAGGTCGTGGCTGATCAACAGCAGCGACATGCCCAGCCGCTGTTGCAGGGATTTAAGCAGTTCGAGAATTTTCAGCTGCACCGTGACGTCCAGCGCGGTGGTCGGTTCGTCGGCGATCAGCAGCTCGGGTTCGTTGGCCAGGGCCATGGCGATCATCACCCGCTGACGCTGCCCGCCGGACAGTTGATGGGGCAGGGCCTTGAGCCGCTGCGGCGGGTTCTGAATCCCTACCAGCCCGAGCAGCTCCAGGGTGCGCTCGCGGGCGGCCTTGCCCTTGAGGCCCTTGTGCATGGCGAGGATTTCGCCGATCTGTTTCTCCACCGTATGAAGCGGATTCAGCGAGGTCATCGGCTCCTGAAAGATCATGGCGATGCGGTTGCCGCGCAGGCCCCGAAGTTCTTTGTCGCTCGCGTGCAACAGATCGACGCCCTTGTAGCGAATGCTGCCCTGTGTGCTGACGGACTTTGCCGGCAGCAGGCGCAGGATCGAGTGCGCGGTCACCGACTTGCCCGAGCCGGACTCGCCGACGAGCGCCAGACACTCGCCGGGCTGGATGTCGAGGTCGATGCCGTGCACCACTTCGGCACCGTTGAAGGCCACGCGCAGGTTGCGGATCTGGATCAGAGGTTCATTCATGGCAGCGCTCATGTGCGGGGGTCGAAAGCGTCACGGCAGGCTTCGCCGATAAACACCAGTAGCGTGAGGATCAGTGCCAGGGCGCAGAACGCCGTGACGCCGAGCCACGGCGCCTGCAAGTTGCGTTTGGCCTGGCCGATCAGCTCGCCGAGGGAGGCGCTTTCGGCGGGCATGCCGAAGCCGAGGAAATCCAGCGCGGTCAGTGTGGCGATGGCGCCGGTGACGATGAACGGCAGGTAGGTGAGGGTGCTGGTCATGGCGTTGGGCAGAATGTGCCGCCACATCAAGGCGCCGTCGCTGAGGCCCAGGGCGCGGGCGGCTTTGACGTATTCCAGGTTGCGTCCCCGGAGGAACTCGGCGCGGACCACGTCGACCAGCGCCAGCCAGGAAAACAGCGACATGATCCCCAGCAGCCACCAGAAATCCGGCTCGACGAAGCCCGACAGAATGATCAACAGGTACAGCACTGGCAGCCCCGACCAGACCTCCTGCAAGCGCTGGCCGATCAAATCCGCCAGTCCGCCGTAAAAGCCCTGAATCGCCCCGGCGAAGACGCCAATCACCGTGCTGATGGCGGTCAGTGCCAACGCAAAGAGGATCGACACGCGGGTGCCGAACAGCACCCGCGCCATGACGTCCCGGGCCTGGTCGTCAGTGCCCAGCCAGTTGCGCGCGCTGGGCGGGCTGGGGGAGGGCTCGCGGAGTTCGTAATTGACCGTGTCGTAGCTGAACGGGATCGGCGCGAAGAGCATCCAGCCGCCCTTGTCGGCGATCAGTTTGCGCACGTAATCGCTGGAATAGTCCGGCTCGAAAGGCAACTCGCCGCCGAAGTCGGTTTCCAGGTATTGATGCAGGGCCGGGAAGTACAGGTCGCCCTGATAGCGGACGATCAGCGGCTTGTCGTTGGCGATCAGTTCGCCGCAGAGGCAGATGACCAACAGCGCCACGAACAGCCACAATGACCACCAGCCACGCCGGTTGGCCTTGAAGTTGGCGATGCGGCGCCGGTTTTGCGGGGAAAACTCGAACATCAGGCGCTCCTCGCGGAAAAGTCGATGCGCGGGTCGACCAGGGTGTAGCACAGGTCGCCCACCAGCTTGATCAACAGGCCGAACAGGGTGAACAAAAACAGCGTACCGAACACCACCGGGTAATCCCGGGACACCGCTGCTTCGTAGCTCATGCGGCCGACGCCATCGAGGCCGAAGATGGTTTCGATCAGCAGCGAGCCGGCGAAGAACACCTCGATCAGCGCCTGGGGAATGCCCGCCACCACCAGCAACATGGCGTTGCGGAACACGTGTCCGTAGAGCACGCGCTGCTCGCTGAGGCCCTTGGCCCGGGCGGTGACCACGTACTGGCGGCCGATCTCGTTGAGGAAGCTGTTTTTGGTGAGGATGGTCAGGGTCGCGAAGCCGCCGATGACCAGCGCGCTGACCGGCAGTACCAGATGCCACAGGTAGTCGCGCAGCTTGCCCAGTGGCGAGAGGCTGTCGAAGTCGTCCGAGAACAGACCCTGGGCCGGAAACCAGCTCCAGTAGCTGCCGCCGGCGAATACCACGATCAGCAGAATGGCGAACAGAAACGCCGGGATGGCGTAGCCGATGATGATCACCGTGCTGCTCCAGACATCAAAGCGGCTGCCATGCAGCACGGCCTTTCGGATGCCCAGCGGGATCGAAATCAGGTAGGTGATCAGCGTCGCCCAGAGCCCGAGGGACAGGGTCACCGGGAGCTTTTGCAGAATCAGCCCGGTCACCGTGGCGCCGCGAAAAAAGCTGCTGCCGAAGTCCAGCTGCGCGTAATGGGTGAGCATCAGCCACAGGCGCTCGTGCAGCGGCTTGTCGAACCCGTATTGGTGCTTGATCGCTTCGACCAGCTCGGGGTCCAGCCCTTGGGCGCCCCGGCTGATCCCGCCGGTCGCCGCGACTTCGCCACCGCCGCCACCAATGCCGCCCGTTGGGCCCATGCCCTGAACCCGGGCGATGGCTTGCTCAACGGGACCGCCCGGCGCGGCCTGCACGATAAGAAAATTGACCACCAGAATGCACAGCAGCGTGGGAATGATCAGCGCCAACCGGCGCAGGGTGTAGGCGAACATGTCACTGACCCTCCGTTGTCAGTGCGGCACGGGTATTGGCGATGCTGCTTTGGGGCGCCAGACGCGCAGCCATCTGTGCATCGGTTAGCGGCACGCGGCTGACTTCCCACCAGCTTTCCAGCCCGACGTCGTAGGTTGGCTCGATCGCCGGCCGGCCAAACCGGTTGGCAAACACCACCGGTGTGCCTTGGGAGTAGTAGTTCGGAATCATGTAGAAACCCCAGAGCAGGACCCGATCCAGCGCCCGCGCGTAATGCAGCATGTCGTTGCGGTTGTTGGCCGCGACCAGGCCGTCGATAAGGCGATCGACCGCCGGATTGCGCAGCACCATGGCGTTGGAACTGCCAACCTGGCGGGCGCTCTGCGAGCCGAACAGGTTGTACAGCTCACGGCCGGGGGAGAGGATCGGATTGCCGTTGGCGGGCAGCGTGACCACGATCATGTCGTAGTCCCGGGCATTCAATCGGTTCATGTATTGCGCCGAGTCCACGCGACGAAAATTCAGGGTGATGCCGATCTGCGCCAGCACGCGCTTGTATGGCAGCACCAGCCGCTCGAAACCGCCCTGGCCATCGAGGAAGGAAAACTCCAGCGGCTGTCCGTCGGCGTTCACCAGTCGGTTGTTCTTCGGGTGCCAGCCGGCGTCGGCCAGCAGCTTGAGGGCCTTGAGCTGTTTGTCGCGGATGTAACCGCTGCCGTCGGTCTTCGGTGCGCGCCAGACCTGATCGAAGACTTCGTCCGGGATCTGCCCGCGCAGGGGCTCGAGAAGGCTCAGCTCTTGCGCGTCGGGCAGCTCGGTCGCGGCCATTTCGCTCTTCGGGAAGTAGGTTTGTTCGCGCACATAGAAGTTGCGCATGATCTGGCCGTTGACCCACTCGAAATCCCAGAGCATGGCCAGGGCTTCGCGCACCCGGCGGTCCTGGAACATCGGTTTGTCGAGATTGAACACGAAGCCCTGACCGGCCACCGGGCGGCGCCTGGCCAGAATGGTTTTCTGCAGACGGCCGTCCTGCAGGCTCGGCGCGGTGTAGCCAACGACGTAGCCGGCCGAGGAGAACTCGCGGTTGTAATCGAAGTTGCCGGCCTGGACCAACTGACGGGCCACGTCGACATCGCCATAGAAATTCACCGTCAGCGCGTCGAAGTTGTACAGCCCACGGCTGACCGGCAGGTCTTTGCCCCACCAGTCCTTGACCCGCTCAAAGCTGACACTGCGCCCGGCGTCGACCCGCGAGACCCGATACGGCCCGCTGCCCAGCGGCGGTTCGAAGCCGCCGCCCTTGGTGAAGTCGCGGGTCTTCCACCAGTGCTCGGGCAGGATGCGCAGGCTGGCGAGGTCCAGGGCGAGGGTGCGATTGGTGCCGGTCTTGAAATCGAAACGGATCTGCCCCGGCGCTTCGATGACCGCGTCCTTGACGTCGGCGTACAGCGGGCGATAGCTGAAGCTGCCCTGGGTGATCAGCGTCTGCCAGGTGTAGCGCACGTCTTCGGCGGTGATCGGCGTGCCGTCATCGAAGCGTGCCTTGGGGTTGAGGTAGAAGCGCACCCAGAGATTGTCGGGGTCGCGTTCCATTTTCTCGGCGACCAGCCCGTACACCGTGTAGGGCTCGTCCAGTGAGCGATAGGCCAGTGGCGCATACACCCACGTGTCGATCTGGCTCACGGAAATGCCTTGATCGACGTATGGCGTGAGGTAGTTGAACTGGCCGATCTCCTCGGACGCGCGGCTCATGGAACCGCCTTTGGGCGCGTCAGGATCGACGTAATCGAAGTGCTGGAAATCAGCGGGGTATTTCGGCGCTTCGCCATAGACGGTCAGCGCGTGCACCGGCGCGGCAAAGGCCTGGGGAATGCCCAGCATCAGCGAGCTACAGAACAGCACCGAGTACAGCAATGCCACGCCCGGTAAACGGCGCGGCAATGAAAAGGGGGTGGCAGACATGCGGACAATCCTTGTGAGCAGCCCGACGCGCCGCAGGAATGGCGCGTCGGGGACTAGCACTTAGAAGTGATACGTCGCCCGCGCAAACAGCGTGCGGCCCAGTGGGTCGGCGTAACGAGGGTCATAGCCGGACTGGAAGTTGTAGGCCTGGTTGGTGAACGGCGGGTCGCGGTCGAACAGGTTGCGCACGCCGGCATCGACGTCCAGCACCTTCTCGAAGGTGTGGCCCACCGACAGGTCCCACAGCGAGTACGACGGCACGGTGCCGTTGGTGGTGCGGTCGTAGTCGTTGTAGCCGCTGGTGAAGCGGTTGGTCAGGGAGGCACGGCTGTCGCCGAGGGTCCAGCTGCCGATCAGCACGTGTTTCCAGCGCGCGATCACGCCATCACCCTGGAAGTCGCCGACCTTGTCGGTGTACGGACCGTCGATGATGTTCTGGAAGTCGTAGCGATTGACGTACGTCCCGGTCAGCCCCAGACCGAACTGGCCATACGGCGTGTTCGGGAAGCGGTAGTCCAGGGTCACGTCGACACCGTTGGTCTTGACGATGCCCAGGTTGGAGTTGCCGGTGACGATGTTGGCGATGGAGCCGTCGGCGTTGCGGATGATGCGGTCGCCATACAGATCCGACTGGTCGAACACAGTGGATTCAGGAAACGACTGGATCTGGTTGGAGATGTGAATCCACCAGAAATCCAGGCCCATGGAGAGGTTGTTCATCGGCTGATAAACGAAACCCAGGGTCACGTTGCGGGCTTTCTCCGGGGACAGGCTCGCGTTGCCGCCGCTGCGGTTGAGGAACTGCTGATTACAGTCACGACCCGCCTGACCGCCCGGTTGCACGGTACCGCCGGCGCACAGCGTCGGGTCATCGTAATAACCCTGGCTGTAGGCCAGACTTTGCGGGGCATACAGCTCGTACAGCGACGGCGCACGGAAACCTTCGCTGTACGCGCCGCGCATCACCAGCTCTTTGAACGGCTGGAAGCGGAACGAGTATTTCGGGTTGGTGGTGCTGCCGAAGTCGCTGTATTTGTCGTGGCGCACGGCAGCGGTCAGTTCCAGGCTGTCGATGACGGGAACGTTCAGTTCGGCGTACTCGGCCTTGACGGTACGATCGCCGGACACCGAGCCTGCCGAGTCCAGGCCCAGGCTGTTGATGTCGTCAACGAAGTCCTCGTAATCCTGGTGCAGTTTTTCCTTGCGGTATTCGCCGCCCAGGGCCAGGCCGGATTCGCCGGCACCGAACCAGTTGCCGATCTCGCGGCTGATGCGCCCGTCCACCCCGTAGACACGGCCGACGGCGGTGGAGTATTCGCCGTGGTACGCGGCGTCGTCGATGAATTGCTGACCCGCCGCCGATTGCGGGCCGAACGGGTTGAGCAGACCGCTAGCCAGGCCGGCCTTGAGGGCGGAGTCACTGACGTAGCCCGAGGTCACGCTGGAAACGACCTTGCTCTGGTTGTAGTTGGCGCCGAGGTTGTAATCCCAGCCGCCGACGGTGCCGTCGAAGGTCAACAGCAGGCGCTGGTTGGTGTTCTGGTCCTTGCTGCCACGGGGGCCGGCGGCCGTCTCACGCCAGGCGGTGTCCACCGGCTGGGTCGGGTCGAGGGCGAAGTTGTTCGGGCCGGGCGTAATGCCGTTGCCCGGGTAGTAGGGCGAAGACGGGTCGATGCTCAGGCCGGTCAGTGGCGCCGGGCCGATGCTGGTGGCGTTGTTGTTGCGGGCAAAGAAGTATTCGAGGCTGACGTTGTGATCTTCCGCCAGCTTGCCGGTGGCGCGACCGAAGAACGAGGTCTTCTCGGTCTGCGGCACCAGGTCGATGTAATCGCGGGTGCTGAACCGGCATAGCCCGTTCACGCTGACCAGGCCCGGTCCGGCGCAGTTGGGCGCGAGGGGGTTGCTGCTGTTGTTGCCCTGGTAGTAGTTGCCGGGATAAGCGGTGCCGGAGGTCTGGTTGAGGCCGCGGCCCGGGACGTAATCCTTGTCGAAGGAGCGGTCGTTGGCGTCGAGGTTCTGCTGCTTGTTGTAGTTGAACACGCCCATGACGTTGAAGCGGTCTTCGTCCAGATCGCCGAAACCCCAGCTGGCGCTGACGTCCTTGCTGGCGCCGCCACCGCTGGCCGTCGGGGTGTCGCCGCCGAGGCTCAGGGTGCCGTCGGTCAGCGACTTCTTGGTGATGAAGTTGATCACCCCGCCGATGGCGTCGGTGCCGTACAGCGCCGAGGCACCGTCGCGCAGCACTTCGATGCGGTCGATGGCGGCGAACGGAATCATGTTCAGGTCGATGGCGCTGCCGTTGGGCGTGCCGACGCCGGACAAGGCGTTGTTGGCCAGACGGCGGCCGTTGAGCAGGATCAGGGTTTTGTTGGCGCCGATGCCGCGCATGTCGGCATAGGACGCGCCACCGGTGGAGGCGCCGACCGAGCCTGCGCTGTTCATCATCGACTGGCTGCCGGTGATGCGCTGGACCATCTGTTCGGTGGTGGTCACGCCCTGTTTCTTCAGCTCGTCGGCGCGCAGAATGGTCACCGGCACGGCAGTTTCCGCATCGGCCCGGCGCACGGCCGAACCGGTCACTTCCACCCGTTTGAGCTGGGTGGTCGCCGGCGCAGCAGCCACCGCTGCAGCGGGGACAGCGGCATCACTGCCGGTCGCGGCATCGGCGGCGCTATCCGTGCTGTCGGCGCCATAGGCCGGGCTCATGCCGACCGCCAGTGCGCAAATCAGCGCACGGGGGTGGCGTTGTACGGCAACAACAAGGGGCTTGAGGGTAAAACCAGGAAAGCTCATCAGCATGGTAGTTTCCGACTTATTCCAGATGTTATTGAAATGGCCTTGTGAGCCCTCGTTGCTCCGAGGCGGTTGTAGCGCTCGGGAATTTCCTTATTTCAAGCAAGCCGCTCCCCTCCGGGGCAAAAACCCGGACGGCGGTGAATCGGGAGTAGGGTGCGCAGGGCCGCAGCGGGGTGCGGCGCCTGCTTCAGGTGCAGATCAGGTGCGGGTCATGTGTCGATCATTTGGACGTCATCACTGAAATCTTGGTGATGCCCGAGCGCTCGATCGACGCCATCGCCTTGGCCACCTGGCCATAGTTGACGTTGGTGTCGGCCTGCAATTGCACGCGCACCTCCGGGTCCTTGGCCTTGACGTCCTTGAGGCTGAGCTCCAGGGATTCCGGCGCGACTTCGGACTTGGCCAGGTAGAACTTGCCGTCCTGATCAACGCTGACCACCACCGGGTCTTTCTTGTCGGCGGCGGCGACGGCGTCGGTTTTCGGCAGGTTGACCTTGATCGCGTTGGTCATCAGCGGCGCGGTCACGATGAACACCACCAGCAGCACCAGCATCACGTCCACCAGCGGCGTGACGTTCATTTCGCTGAGCACCTCATCGCTGTCTTGAGTGGAGAACGACATCAGCTCGCCTCCCGCACAGTCTGGCTGTGCTTGCTGGCGATGGCCTGACGGTTGATGGCGAAGGCGCTGCGCTGGGCGAGGGCGTCGAAGTCATGGGCGAAATCATCCATGTCGGCGACGGCGAGCTTGAGGCGCCGCAGGAAGAAGTTGTAGATCAGCACCGCAGGGACCGCGACGGCGATGCCGACCCCGGTGGCAATCAGCGCGTGACCGATGGGGCCGGCCACGGTTTCCAGGCTCGCCGAACCGCTGGCGCCGATGCTTTGCAGCGCTTCCATGATCCCCCAGACGGTACCGAACAGGCCGATGAACGGCGCCGTGCTGCCGATACTGGCGAGGATGGCCTGACCGGCTTCAAGTGCGCGGCGTTCTTTCTGGATCTGCTGGCGCAGGTTGCGCTCCAGCCGGTCGGAGCGGTTGATGGTGTGGGCGAGCTGCTGGGTGTTGCGCGGTGTTTCGTCGACCGCCATGGCTTCGAAACCGCTGTTGGCGATCCGCGCCAGTGAGCCCGGGTACTGGCTGGAATGCTCGGCGGCGGTGAGCAGATCCGGCGCTGCCCAGAACGCTTTGGCGAACTGTTTGTTTTGGGTCTTTAAGCGCAAGTACTGTGCGGATTTGATCAGCAACAGTCCCCAGCTCAGCACTGAAAACACCACCAGCGCCCAGAGTACGCCGGGGACAATCATCGAAGAGATCGATTCGTTCATGGTTACACCTCACCCGCTATATAAAGAGTTGTTGTTGATCGGCTGACCGGGTTCATTCGGGCAGCTTGAAGTCGATGGTTTGCGTCGCGAAGCCTTCGATCGGGGTGTCACCGCGCTTGGCCGGAATAAACTTCCAGTTGCGCACCGTCTCTACCGCCGCATCGTCCAGCACCTGTTTGCCGCTGGATTTGGTCACCTCGACCGTGCCGGCACGGCCGTTGGGCAGCACCTTGATGCGCAGGATCACGCGGCCTTCCATGCCTTTGCGCAGCGCCGCGCCGGGGTATTCCGGTGGCGGGTTGCCCAGGCTGGCGAGCCCGGAAATCGCCGCCGATTCCTTGACCGGTGCCGCCGGGGCCGCAGCAGGCGCTGGCGGCGCGGGGGATGGCGACGGTGTGGCGGGCGCAGGCGGGCTCGGCGCGGCAGGGGCAGCAGGCGCAGGCGGTGTCGGCTTTTTCACCGGCTCAGGTTTCTTCACCGGCTTGGGCTTCTCGACCTTGGGTTTTTCCACCGGCTTCTCGACAGGCTTCTCCACCGGTTTCGGCGGCGGCTTGACCGCGTCGGGGTCCTCGACCGGTTGCTCCGGTTCAGGGGGCGGCGGGGGCGGTGGCGGCGGTTCAGGTGGAGGCGGCGGTGGCGGCGGCTCCGGGGTCGGCGGTGTCGGGCTGGTCAATTCCACGGTCATCTCGGGCACTTGCGGCGCAACTTCCGGGACGTCGGCTTTTGCAGTCTGCATATACCACCAGATAGCGCCGTGAATAAGGACCGAGGCGGCAATCAATATCAACACGTGCGTCCGGCTTAGTTCACCCGGACGCGATGTGTTTTCCTTGAAAGGAATACGCGGCCAGGCCATGGACAGTGCGTCCGGCGCCGGGTCAGGTATGGCTTTCGTTTTTACCGCGTCATTCATTAAAGCTCCCTCGGGTAGTTGAAGGGCAATAAGGGTCCGTTCAAACAAGTCACCCTGTTTGAAGTTGACGTCCGTGCTTTCGCAAAGCACGAGGCCTGGGGAGCAGGTCGTTAAAGAACCACTCTTATAACTGCCGTTGCAGCGTGGGCTATGGAGACGACATTGCAGTTCCCTGATTTCTTGTTGAGTACGAAGAAGTACGTCTTTATTTCAGAATGACTACGTAACGATCATCGCTATTGCAACCGCTATGCCAGTGCAGGGCTCTAGTCTGCTGTTTCCGGGCTGGGGCGGGTCGATGTCGCATTCCTGTAACTTTTTAGCGAATTTCGTCGAGTCTGGGTCAGTTCGCTCTGTAGAGGCAGGGTAAGTTGCTGAACCAAAAGGCGAACCTATCCACTCAGGTTCATCGCGTGTCTGCACGGTGACCTGTTCCGATTCAATCAGAAGTGCGCTGCACCAAACGTGATTAAGTGGGTGCAAGTTGGTGCGTGAGTGCTTACGTGATCATTGCGATAAGTCCTTAAAGTGTGACTTGTCAGTCATGGTGTGAATGGTGTTTAACAGTGGCGCACACTTCCTGAAAATGATCACTGATCGTTTTTAGTGTGTGTGGATCAACAGCGATCCCTGTTGCGCGTTATTCAAATCGTTATGTGAGCAGGCGCATCTGTGCCGAAAAGAAACAATAAAAAGTGGCCACCGGATCGCTATAACAGCGACGGCCATTGAAACGAAAAAAATATCGGGCACTTCAGCGCATTGACGCTGGGTTTCAGCCGGAGCGCTGAAGGGAGATGGGGCGGATGGCTGGCTCGCTGACGGAGGCGTGCAGCGGAAAAGGCAAGGCGCGGCGTGGGCGGATCGGGTGTGAAATGCGCATGTCTGGCACGAATCGAATTCCTTATCGACGGACGCCAGACTTCTGGTCGGCGTCCTGCACTGTTTCGGACGGGGTAGTGTCCGGTTCCTGCACACGGGTGCGTGGTGCGCACCGTTTGGCAGCGTAGACTCGCGGCAGCCGGGGCTGGACGCGAAGCGTTTCGTGGTACTGACGTTCCACGAGAGAAACACTAGAAAGAAGTGTGCCAAAACGTGTCCGGTTGTAACATTTCTGACGCAGTGTCCTTTCTGCGCGGCGTTCCGGCTGTCGATTCCGGGCCCATACGCGCGGTGTCATCGATTCTGGAGTGCATCCAATGAGCCACTTTTTCCCAGTTCGTCCAGGTTATCGCCAGCTTCGCGAGCGCTTCATTGCCGCAGCCACGGCGGCTGGCGCGCGGTTGAGTGAATACGTCCACCCGTCGTCGGGTCCGTTTGGCGAGCCGCTGGCCACGGACGTCGCCTGGCTGGGCGACCCGGATGCGCGGCGGGTATTGGTGGCGCTGAGTGGCACCCATGGCGTCGAAGGCTATTACGGTTCCGACTGCCAGAGCCGCTGGCTCGAGGGTTTTGATCCACGCGCGCTGCCCGAGGGCGTTGCGGTCCTGATGATTCACCTGATCAACCCTTGGGGCACGGCGTGGATGCGCCGGGTCAACGAGGACAACCTCGATCAGAACCGCAACTACCTGGACTTTAATCAGCCGCTGCCGGACAACCGCGCCTACGCCGACGTCCACGGGATTTACGCCTGCGAGCAGTTGCGCGGGCCAAAGCGCGATCAGGCCGATGCGTTGTTTCAGGCAGCGATCGACGCGCGGGGTTGGGCAGGGCTGATGTCGGTGGTCGAGGCGGGGCAGTACGCGTTCCCCGATGGGCTGTTTTTCGGCGGCAGCGGGCCGAGCTGGTCCAATCGCACCCTGCGCAGCATCGTCGGGCGATACCTGCAGGACGCCGAGGTGGTGACCTGTTTCGATCTGCACACCGGCGCGGGCGATTACGGCCATCCGATGCTGATGAGCATCGTCGAATCGGCCTACCCGGCGCTGGAGGATGCGAAAACGTTGTTCGGGCCGTGGCTGTTCACGCTGATCACCGGCGCCAATCGGGTCAGCGAAACCGGTGTCGCGGCGACCTCCACCGGCTACACCTCGCAGATGCTTCTGGACGCCTTGCCGGGCGTGCACCTGATGCCGTTTGTCATCGAGTGCGGCACGTACCCGGGCGCAGAGGTGCATGGGCATTTGCGGGATGATCACTGGCTGCACCTGCACGGCGATCCCCTGGACGAGACCGGTCGACGGATCAAGGAAGGGCTGCTGGAGCAGTTTTACCCGGCGGACCCGGACTGGCAGGAAGTGGCGTGGGTGAGGACGCGGCAGGTGTGGGACAGGGCGCTGGCGGCGTTGCCGGGGATTCGCGCAATCAGATGAAGGATCGGGCAAGGTGGGAGCGGACTTGCTCACGATATAGGGCGGGCCATCCGCTAAATCTTCAGCGACTGAAATGCCGTCTTCGTGAGCAAGCTCACTCCCACATGTCGTGCTGCCCGTTAACCCTGTAACAGCCGCTGGGCCAACGCTGGCAACAGCACCTCGCATGACGCTTCGATCTTGAGATCCAGCAGATCATCCGCCCGGGTTTTGCCCAGGTTGATGGCGATCAGCGGTTTGCCCTGATCCTTGATCGCGCGGCACAGGCGGAAGGCGGAGAACGCCATCAGCGACGACCCCACCACCAGCAGTCCCTGGGCTTCTTCCACCCGATGCATGGCCTTGGCCGCCGTGGGTGGCGCCACGTTTTCACCGAAAAACACCACGTCCGGCTTCATTCGCTCGCCGCCGCAGTGGGGGCAGTGCGGCACCTGGAAGCGTTCTTCGAAGGCCGGGTCGAGCAAAGTGTCGCCATCCGGCGCCTGCACCGCATCGACGCCCGCCAGATACGGGTTCTGCTCGATCAGGGCCAACTGAATGATGTCGCGTTCGGTGCGGTGGTGGCAGTCCAGGCAAAGCACCCAGTGCAGACTGCCGTGCAATTCCACGACGTCATGACTGCCGGCCTGATCGTGCAAGGTGTCGACGTTCTGGGTGATCACGCCGCTGATGAGATCGTGCTGCTGCAAACGGGCAATCGCTTCGTGGGCCGGATTGGGTAGCGCGGCGCGAACCCGGGGCCAGCCGAGCATTGCCCGGGCCCAGTAGCGACGTCGGGCCTCGGGCGCATTGAGGAACTCCTGAAACATCATCGGCTGCCGACCCCGGCGCACGCCCTCGCTGTCGCGGTAATCCGGAATCCCGGAAGACGTGCTGATCCCGGCGCCGGTCAGCACGAGGAACGAGCGGTCGTGCATCCAGTGCAGCAGGGTGTCGACGTGGGTGTCAGGAACATCAGGCATGCACAGGTTCTCAAGAGCGGCTGTGCGCTGATACTAGTGGGACAGGCTTCAGCCGGGAAGGGGCCTCGGTAAGCACCCTCAATTTTGCAGCGTGACGCCTAACGTTTTCCCGGCTGAAGCCAGTCCTACGAGTGACCGTGTTGTGTCAGTGGGACCGAGATCAATTTGTAGGACCGGCTTCAGCCGGGAAGGGGTCGGTTCAGGCGCCATCCATTTCAGACCATGACCGCTTTCCCTAACTCAACAACTCCGCAAACGCTTTGTCGTCCTCCAAAACCTTCGGCAGCGCCGCGAACACCGCATCCAGATCAACCCCCTCCAGCAATGGCCCATCCACTTCCTGCTTCGCCTGCGCCGTGGCGCCGCCGTGATTTTCCAGCGCAGCGGAAATGGTCAATGCCTGGGCAACAATCCGTGGCTGGATCGCGTCTCCCGGCGCCTGCATGGGCCGCGCCTGATAAGCGATGGCGTTCTGGATGACCTCCGGCAATCCCCAGCGTCGGGCCAGTTCCGCGCCGACTTCCGGGTAACCAAAGCCCAATTGCAAGGTTTCAATCGCCGCACGCCCGGTGGTGCCGGTCTTGGTCACGCTGTTGATGCGCTCGGCAACGGCGGGTGCACCGGTCTGTATCAGCAGCTCGCCGATGTCATGCATGACCCCACAGGTGAAGGCGATTTCGGCATCGGCGCCGGACTGCTTCGCCAGCAAGCGGCAGATCCCGGCCACTTGAAAGCTCTTCAGCCAGAAGCCCTTCAGGTCAAAACTTGGCCCTGCCTTGAACGCGCCGGTGACTGCGGAGGCCAGCACCAATGTGCGCAGGGTGTTGAACCCCAGGCGCATGGCCGCGTCCTCGATGCTCGACGACTCCCGCGCACCACGAAAGCGCGCGGAGTTGGCCAGCCGCAGAATCTTCGCCGCGATCACCGGGTCTTTTTCGATGTTGCCGGCGATGCTGCCCAGGTCCGACGACGGGCTGTCGAACTGTTTGATCAGGTCCTGCGCCACCTTGGGAATGCTGGGAAGACTGCTCAAATCGGCGAACAACTGATCGATACCCATGGGTGCTGCTCCTGTCTCAGACGATGTACACACCATAGGCAACATTGGCGAAACTGCACGCGTTCCTGGGCGGTTTTGCTACAGACGGCACAAACCAGGTGGCTCGGGTCGGGCCGCAGCGGATCTTTTTCAGCTCATCGGCCGCCGAGGCGGTTTGCAGGGAGAAAAATCAGTAATATGGCGACACACCGGAACGGGTTGCGTCCTGCTCCGGGCCTTATCGATGAAACGCCAGACGCCGGACACTCCCGGCCGAGCTGGCCTGGACATAGAGGGTGTCATGGGTAACGAAAGCATTAACTGGGACAAGCTCGGCTTCGACTACATCAAGACCGACAAACGCTACCTGGCACACTGGCGCGATGGCGAGTGGGACCAAGGCACCCTGACCGAAGACAACGTGCTGCACATCAGCGAAGGCTCGACCGCGCTGCATTACGGCCAGCAATGCTTCGAAGGCCTCAAGGCCTATCGCGCCAAGGACGGCTCGATCAACCTGTTCCGCCCCGACCAGAATGCCGCGCGCATGCAGCGCAGCTCCAGCCGCCTGCTGATGCCCCACGTGCCGACCGAGCAGTTCATCGAAGCGTGCAAGCAAGTGGTTCGCGCCAACGAGCGTTTCATCCCGCCATACGGCACCGGCGGTGCGCTGTATCTGCGCCCGTTCGTGATCGGCGTCGGCGACAACATCGGCGTGCGCGCTGCGCCCGAGTTCATCTTCTCGGTGTTCTGCATCCCGGTGGGCCCTTACTTCAAGGGCGGCATGAAACCCCACAACTTCGTGATCTCCAGCTACGACCGCGCCGCGCCACAAGGCACCGGCGCTGCGAAAGTCGGCGGTAACTATGCCGCGAGCATGATGCCAGGCAGTGAGGCCAAGAAAGCCAACTTCGCCGACGCCATCTACCTCGATCCGCTGACCCACAGCAAGATCGAAGAGGTCGGCTCGGCCAACTTCTTCGGGATTACCCACGACGACGAATTCATCACGCCGAAATCGCCGTCGGTGCTGCCAGGCATTACTCGCCTGTCATTGCTCGAACTGGCGCAGAGCCGCCTGGGCCTGAAGGTCATCGAAGGCGAGGTGTTCATCGACAAGCTCGACCTGTTCAAGGAAGCCGGCGCGTGCGGCACTGCGGCGGTGATCACCCCGATCGGCGGCATCAGCTACAAAGACAAGCTGCACGTGTTCCACAGCGAAACCGACGTCGGTCCCGTGACCCAGCGCCTGTACAAAGAGCTGACCGGCATTCAGTACGGCGACATCGAGGGCCCGGCGGACTGGATCGTCAAAGTCTGATTCGACGCGTCCTGCAAGCCTGAAAAACCACCGCCTTCGTGCGGTGGTTTTTTTTGCCTTCGATTCGTTCAGGTGTGCAATCGCAGACGTCAGGGTAGGAAACCACTGAACTGTTCACCCGGTGCAATACCGGTGAGTGGGCTATGGTTCAAGCGCGCACGTTCTTTCAGTCGGACCGGTTTTAGCCGGAACTTCAGCGTCCATCGACGACAAAAAAAGGATACGTCATGCACTTGCCTGTCTCCCGTCCCGCCGCTTTCAACCGGCCACTGACCCTGTCCTTCGGCCTGCTCGCCGCCGCGTTTGTTTCCACTGCCTGGGCAGACGACTACCCCCACGCCCAGGAACCCATCGGCACGGTCGAGCAGATCTACGACGGCGCCATGCTCCCGGACCTGGCGGTCAGCACCTATCGCAATATCGGCCGGCTGTTTCCCACCCACACCATCCAGGCGGGCGATCATCCCTATGCACTGCCGAAGTCGGAGCGACAACTGCCCAACGTGCGCTTCACCGTCGAGGGCAAAAAGTACGACCTGTACGACTTCGTGGCGCTGGACAGTATTACCGCGATGCTGGTGATCAAGGACGGCAAGATCGTCTTCGAGACCTATCAGCGCGGCAACACCGAGAAAACCCGCTGGATGTCGATGTCGATGGCCAAATCCATCACCTCGACCCTGACCGCGGCGGCAATCAAGGATGGCCTGATCAAGGGGCTTGACGCCCAAGTGGTCGATTACGTGCCGGCCCTCAAAGGCAGCGCCTACGAAGGGGTGACCGTGCGCAACGTGCTGATGATGTCCTCGGGGGTGAAGTGGAACGAGACCTACACCGATCCGGCGTCGGATCGGCGGGCGTTGCTCAAGGCGCAGATTTCCCAGCAGCCCCATTCGGCCATGGCGCTGATGGCGAGCCTGCCGCGCGCAGCGGAACCCGGCACGGTGAACAACTACAGTACGGGAGAAACCCAGGTCCTCGGCGAGATTGTGCGGGGCGCGGTGAAGATGCCGCTGGCCGAGTACCTGTCGAAGAAAATCTGGCAGCCGTTCGGCATGGAAAGCGACGCGACATGGTGGCTGGACTCCCCTGACGGCATGGAGATCGGCGGCAGCGGCATCAGCGCCACCCTGCGGGATTACGGGCGCTTCGGGCTGTTCTTCATGAACGATGGCAAGATCAACGGCACCTCGATTCTCCCCGACGGCTGGGTCAGGGAGGCGACGCTGCCCACCACCCTCAAGGGCGGCAAAAGCCTGGATTACGGCTACATGTGGTGGACCGCCTGGACTGCGCCCTCGGTCAAAGATGGCGCCTATTCGGCAGTCGGCATCCAGGGACAGAACATTTACGTTAACCCGGCCAACAATGTGGTGATCGTCACTTTTGGCGCGCAGCCCAAGCCGGTGGACAAAGAGCCCATCGACCCGATGGCCTTCTTCGATGCGATGGTCGCGGCGTTGAAGTGATGGCTGGTAGGAGGGGCTCAACCGGTCCGCTGGATCAACGCGATCCCTGTGGGACCGGCTTTAGCCGGGAAGAGGCCTGTGCAAACGACATCATTTTTGCGGAGTCTTCGCCGATGCGTTCCCGGCTAAAGCCGGTCCTACCAGCCTGTTAACGCCGCCCTCGCGAGCCCTTCGACATCACCCCATATTCCCCCAGCAATTGCTCCAGCCAATCCATGAACACCCGGCACCGCTGGGGCAGATGGCGGCGATGGGCGTAGAGCAGCGACACCGGCATCGCCGTTGGCCGGTACTCGGGGAGGATTTCGATCAAGGCGCCGCGTTGCTGCTGGTAAGCGTCAGCCAGGCGCGGAATCTGGATGATCCCCAGCCCGCCGACACACGCCGCCTCGTAGGCTTCAATGTTGTTCACCGTCACACTGCAGGGCATCGACACATGGAAATCCTTGCCCTCGCGGCAATACTCGAATAACGATTCGGCAGCGCCGAAAGCCGGTGCGTAGTTGATGAGCCGATGCTGCTGCAGGTCTTCCAGATTCTGCGGAATCCCGAACCGCTCGGCATAGCTCTCGCTGACGCAGTTGATCATCCCGAACAGGCCGACGTTGCGTGCGATCAGCGGCGTGTCCGGCAGGGCGCCAATGCGCAGCACGCAATCAAAGCCCTCGCGGACCAGATCAACGCGCCGGTCGGTGCTGCTGATTTCAAGCTCGATCAGCGGGTGCCGCTCAAGGAATTCACCCAGCCGTGGCATCACCAGGCGCCGGGCAATGGCGGTGGGCATGTCCACCCGCAGCCGTCCGCTGAGCGCCGAGTTGTCTTGGCGGAACAGGCCCTCCAGCTCGTCCATCTGACTGAGCACATCCTTGCTGCGCTCATACAGCGCCTGGCCATCGGGGGTCACCTGCACCTTGCGCGTGGTGCGCAGGAGCAGTCGTGCGCCGAGCAGTTCTTCGAGGCTGCGCACATGCTCCGACACCGTCGAGCGCGGCAGGCCCAAGGCGTCGCCGGCGTGGGTGAAGCTCGACAGCTCGGCGACCCTGACGAAGGTTTTCAGCAAATCCAGCTTGTTCATTGCGATGCACCTATCCTGTGCCCGTCAACCGTTGATGTAGTAAATGCACAGCGACAGCGTCACCAGCGAGCCCAGCGTCGAGATCAGAATCGTGCTCGACACCACCGACGCCTCGCGCTTGTAGTACTCGGCCAGCATGAACGGCCCGGTGCCGGTGGGCAGAGCGCTCAACAGCAGGGCAGAGTTGGCCCACAGCGGCGGCAGGTGAAAGACCCGAAAGGCCAGAAACCAGGTCAGCAGCGGGTGAGCAATCAGCTTGATCAGCACCAGCAGCGTCGTGCCCTCACGGGGGCCTTGCTGTTTCTGAGCGAGAAACAGGCCCAGGGAAATCAGCGCGCAGGGCGTCGTCGCGGCACCCAGCAGGCTGAGGAATTTATCCAGCGCGCCCGGCAATGCCATGCCGGTCGACGCCCAGCAGGCGCCCAGTATCGGCGAGACCACCAGCGGGTTTTTCGCCAGTGCCAGCAGCACTTTGAGCACGATGCGGTGCACCCGGGCCTCGCTTTGCAACCCGATTTCGATGCACACCAGAGCGATGCCGAACACCACGCAGACCACCAGCAACGAGGCGATGAGCGCCGGCTCCAGGCCGTCCTGCCCCAGCACCATGACGCACAGCGGGATGCCGATGTAGCCGGTGTTGGCGTAGGAGGCGCTGAGGGCGTCGATGCTGGCATCGGCAAAATACCCGGCTTTCCGGCGCCGCAGCAGCAGGGTAATGACGAACATCGCCATAGTCGACAGGGTGAAGGTCAGCACGAAACCCGGGTGCCAGATCTGCGCCCAGGTGGCGTGGGCAGTGGCGGTGAACAGCAGTGCCGGCAAACACAGCCAGACCACCATTCGGTTGATTTCAGAGGCGGCGGTCGGTCCGAGGCGGTTGGTGCGGCGACAGAGGTAGCCCACCAGAATGAGGGCGAAGATGGGCAGCAAGACATTCAAGACGGAAGACATCGAACCCGGGCCTATGGCGCAACAGACAGGAGCCGCAGAGTAGAGGGCGCAATCGTTAGGGTGCAACCTTTCTTGTCAGCCGTTGCAAGGGGTGGCGAGCATTTGGATGAGGGGAAAAGGCAAAGCGGTGCCCGAGGGATGTCGGGCACGGTGGACGTTACGTCGGCAATTACTTTTTCAGCGGTTTGAGATTGCCCGGCGCGATGTCTAGGACTTTGCCGTCTTCCATGTTGATGAGCGCATATTTATCGCTGATCAGTACCCATTGCGTGCCTTCTTTGGGCGCGGTCAGGCCCTTGCCTTGCCAGTCCTTGACGCCGACGCGCTCGTCTTTGTAAAGGTCATGGGTGGTGTCGCCGACCTTGTACTGTTCATTGGTGTGTTCCGCCTGCACGCTTTTGGTCGCAGGGGTTTGCGCCATCGCCGTGAAGCTGGTGCCGCTCAGACAAGTGACCACTGCCGCGCAAGCCATCAGTTTTTTGATGTTCATGGGAATTCCTTTGGTCGTCCGTATAGGTTCTTTGACCTGGTGCGCGCCGCACGGACCCGACGCGCTGGGTCAGTGCCCCGGTTTATTTTTCGATCGGGACAATCTTGGTGATCTGGCCGTTGGTGGTTTGCACTTCGACGTATTTGTCGTGGATGCGCGTCCACTGGCTCATTTTGGCCGGTTCTTCCAGACCCTTGGCTTTCCAGTCCTTGATCGCGGCGTCCGGACGCTGGAATTCCTGCGGCGAACGGCTGCCGACTTCGAGCTCCCGCATATTGTCTCGGGAAGGTTGAATGGTCGGCTCCGTTGCGTTGGCGGCTTGGACCGTGAAACTTGCAACGGAAACGCTACCCAGAATCGCCAGACCGGCAATGAGCGATTTGCTGTTCATTCGAAACTCCTTGGCCAGCGCGTGGTGCGCTGTCATTGGTTTCGACCCTGAGGGGCGCAAATCATTCAGTGCCCGTGCTGGCGTGCCGCCCGCGTGCAGCTGCGAGGCGGCAGCGAAGGTTACCGGGGCAGCGCTTCGGCAATGCTCGCCGACAGCGGTGCGGTCGGCCGGCCAATCAGGCGGCTCAACTGGCGAGTGTCGTCGAACAGGGCACCCTTGGCCGCAGCGGCATCGGAGTTGGCGAGCAACTCGGCGACGAACTCCGGCAGCCCGGCGTGCAGCAACGCAGCCTTGTAATCGGCCTCGGGAAGATCGGTGTAGACGACAGGCTTGCCGGATTGCTGCGCGATTTGAGCGGCAAATTCCTTCAGCGTGTAGGACTCGTCGCCGGCCAGCTCGTAGACCTTGCCCGCCTGATCCTCAGTGGATGTCAGTACGACGGCCGCTGCCGCTGCGTAGTCTGCCCGGGCGGCAGAGCTGATCCGGCCATCACCCGCGCTGCCGTAATGGGCGCCGTTCTCTACCGCGTGGGCAACGCCGGCCGTGTAGTTTTCGTGGTACCAGCCATTGCGCAGCACCACCGCCGGAACGCCGGATTGCGCCAGGGCCGCCTCGGTCTGCTTGTGTTCTTCGGCCAGGCCCAGCGCCGAGGTGTCGGCGTGGAGCACGCTGGTGTAACCCAGCAGTTTCACGCCCGCGCGTTTGGCCGCGTCGATCACCGCCTGATGCTGAGCGACCCGCTGGCCCACTTCACTGGACGAGATCAGCAGGACTTTCTCGGCGCCTGCAAAGGCCTGGTCCAGAGTGGTCGGCTGCGCGTAATCGGCCTGGCGAACCTGCACGCCCCTGGCGGCGAGGTCAGCAACCTTTTCCGGATCACGGGCCGCCGCAACGATCTGCGAGGCAGGCACGGTTTCGAGCAGTTGAGCGATGACGAGGCGGCCCAGCTGACCTGATGCACCGGTGATGACGATCATGATGATTCCCGAACGAAGTTGATTGAGCGATCAGCATAGTCACCGTGCTAACCTTTCGTAAGTACGTACGAAAAGGTAAGTGTCATGAACGATATTGCTTCGCCCTCGGTAGGCTCCGTCTCACTGCTCGAGCGTATTTGTACCGGAGAGGTGCTGGCCCGGGACTGCCCGTCGCGGGAAATCCTCAATCATGTGTGCAGCCGCTGGGGCGTGCTGGTGCTGGTGGTGTTGCTGGACGGCATGCACCGGTTCAGTGAACTGCGGCGCAAGATCGGCGGCGTCAGCGAAAAGATGCTGTCGCAGACGCTGCAGAGCCTGGAACAGGATGGGTTTGTCGACCGCACAGCGCTGCCGGTGGTGCCGCCCCATGTCGAATACCGTTTGACGGCGATGGGGGAGGAGGTCGCCCTGCAGATGGACGGGCTGACCACCTGGATCGAAGACAATCTGCCGCGCATTCTGGCGGCGCGGGAAGGGAAAGCGTCGTCACCTGAGTGACCGGTTCTTCTCATCGGCAGATTCGGGATGCCGCGCTCAAAAAGCGGCATCCCGACGCTGCGTGTTCTGCCTGGCAAGGCAGCAGCCCAACATCGCTTCACTGCCAGACCGAGTGCTTAACGCTTACGCATCATCAACAGCGCAACCACAATCGCCAGGGCGGCGATCCCGGTCGCGATCCAGCCCAGCGACCCCAGTCCGAAGTGGCCGATACCCAGCCCGCCAAAAATCGCACCCAAGCCAATTCCCGCGTTGGCCGCCGAAATGTTCATGGTCGCCGCCAGTGCCTGAGCCTTGGCACCGGCCTGCATCACACGCACCTGGCACACCGGAAACAGTGCGGTGTACGCAACGCCCCACAAGACCAGCGCGGCGATCAGCCAGACGTGGTCCGTGGCCAATGGAATGGCGGCGGCCATGCCGATACTCAGAATCACCAGGAACAGCACCATCGCGCCCAGCGGGCTGCGATCGACCAACTTTCCGCCCCATTGGTTGCCGATCATGCCGACCGCACCGAAGCCCATCAGCCACCAGCCGACCTGATTGGTCGGAACGCCGGCCAGGGTCTGGAGGATATCGGCCAGGTAGGTGTAAGCCGTGAACATCGCGGTGAACGCGAGCACCGACAGCAACACGTGGGCGAGGAAGCGTGGCTGTTTCAGGATGTCGGTCTGCTTCTCGCCGTGCTTGGCAGGGGAGGAAGGCAAGGTCGGCATGCACAGTTGCATCAGGATGGCGATCACCAGCGAGATGACGGCCAGGACCCAGAAGCTGCCGCGCCAGCCGAGGGTGTCGGCGGCGACGGTGCCCAACGGCACACCGAACACCAGAGCGGCGGAAATGCCCAGGTAGACCCGCGACACCGCCTGACCCGATTTGCCGGGTGCTGCCAGTTGCCCGGCAGTTTCGCTGGCGGTGCCCCAGAACACAGGCAGGCCCAACGCCGGAATGAAGCGCGCGAGGGCCATGACCCAGATATTGGTGGACAGCGCCGCCAGCACGTTGGAAGCGGCGAACACCAGCAGGATGATGGTGAAGAGTTTCTTGCGCTCGACGCCGGCCAGTTTTGCCGTGAGGAACGGCCCGCACAACATCACGGTAAAGGCGAACAGTGTCACCACCTGGCCAGCCACGGCGATCGACACGCCCAAGTCCTTGGCCATGGCCGGAAGCAGGCCGACGATGAGGAATTCAGTGGTGACGATGATGAATGCAGCGATCGCCATGATCAGGATTTGTATCCCTGATCGAGACGAGGCATCCGGCGCAGAGGCCGTTGCGGAATGTGAAGGTTGCATAGAAGAAGCTCCAATGGACGTTGCCATAGCCTATTGGAGATGTGAGTTCTCATCCGCGACATAAATGACTTACTATCGCGAACTCAGTTCAGCAATGGTAATCGCCGTGTTCTCATCCGAGCGTCTCAAGGGCATTGATGTATTTGTGGCCGTGGCCGATTTCGGCAGCTTCGCCAACGCCGCATTGAAGCTGAACCTGACAGCATCGGCGGTCAGCAAAAGCATCGCCCGCCTGGAGCAGCGATTGGGCCAGCGCCTGTTTAATCGCACCACGCGCCGCCTGGCCCTCACCGAAGCCGGCGTGAAGTTCTACGCCACCTGCAGCGGCGTGCTGGCTGATCTCGAAGAAGCCGAGCTGGCCCTTGCATCGGAGCGGCATGAGCCCCATGGCCGGGTGCGGATCGATTTGCCGGCCTCCTACGGACGTCTCCATGTGTTGCCGCTGATCCTCAACTTCGTCAGGGAATACCCACTGCTGCAGCCACACATTTCGTTCTCCGACCGGTTCATCGACCCGGTGCATGAAGGCATTGATATCGTGGTCAGAATCGGCGGGCGCGATGCATGGGCGGCGGGGTTGGGGCATCGTTTCATCGGCGCTCAGCGACTGGTGTTCTGCGCCGCGCCAAGTTACATCGCCGAGCACGGTCGGCCCGAGACGGACGCCGATCTTGAGCATCATCATTGCATCGCCTACGGCCAGTCCGACGGGCAGGTCGGGCCCTGGTATTTTCGCGGGCGCGTGCCGGGGGATCAGGAGCGGCGCGTCATTCATCCGCGGATTGCCGTCGGCGACGGGGAGGGCGAAGTATCGGCCACGCTGGCCGGGCATGGTATCGCGCAATTGCCGACCTGGCTGGTGCAAACCCACCTCAACGAAGAACGGCTGGTTGAAGTGCTGCCGGAGCTTGCCACCGATGGACTGCCGATGAATCTGGTCTGGCTGAAAACCCGAGAGGCGCTGCCGAAAGTGAGCATTCTGCTGAAATACCTGAGCGAGCACCTGGCGCCCTACGGCAGCGTCGATTCTGCTACCGGGCCGGTCTGAACGGGGCACACATCGGCGGGCTATAAATCTTTGCCCATGGTTATTTCACAGACAGCCATCCCCGACGTTTCGTACAGCCTCCGCGCCCCATGGTTGTCAGCAAATACGTTGAGCTCCAGACGCCGGATACCGCGCTCGATGGCCCACGCTTCGACGGCGCTCAGTGCCTGCCGGCTCAGGCCCTGACGTCGGAAGGCCTGATGAATCTCCAGGTCGTAGATGAACAGCCTGGCCGGCAACGGCGGGTCCTCGACGACGCCTACCCACAGGCTGCCCACCTCAACGCCTTCGTCGATGCATAGGCAGTAGAACCAATGCCCCTCGGTGTCCAGACCCTCCGCCAACAGGTCGTTGAAGTCAGCGCTGGCGCTTTCGACGGCCAGCGCCTCAGACAATCCGTAGGTGCGCGCGATATCCCGGGCATACCCGGCGACCGAGCGGGCAGCAAATGCCTGAAAATCAGCGGCGGTCATCGGCATCAGCATCATGTCTGCGGCCCCGCCTGGGGCACGAGCGCTTTCCCGCGATAAGCCACCAACGCCTGCTCCAGCGCGCCCATCGCCTCATAAAGGGCTGACTGCCGCTCGCCGATAGTGGCGGCCGGCGCTTCGGCCTCGCAGGCCGCTTCCAGCGCTTCGCAGCCCTCGATGACAGCCGTCGCGGAAATGATGTTCGCGGCGCCGCGCACCTTGTGGCCGATGTCTTTCAGCTGCTCCGGGTGCGTGGTCGCGTTCAGCTCGGCACGGTCCTGATGAATGCTGGCGATGAGTTGAGCGAGCAACCGCTCGTTCATGTCGGCCCTGCCGCCGGTCAGCGCTTCGATGGCGTGCGGGTCGAACACCGCCTGGGGCGGCTGAACGGGCACGGCGGGCAGCATGCCCGGCGCAGACGAGGCTCGCAGCGGCATGACCTTGCTCAAGCGGTCGTTCAGCGCGGTCAGGCTGATGGGTTTGAACAGGCAATCATCCATGCCGGCATCACGGCAGCGTTGCTTTTCCTCCGGCTGCGCATTGGCGGTGTAGCCCAGCACGGTGCAGCGCGGACGTGCCTCGGTTTGCTCCAGCTGGCGGATGGCCCGCGTCAGGTCGTAGCCGTTCATGACCGGCATGTTGCAATCGGCGATCACCAGATCGAAACGCTCTGCACGCCAGCGCTCCAGGGCTTCGGCGCCCTGGAGCGCCATGTCGCAACGGTGCCCGAGAAAGCACAGTTGCTCGAACAGCAGCAGGCGGTTGGCCGGGTGATCGTCCACGATCAGAATGTGCAGCTGGCCCGAGGCGTGGGGCGCCGCCTCGCGGGCAATGCTCTTCGCATCGAGCGGCTCCAGGGTAGTGAATTCGAAGGTCATCTCGATTCGCGTGCCATCCCCGGGACGGCTGCTCAGCGTCAGGTTTCCGCCCATCATTTCGCACAGACTGCGACAGATCACCAGACCCAGCCCTGCGCCAGTGCGCGCCAGCTGCCCTGATTGATCGACCTGGGCGAAGGGCGCAAACAACCGCTGCTGGTCCTGCTCGGTGATCCCGATGCCGCTGTCGTGAATCACCACCTGCACGCGCATTTGCTGCGGGCTGCGGCCGGCTTCGGTCTGCAGGCTGATCTTGACCTGACCCATTTCGGTAAATTTGATGGCATTGCTGATGAGATTAGAAAGGATCTGCTTGAAACGCAGCGGGTCGATCAGCACGTCCGTGTTGGTTCGCGCGTCCAGATCCAGGGCCAGCGTGAGGCTTTTTTGCCGGGCCAGGCCGTCGAACACCCGCACCACGGATTCGACCAGTTGGCGCAGATTTGCGCGCTCGGGGCTCAGGCTCAATCGGCCGGATTCGATGCGCGCGATGTCGAGAATGTCGCCGATCAGCTCCAGCAAATCCTTCGCCGAGCTGTAGGCCACTTCAATGGCCGGGCGGTCCAGATGGCCATGGTCGGCACGCTTCAGGGCCAGCTCTAGCATACCGATCACCGCGTTCATGGGCGTGCGGATCTCATGGCTCATGGTTGCCAGAAAGGTGCTTTTCGCGCGGTTGGCATCATCCGCCAGCTCCTTGGCCGTCTGCAGCTGCTCGATCAATTGCCGCCGTTCGCTGATGTCGATCCAGCCGCCAATGATGCCTTGCACTTTGCCGAGGGAATCGCGGAACGGCAGGATCCAGTGGTAGATCGTCAGCTCGCGGCCGCCGATGTGCAGCGAGCGATCCAGAATCAGCGGCTCGTTTTCGGCCATGACACGCTTGTAATCCTCGACGTAGCCCAAGGCCTCTTCAGTGTCGCTCAATATGCCGTCCAGAATGCTTTCGCCGATCACCTCCTCGCGCCGCGCGGCGAAGGCGGCGAGGTAGCTTTCATTGCACATTTGCAGCAGGCCGTCGCGATCGCGGACGTAGATGGGATGAGGCGTGCCATTGACCAGCGCGCTCATGAATTCGAACTGGTCGTTGAGCGCCCGCTCGGCTCGCTCGCGCTGTTTGATCTGCCGGCGCATCCAGGCATTCCAGGCCAGCGAGCCCAGCAGCAGCAGGCTGGCGCCGCCGATGATTTGATAGATCAACAGCTCATAGTCGTGCCACGCGCCGCTGCTTGGCGGGGTATAGGTGCGCCAGCGATTGTTGATCGCGGCCAGGTCTTCCGGGGCGATGCTCGACAGCGCCTTGTCAAGAATCGAGGTCAGCTCGGTGGCATTGCGGGACGTGGCCATGGCAATGCGCGCCGGTTCCTGCCCGACCGTCACGCGCATCTGCAGCGTGTCGTTCAACGCCCGGGAAGACAGGAAATAACTCGCGCTGAACAGCGACGTGATGGCGCCCTCTGCCCGGCCGTGGGCGAGCATGTCCAGGGCTTGCGCCGGATTGTCGACCTCCACCGGATAAATGCCCGGGTGGTGGTCGCGCAGGAAGGGCAGGATCGGGCTGCTGAGGGCCAGCGCCACCCGCTTGCCGTCCAGTTGATCGAGATTGGAGGGCGCCGAGGTTTCCTTGCGCGTGACCAGCACGAACACGTTGTCCATGTAGGGGCGGCTGAAATTGAAGCGGTTCTGGCGCTCTTCGCTGGGGATCATCGCGCCGATCAGGTCGGCCTGGCCCTGGCTCAACTGATTGGTCATGTCGTTCATGCTGGCGGCATGGCTGACTTTAAAGGTGAGCCCGGTGCGCAGGCGGATGAGTTCGAGTAAATCAGCGGTGACGCCGCTGAAATTGCCGGCCGCATCAAAGAACGTCAGCGGCGCGTAGGCTTCGTTGAACACCATGCGAACGGTCGGGTGCTGGGCGATCCAGCGTTCTTCCCGTTGATTGAGCTGCAGCTTCTGGTCGGTCAGCATCAGGTCGCTGCCGGCGCCCCAGCGTTTGGAAATGGCGATGCGCTCTTCCACCGGAATGCCCTTGAGCACCCGATTGACGATGTCCAGCAGTACCGGGTTGGACGCCTCCACCGCGAAGCTGAAACCGTTTGCCTCGTGCTTGCCGAAATTGGCCATCTGCACGTTGTTCAGATAGCCCTTGTTGATCACGTAGTGAGTGGAAATCGTGTCCCCCAGAAACACGTCGGCCTGGTTGAAGGCCACGGCGTTGATCGCACTCTGGAAGGAGGGGAAGGTCTGCAGGCGCGCCTTGGGATACAGCGAGGCGATTTCCTCCGGCGGCAGGTAGTGATAAACCATGCTCAGGCGCAAACCGTTGAGGTCGCCGCTCAAAGGTCGGGTTTCTCCCGCGCGGGTCACCAGCACGGGCTGATCAACGGCGTAGGGCGTGGACAGCACGATCCCGCGCGACGCCGCCTCATAGCCGTTGGCGCTGCCCAGCAGGTCGATTTCGCCTTTGCTCAGCGCCTGCACCGCCTCGTCGCGGCTGGCGAAACGCAGGACTTTGACCGGCAGGTCGAGTACGCGCCCGAGAATGCCGACGTAATCAGCGGTAAAGCCTTCGTAGTCGTGCCCGGTCAGGGTCATGTCGAAAGGCGGGTAGTCCGGCGCGGAGGTGCCGACCACCAGTTCGCGCTTGTTGCGCACCCATTGCCACTGGGCGCGCTCCAGCGTCACGTCCATGTGCGCAGGGTTGGAGCGGCTGAGCAGCGTGTAGCGTTCCGGTGCCAGGGGATCTGCCTGGGTATCGAAGCCCACGCAGACCATCACGGCTGCTATCCAATAGTC
Source organism: Pseudomonas sp. Ps21-P2 (assembly GCF_039672565.1). Taxonomy (NCBI): domain Bacteria; kingdom Pseudomonadati; phylum Pseudomonadota; class Gammaproteobacteria; order Pseudomonadales; family Pseudomonadaceae; genus Pseudomonas; species Pseudomonas sp. Ps21-P2. Next base: position 644,478 of record NZ_JBDFPL010000003.1, read on the forward strand.
CTTTAACGCCTTTGGCATCCTGTCTCTCACACTAGCGAATTGCGTTTTGCCATCTCGATAAGTTCTACCAGAGTCTTGGCCTTGAGTTTTTGCATCAATCGGATTTTGTAAGTGCTGACCGTTTTGTTGCTGAGGAACATGCCTTTGGCGATTTCCTTGTTTGTCCGCCCCTGGGCAAACAGTTGCAACACCATCAGTTCACGGTCATTGACGAGTTTGAAGCGCTCAAGCTCGTTGGGGTCACCCTCTTTTTTGATCGACGCGGCAAGGGCCTGACTGGGAAAGTAATTGTAGCCGGATAATACCGCTTTTACCGAGCTGACAAGTTCGCTGAGGTCTTCCTGCTTGCACACATAACCCGAGGCCCCCGACTGCATGCATCGGATGGCGAACAGGCTCGGCGCCTGAGCGGTGAGTACGAGAATCTTCGAGGGCAGGTTCATGGCGTTGAAGCGGGCGAGGACTTCGAGCCCGTCCAGCTTGGGGATGCTGATGTCGAGGATGATCAGGTCGGGCATGCATTCACGGACCATCTGCATGGCGTCGACGCCGTTGTCGGTCTCTCCGACCACCTCGTAATTTTCGTTTTCCAGAAGCATACGTATGGCCATGCGTATGACCGGGTGGTCGTCGATAATAAAAATTGAGTTCATGATGAATCCATAACGGGTGGCAAGAAAGCGCGCACCTTATCTCAGATGTTCAAGGCGCACATAAGGAGATCATGCCCGAAGCGCTATATAGGAATGTTCCTACAGAAATAAGCGTATGTGCGTACATGGATGCACGCAGCGGTCATGAATGTTTAATACGTAACTGCAGTTACCCTTGAATTAAATGCATTTAAACGCACGTGTTTATTTCGAATCGGAATAACCCTACACATTCGCGAAACTGTGCCTACATTTTTAAATACGTCGCTTGCCGGATATCAACGGCACATCAGAAATGCGCACTCGGCATTGGCCTGGATGAGTGCTGACACAGACAGGGAAAGACCGGCCTGCAAGCGAACATTACGCGGGTGTGGACAGCAGACTGATCAGCTCCAGGGTGTTGAGCGGTTTGCTCAGGCACCCCAGCAATGGCAGGCCCATCGCTTTGGCTTCCGACTCAAGGGTGGCCAGCGGATCGGCATCGAGGCCGCTGAGCAGGACGGCACGCTGGATCAAGCCGCGCTGGTTCGCCGTCTGTATCAGCTCCAGGCCGCACATACCGGGCAGACGCTGGTCGCAGAGCAGGAGGTCATAGGGTTCGGCGCTGCGCTCCATGGCGCCGAGTGCTTCGCTGGCATTGAGCGCCGGCGTGATGCGGTACAGGCCATGGTTGTTCAGCAGGATCTGCAAGGCGATCAGTTGAAACGGATGATCCTCTACCAGCAGGATTCGGAAATCTTTAGTGAACATCGGCGGTTCCAGACGTAGGGGAAGTGAGCGCCGCTGTTTGAAGGCGGGCTGGCGGCGCGCTCGCAGGGCGAGCGGTGTCTTCGGGAGGTAATGGGTCGAGTTGTCCCAAGGCTCGGAATGGCGCGGATTATTCGGCAGGGATGTACGACCAGCGATAAGGGCATTCCGACGGTTGTGTAGGAAATATCCGAAGTTGCTGTTGGATTGCCTGAAGGCCCAACGAGAAAAGCCCGAATCCGGGCCCTGATTCAGGGTCGGATTCGGGCTTTTGCCAGCGCCTTCGAAAAGGCGCGACGGCTAAAGGCGCCGCTAGACGGGGCTGGAGTGCCCGGTCATTTCACGGGCCATTTCGCTGGCGTAGCTGTCGGTCATGCCGGCGATGAAATCGATGACCCGGAGAAAGGACGTGTGCAGCGGCCAGCTCGGGTCGGGCGCGTTATTGCCGAGCAGATCGAGAATGCGCCGGCTCTTGAACGACAGGTCATGCCCGCCGAATTGCTCCAGTGCCGCGCCGCAGAACGCATTGAGCAGGATCTCCAGCGTGGTGTAGGCGCCGATTTCGTGGAGCGTCTTGCGCTTGTCCTGAAAGATCTTCTTGCGCGCCATGTCCTTGGCGTTGAGCACGCAGCGTTTGGCCGGCCCGTGCATGTGCTCGACCAGATCACCGTGCAGTGTGCCGGCCAGCAGCGCGTCCTGCTGTTCGACGAACGCGCGGGCGGCGGCGTTGGTCAGGTGCTCGATGGCTTTGCCCCGCAGAATCGCCAGCTTGCGACGCCGCGAGTCATTCGGTCCCAACTGGCGATAGGTCTCCGGCAGGTCATCGCCCACCAGACCCAGCAGCAGCGACTCTACTTCGTCGTAGGTGAGCAACTCCATTTCCAGGCCGTCTTCGAGATCGATCAGCGCGTAGCAGATGTCGTCAGCAGCCTCCATCAGGTACACCAGCGGATGCCGGGCCCAGCGTTGGTCCTCGATCTGCGGCAGGCCGAGTTTGCCGGCGATCTGCTCCAGGATCGGCAGCTCGCTCTGGTAGCAACCGAACTTGTGTTTCTTGTAGCCCAGCGAGTCGGCGTGACGCGCCGTCCACGGGTATTTCAGGTAGGTGCCCAGGGTGGCGTAGGTCAGCCGCGTGCCGCCCTCGAACTGGTGGTATTCCAGCTGAGTCAGGACGCGGAAGCCCTGGGCATTGCCTTCGAAATTGAGGAAGTCATTGCGCTCGACCTCGCTCATCGCGTCCAGCCAGCCACGGCCGGCGGCCTGTTTGAACCAGTTGCGAATGGCGTCTTCGCCGGAGTGGCCGAACGGCGGGTTGCCGATGTCGTGGGCTAGGCAGGCCGATTGCACGACCATGCCCAGATCGCTGGGGTCACACCAGTCGGGCAGGGCGCTGCGCAGGGTTTCGCCGACGCGCATGCCCAGCGAGCGGCCGACGCAACTGACTTCCAGCGAGTGGGTCAGGCGCGTATGGATGTGGTCGTTGCTGGTGACCGGATGAACTTGAGTCTTGCGGCCGAGACGGCGAAAGGCCCCGGAGAAAATGATCCGGTCGTGATCCTTGTGGAACGGACTGCGCCCCAATTCTTCAGGGCTGTGCAGGGTCTTGCCAAGGCGCTCGCGGGTGAGCAGGGTTTGCCAATCCAAGGCCGGTACTCCGTCGGGTGATTACCGCGCTAGCTTCCCGGTTCGCCCCGCACGCTGCAAGCACAAGATCGATGAAACGACACCAGCAAGCACCGTCAAAACCCGGCCGCGTCGACATCGATCAGCAACAGACGCTCGCCGTTGTCGAAGAACTGCCCAGCGGTTAGGCAATACTGATTGCTGGTGGCGTCGCGGTAGGTGCTCGACAGCGTCAGGCGCCTCTCGTGCCATCCCTCGGCGAGCAGGTGATAGAAGTAGGGCCGCCAGGACCAGTTATGGCCCAGATACCGGGCGTCCGCCGTCCAGGCCCCGTTGCGCCATTCCAGATTGGGCGTGAGCTGCGTGCCGTGGCGGTCGCACTGATAAAAGCGCAACAGCCATGGGAAGTCCGTGACCTGGGGCAAATCACTCAGCGACGCATTGCCTTCGGCCCAGCGCTGCAGCCGGGACATCAATTGCGTGAGTTGCCTGCGCAGGGTCATCAGCTGTTCCCGCTCGGCGACTTTCCTCATCACGTAACGATCGCGCAGGGCAGCGAAGCGGTCGACGAACGCATCGGCTGCGAAGAAATCCAGCTGCGCCGGGGCGAACAGATAGCCCTGGACATAACGCGAGCCGCATTCGAGGGCGAAGTCCAGTTCGGCTTCTGTCTCGACGCCTTCGGCGATGATCCAGCACCCGGTTTTCTCCGCCATCTGCGCGAGGGCCTTGACCACATCGCTGCTGGGGCCGCCCCGGGCTGCGGCCTGAAACAGGCGCATGTCCAGCTTGAGAATGTCGGGTTGCAACGCCAGCACCCGGTCCAGCTGCGAATAGCCGGCGCCGAAATCATCGATGGCGATGCGTGCGCCGGCGTCGCGGTAGCGGGCCACTACCTCATTGAGGCGCTGCCCGTCGCCGCTCAACTCGGTAATTTCGAAGACGATCCGTTCTGCGGGGATCCCATAGCTCTGCAGCTGTTTGAGGCTGGGTGGCGATTCATCGGGGCGCAGGCGGCTGATCCAGCGCGGGGAGATGTTCAGGCTGAGGAACCAGTCGCCGGGCGCCTCAGGGAAACGGCTCAGGGCGTTGTCGCGAACCTGCCGGTCCAGCCGACGCAATTGCACGGCCGGCCGCCGCGGATCCGCAAAAAGTGGGCCGATCGATTGCAGGCTGCCATCCGCCTGGCGCAGGCGGCCCAGGGCTTCGATGCCGGCGATGCGGCCGGTCGCGGTGTCGATGAACGGCTGAAAACAGGCGAGGGGTTGCCCATCGAACACATGGCCTCCTTAGTGGCGATTGAGTGGGGTGGCGTTGGCGAGGGAGTGGCTGCGGGTTCTCGTTCGACAAGCACCGTCGTCTCACCCGATACGCATATCGGGCAAGGCGGGGTTTGTTAGCAAGAATGCAGCCAGAAGGCGTTTAGCGACGGCGGGACGAGTTCTGCAGGGCCATTTTGATCAACGGCAAAACGGTTGCGCTGAACTTGATTAGCCGGGTGACGCTGCCGGTTTTTTTGCTGCGCGTGCCCTTGCCAGTGAGAAATCCCAGCAGGGTGACGACGCCGACGCCCCACAGCGGCCCATGCTTGATGCCGAGGGAGCCGGGCAGGTCAGAGGCCATGCCGCGCATGCGTTGCAGGGGATGCATCAATCGCGAGGATTCCTGACGGATCTCTTGACGGTGCATCTCCATGCGCAGGCGGATCAGCGCTTTGCGCAGCTCGCGACGATTGTGGGTCTGGGGCAATTGAGGTGTGCTCATGGCATCAGTCGCTCGCGGTCGTTAGCCAGTTCTTCCAGGGTCGAATGGAAGGGTGAAGACTCATCGAAAACAGCTGCCTTGAGCCGCATGGCGCAGAACAATGCCGCCAGTGTGTACAACCCGCACAAGCCGATGATTCCGTAGAGGCGATAGCTGTCCCAGACCAGAACCAGCAGCAGCGCGGACAGGCCGATGAGCAGCAGCAACGCGAAAACCAGCGCCAGGCCTGCGAACAGCAACAGCCTGACGGTACGGGCTTTCTGCTCCTGAAGCTCGATGCCGAACAGTTCGACATGGGTGTGCAACAGCCCCAGAATGGCCGCACCCAGCCGCCGTGGCGAAGAGGATTGTTCGGTCCCGGTTGGACCTGTCGGCTGCGTCATGGCCGTTAGCGCCGGGTGGCCAGCAGGCCCAGCAGAAAGCCGACGCCAGCTGCGATGCCTACCGATTGCCATGGATTGTTCTGAACATAGTCCTCAGTGACGATGACCGCTTCCTTGCCCCGTGCGCGCAGGGTTTCTTCGGTCAATTTGAGGGTCTCGCGGGCACGCAGCAGGCTTTCGCGAATCTGCTCACGCAGCTCGTCAGCCTGTTCACCGGCCAGAGAGGCCGTGTGCGCCAGCAGTTTTTCCGTATCGGCAACCAGCGTCTGGAAGTCAGACATCAAAATGTCCTGGGCTTTTTCTGCTGTAGGTCGAGCCATGGTTTTCTCCTTAGGGGATGACGATATGGGGTTTCGAGTATGGCGCATTCCTGAAGGTTCATTCCAATCGCGTGAACTGAGCCACCGTTTCGTCTGCAGCGGTTCTGCGCTGTTCCGGTGCACTCGCCGAACGTCGCGCTCCAGTGTGGGCGGGCGATTCGAAGAACATCAGGACGCGTGCGCCGACTCGACGGTATTGGCGGCCGGTTCTAGACTTGTCGATCCAACCCTTGGAATCGCAGCCACAGAGGGGCCCAGCCATGCCACCGGAATGTCAGCTGTTCGGAACGTTGGGGTGTCATTTGTGCGAGGTGGCCGGGGCCGTACTGATGCCGCTGGTGGAGCACGGCTTGATGGTGGAGCTGGTCGACATCGCCGAGCGCGAGGCGGACTACGAAACCTATGGTCTGAGGATTCCCGTGCTGAGGCGGACAGACACCGGTGCCGAACTGGACTGGCCGTTCGACACCGATCAGGTCGTGCTGTTTCTGAGCGGCTGAAGCACACGTGATCAGGGCATGAACCCCCGTTTCAGCATCGGCTTCAGAGATTGCGGGTCAGAGGTATTGCGTGTCGACCACCATGGCTTGAGCGACGGCGGCTTTCTGCTCCTCGGTCATGCCGTCCCAGACGTGGACTTTGGCGTAGTAGCCCAGGCCGGCGACGATATACAGGCTCAGGGTCAGCACGATGAACACCGACATGAACGTCCAGCGACCCACGTCATGGTCTTCGTTGGAAAAGGACTGAGAGTAGTTTTCATCGTTCTGCGATGAAGTCCCGGTGGAGAGACGTTTGATCCATTGGAAGAATTGAACCAGCATGGGCGTAACCTCAAAAGTTGCGAAAGGAAATCTGTGGCCGGCAGCAGCGCTCAATGCGCGGTACAAATCCTGAAAACGAAAAAAGCCCGTCGATGACGGGCTTTCTTTTTATGAGTTTCAGGTCTGGCAGGCGTTTTCGATTTCGGTCACGAGGCTGTTCGTGTCCGCTCGGATTCGCGCCTGCGTGCCGATTTCGAAACATTTTAGGACAAATCAATTTGCGCATCCAGCGCGGACCTGTGGTTGTCAGACAACTGGCGCCGGTTTTCCGTGCGACATAACGTCGCGCACTTCCGTGTGGCGCGTGCTAGAGCCTCCCGGCAAAACTGTTGTTCGCCCGGTCGCGCAAAGATTCTTCGGCGTAGATAATGCCAGCCTTGCCGCCATCACCCTTTTTATTCTGAGCCGTTTATGCCCGCACCTGTGTTTACCGCCGCCCACCGTCAAGCCAGCACGTTGTATCTGCCGCCCGGGCCTTGGCTGACGGTGCTCGATTGCCTGTGCGAGCGCTTCAGTGCCATCAGCCGCGAGCAGTGGCTGGACCGCATCGCGCGGGGCAAGGTGCTCGACGCTGACGGCCAGCCGATCGCGGTGGACCTTGGTTACCGCGAAGGCTTGCGCATCCATTACTTTCGCGAAGTGCCCAACGAAACGCCGATCCCGGTGCAGGAGTCGATCCTGTACGCCGACGAGCATCTGGTGGTCGCCGACAAGCCGCATTTTTTGCCCGTCACCCCGGCGGGCGAGTACGTCGAGCAGACCCTGCTGCGGCGATTGATTCGCACCCTCGACAATCCCGACCTGGTGCCCTTGCACCGCATCGACCGGCACACGGCGGGCCTCGTGCTGTTCTCGGCCAACAAGCGAACGCGGTCGGCGTATCAGGCGCTGTTTCCGACCCGGCGAATTGAAAAGCGCTACGAAGCGATCGCGCCGGCTCTCCCGGACATGGCGTTCCCGCGCGTTCACAAAAGCCGGCTGGTCGACGGTGACCCTTTCTTCCGCATGCAGGAGGGAGAGGGGCCGAGCAACACGGAGACCCGCGTCGAAGTCAGCGAACAAAATGGCGGGCTCTGGCGTTACGCGCTGTACCCGGTGACGGGCAAAAAACACCAGCTGCGCGTGCACATGGCCGCCCTGGGCGCCGGCATCTGCAACGACCCGTTCTACCCCGACGTGCTCAAGGATGCCGTGGACGACTACGCCAATCCGCTCAAACTGCTCGCCCAGGGACTGCGCTTCATTGATCCGGTGACCGGAGAGGAAAGGGTCTTCGAGAGCCGGATCACACTGGATTGGTAACGCGGCTCAGGCCCAGCCTGGCCCGGTTATTCCAGGCAAAAAAAGACCCGCTCGATTGGCGGGTCTTTTGCTTTCAGCGGCGGTCTTTTCAAACCCTCGCGATCAAGCGGAGATCACAGTTCTTTAACGGTACGAACCTGATCTTTGTTGATGCGGGTTTCTTTACCGTCCAACTGCTTGAACTCGTAGAAGCCCGACTCTTCGTCGTACTTCGGCTCGTCGGTTGCCTGGATTTCACGGCCGTCGTTCAGCGTGATTACCGTTGGCGAAGAGCATCCGGCCAAAGAGGCGAGGCTCAGTGCGAGCAGGAAGGCGGCAGGAAGAGTCCGTTGTTTCATTGCTGTGTCTCCGGGGTATTTTGTTTAGTGATGTGTCTGACGCAGAGTGTAACGGCAAAGTTCCATGAAACCTGCCTGCTGCGCTCAGGGCTTGATCTCGGTCAATAGATCCGGCGTGTTCAGGTTGGCGAGACGGGGGTCGTCGGTCTCGCATTGCAACCCGACGGCGCGCAATTCTGCCATGGTCCGGCGCGGGCTGCGCTGTCCTTCCTGCCAATGCTGTTCGAACACCTTAGCGTGACAGGTGGGGATGCAACACAGAAGCGGCTCCCACTGCTCGCCCTGACGGACCATCACCGGCACGCCGGGATTCGCAGCAGCGGCCTGGCGCAGGCCATCGAGAAGGGCGCGATCCAGCAGTGGCATGTCACAGGGGATGACCAGCAGATAGTCATGTTTCGCCACGGCGAGGCCTGCGCGAATACCTGCGTAGGGGCCGGGGAAATCCTGTTGCTCATCCTCGACCAGGCGGTCGGCGTAGCGCGCGTATTGCTCGCGGTTGCGGTTGCACGAAACGATCAGGTCGTCCGTGAGCGGTCGCACCAGCCCGTACAAATGCTCGATAAAAGGCTTGTCGCGCCACGTGATCAGGCCTTTGTCACGCCCGCCCATGCGCCGGCCCTGGCCACCGGCGAGCAGCAGGAGGGAGCAGGGCGGCAGGGCTTCGGAAGGGGTCATGATCAGCTCGGTCGGCGCGGTAAAAAACAGGTGCTGTGATATAACACCGCCCTGTTTCCTCTACAACCGGACCTCGCCATGAAAGCCAAGGCAGACTCGCCTTTCGTACCCCTGAATATCGCTGTTCTGACTGTCAGCGACACTCGCACCTTTGAAACCGATACCTCCGGCCAGATGTTCGTCGACCGCCTGACCGCTGCAGGTCATGGCCTGATCGAGCGCGTGCTGCTCAAGGATGACCTTTACAAGATCCGCGCCCAGGTGGCGACCTGGATCGCCGATGATGAAGTGCAGGTCGTGCTGATCACCGGCGGCACCGGTTTTACCGGCCGCGACAGCACCCCGGAAGCCGTGGGCTGCCTTCTGGACAAACAGGTGGACGGTTTTGGCGAGCTGTTCCGCCAGATCTCCCTGCCCGATATCGGCACCTCGACCATTCAGTCGCGGGCCCTTGCCGGTCTGGCCAATGGCACGCTGGTGTGCTGCCTGCCGGGCTCGACTAATGCCGTGCGCACCGGCTGGGACGGCATTCTCGCCGACCAGTTGAACAACAGCTTTCGCCCGTGCAACTTCGTGCCGCACCTGAAGAAGGCCGAACCCTGCGCGACGCGCGGGTGAGCTGCCATGAATGCACCTGAAATGAGTGGGCTGATGCCGGTCGAAGAGGCCATGCAGCGATTGATGGACCTCGCCGCCGCCGCGCCGATCATCGAGCGTGAAACCGTGGCGCTGGCCGATGCCCAAGGACGCGTGCTGGCCGAGGATCTGGTCTCGACGCTGGACTTGCCGCCGTGGCCGAACAGCGCCATGGACGGTTATGCGATGCGCGTCGCGGACTGGACCGGCGAGCCGCTGCCGGTGAGCCAGCGCATTTTCGCCGGGCAGGCACCTGAGCCTTTGCAGCCGGGCACCTGCGCGCGAATCTTCACCGGCGCTCCGGTTCCTGAGGGGGCTGACTGCGTCGAAATGCAGGAGAACGCCGAGGTCCAGGCGGACGCGACAGTGCGCTTTCTCGAGCCGTTGAGCTCCGGTCAGAACATTCGCCCGAAAGGGCAGGAAACCACCGTCGGCGACAAGGTACTGGACGCCGGTACGGTCATGAACCCGATCGAACTGGGCCTGGCCGCGACCATGGGTTTCGGCCGTGTGCAGGTCGTGCGCCGCGCCCGGGTGGCTGTTCTGTCCACGGGTGACGAGTTGATCGAGCCGGGGCAGCCCCTGGGCCCGGGGCAGATCTACAACAGCAATCGCGTGTTGCTGTGCAGCTGGCTGACGCGACTGGGCTGCGAAGTGGTCGATGCGGGCATCCTTCCCGACAACCTCGAGAAAACCCGCGCAGCGCTGGGCAGCCTGAACAATGTCGACCTGATCCTCTCCACGGGCGGCGTGTCCGTCGGCGAAGCGGATTTTCTCGGCCACGCGCTGCGGGAAGAAGGCGAGATTGCGCTGTGGAAACTGGCGATCAAACCCGGCAAACCGCTGACCTTCGGCCATTTCCGTGGCGTGCCGGTGATCGGTCTGCCCGGCAATCCTGCGTCGACGCTGGTGACCTTTGCGTTGCTGGCACGGCCCTATCTGCTCAGACGCCTGGGCGTGCAGGCCGTCAAGCCGCTGCAGTTTCAGGTGCCTGCTGCATTCATCTGGACCAGACCGGGGAACCGGCGCGAGTACCTGCGCGGACGCCTTGAGCAGGGCAGGCTGGTTGCCTACCGCAATCAGAGCTCGGGTGTGCTGCGCAGCGCCGCCTGGGCCGACGGGCTGATCGAGATTGTGGAAGGCACAACGGTGGCGGAGGGCGACCTGCTCAACTTCATTCCGCTGAGCGAAGTCATGGACTGAAGAGGTGAGCCTTCTTCAGAAGGCTCAACCACACAAGCGGGCAGTGGCCGGGAGTTTTCACCCGCACCGCATAACGTGTGGGAGCGAGCTTGCTCGCGAAAGGGCCGGTGTTCGCTCCACATTTCCGGCGGCAAAAACACTGCCTTCGTGAGCAAGCTCACTCCAACAAGGTCCCATGCGCCGGTGATCGTGGCATGGGCCTGATCTTGCACGTCGAAATTCCGCTTGGTCTACTTCTTGACCTTCACCGCAGGCTGCGCATCACTCGCCTCTTCGTCCATCCGGTCAGACTCAAACAGCTCGGACAATTCTGTCCGGGCTTCCAGCGCGCTTTGCATGACCTTCGCGGCGTCGTCGTAGATCAGGTGCTGGCGATTCAGCACTTGTTCGTCATGACGCTTGAATCGATCGATGCGTGCGGCCGCCTGAGCTTCACTCAGGCCCAGTCCGATCAGCGTGCGACGGGTCATTTCCAGGCTTGAATAGAACGTCTCCCGCACCGCTTCGGCGTCCAGATCCAGCAGCCGGTGAACGTGCTGCCGGTTGCGGGCCCGGGCGATGATCTTCATGTGCGGGTACAGCCTGCGCACCAGTTCGGCGGTCTTGATGTTGGTGTCCGGGTCGTCCGTGGCGATGACGAAATATTCGGCCTGGTCCACCTTCGCCGCGCGCAGAATTTCCGGACGCAGGGGGTCGCCGTAGAACACCGGCACATTACCGAAGCTGCGGGTGAACTCGATGGTTTCCACCGAGGTGTCCAGCGCAATGAACGGGATGTTCTGCGCGCGCAGGATACGCGCAACGATCTGCCCCATCCGGCCCATGCCGGCGATGACTACGCGCGGGCTGTCCGATTCGATTTCCTTGTACTCTGCCGGCACTTCCTTGATCACCGTCTTGGGCTTGAGCCAGCGCGACAGGGCCAGCAGCAGCAATGGCGTCAGCGCCATCGACAAGGTGATCGTCAGCACCAGGGTGTCGTACAACGCGGCATCGAACAGGCCCTGATCGCGGCCGATCTTGAACACCACAAACGCAAATTCACCGCCCGCCGCCAGGACCAGCCCGAGACGCAGCGCACTTTGCTTGCCGAGCCCGCCCGCCAGACGACCGACGAAAAACAGCAGCGGCAACTTCAGGCCTATCAGCAACAGCGTCAGGCCCAGCACCGTGAACGGCGAGTTGATCAGCAGGCCGATGTTGGCGCCCATGCCGACGCTGATGAAGAACAACCCCAGCAGCAGGCCCTTGAACGGCTCGATCTGCGCTTCCAGCTCGTGGCGGTATTCAGAGTCCGCCAGCAGCAGGCCGGCAAGAAACGCCCCCAGCGCCATGGACACGCCCACCAGGTCCATCAGCCACGCCGTGCCGATCACCACCAGCAGCGCGGTCGCCGTGGAGACTTCCTGCAGCTTGGTTTTGGCGACGATGCGGAATACCGGCCGCAGCAGGTAACGACCGCCGACCACCACAATGGCGATGCCGCCGAGCACTTGCAGGCCGTGACGCAGGGAATCGCCGGAACTGGCATCGTGGGAGCCGCCGGCCAGCATCGGCACCAGGGCAATCAGCGGGATGGCCGCGATGTCCTGAAACAGCAGAATAGCGAAGGCCAGGCGACCGTGGGGCGCGTTGAGCTCCTTGCGTTCGGCCAGGCTTTGCAGGCCAAAGGCGGTCGACGACAGCGCCAGCCCCAGGCCGAGCACCACGGCGCTGTTGAGCGGCTGATTGAAGCCCAGCAGCGCGACGGCGCCAATCACCACCCCGGTCAGCAGCACTTGTGCCATGCCGACACCGAACACCGATTTGCGCATGGTCCAGAGGCGTCGCGGCGACAACTCCAGGCCAATGATGAACAACAGCAGCACCACGCCCAGTTCGGAGATGTGCGCGACGCTTTGCGGATCGCCGATCAGGCCCAGGCAAGACGGGCCGATGATCACACCCGCGATCAGATAGCCAATCACGGCGCCCAGTTGCAGGCGTTTGGCCAGAGGAACCGTGAGAACGGCGGCGAGCAGGAACACGACTGCGGCCTGCAACAGGCTGCCTTCATGGGGCATTGGGAACTCCTTGTTGAAAGAGGGCAGAGGAAGGATTCTGCGTTTGTTGCAGACCCGTCCTACCGCCCTGAAAACGCTTGAGCGACTGAAAAGTGCGCGTATTAAACCACGTGAAAGTGACGGACATCAGCGGCCGAGACGCTTCGCCGCAGGCCTGGCGCGGGCGGTGGCGTGTCAGCGTCGACGTGAGCAGGTACCATGTCCGCACATTCGTACCGCGCCCCACATCTCGACCGGTTTTCAGGAATCCCGCAATGACCAACAAACAGCGTCTTATTTATTCGATCATCATCGCCTTGAGCGTTCTGGCGATCATGCTTGGCCTGTCCCATTTGCAGACCACCGGCGTGCTCAGCGAAAAGACCTTTCAATACATCGCGATCTTTGTCGCTGTCGTTGTCGTGGTCCTGAACGGCGTGCTGCGGCGCAAGGTCAAGCGCTGATCCACATTGGTGCTTTTTTAGCAGTGTCAGCGCTGCGACTTCATATGGCAGCATCAAGCGGTTACAAACCCCGGCTGAACTATTTTTCCGGTCACGAACTCCAAAAAATCGCATTCAAAAAGCCCGTACAGGGAAATGGAGTTCAATCATGATCAAGAAACTTACCGCTGCCGTTCTCGCCACCGCTGCCCTGACCACCGCACAGTTCGCCCTGGCGGACAAACCGGGCGCTGGCTGGATCACCATCGAAAAAGCGATCGAAAAAGCCAAGTCGGCGGGTTACACCGAGATCTATAAGATCGAAGCCGACGACAAAGGCTACTGGGAAGGCGAAGGCCGCAAGGCGGACAGCCTGACCTACGAATTCCGCATCGACGGCACCTCCGGCAACGTCCTGCGCGATCAGAAAGACTGATCAATCCGGCGCTTGCGCGCGTGTGGGAGCCCCCGGGCTTCCACATCCATCTTCACCGAATCCCTCGCACTTCTTCTTCGCTTTAACCCCTTCTCGGCTTTACTCCCGCCTGTGTATCCGACAACCTTGCCGTCCCCATTTCCGTCAGCAGGAAGCGACGCATGAGTGTCCGGATCGAATTCAAATCCAACCCCTCCGAAGAAGAACGCCTGCAGATCCTCGAGCCATTGAAGGATTACAACGCAGCCATGGCCGGCGACGGCAAGTCAGAAAAATTTGCGCTGTTTGTCCGCGACGAGCACACCGATGCCGTGCTCGGTGGCCTGCACGGCCGAATCCTCTACAGCTGGCTGTTCATCGAACTGCTCGTGGTGCCTGAACAGGCCCGGGGGCAGCGCATGGGCAGCCAGTTGATGAAGATGGCCGAAGACCTCGCCCGCGAACGGGGTTGCCTTGGCATGTGGCTCGACACCTTTGATTTCCAGGCACCCGAGTTCTATCGCAAGCATGGCTATGAGCAATTTGGTCAGCTGGATGACTATCCGCCCGGGCACCAGCGGCTGTTCTTCCAGAAGCGCTTGCAGGCAGAGTAGTCAACGCTGTGATGAGGTCTACTTGAACCGGCCCGGGCTGTAAGGCGCGGGATCGGTGAACGGCGTGGCGCCCGTCATCATTTCCGCCAGCAGTCGGCCTGTGACCGGGCCGAGGGTCAGGCCGTGGTGGGCGTGCCCGAAGTTGAACCACAGCCCATTGTGGGAAGCCGCAGGCCCGATGACCGGGCGCATGTCCGGCAAACAGGGTCGGCGACCCAGCCAGGGTTCAGCGTCCAGCCGCTCGCCCAAGGGATAGAGCGTTCGGGCGATGGCTTCGCAGCGGCGCAGCTGGATCTCGTTGATCGGCGCGTCCGGTGCGGCAAATTCGACGCCGGTGGTGAGACGAATCCCCCGCGCCATGGGCGCCAGCACATACCCCGCCTGAGCGTCGATGATCGAGTGCTGCAACGGCGCTTCCGGGTTTGCCGCGTAATGCATGTGATAACCGCGCTTGATCCCCAGGGGAATAGGGTAGCCAAGGCGAACGGTCACCTCTGTCGATTGCGGGCCCAACGCCACGACTGCGTTTTGCGCCTGCACATGGCCCTCGCGTGTTTCCACCCGCCAGCCGTCGTTGTGCTGACAAAGACTGCGCGCGTCACCCTTGAGCAACAGGCCGCCACGCTCGACGAACAGCGCGGCATAACCGCGGACCAGTGCACCGGGATCGCTCACGCTTTTCGGATCGAGCCAGTGAATGGCGCCCAGCGCTCCATTCAGGTGAGGTTCACGCTCGCGCAATTGGCCCGCATCCAGCACCTCATAACGCAGGCCGTGACGGTCATAAGTGCGGGCGTCGGCCACTGCCAGATCAAATTCCGCCTGGTCGCGATAGAACTCGATCCAGCCCTTGGCGCGGATCAGCGAAGTCATGCCTGAGGCCTCGGCCAGCCGGTCGTGCTCGCTGACGCAGCGTTCGATCAGCGGCAGCATTGCGCGGCTGGCGCTGGCCAGATTGGCGGGCGAAGAGTTTTGCCAGTACTGAAACAGCCAGGGCGCGATCTTTGGCAGCCAGGTCGGGCTGAAACGCATGGAGGATTGCCGGTTCAGTGCATAGCGCGCCAGCCGCGACCACTCGCGCGGAAAGGCGTAGGGGACGATGCTGGACCGTTCGATCAAGCCGGCATTGCCGTGGCTGGTACCAGCGCCGGGTTCATCGCGGTCCAGCAAGACGACTCGCTGGCCTGCCGCTTGCAGGTGCAGTGCAGAACAGACGCCGACGATACCGGCGCCGAGGACGACGGTTTGGCAATCCACGATCGGGCTATCAGCGGTGAGCGAATCCATTGAGCGGTCCTCGTTCGGTTGAGGGCAGGGCGGCCATTGCGCGAGGCCTGCAGTTTACCCGCTGGTTGCTGCGCATTACTCTTCAGAACAAGCGTCTCCGGACGCCTGCCCTCTCTGTTCCGCTTCCACTTCCAATAATCACAACGGAGCTTAAGATGCCTTCCACCCACGATCGCCAGGCCACCCGGACGATTTCCTTTACTGATCTCACGGAGCTGCTGCGGCAGATCTTTGTGCGTCACGGCACCTCGCCAGAAGTAGCGCGGGTGCTGGCCGCCAATTGCGCGGCGGCTGAGCGCGACGGTTCCCACAGCCACGGCATCTTCCGCATCAAAGGCTATCTGTCGTCGCTGGCAGCGGGTTGGGTGGACGGCCAGGCCGAGCCAAATGTCGAGGACGTCGGCGCAGCGTTTGTGCGCGTCGATGCCATGGGCGGTTTTGCCCAGCCGGCGATGCAGGCCGCCAAGGCCCTGGTGATCGAGAAAGCACGCAGCGCCGGGATCGCCATTCTGGCCATCCGCAACTCCCATCACTTCGCCGCGCTGTGGCCGGACGTCGAGCCGTTCGCCCAGGAGGGGTTGGTGGCCTTGAGCGTGGTCAACAGCATGACCTGCGTCGTGCCCCACGATGCGCAAAAACCCTTGTTTGGCACCAATCCCATCGCGTTCGCCGCGCCACGGGCTGACGGTCAGCCCATCGTCTTTGACATGGCCACCAGCGCCATCGCCCATGGCGACGTGCAGATCGCCGCCCGAGAGGGGCGCCTGCTGCCGCCGGGGATGGGCGTCGACCGTAACGGCAATACGACCGAAGACCCGAAAGCCATTCTCGACGGCGGCGCGTTGCTGCCTTTTGGCGGTTACAAAGGATCGGCGCTGTCGATGATGGTGGAGCTGCTGTCCGCCGCGCTCACCGGCGGCAATTTCTCCTTCGAGTTCGACATGTCGAAGTCACCCGGTGCGCAAACCCCCTGGACCGGCCAGGTGATCATCGTCATTGATCCGGACAAGGGCAGCGGTCAGGCATTCGCCGAACGCAGCGAAGAACTGGTCCGGCAGATGCACGGCGTCGGCCAGCAGCGCATGCCGGGCGATCGCCGCTATCGTCAGCGCGAGCGTTCCTTGAAAGACGGGATTGCAGTGTCAGCAGAGGATCTCGATCGGCTGGAAGCGCTGGCTAAAGGTTAACGGCTTGACGTAAAGGGTCGGCGCGGAGGCTGCCTGAGTGAGCCCAAAACTCAGGCTCATTCCCATGACCATTCGTCGCGACAGGACTTGCGCTCGAGGGACGTTGAAAATACTGTATGTTTAAACAGTATCGAGAAGAAGAGAGCGGCCATGCAAACCAATCAAGTCAACACCCGTCAGGAATTCGCTGCGCAGAAAAACGAGTCGTCATTCAGCAGCGTGTGGGGCAACGAGATGCAGCGTGAGGATTTTCTTGCTCTGGCGTCGGGACTTCGCCAGTTCAGCGCCAGTCAGGCCGATATCGCATTTGTGCCATCAAGCGCCGGTTACGCCACGGGCAACGCCAATGTCTACGGGGCTGAACAGGGTCAGCTCGCAGGGGAATGATGTCAGGAGCGTGCTCCCGGCAAGACAGCCGGGATTGATTCAGGGCTTGAATCGCACCAGCACCGGGACGGGCGTCTGACCGTTCACCGGGCCGTCTGCGTCAGGCTGGCGTATTTTACCGGTGCGAATCATCGCGAGGGCAATCAATGTGCCCACGGCCGACAGCGCCAACCAACCCAGTAAGAAAGAAATCATTGTCTGGTTCTCCGAACTACAGAAATCGGGCTGCCATTCAAAAAGAATAGCGGTACATCAGAACCTATCGGCCACGAAGGTGATTCCTTGAGCCGTCAATTCGGAAGATTGACCAAATGAGCCCAAGGGCGCAACTCCCTCGGACCAATGGGGTCTTGCTCTTTGAACACAGTCAACTTCAGGACCCTCGTTTATGAAAGATCTCGGCTCACGTCTGAAAGAAGAACGCAAACGGCTCGGGCTGTCGCAACAGGACTTCGGCTCCATCGGTGGCGTTGAGGCCAACGCCCAAGGCAAATACGAAAGCGGTGAACGCATCCCGCGTTCGGATTACCTGGCGGCGCTGGGCAAAAAAGGCATCGACGTCATGTACGTGCTGTCAGGCGAGAGGACCCCGATCGCCACCGACACGCTGAACGACGCGGAGCGGGCAGTCATTACTCATTACCGGGCGCTCAGCGAAGATGACCGCGAGGCGATTTCGCAATTGGCTACGTCGCTTTCAGAGTGCGCGACCGAGTTTTCCCGCTCTGCATAAAAAGGGCACGCTCTGCGCGGAGGAATCACGAGGGCCGGTTGCAAGAAAATATATGGAACGTATATGCTCCGTATATTCTTCGAGAGGTCGGTATGGGACTGGTAAAAATTTCCGAACAGATGCACGCCAACATACGTTGCGCCAGCGCGGCCCTGAGTCGCTCGATCAATGCTCAGGCCGAACACTGGATGCGGGTGGGCATGCTCGCCGAGCTGCACCCCGGTCTGAATTACAGCGAGATCTGCCAGTTGCTGATCCGCGCTGAAACGTCTGGCGGCGCCGTATTGAGTCTTCAGCCCTGCGACCTGGTACCGGATCTGGCCCCGGCCCGGGCGGTGTCCCAATGAGCATCAGTCTCAAGACCGAAGCCGATCTGGTCGGGTTGCGTGTGGCGGGGCGCCTTGCCGCAGATGTGTTGGCGATGATCGCAGAGCACGTCCAGCCGGGCATTAGCACCGAAGCGCTGGACGACATTTGCAACGCCTACATTGTCAACGAGCTCAAAGTGATCCCTGCCAACGTGGGCTACCACGGGTTTACCAAAACCACCTGCATCTCGCCCAACACGGTCGTCTGCCATGGCATCCCGTCAGCGGATGACGTGCTTAAGGACGGCGACATCGTCAATATCGACGTCGCGGTCATCAAGGACGGCTGGTACGGCGATACCAGCCGCATGTACTACGTCGGGGAGGTCAGCCCGCTCGCCCGGCGTCTGGTCGAAACCACGTACGAAGCCACGCTGGCGGGGATACACGCCGTGAGACCCGGTGCGACCCTGGGCGACATCGGCCATGCCATCCAGAGCGTGGCCTACCGCGAAGGCTTCAGCGTAGTGCGTGAGTACTGCGGGCATGGCATCGGTCGCAAATACCACGAAGAACCTCAAGTCCTGCATTACGGCGCAGCGGGCAAGGGGTTGAAGCTCAAGACCGGCATGGTCTTCACCATCGAGCCGATGATCAACGCCGGTAAACCGGGCACTTACGTGCTGGATGATGGCTGGACCGTGCTCACCCGCGATCAGTCACTGTCGGCGCAGTGGGAACACATGGTGGCGGTGACCGAGACGGGCTTCGAGCTGCTGACCCCGTGGCCGGACGGCACGGGCGACTACCCGGCGGTCTGAGCGCGGGCGTTGAGCAAGGTTGAGCAAGTGGGTCTGGACGCATGAAGTCACAATAGCGAACGTGACGAAAACGGGACTGAGCTTGTAGGCTCCTTCTCGTTCCCCTGTGGTGCTGCTTCCTGACAGGCTTTGGATGATCAGTGCAGGTAGCACCAGGGGAGAACACCACTTATCGGACACAAAAAAACCGGCCTTGGCCGGTTTTTTGTTGCCTGCTTAAACCTTAATGTCTGGATGGCTCAGCTTCCAGCTGCCTGGCAGCCACGACTCCGGAAGAACTGAGTTTAACGGGGTACTTCAACGTGCGATCCCCTTCAGCAGGGCGGTTAACGCACCCGTCGTGAATCAATCCCGCCTCCTGCAAATGCTCAAGGGTGTCTGCAACCGCATTCTCCCCTCGGTAGTTGTCCAGAACTTCCTTGCCCAGGCCTGCCGGGTGGGCATGTAGCAATCGGGTCAGGACTTCCTGCTTCAGTGCGTTATCGATGGTCATGTTTACCTCGCTTTGCTGGTGTGATGAGCGCTGCTTGTAAATTCCGACCACGTGAATCCGGGTTTGTTTGCAGTTTTCCTCGATCAGGTGCGTTTCCATTGCACCTGCGTGACGCCCAGGCCTTCGGCGTAAAGCAGCGCGCGTTTCACCGGCCCCGCGCAGATGTGACCCTCGACGGCGCCCACCCCTGCGTGCAAGGTCGCAAAATGCAGCGCGTCACTTTCGCAGAGATGATTGCCTTGATGATTGAAGTGCCGCGGCTCACCTTGAAACCGGTAATGAATTTCAAAATCCTTATAGTCATTCATGGTGCTGGCCTGTATGGGCGTGGGTTAACGCCGGCTGAATGAGGGGGCTTGCTTCATGTACCTGACAGCCTGCACGTCGACTGCATCGGCATTGCTGTCACTTCATTTCGAGATCGATACAGGCTGATCAACTCTCAATGGGCCTTGGACCGTAATGCATCTCTACCTGAGACAGGCCATCCGCAATCGGGTTGCGAAGCGGCCGACCGGCGCAGAATTGCATACCTTCATGAGGGTTTAAAATCGTTGGCCGATGGGCGGCCATGTGCCATATCGATATGAATATTCGCCATACATCCAGACGCGTTGACTAGGGATAACAGGGCGTTTTCGAAGGGATGCCGGGGATCAAACCCGCCCGCGAAGGTGAATGCTGGAGGGGTCGGAAATGTTTTGTGCGGAAAAGGCAAATTGATGGCCCGCTTCGGCCGGCTTTTCTGAAAAAATCCTTTTTTATCAATTGATTCCGGGATGAACCTGTATGCGCAGTGTGGGCTTGGCGGTAGTGGCGGTTTTTCTGGCAGCGGTGTCCGTGACCGCGCACGCCAAAGACCTCAGCAAGAACGATCTGCAGGTCTGCAAATGGGGAGCAGGTGTCGCGGGGGCGGCGCAGCAGTCAAAGCTTTCTGGCACCACCCTCTACAGCGCGCGCAAAAAACTGCAGAGCCGTAAGTTCGCCAAACCGTGGATGAGCAAGATGGCGCTGGGCATCACGGAACAGACCTACAAAAGCTCTTCGAAGCTCAAACCCGCCGCAGTGAAGCAAACCTACTACGAGGGCTGCATCCAGCACGACCTGGCGCGTAAATGACTGGGGGGTTATTCGGCGTTGGACAGCCACGCAAGTCGCCTTTCACGGCGTGGCAGGCGACTTGAGTAGGGATCGGCGCGCGCCGCTGCGGATCAATGGCAGTTGCCGGCCAAATGATAATGCTGCGCTTCGGCAGCCGCCGGGCTGTTGAACTCCACCCGGTTTTTCTCGGCAATCGCGTTGTACGAAGGGCAGTCCGGACGGTGGTACACCATGGTCTTCTTGTTGCCGCGAATCGCCAGCGTCAGGTTCGCCGGGTTCCCGCCGGCACTCGCAGCAGGCTTCATCGGATTGCTTGCAGTGGGCGGTGCCTTGGCGGTCACGGCAGACGCCCCGGCAGCACCGTTGCCACCGCTCAAATTGGCGCTGAGGAAAATCGGTGCGTGATCGGACACGCTGTCACGGCCCTTGGCGTGGGTCACGCCGAGGAATGTCGGGTAATCGAACACCTCGACCTTGTTCACCCGGATCGCCGACTGCTTGCTGATAAAGATGTTGTCGTAGAGGTTGGCGAATTTGCCGTCCTTCGTCGAGAGCGTGCTCGCGCCATCAAGTACCAGCGGCCTGGCGCTGCTGTCGAGCTTGTCCCACGCGGGCGAGTTGGGCGGGGTGTTGAAGTCGCCCATCAACATGATCTGGTTGTTGCCCGGGTAGGTTTCCTGCAGCCAGGTCCAGTAATTGGACAGCGCGACGATTTCCGAAGCGCGGTCCGCCTGGTTCTTGCCATACAGGATGTGCACGGTGGCCACGACAAAGGTCTTGCCGTCCTTGAGCGAGCGGAATTGCGCAGAGTAGGGCTCACGCTCGAAGGTGTCGCTGCGGTCCAGGTAGCTCACGGCGCCGTCTTCATAGGCAACGGCATCATCCCGCCAGACGAATCCGTACATTTCCTTGTAGGAAGAGCGGCCCACGGCATGGGACGCCATTGAGCTCCAGTGCTTGCCGGTTTGCCGGGTCAGCTCCTTGGCCAGCGCCTCCAGCGCGTCTTCGCTCATCAGCTCCTGAACCGCGAGAAAGTCCACCTTCTGCGCGACTTTGGCGATGCCCTGAAAGTCCTTGTTCGGGCGCACGCTCAGGTGCTCCAGGTTCCAGGTGCCAATGTTGACGTCAGCGGATGCGGTTTGCAGGAAAGTGAAAGACAAAAGCAGAGCGACACAAAATCTGAGCATGTTTATCCAACTGGGTTATTCATCGAGGGAGATTGATTCGGGGGGCAGCGGTGACGAGTCGATGGCCGTGAGCTGTGCGCCTGCGGCCATCACTGTCGTAGCGGGGATGTCTGGCCATGACCTCGGCCTCAAGGACGCCGGCAGGTCAATCTTCCTTGGGCACGGTCCAGAAAATCTGCACGCCGCCGTCGTCCCGCCAGGCCAGGGTCACGTTGTCGTTCTCGTCGATCTCTTCCAGCAACTGTTTCCAGTCGTCTTCGAGTTCGTCCGCAAGCCGGAAAATCAGCGCCGCGCGGGCTTTCTGCGCACTCTGCGAGTTGATGATTTTCTGAACCCGCACGGCCATGCGCTCGTAGTGCCCTGGCGATGCTGCGGTTGATGCGTTGGTGTCAGACACGACGTGACCCTCCTGTTCGCTGTATGCGCATACAGTATTTGAGTGTCGGACGTTTCGCAACAGCGGATCGGACAAAAACCTCCTTTGACCCAAGTCGCTGATTTTTCGGTTGATTGTCCGGGATTGCGAACCAAAGTCGATGGCGCTGATCTGATCTGCTAGATGACGATTCAGCGTTTGAGCGCATGACGCTTGAGCCCTACACACCAGGAGGCTTTTATGAAGATTCAATCATTGCTGATGCCGGTCGCGTTCGCCTGTTGTGCAGCGTTGGCGGGTTGTTCTACGTCGACCGTGGTCACCTTGCAGAACGGCACGCAGTACGTGACCAAGGATGCGCCGAAGACCAAGAGCAAAGACGGCTTTTATGAGTTCGAGGACATCTCCGGCAAAACCATCCGCGTGCGCGCTGACGAGGTAGCCACCGTCAAAGAAGAGGACTGAGCCACGCCAGGGCCCGGCTGGCATGGCCGCCGGGCCCGCGCTGTATGCAAACTCGTCCCGATCTGAATGGAACGTCTTCGCATTGCCTTCGCTCTAAGCGAGGCTTTCTGCTCACGATATTTCCTCTCAGGCCCTAATTATGGATACCCCACCCAACACCGGGTTCAGCGCAGCACCCCTGCGTTTCCTTGCCAACGGCGGTGCGGTCGGTGATCTGCTTCAGTCCCCATTGATGGACGGCTCGCCCCTCGGCGCGCCCTCCGACTGGCCGGACAGTCTGAAGGCCCTCATGGGCACGATTCTCCCTGTGCAGGCGCAGATTGTGCTCTTTTGGGGACCTGAATTCGTGGCGCTCTACAACGACGCCTATGCGCCGAGCATCGGCGAGAAACATCCCCGTGCCCTTGGCCGGCCTGCGGTCGAGAACTGGCGCGAGTTGTGGGACGACCTCGAGCCGCTGCTGCGCGGCGTGCGTGAAACCGGGAAAACCTTTGCTGCCAAGGACCGTGCCTTTTATATCGAACGCCACGGCTACGGCGAAACCGTTTACTTTGACGTCTCCTATTCTGCGGTACACCAGAGCGACGGGGCCGTGGGCGGCGTGCTCTGCGTTGTGACCGAAACCACCGAGCGCGTGCATTTCGAACGTCGTCAGGCGCTGCTGCTTGAGGTGGGGCAGGCCTTGCCTTCCATTCGCGACCCCGAGCAGATCGAAGCGGACGTCATCCGGCGTATCGGGCGCGAGCTGGGCGCCACCCGAGTCCACCTCGCGGAGGCTGACGAGCAGGGCGACTTCGTCATTCGCCGTGAATACCGGCAGGGTGACGTGACGACCCGATCAGGGCTGATCGCCGTCAGCGACGACAGCTGTTCTGCGTTGCGCCAGGGCTTTACCGTGCAAGCGGCGATTAAGGCTGACGCCGTTCTGGCTGACCCTCACGGCGTTGCTCTTCAGCAAGACCGCACAACGAGTCTGGCCGTGCATGTGCCGTTGCTGCGCCATGACGTCCTGGCCGGCGTGTTCACTGTTGAGTTCGACGGGCAACGGGTCTGCAGCCCCCATGACATTCACATCATCGAAGAAACAGCCAAGCTGGGCTGGCAATGGATCAACCACACGCGGGCTGAATCGGCGCTGCACGCCAGTTCCGCGCAACTGGCCGGGATGTTCGAGCAGGCAGGCGCCGGGATTGCGCTGTGTGATCACCGAGGCGTGTTTCAGCAGGTCAATGATCGCTACTGCGACATCATGGGGCTGCAGCGCCGGGCCATCGACGGCCGCTCAATCCTCGATCTACAGAACGACCTCGCACCTGACACGCAGTCGATGTTCCATGAGAACTTCCTGACCGCCGAAGCGCCCTTCGAGCTGACTCAGCACCATGTGCGCGCCAATGGCTCCGTCGTATGGGTGCAGACCCACGTGACGCCGCTGCTCGACGCGCAACAACACCTCAGCGGCTTGCTGTTTGTTTGCGTTGACATCACCGCGCGTGTGGGTGCCGAACATCAACTGATCGAGCTCAACGAAAGCCTCGAACAGCGCGTCGCGACCATGGTGGCCGAGCGCGAGGCGGCCATTTCGCTGCTGCACGAGTCGCGCAAGATTGAGATGGTCGGTCAGCTCGGCGGCGGCATCGCCCATGACTTCAATAACCTGCTGACGCCGATCATGACCTCGCTGGAGTTGCTGCGGCGCCAGCCGGTCAGCAATGACCGCTCCCATCGCTTGATCGATGCCGCACTGCAGGCCGCAGATCGCGCGAGAATTCTGGTCGGCCGCTTGCTGACCTTCGCTCGCAGGCAGACGCTCAAGCCTCAGGTGGTGGCGCTGGACAGCCTGGTCAACGACATGCGTGACCTTATCCAGCGCTCGCTGGGTCCGACCATCGAAGTAATCGTCGAGATTCCCGCAGATCTGCCCAACATACTCATCGACCCCCATCAGCTTGAACTGGGCGTGCTCAATCTCGCGGTCAATGCCCGGGACGCGATCGCCGAACGCGGCTACCTGAAAATCAGCGCGCGTCCCGAGGTGATTGCCGACAGTCCGGGGTTGGGCCCGGCGCCGGCGCAGGGTTGTTACGTCAGGCTGACAGTGTCGGATAACGGCAGCGGCATGACCGAGGAAGTGCTGCAACGCTGCGTCGAGCCGTTCTACTCAACCAAAGGCGTCGGCAAGGGCACCGGTCTCGGATTGTCGATGGTGCAGGGGCTGGCCCTGCAATCGGGCGGTGGTTTTGATGTTCAGTCGGCGCCGGGTCTTGGCACGCGCGTTGACATCTGGCTGCCCGTGTCGAGCGCGGATGTGCTGACACCGGCAGAAGGCGAGGGCGACTCGGCGCCCGCCGCGGATCACCCTTTTCACGTGCTGGTGGTGGATGATGAGGAACTGGTCCGCTACACCGTTGCGCTGCAACTGCGTGACCTGGGCTATCGGGTGACCGAAGCGGCGTCGCCGTTGGCTGCCGAGCAGATGGTCAGCGCCGGGTTGCGGCCGGACGTGCTGATCACCGATCAGTTGATGGCCGAAAAAAGCGGTACCCAGCTCGCCTTGAGTCTGCGCGAAGTCCTGCCTGAGCTGCCGGTGCTGGTCGTCACGGGGTACACCAGCGATTCGTCGACGCAGATTGCCGGTTTCGAGATGCTGGCCAAGCCCTTCAGCCGCGCTGACATTGCGTCGAAAGTGGCGCAGGTGATCAACGAACGGAAAGCACCGGCATTGATCAGCGAGCAGGCCGGTCACGCCTCTTGATGGAGAGAGCCCTTCACGCCGCGCCCTTCATGCCAGGTGCTGCAACGGCATGAAGGGTGGCTGCTTCGCCTAAACGGCTCGGCCGATGGCCTGTTCGTAGCACGACAGGAAATACTGCCACTGGGATTCGTCCCAGAATGAGTGCCTTCTGAGCTGCGGAATATCGTGACGCGCCGCGCCCAGGGTGGTGATCCGGCCGTGGGATTTTTCCAGATCCAGCAGCGCCAGCTCAAAATCAAAACGCGTGTCGGTGACCGTCGCCTTGATGAAGATGTGCTTGGAGCGCATGCAGCCATGCTGCCACTTGCCCAGGTGCATCTTTGCCAGGGTCTCGGCCAGGCGCTTGAAGAGTCGCTGATGTTGCTCGACGCTCAAGGTGCTGGCACCGCCCTGGGCATACCAGGTATCAAGATCGATGAAACCGCCCAGATCCTTGGTCACCAGAACGCCTTGCCATACACCGGCGACCTTGCGTGCGCCATAAAAAACAGGTCGTGGTGCGTTGACGCCCAGTTCCTCGAGTTTTGTCAGCGCGATGCCCTCACGCAGTGCAGTCGGGCGGCCTGTCGGGTAACGGAAGCTGCGAAACAGGTGGCCCGTCTGGCGTTTCACGTAAAGCGTCTTGCCGTCATGCACAACGCGTTGCACACCGCTGGTGCCGTTGCGGCGCACGTTTGGTGGCTCGACCCAAGGCCCCGACGTGCCCCACCAGAACTCAAACTCGTTGTTTGCCCGACCCATCATGCGCTCCGAATACTGTAGAAATCTTGCTTGTGCAGCGACTGCCGTGTTGCAGTGCGAGCCCCTCTGGCCGTCGCGGGCCAGATTAGTTCACTGCCGCTCAAGGATATTGGCGAATGGCCATTTTGAAGGCGCCCAGCTTACTGGCTTGACGCGTTCATTAACCAGTCAAACCCGCGGCATTTACGCCATCCAGCAGGTCGTATAGGCAGCATTTGCCTGATTACGCCGCCAGGCAATCCCGTTGGATGACCCTTGGGACGTGTCCCTCGTGAGCCAAGTCATGCCCGTTCGTCCCATTCCTGTGAAACTCGCGGAATTGCTGGAACCTGGCGACATCCACCGTGCATAACTAAATAAGGAAATTTGCCATGATCTCTACACTTGAACTCTGCCATATCGTCGAATCAGGTTTTCTGCCTGCCAAGTGCAAATGCACCATCGATGCCAACGACCAAATAATGGTGCAGATTTTTGACCGCGAGCGGGGCCACGCCGATCTCCTGGCCGGGGGTATTCCGGTCAGCTCGCTCAACTCCAGCCGCGCCATCGCCAACCTCATAGCCACGCTCAAAGAAGACTTGAAGCTCCACTCAGCCAGCCGACGTACGACCGCCTATCAGGAACGCGCGTAATTCCTCAGTAAGGCTCACGACAACCGAGGCACGATTCACCCTTCCTTTCTATCCTCCGATTCAGGGTGCAGGCCGCCAGCGCTGCAACGGTTATCGGAGGAGCAGGGCAACACACGACCCGTCTCTTTTCACCGCTTTGCACAGTTGACAAATGCTTGAACGGTTCCCATAGTTTCGCTCACGCAAACGTTTGCGATTTCGTCGATGCATCCCCCGACGCGTAAACGCTGCCGATAACAACAATCATAATGTCGGAGTGATTCCATGAAGCTGCCATTCGCTGCACGCCTTCTTGCTGTTGCCATGCTCACAGCTTCCGCTGCAACCCTGCCTCTCTCATCCGCCTTTGCCGACGACGCCAAAAAGCCGACCGTCGCGCTGGTGATGAAATCCCTCGCCAACGAATTCTTCCTGACCATGGAAGACGGCGCCAAGGTCTATCAAAAAGAACATTCCGCTGACTTTGACCTGATTTCCAACGGCATCAAGAACGAGTCCGACACGGCCGCGCAGATCGACATCGTCAACCAGATGATCGTTAAGAAAGTCGACGCGCTGGTCATCGCCCCGGCCGATTCCAAGGCCTTGGCGTCGGTCCTGAAGAAGGCCATGGACGCGGGCATCAAAGTCGTCAACATCGACAACCAGCTTGACGCCGACGTGCTGAAAAGCAAGGGCATGGAAGTGCCGTTCGTAGGCCCGAACAACCGCAAGGGCGCCAAGCTGGTGGGTGACTACCTGGCCAGGCAACTGACGGCAGGTGATGAAGTCGGGATCATCGAAGGCGTTCCGACCACCACCAACGCGCAGCAACGCACCGCGGGTTTCAAGGACGCGATGGACGCTGCGCAGATGAAGATCGTTTCCACGCAGTCGGGTAACTGGGAAATCGACAAGGGCAACGCCGTTGCGTCCGCCATGCTCAACGAATACCCGAACCTGAAAGCGCTGCTGGCCGGCAACGACAGCATGGCGCTGGGCGCGGTCTCGGCAGTGCGTGCGGCAGGCAAGGCGGGCAAGGTTCAGGTGGTCGGCTACGACAACATCAATGCCATCAAGCCGATGCTGAAAGACGGCCGCATTCTGGCCACCGCTGACCAGTTCGCGGCGCGTCAGGCCGTGTTCGGTATCGACACCGCCCTGAAGATGGTCAAGGGCGAGAAGCTCGAGATCACCAACGGCGTGATCGAAACCCCGGTCGAGCTGGTAACCAAGCCGCAGTAAGCCGGCCTGGTTGCTCAGTCAACACATTCCAAACCCGCAGTTGTCCAAATATGTACCGCCTGCCCGTGAGGGCAGGTGCGTGGAGATCGTTATGTCAGCGTCTGCTCAGGCCGCTGTTCTATCTGTCAGTGGTATTGGCAAAACCTACGCCCAACCTGTACTCGGTGACATCGACCTGACGCTGATGCGCGGGGAAGTGCTGGCCTTGACCGGGGAAAACGGCGCCGGCAAAAGCACGCTGTCGAAAATCATCGGCGGGCTGGTCACCCCGACCACCGGCCAGATGCAGTTTCAGGGGCAGCCCTACCAGCCTGCCAGTCGCACCCAGGCCGAAAAGCTTGGCGTGCGCATGGTCATGCAAGAACTCAATCTGCTGCCGACGCTGTCGGTGGCGGAAAACCTGTTTCTCGACAACCTGCCCAGCCGCGCCGGTTTCATCAATCGCCGCAAACTGCGCGAAGATGCGATCAAGGCCATGGCCCAGGTCGGCCTTGAGGCCATTGACCCGGACACGCTGGTCAGCGAACTGGGCATTGGCCATCAACAGATGGTCGAAATCGCCCGCAACCTGATTGGCGACTGCCATGTGCTGATCCTCGACGAGCCAACGGCGATGCTCACGGCGCGCGAGGTGGAAATGCTCTTCGAGCAGATCACGCGTCTTCAGGACCGTGGCGTTTCCATCATCTACATCTCTCACCGCCTGGAAGAACTCGCCCGCGTTGCCCAGCGCATCGCCGTGCTGCGTGACGGCAAGCTGGTCTGCGTAGACTTCATGGCCAATTACAACAGCGAGCAACTGGTCACGCTGATGGTAGGCCGTGAACTGGGCGAGAAGATTGATCTGGGCGAGCGCAAGATCGGCGCGGTGGCGCTGTCGGTCAGAGGCTTGAGCCGCACCGACAAAGTCCGCGACGTTTCCTTTGATGTCCGGGCCGGTGAAATTTTCGGGATTTCCGGGTTGATCGGCGCCGGACGTACCGAGTTGCTGCGGCTGATCTACGGCGCGGACGTGGCCGACAGCGGCAGCATCGAAGTCGGCAGCCCGCTGCGCAGCGTGCAGATCAAGTCGCCGGTGGACGCCGTGGGTCATGGCATTGCCTTGATCACCGAAGACCGCAAGGGCGAGGGGTTGCTGCTGTCGCAATCGATCAGCGCCAACATTGCACTGGGCAACATGGAAGCCATTTCCAGTGCCGGCGTGGTCAACGGCAACTCGGAGATCGCTCTGGCTCAGCGTCAGGTGGGCGCCATGCGCATTCGCAGTTCCAGCCCGACGCAACTGGTGTCGGAGCTGTCGGGCGGCAACCAGCAGAAGGTCGTGATCGGCCGCTGGCTGGAGCGCGATTGCCAGGTGATGTTGTTCGACGAGCCCACCCGCGGCATCGACGTCGGTGCCAAGTTCGACATCTACGCGCTGCTGGGTGAACTGACCCGTCAGGGCAGGGCGCTGGTGGTGGTCTCCAGTGATCTGCGCGAGCTGATGCTGATCTGCGACCGCATCGGCGTACTGTCTGCCGGGCGCCTGATCGACACCTTCGAGCGTGACACCTGGACCCAGGACGAACTGCTTGCCGCTGCCTTCGCGGGCTATCAAAAACGTGACGCGCTGCTGTCTGAAGCCGCGCCCAGGATCGACTGATGAAAACTTCTACTTCTCCTGCCGCGCTGCCGTCTCCGGGCAAGCGCAGCGGCAACTACTTTGGCCTGGGCACTTACCTGGGGCTGGCGGGTGCATTGCTGGCGATGATCGTGTTGTTCTCGTTGCTCAGCGATCATTTCCTGTCGTACGAAACCTTCAGCACTCTGGCCAACCAGATTCCCGACCTTATGGTGCTGGCAGTCGGCATGACCTTCATCCTGATCATCGGTGGCATCGACCTGTCGGTGGGGTCGGTGCTGGCGCTGGCTGCGTCGGCGGTCAGTGTGGCCATGCTCGGCTGGGGCTGGGGCGTGTTTCCGTCGGCGTTGCTGGGCATCGCCTGCGCAACGGCGGCCGGTACCCTGACCGGCTCGATCACCGTGGCGTGGCGTATTCCCTCGTTCATCGTGTCCCTCGGCGTGCTGGAAATGGCCCGCGGCGTGGCGTATCAGCTGACCGACTCGCGCACCGCGTACATCGGTGACTCCTTTGCGTGGCTGTCCAACCCCTTTGCCTTTGGCATCTCGCCGTCGTTCGTCATCGCGCTGATCGTCATCTTCGCCGCCCAGGCCGTGCTGACGCGCACCGTGTTCGGCCGCTACCTGATCGGCATCGGCACCAACGAGGAAGCCGTGCGACTGGCGGGCATCAATCCCAAGCCCTACAAGATCCTGGTGTTCTCGCTGATGGGCCTGCTGGCGGGCGTTGCGGCGCTGTTTCAGATTTCGCGCCTGGAAGCCGCCGACCCTAACGCCGGTTCCGGACTCGAACTGCAAGTGATTGCGGCGGTGGTCATCGGCGGCACCAGCCTGATGGGCGGGCGCGGTTCGGTGATCAGCACCTTCTTCGGCGTGCTGATCATCTCGGTCCTGGCGGCAGGGTTGGCGCAGATCGGCGCGACCGAGCCAACCAAACGCATCATCACCGGCGCTGTCATCGTCGTTGCAGTGGTCCTCGACACCTACCGCAGCAATCGCGCGCGGCGGCGCGGCTGACATGGCAACCATCAAGGATGTAGCGGCGATTGCCGGGATTTCCTACACCACGGTGTCCCATGTCCTTAACCGCACCCGACCGGTCAGCGAAGAAGTACGCAAGAAGGTCGAAGCCGCCATCGTGCAGCTGGACTATGTGCCCAGCGCCGTTGCGCGGTCGCTCAAGGCCAAGGCCACGGCGACCATCGGCCTGTTGATTCCCAACGGCATCAACCCGTACTTCGCCGAACTGGCACGGGGCATCGAGGATTACTGCGAGCGCAATGGCTTCTGCGTGATCCTCTGCAACTCCGATGACAACCCCGACAAGCAGCGCAGCTACCTGCGCGTGCTGCTGGAAAAGCGCGTCGACGGCCTGATCGTGTCGTCGGTGGGCGGCGGAGACAGCCTCGTCGAGGGCTTGTCCGCGGTTCGCACGCCGCTGGTCATCGTCGACCGCGATCTGGATGGCGTCACGGCTGATCTGGTGCGCATCGACCATGAGCTGGGCGCGTATCTGGCGACGTCGCATTTGCTGTCCCTGGGCCACCGGAAAATCGCCTGTATCTGCGGCCCGGCGCAGACCAGCGTGGCGAAGATGCGTCTGGCGGGATACCACCGGGCGATGCAGGAAGCGTCGGTCGACGTGCCGGAAAGCTGGGTGGTAGAAAGCGATTTCACCGGCCCCAGTGGCTATCTTGCTGCGGTGAAACTGCTGGAGCAGGATCCGCCGACGGCGATTTTTGCGGCCAACGACATGGTCGGCATCGGCGTGTTGCGCGCTGCTGCCGAGCGGAACGTGCGGGTCCCGGCGGATCTGTCGGTCATCGGCTTCGACGACATCCAGATGAGCCAATACGTTTACCCGGCCCTGACCACTGTCGGCCAATCCATTCTGCAACTGGGCGAGCGCGCTGCCGAGATGCTGCTGCGGCGGATCTCCTCGCGGGGCGAAACCGCTGTCGAACACCTGGTCGTTGCGCCGAGTATCGTGCTGCGCGAATCCACAGCGCCTCCACCCCAGGTATTTACCGAATTTCGTTAAGCCGAGCGCTCCGCCCGGTCTAGAAAGCGTTCTGAAGAGTAGACGTCATGCAAGCAAAAGTAGTGATAGTGGGCAGCCTGAACATGGATCTGGTGACGCGCGCGCCGCGTTTGCCCCGGGCCGGAGAAACATTGGCCGGGCAGTCGTTCGTCACCGTGCCGGGCGGCAAGGGCGCCAATCAGGCAGTAGCGGCGGCACGACTGGGCGCCAGTGTCGCCATGGTCGGTTGCGTCGGCGATGATGCCTATGGCGAACAACTTCGCACCGCGCTGCTGGCCGAAGGCATCGATTGCCAGGCAGTGACCCCGGTCTCCGGCGAGTCCACCGGCGTTGCGCTCATCGTCGTCGATGACAGCAGCCAGAACGCTATCGTGATCGTGGCCGGCGGCAACGGCCACCTCACCGCGTCCGTGGTGGACAGCTTCGATGCGCTGCTGTCCGGGGCCGAAGTCATCATCTGCCAGCTTGAAGTGCCGCTCGACACCGTCGGCCACGTGCTCAAGCGCGGCCACGAACTGGGCAAGACCGTCATCCTCAACCCGGCGCCGGCCAGTGGCCCGCTGCCGGCCGAGTGGTTCGCCTGGATCGATTACCTGATCCCGAATGAAAGCGAGGCCACCGCGCTGACCGGTTTGCCCGTCGACAGCACCGCCAGCGCAGACGCCGCTGCATCAGCACTGCTTAAAGCCGGCGTCAGCAAGGTGATAGTGACGCTGGGCGAGCAGGGCGCCTTGTTCGCCAGCGCGTCGCGCTCCGAGCACTTCCCGGCACCCAAAGTACAGCCCGTTGACACCACGGCGGCAGGCGATACCTTTGTCGGCGGCTTCGCGGCGGCGCTGGCCGATGGCAAATCCGAGTCGGACGCCATTCGCTTCGGTCAGGTCGCAGCGGCGCTGTCCGTGACCCGTTCCGGCGCCCAACCTTCCATTCCGACATTTGCCGAGGTTCAAGCCTCTGCGGCACAAGGGCATTCATCATGAAAAAAAACCCACTGCTCAACATTGCCTTGTCCCGCGCCATCGCGTCTCTCGGCCACGGCGACATCCTGATGATCGTCGATGCGGGCATGCCCGTACCGGCTGGCGTCGAGCTGATCGATCTGGCCCTGACCCATGGTGTGCCCGATTTTCTCAGCGTGCTGAATGTGGTGCTGACTGAAATGCAGGTCGAGAGTCACGTCCTCGCCGAAGAGATGCTGTCGAAACAACCGCCAGCGTTGGCCACCGTTTCGAGCTTGCAGGCCTCGGGCAGCCTCGGTGAGCAACGCCTGGTGAGTCATGAGGCATTGAAACAGCTCAGCCGCGGCGCTCGGGCTATCATCCGCACCGGCGAATGCCAGCCCTACACCAACATCGCGCTCGTGGCGGGCGTGGTTTTTTAACGCCGGTTTTTTATTTTCAGCCGTCAGGAACAAGGAGTTCCCATGAATACAACCCGTCATTTTTTCACCGGACTGATCAGGAGTGCCGCGCTGTTGACCATTTTATCCGCCACGTCGGTGCATGCCGCCGAGAAGCGCGACGTGATCATCGACACCGACCCGGGCGCCGACGACGTCGTCGCACTGCTCCTGGCGCTGGCGTCGCCCCAAGAACTCAACGTCATGGCGATCACCACCGTGGCTGGCAACGTGCGCATCGACAAGACGTCGCGTAATGCCCGGCTGGCTCGGGAATGGGCTGGCCGTGAAGAAGTGCCGGTGTACGCCGGTGCCGGCAAGCCACTGGTGCGCACGCCGATCTACGCCGAGAACATCCACGGCAAGGAAGGACTCCCGGGCGTGGAAGTGCATGAGCCGAAGAAGCCGTTGGCTGAAGGCAATGCCGTGCAGTACCTGGTCGACACCCTGAAGAAAGCTGCGCCCCACAGCATCACCATCGCCATGCTCGGGCCGCAGACCAATCTGGCGCTCGCGCTGAGTCAGGCGCCTGAGATCACCCAGGGCATCAAGGAAGTCGTGGTGATGGGCGGCGCCCACTTCAACGGTGGCAACATCACTCCAGTGGCCGAATTCAATATCTACGCCGACCCCGATGCGGCGAAGGTTGTCCTGGACAGCGGCGTGAAGCTGACCTACGTGCCGCTGGATGTCACCCACAAGATCCTCACCAGCGAAGCGCGCATCAAGCAGATCGACGGTCTGAACAATCAGGCTGGCAAGCTGGTCAGCGGTATCCTCAACGAGTACGTCAAGGCTGATATGGTCCATTACGGCCTGCCCGGCGGGCCGGTACATGATGCGAGCGTGATTGCCTGGCTGATCAAACCGGAGCTGTTCAGCGGCAGACAGGTCAATCTGGTGATCGATAACCGTGAGGGTGTGACCCACGGCCAGACCGTTGCGGACTGGTATGACACCCTCGCTCAGAACAAAAATGTGTTCTGGGTCGAAAACGGCGATGCCCAAGGCTTTTTTGACCTGTTGACTCAGCGCCTTGGTCTTTTGAAGTAAATCTGCAGTGCTGCGCCGCGTGGCATCCCGCTGCGGGGCGCAGAGCAATCAAGGTGCAAAACTGTGTCTATCGACCTCAATAGTCCCGATTCCTTTACCCACGACGCTGTCCGGCAAATGATCGCGGCGGCGCGGGATGGCGTGCACAGCCAGCTGCGCGTCGGTCGTGACGGCCGTGCGTGGATTTCCAGTGACGCGGTGGGCGGCGTCGACATCCGCGGACTGCTGTTTCGTCTGGAGACCTGGGCGGCCGGTTCCGGTTGCGTGGGCCCGGTGGCTGCCAGCGATGCCGTATGGGTGACACAGATCTACAACGCCCTGCGGGACAACTGGGCCAATCCCACCACCGATTACGTCGACGTCTATTGACTCGCGCCCGCCTGTTTAGCCCGTCCTGCGGGCATGCCTTAAACGTTTTGTCACGATTGAATGCGCCGGGCAGGCGATGCCTCGGGCAGACTCCTGCGCTGTACTCGACATGCCTTGGCGTGCGCGTGGCGAAACGAAGCCGCTGGACCGCTGTCGCAGAGGTTCTGATTCAGTTAAACGTTAGGAGGTTGTATGCCCTGGAAATACGCATCATCGGGTCTGGTGCTCGCCGCAGCGCTGCTGGCCGGTTGCAGCAGCACGTCGGAGTCTTCGAGCCAGCCTGAGGAGAGCGTCGCCAGTTCCCCGGCCAGTTCCGCTGATGGTTATGCCCGCTGTGACGCGGCAGCGGTGCAGTTCGCTGTCGGCAAGCCGGCGTCAGCGGCATTGCTGGACCAGGCGAAGGCCAAGGCCGGCGCGCAGACCGCCAGAGTGCTCGGGCCCAACGACATCGTGACACTGGAATACCGCTCGGACCGTCTGAACCTGAACACCGATGATTCAGGGAAAGTGAACCGCGTCAATTGCGGTTAACGTCAGCGCATTACGGAATTGCAGGCATAAAAAAACCCCGTCAGTGACGGGGTTTTTTCAGATCGCTGGGATTACTCCGCGCGAACCTGAGCAGCTTGCATGCCCTTTTGGCCTTTCTCAGCCACGAAGGAAACAGTCTGGCCTTCTTTCAAGCTTTTGAAACCGTCGGATTCAATGGCTTTGAAATGTACAAAAAGGTCGTCGCCGCCACCCTGTGGGGTGATGAAGCCGAAGCCTTTTTCATCGTTGAACCATTTTACGGTGCCGGATTGGCGATTAGACATGGTGTATCTCCAGGAACATAATTTTCAGTAGTGCTGTGTTGCTCAGGCCAACTGGGCACACGAGCGCTATCATAGTCGAATTGTGTGAATGCTGGACTTTTTCGATTAGAACTTTGCGTCAGCATCTTCGATATAACGCCCCAAATGGGCCCGGTAGGCCTGTTTAGCCCGGTCGGCGCGTTCAGCGGCGAACCCTTCTTCAACCCCTGAAACCCGCTGAATTCGCGGGCTTCAGGGTGTCGGTCGATAGGTCCTTCTTTATGCCCCGGTCTGGGGCATCAAGGAAATGTAAATTTTTTATTTTTTGCCATTCAGGCAATTTTTGCTCACCGCCGCCTGCAGACGAGAGGTCATATCGGTACTGGGAGGCGTCGTTTTGTCATTGAGCGACGCGATCTCCTTGTCCGAGAAGTTCTGGTTGATTTGTTGAGCGCCGCACTCGCAATGCGCCTTCACTGCACTGGCGTCCATCGATGGATTGCTCTGGGTGGCTGCGGTGGTGCATTCGTTCATGTAGCTGGTCTTGGTTTTCGCATCCATCGCGGCATGAGCGCTGAGGGGCAGTGTCAGGGCAAGCGGGGCGAGAAGGGCGGCAACGCGTAGAAGCTTCATGGTGGATTCCTTTTTGTCGGTGGCCGTCGAGGTGTCAGGCCTTGAACAGGTACTACCGATAATCTGAGGCCCCTGAAGCGCACCAGTTCCGTGGCGCCGCTACGTCTCGGTTCATTTGCCGATCCCCGTGCAGCGCCCACCACCGTTTAGCTGACCCTGCGGTAACGCTGTGATAGCATGCGCGCCTGCAGATTAGCTCGCATCTCGCGGGGCCCCGTTGCCCTGCTGCAAGTTCTGTCGATTTCGTAAGTTCCAGTCACTCTGGTTCGGTCTTCAGGTTGGCCTTCGGGCTCCTGCCACTGTGAGGCAGGCATACCACCGAATCGCGTACTGGCTCTATCCCACCCACGTGACCTTTGGTAGGGGTCACCACTAGGAGAGGAGGCGCCATGCCAACTATTACTCTTCCCGACGGCAGTCAACGTTCTTTCGATCACCCGGTATCCGTTGCCGAGGTCGCAGCATCCATTGGTGCGGGCCTGGCCAAAGCCACCGTGGCCGGCAAGGTCAACGGTCAACTGGTTGACGCCAGCGACATCATCGATACCGATGCGAGCCTGCAAATCATCACCCCCAAGGATCAGGAAGGTCTGGAGATCATTCGTCACTCCTGCGCGCACCTGGTCGGCCATGCCGTCAAGCAGCTCTATCCAACTGCAAAGATGGTGATCGGCCCGGTCATTGATGATGGCTTCTATTACGACATCGCTTATGAGCGTCCTTTCACACCGGACGACATGGCGGCGATCGAGCAGCGCATGCAGCAGCTGATCGAAAAGGATTACGACGTCATCAAGAAGGTCACGCCGCGCGCGGAAGTGATCGAAGTGTTCACGGCCCGTGGCGAAGACTACAAGCTGCGTCTGGTCGAAGACATGCCGAACGAGCAGGCCATGGGCCTGTACTACCACGAAGAATACGTCGACATGTGCCGCGGTCCGCACGTGCCGAATACCCGCTTTCTGAAGTCATTCAAATTGACCAAGCTGTCCGGCGCCTACTGGCGCGGCGATGCCAAGAACGAGCAGTTGCAGCGCGTTTACGGCACGGCGTGGGCGGACAAGAAGCAGCTGGCGGCTTACATCCAGCGCATCGAAGAAGCCGAAAAACGCGATCACCGCAAGATCGGCAAGCGCCTGGGCCTGTTCCATACCCAGGAAGAAGCGCCGGGCATGGTGTTCTGGCACCCGAACGGCTGGACGCTCTACCAGGTTCTTGAGCAATACATGCGCAAGACCCAGCGCGAAAACGGCTACCTCGAGATCAAGACGCCTCAGGTTGTCGACCGCTCCCTGTGGGAGAAGTCCGGGCACTGGGCGAACTACGCCGAGAACATGTTCACCACCGAGTCGGAAAACCGCGACTACGCCATCAAGCCGATGAATTGCCCGTGCCACGTGCAGGTGTTCAATCAGGGCCTGAAAAGCTACCGCGAGTTGCCGCTGCGTCTGGCCGAATTCGGCGCCTGCCACCGCAACGAACCTTCGGGTGCGCTGCACGGCATCATGCGCGTGCGGGCGTTCACCCAGGATGACGCGCATATCTTCTGCACCGAAGAACAGATGCAGGCTGAATCCGCCGCATTCATCAAGCTGACCATGGCCGTCTACGCCGATTTCGGTTTCAAAGACATCGAAATGAAGCTGTCGACCCGTCCTGAGAAGCGTGTCGGTTCCGATGAATTGTGGGATCGCGCCGAGTCTGCACTGGCTGCAGCCCTTGACAGCGCGGGTCTGCCGTACGATCTGCAACCGGGCGAGGGCGCGTTCTACGGTCCGAAGATCGAATTTTCTCTCAAGGATTGCTTGGGTCGCGTCTGGCAATGCGGTACTCTGCAGCTCGATTTCAACCTGCCGATCCGTCTGGGCGCCGAATTCGTGTCGGAAGACAACGGTCGCAAGCACCCGGTCATGTTGCACCGCGCAATCCTTGGCTCCTTCGAGCGCTTCATCGGAATCCTGATTGAGCATTACGAAGGCGCCTTCCCTGCGTGGCTTGCTCCAACTCAAGCAGTGATCATGAATATCACTGATAAACAGGCTGATTTTGCCCTTGAGGTGGAAAAAACATTGGCGCAAAGCGGATTCCGTGCCAAGTCCGACTTGAGAAATGAAAAGATCGGCTTTAAAATCCGCGAGCATACGTTGCTCAAAATTCCGTATCTCCTGGTGATTGGGGATCGGGAGGTTGAAACACAAACTGTCGCTGTGCGTACACGTGAAGGCGCAGACCTTGGCTCGATGCCGGTCGCCCAGTTCTCGGAGTTCCTTGCACAAGCGGTTTCCCGGCGTGGTCGCCAAGATTCGGAGTAATTATTATTAAGCGTGAAATGAGACAAGATAAACGAGCTGCACCGAAAGCCCCGATCAACGAGAATATCTCGGCACGTGAGGTTCGTTTAATTGGGGCTGAGGGTGAGCAGCTTGGGATTGTGTCAATTGAAGACGCGCTTCTTAAGGCTGAAGAGGCCAAACTGGATCTGGTGGAAATTTCCGCCGATGCAGTACCCCCTGTTTGCAAACTGATGGACTACGGCAAATCGATCTTCGAGAAGAAGAAACAGGTTGCTGCCGCCAAGAAAAATCAGAAGCAGATCCAGGTTAAAGAAATCAAGTTTCGTCCAGGGACGGAGGAAGGGGATTACCAGGTAAAACTACGCAACCTGGTACGTTTCCTGAGTGACGGGGACAGGGCCAAGATTTCCTTGAGATTTCGCGGTCGTGAGATGGCCCACCAGGAGCTGGGGATGGAGCTGTTGAAGCGGGTTGAAGCTGACCTGCTCGAATACGGTTCGGTCGAACAGCATCCTAAGATGGAAGGACGCCAGCTGATCATGGTCATCGCCCCGAAAAAGAAGAAATAACCACCAGGGCACGGCAGGCCTTGCGGTTATGTTTATCAACTGAATGCGGAGTATCCGAACATGCCAAAGATGAAGACTAAAAGTGGTGCAGCTAAACGGTTTTTGAAAACCGCGAATGGCATCAAGCACAAGCACGCTTTCAAGAGCCACATCCTGACCAAAATGTCGACAAAGCGTAAGCGTCAATTGCGTGGAAGCAGCTTGCTGCATCCGTCCGACGTGGCAAAAGTCAAGCGCATGCTGCGCCTTTGCTAATTTTGATCAAGAACAGAGGAATTAACTCATGGCTCGTGTAAAGCGTGGCGTCATTGCCCGTAAGCGTCACAAAAAAATTCTGAAACTTGCTAAAGGCTACTACGGCGCGCGTTCACGCGTATTCCGTGTTGCCAAGCAAGCGGTAATCAAGGCTGGCCAATACGCCTACCGTGACCGTCGTCAGAAAAAACGTCAGTTCCGCGCTCTGTGGATCGCTCGTATCAACGCTGGTGCGCGTATCAACGGTCTGTCCTACAGCCGTTTCATCGCTGGCCTGAAAAAAGCGTCGATCGAGATCGACCGCAAGGTTCTGGCTGATCTGGCAGTGAACGAAAAAGCGGCGTTTGCTGCGATTGTCGAGAAAGCTAAAGCCACTTTGGCCTAAGTCCCCGGCAATCACCGGACCCCGCTCGGGGTTCGGTGTTAAACGTCATAAATAGGGGAAGAGCCTTGTAAGCTCTTCCCCTATTTTGTATCTGGAGTCTGTACATGGAAAACCTGGACGCGCTGGTCTCTCAAGCACTTGAGGCTGTGCAAAGCGCCGAAGATATCAATGCCCTGGAGCAAATCCGGGTTCTGTACCTTGGCAAGAAGGGCGAATTGACTCAGGTGATGAAGACCCTGGGGAATCTGCCTGCTGATGAGCGTCCGAAGGTCGGCGCGCTGATCAACGAAGCCAAGGAGCGTGTCACAGAGGTTCTCAATGCGCGCAAGGCGTCGTTCGAGGAGGCCGATCTTGCGGTCAAGCTCGCGGCCGAATCCATTGATGTGACCCTGCCTGGCCGTGGCCAGACCACTGGCGGTCTGCACCCGGTCACCCGCACTCTGGAACGAATCGAGCAGTTCTTCACCCACATCGGCTACGGCATCGCCGAAGGCCCTGAGGTCGAAGACGATTACCACAACTTCGAAGCGCTCAACATCCCAGGCCATCACCCGGCCCGGTCGATGCACGACACTTTCTATTTCAATGCGAACATGCTGCTGCGCACCCATACCTCGCCGGTTCAGGTCCGCACCATGGAATCGCAGAAGCCTCCGATCCGCATCGTCTGCCCGGGCCGTGTGTATCGCAGTGACTCCGATATCACCCATTCCCCGATGTTCCATCAGGTCGAAGGCCTGCTGGTCGACCGCGATATCAACTTCGCCGACCTGAAAGGCACCATCGAGGAATTCCTGCGCGTGTTCTTTGAAAAAGAGCTGGCAGTGCGTTTCCGTCCTTCGTATTTCCCGTTCACCGAACCTTCGGCCGAAGTCGACATGGAATGCGTGATGTGCAGCGGCAAAGGCTGCCGCGTGTGCAAGCAGACCGGCTGGCTTGAAGTCATGGGCTGCGGCATGGTCCACCCGAACGTGCTGCGCATGTCTGGGATCGATCCGGAAGAATTCCAGGGCTTCGCCTTCGGTATGGGCGTAGAGCGTCTGGCGATGCTGCGTTATGGCGTCAACGACTTGCGCCTGTTCTTCGACAACGACTTGCGGTTCCTCGCGCAATTTCGCTAGGTCGCCCGTAACGAATTCTTTAGGAGAGCAGGATGAAATTCAGTGAACAATGGCTGCGTGGCTGGGTAAGCCCGCAAGTGTCCCGCGACGAGCTGGTTGCTCGTCTGTCGATGGCCGGCCTTGAAGTAGACAGCGTCACCCCGGCAGCGGGCGTTTTCAGCGGTGTTGTGGTGGGCGAGGTGTTGAGCACCGAGCAACACCCGGACGCTGACAAGCTGCGCGTTTGCCAGGTCAGCAATGGCGCCGAAACCTTTCAGGTTGTGTGTGGCGCGCCAAACGTACGTCCCGGCCTGAAGATTCCATTCGCGATGATCGGCGCCGAATTGCCGGGCGATTTCAAGATCAAGAAAGCCAAGCTGCGGGGCGTCGAGTCCAACGGCATGCTGTGCTCCCAAGCCGAGCTGCAGGTGGGTGAGGGCAATGACGGCCTGATGGAGCTGCCGGCCGACGCGCCGGTGGGTCAGGATGTGCGCGTTTATCTCGAACTGGACGACGCGAGCATCGAGGTCGACCTGACGCCCAACCGCGGTGACTGCCTGTCGGTCGCGGGTCTGGCCCGTGAAGTGGGTGCGCTCTATGACGCAGTCGTCACGCGTCCACAGGTGGCAGTGGTTCCGGTCGTGCACGATGAAGTGCGTCCTGTAGACGTGATCGCGTCTGCGGCATGCCCACGTTATCTGGGTCGCGTCATCCGCAATGTCGACCTGTCGCGTCCTACGCCGTTGTGGATGGTTGAGCGCCTGCGTCGCTCGGACGTCCGCAGCATCGACGCCGCAGTCGACATCACCAACTACGTGATGCTTGAGCTGGGTCAGCCGCTGCACGCGTTCGACCTTGCCGAGATCAACGGCGGCATTCGTGTGCGCATGGCGGAAGAGGGCGAAAAGCTCGTGCTTCTGGATGGACAGGAAGTCAGCCTGCGCGCTGATACTCTGGTCATCGCCGATCACCAGCGTGCCCTGGCCATCGCCGGTGTCATGGGTGGCGAGCACAGCGGCGTGTCCGCGACCACTCGCGATATTTTCCTTGAGAGCGCTTTTTTCGATCAAATTGCCGTTGCCGGCAAGGCACGGTCCTATGGCCTGCACACCGACGCGTCCCATCGCTATGAGCGCGGCGTTGACTGGCAGCTCGCTCGTGAAGCCATGGAGCGTGCCACTGGCCTGCTTCTGGAGATCACGGGCGGTGAAGCTGGTCCGGTCATCGAAACCGTCAGCGATCAGCACCTGCCTTCGGTTGAGCCGATCATTCTGCGTGCCGAGCGTATCGAGCAGATGCTGGGCATGAAGATGGACGCAGCGGAAATCGAGCGTCTGCTCACAGCGCTCGGTCTCACCGTCGCGCCTCACGCCATCGAGCAGTGGCGCGTCGAAGTGCCGAGCCACCGCTTCGATATCACCCTCGAAGTCGATCTGATTGAAGAGCTGGCCCGCCTCCATGGTTACAACCGTCTGCCGGTTCGTTACCCGCAGGCGCGCCTGGCACCGCAACCGCGTGCCGAGGCTCGGAGTGATCTGCCAGCGTTGCGTCGTCTGCTGGTGGCTCGCGGTTATCAGGAAGCAATCACTTACAGCTTCATCGATCAGAAATGGTTCGAGCTGTTCAGCCCGGGTGCTGAGCCGCTGCTGCTGGCCAATCCGATCTCGGCTGACATGTCGGCAATGCGCTCGTCCCTGTGGCCGGGTCTGGTGAAGTCGCTGCAGCACAACCTCAATCGCCAGCAGGACCGCGTGCGCCTGTTCGAGAGCGGGCTGCGTTTTGTCGGTCAACTGGAAGGCTTGAAGCAAGAGCCGA
Source organism: Pseudomonas sp. Ps21-P2 (assembly GCF_039672565.1). Taxonomy (NCBI): domain Bacteria; kingdom Pseudomonadati; phylum Pseudomonadota; class Gammaproteobacteria; order Pseudomonadales; family Pseudomonadaceae; genus Pseudomonas; species Pseudomonas sp. Ps21-P2. Next base: position 686,493 of record NZ_JBDFPL010000003.1, read on the forward strand.
TGCTGGCCGGCGTGATCTGTGGCAGCCGTCTGCCGGAAGGCTGGGCGCAAGGCCGCGATGTCGTCGACTTCTTCGACGTCAAGGCTGACGTTGAAGCTGTGCTGGGCTTTGCCGGTGCGCAAGATGATTTCCGTTTCGTACCCGGAAGCCACCCCGCGTTGCACCCGGGTCAGACCGCACGTATCGAGCGTGACGGGCGAGAAGTGGGCTACATCGGCGCACTGCACCCGGAACTGTCGAAGACCCTGGGCCTTGATCGTCCCGTGTTCGTCTTCGAGCTGGTTCTGGCTGAAGTGGCGACCGGTCGCCTGCCGAAATTCCATGAGCTTTCACGCTTCCCGGAAGTGCGTCGCGACCTGGCGCTGCTGGCTGATCGTGATGTTTCCGCGACCGCCGTGCTGGACGTTATTCGTGAGAATGCAGGGGAATGGCTCACAGACCTCAGGCTGTTTGATGTTTACCAGGGTAAAGGCATTGATCCGCTTAGAAAAAGCCTTGCAGTCGGCTTGACCTGGCAACATCCATCGCGCACTCTTACCGACGATGAGGTAAACGCTTCGACGCAGCAAATTCTCACCTCGCTAGAGGCAAGGTTAAACGCCACGTTAAGGATGTAGCGTATGGGGGCTCTGACGAAAGCTGAGATGGCCGAACGTCTGTACGAAGAGCTAGGCCTGAACAAACGAGAAGCCAAGGAACTGGTCGAGCTGTTCTTTGAGGAAATCAGGCACGCTCTGGAAGATAACGAGCAGGTCAAATTGTCTGGATTCGGCAATTTTGATCTGCGCGATAAACGCCAGCGACCGGGCCGAAATCCCAAGACAGGGGAAGAAATCCCGATTACCGCTCGCCGTGTGGTCACCTTTCGCCCAGGGCAGAAACTGAAGGCCCGAGTTGAGGCTTATGCTGGAACCAAGTCATAACGACGAGCTACCGCCTATCCCCGGCAAACGCTACTTCACCATTGGTGAAGTCAGCGAGCTCTGCGCGGTCAAACCGCACGTTCTGCGTTATTGGGAGCAGGAGTTTCCTCAACTCAACCCGGTCAAGCGCCGCGGAAACCGCCGGTATTATCAGCGACAGGACGTGCTGATGATCCGCCAGATCCGCGCGCTGCTTTACGATCAGGGCTTCACCATTGGCGGCGCGCGTTTGCGCATGTCCAGCGATGAGGTCAAGGATGATTCGCTGCAGTACAAGCAGCTGATCAAACAGATGATTGTCGAGCTGGAAGACGTGCTGGTCGTGCTGCGTAAATGACTTGACGTGGTAAGCCGAAATACTTCCATCATTCAAAAGCTTAGGGTATATTCCTCGACGCTTTCGCAAGAACCCGTAATACAGAAGTAGCAGTGAGTAACGCCTAGTCGGGGCGTAGCGCAGTCCGGTAGCGCACTAGCATGGGGTGCTAGGGGTCGAGTGTTCGAATCACTCCGTCCCGACCATATTTTTCAATGACTTAGCCCAATCTTCTCAGGTTGGGCTTTTTCATGTCTGGAGATTTTCGGGGCTCATCCTGACTTCATTGTTGCAGACACGTCATCTCTGAGCTCACTGAACTGGCAATTCGGTCGATGCTCGGCGAGGCTTTTTTACAGCCCCGCCCATGATTTTCTGATGCGCAGGTTTCAGGCTCACCAGACAGCATCTTCGCGGAGGCCTCGACGATTTGCTTCCGAAGGGCCGGTGGCGATAGGGGCTGAATTAAGGTATTAAAGCGGCCTGCTTACTGAAAGGATTCGAGCTATGCGCTACTGGATTGGTTTTATGCTGCTCGCGGCCTCTGCCGCTGCATGGGCTGATGAAGCACAGATGAAACAATGGGCAAAAATGGATCGCTGCTCAAACGCAGCGTCCGTCGTAGTTTCGATAATCGAAGAAACCTCCGATACGTTCAAGCAAGCGCTCGCTCTTCAAGGCGCGATAAATGGACTTAAAACCAATTCGAAGTTGGGTGAGGCGACCCCTACACCCACTGAGGTGTCGGGCTCCTACAATATGGCGCTTCGGATATCTGCGGGGGTGCCGCGACCATTCGGGAAACGGGATCACGACTGGTTGATCGCACAATCTGCATCAGCGTGCTCATTGTGGATACCGGACGCCAAGCCTGAGTAGTTAGCCTGATGATTGTTTCCGACGGTGGCGGATAGCTTGGTCTGACGGGTTTTGGTGCGCGATAAGGTGCGAGTCGCTTTGGCTGCCAGCGTGCGGGCCGAAGTTTCTATCAATAGGGAGTTTTTGAATGTTGTCGATCAGAATGTCTGCTCTGCCGCTTTGTCTGGCCCTGTTGGGCTATGCCGGCAACTCTTTCGCGAGCCCGGAAGATGAAAAGCAGCAAGGCCTTGTAGTGCTGGTTGCAATGGAGCAGGTCTGCAATAACGCGAATCCTGGCATGAAGAGCGATGTTGAGAACGCCATGGCATCGGATTCCACCATGGATGAGGCAACAAAGGCGGAAGTGAGAAAAATCAAATCTGACCCTGCCTATAAATTCAAGGTTAGCAGCATGGCCGACAACTTGATGCACTCCCCAATGGGGGCGTATGTCGCCAAAGACATGTGCAAGAATTACGGCTCGAAATAGTCAGTTCCACCGCAGCGCACCCGAAAATCACCGAGATCATTGCTCAGTATTCGAGGCTGACGCTCAGTATTTCGTATGGAGGTGCTGTGCGTCATCTCGCTTCATGGCGCTGATGCGACCCAGTGTCCAGAAGGAAATTCCGAAGAAGAGCAGCGAAATCAGTACGCCGCCGCTCATGATGTAAAAACCTGGCCGAAAGCTATGGACGTTGGCTGCGACGGCGCTGTACTCCGGAAACCAGCGCGAATAGATCAGGGTGACGTCTTCGTCTACTCCGCAGTTTTCCCTCTCGCCGCATCCAGTGTCCAGGTATTGCCCTTCGTGAGGTCGGTTATCTTGGTCCACGTAACGGTAGTGGACGATGTTAGCAAGTCGGTTTCTCGGGATTTCCTCCAGCTGCGTCACCGTGCCGGTCACTTGGGCCCCATTCCACTGAAGGGCTGCGTAGGTGAAACCTTCGTTTCTAGCCATCGCGGCAAATGCTAATAAAACACAGCATGCGATAGTTAGCAGGACGACCCGGTTGTACAGATGGTCTAGTTCTGCCTCACGTGGATTAAACATCCAATGCTCCATGGCTTACGGGGGAATGTGTACCTATCGGCGAGGTACACAAGAACTTTATCGTCATGGCCAGCCAGGGCCAGGCCGCTTCTCTTCTGCTTCATGACCCGCGCAGTGCACCTGAACCGCCAGCAAGTTGGAAACTGGGGCCAGCCTGTTGCCCCGACTGCTTGCAATGGTTCAGAGGGCGATGTACCCCATACAGAGAGTTGGCACTTAACGGACACCCCCTTTTCGATGCGCGGACGGGCAGGGGGGATCGCACCTTATATGAGCAGTAAGAGAAATGTAGCATTAGGCCATCTATAGGCGATTTAAGTGTGTACAATGCGCGGCGCTCAGTTCCAGCTCTGGCTGAGCATTATTTATATAGGGAATTCAGATGTACGCTCTTCGCAACTTGTCAGCAGCCGTTCTGTTAGTTTTGACTGCTGGCTGTGCCTCCGGTTTGGATCACACGCAGGAATCTGAACTGGCTGGCTATCGTGCCAACCATCTTGACGTTCAAGAAAAAAGTCCAGGCCTGGCCGCAGGACTGGGCCTCCTGCCTGGCGGTGGATCGTTCTACGGGCGCGCTTACGGCTACGGCGTTGTCAACCTGCTGCTGTGGCCATTGTCCATTATCTGGGATCCTGTCAGTGGCTACGACGCAGCTGAGTCCATCAACTATCAGGCATCAAAAGCTCATGTAGCCAGCTTGAAGCGCCGGGACATGGATCGTCTTGACGCCAAGCTTTCAGCTAACGAGATTGATCTGAAAACCTACACCCTGGAAAAGCGAAAAGTCGACAATCTGTACTAATTATCCTGAACAGGGGGAGAGTCTGCTGTGATGAGCTGAACTTCAGGCTCGGTACTCATCGTGGCCGAAATTGCCTTATCCTTTCCCAGCGGCAGGCTAGTTGTTCTGCCGAGCTGGGTATAGCCTCCCCGATGAAAGCGCCGAGGCTCGTCGAAAAGATATTGCAGTAAAACCTCGACGAGCTCGTCGACATGAGTTGCATGAGCCGGTTGAATGCATTCATCTTGCTGCGAATGAAGGCACCACGTGTGCCTTCAATAACATCCTGGCTGATTCGGCGGTGTGCCATTGCAAGGAATGGTTCCGGCTCTGTGTATGCCCCGATAATCGCCTTGGCTAAAGTGGTTACACCCCGACAGCATAGCGACTGCAATGACCAGTAAAGCCAGCATCCCAGATTTCATCTTGTTTTCCCTATATGTGTAAGTTTGACTTGCATTCGCAACCCCTGATTCCTCACATTTCCCACTTCCGTCACACTTCGAACCCAGCGAATTGTCCCGCCGGCGTGCCGCACATCGCCATACCCTCAATACGAGCCGCCGGCGCGACATCGTAAGCTCGATCAGCCAAAAGTCGTATCCATTAATGACCAACTGCTCTGGCACAAGCCCCTCAGAGCAACGGTCTGCAGACTCGTAGATCGAGTAGCGTCCGCACCTACGGTCACCCGTCGAAATTCCTACACAGTACATTGACCGGAGGCAGGCTAAAACGTTAACTGTATATACGTACAGTTATTCACGGCAAGGCTTGCATCATGAGCGTCACCTTTCTTGGCCCATCGTCGGCCGGCGCCGAAAAGCTGCGTCTTTACTTCTTTCACGTACCGGCCGATCGGGTGATCTGGGGCGTGGTGATTCAGCGTTCGCGATCATGACAAAGCCTGAGCCCGTCTTTGCGCTGATCGACTGCAACAGCTTTTATGCGAGTTGCGAGCGCGTCTTTCGGCCTGACCTCGCCAAAACGCCCATCGTGGTGTTGTCGAATAACGACGGCTGCGTGATTGCCCGAAGCTATGACGCAAAGCCCTTCGTGAAGATGGGTGCGCCTTACTTTCAGATCAAGGACCAGTTGCGCCGAGACGGTGTGATCGCGTTCAGCAGCAATTACGCGCTGTATGGCGACATGAGCGAGCGGGTCATGAGCATTATCGAATCGATGGTCCCCGCGCTGGAGGTGTACAGCATCGACGAGGCCTTCGCTGACCTGTCTGGCATCCCCGGCGACTTGACGGCTTTCGGCAGGCAGATTCGGGCGACCCTCTACAAGCGCACCGGCATTCCGGTGGGCGTGGGCATAGCCCGCACCAAAACACTGGCAAAGCTCGCCAATCACACGGCGAAACGCTTGCTGGCGAAGACCGGCGGGGTGGTCGATATCTGCGATCCGTTCAACCGCGACTGGACGTTGCGTAACACGGACGTCGGCGAAGTGTGGGGCGTGGGCAAGCGCATGAAGGCCCATCTCGAAGTCATGGGGATCAAGACCGCGATGGATCTGGCGAAGGCCGATCCCTGGACGCTGCGGCAGAAATTCAGCGTTGTGATCGAGAAGACTGCGCGCGAGTTGTCGGGAACTCCATGCCTGGAGTTGGGGGAGGTCGATCCGCCGAAGCAGGAGATCTGCTGCAGCCGAATGTTTGGCAGCCGTTTGACAACTATCGAGCCCATCAGGGAAGCCGTCGCCACCTATACCCAGCGCGCCGCGGAAAAGCTCCGGGCACAGAACTCGTTGTGCAAAAAAATCCGGGTCAGTATCCGAACGGGGATGTTCAATCCTGAGGAGGCCAAATATGCCAACGGCGCTCTGGTCGAATTGCCGTACCCCACCAATGACGTGCGCTTGATGACGAAAGCGGCAACGGAAGCGGTCAACCGTTTATTCCGGGAAGGCTTCAAATACAGCAAGGCCGAAGTCCTTTTAATGGACCTGCGGCAGCCCGGCGAATTTACCGACGACCTGTTCGCCCATTCGCAACCCGTGGAAGCCGAGAAGGTGATGAACGTGCTGGATGAGATCAATGCCAAGTGGGGGCGTGGAACGCTGCGCGCGGCGAGTGTGCCGGCTGTCCCTGAGTGGGCCATGCGGCGGGATCTGATGAGTCAAAGCTTTACGACACAAATCGGTCAGCTGTGGATCGTGAGGTGCAATTAGGGTCATCGCTGTCAGAAACGAGCGTTGCACGTGGTTTCCCTTAATTCCACCGTGGCACCCGCTCCCGAATGGCGAAAATCAGCCATTCGAATGAGGTTGGGCGTGCCCTTCAACCCTCCCGAACGAAGAGCCCGGGTTCTGAAGCCTGGCCGGGGGCCGAGGGTGATCAACGACGATCGATAGAGAAATTCGAACTAAATCATCAGTTTTAACGATGATCCTTTTGATTAACTTTTTATATAAGGAGTCGATAACAGAGCATTACGAAAAAATCAAAGGTTAAAAGGCGATGAGATCCAACTGGTTGGATAATTTGAAAGTAAGCAAGAAGCTCGGCTTGGGCTTTGGTGCCATTCTGCTGGGCGTTCTGGTGGTTACCGGGATTGGTTATGGCAGCGCGAACCTGCTTATCCAGCGACTGGAGAAAGCAGCCAGGGTCGCTGAAGTGAAAGCCGATATGCTCGACGTTAAAGTGGCGTCGCAAACCTACGCGGCCAGCCCAAGTGCCGGCGCTGCGGAAGCGTATAGCGTTGCCCTTGCGTCATTGAACAGCACCATCGATAAAGGTTTGCAGATCCTGACCGTCGCCAAAAACGTGGACATGCTCAGGGGGATCGATAACCAGGCAGCAGAACTCAAGAAAACCTTCGATCAACTGGTCAGCAACAACCAGAAAATCGATGGGGCGATGAAACCGTTGATCAAGGTCTCGGATGAAGTAAGCGCGACCTTCGAGAGCCTGCTGCAGAAGACGTTGGACGATGCTTCAAACTCGCCAGACCAGGCCGGTATCGACCATGTGAAAATTGCAGGCGACCTGCGCAATGGTATGACCAACTTCCGTCTGGTATTCCGTCGTTACTTGAGCATTCCTACCGAAGACAATCGCCGGGCCACTTTTGCGACTGCCGACGCACTGGTTAGCCAGGTGGCTGAAGCCCGAAGCCAGTTACCCGCGCAGTCAACTGCAGCAGTTGACACCTCGCTTGTCGCGCTCCGGCAGTACAAGGAGAACATGGCGACGATCTCGCAGATGCTGCAACAAAATGACCAGATACGTGACGCGTTACAAAAGCTGACGACCGACACCGTAAAAAGTGTCGAGGACTTGATGGCCTCCCAGGTCGTTGCAGCAAACAATGAAAAGAGCAATGCGATCATCCAGTTGTTCAGTGTTGCGTTAGTGGTGCTGTTACTGGGTGTTCTCGCCGCAGCATTGATCACCCGCCAGATCACTCGTCCACTGAACGACAGCGTCATCGCTGCCCGTCGCATCGCCGATGGCGACCTGACCTACGACATTGGCACAGACCGGAAAGACGAACTGGGCCTGCTGCAAAACACCATGCAGCACATGACGTCTTCCTTGCGTGAACTGATTGGTGGCATCGGACAGGGCATTACCCAGATCGCAACCGCCGCCGAAGAGTTGTCGGCCGCGACCGAACAGACCAGCGCTGGCGTCACCCAGCAGAAACTGGAAGTGGACCAGGTGGCAACTGCCATGAATGAAATGGCTTCAACCGTGCAAGAAGTTGCACAAAACACCGAGGATGCGTCGCGTGCGGCCCGGCAAGCGACCGAGCGTGCGGCCCATGGCAGCACGGTCGTACAGCATGCAACCAAGGAAATCAGTCAGCTGTCTGGAGAGGTCGGGCAGTTGGGCGTGGCAATGCAGCGTCTGACCCATGACAGCGATAAGATCGGCAGCGTCATCGACGTGATCAAGGCCGTGGCGGAGCAGACCAATCTGCTCGCACTCAACGCCGCCATCGAAGCTGCACGCGCCGGCGAACAGGGTCGCGGCTTTGCAGTGGTGGCCGACGAGGTCCGGTCATTGGCCCAGCGGACACAGAGCTCGACCACTGAAATCGAAGCGCTGATCCAGGCCCTCCAGCACGGCACTGTGGAAGCGTCGAGTTTGATGGACGCCAGCATGCGGCGAACAGAGGGCACCGTCGAGCTGGCGCGGCAGGCCGAGCAAGCCCTCGTAGAGATTACGCATTCCATTGGCACGATAGAGCAGATGAGCCAGCAAATTTCGGCTGCGGCCGAGGAGCAGAGCGCGGTGACCGACGAAATCAATCGCAGCGTGATCAGTGTTCGTGACGTCGCTGACCAGTCTGCTACCGCGACGGAGCAGAGTGCTGCCTCGACATTGGAACTGGCACGCCTGGGCAATACGCTGCAGAACATGGTGGCTCGCTTCAAGGTGTGACGACCCCCACGGTGGGCTGCACAAAAGAAACCGCTTCGGCGGTTTTTTTGTCCGTAGCATTCAGTGCGTTGCTCAGTGTACAGGCCTGTTGAAGAGTCATCTCGAGCGACTGGCTGGGCCAAAGGCTGGGCAAAGAGGGGAGCCGGGGAACAGACTGGCGCCGGGGGCAGATCTTGAAATGCGCCTTTGGAGGCCGGCCTGATCGCGATGACCGGCAGATCAGTTTCCATCGGCTTCACGCGCCATTCATCTTCCACCGGGCACTAATCCTTCCTGATGCACCTCTGTCCTGTAAGCGCAGATTTCCTGCGATTCGCACTGGAGGTCATCATGGGTATCGAAGACAACGGGCCAGATAACGCATATCAGGGCCCAGCGGAGCCGGGTAGCGAAGAAGAGGTCTATCCCGACGCAAGTGCCGACTCGGCTGAAGGCATCGACAACGAAGAGGATGCCGCCATCGCAGCCCGGAACAAGGGGCTGGACGAGATGGAGATTACCGACAATCCGCCTGTCGACGAGGACGAAGAGCCCTCTCCCGGTAACAGCTAGCGGCCGATGTCACACCAAACCCCACCCAGCGTGGGGTTTTTCTTACAACACGACGAATGTGTTACACAAACGAGCCACTCGTCGGAACGCGAGCACTAACAAGGGGTTGGGCACTCCATTCATTAATCAAAAAATAAGGTGCCCCGGATGAGACCTCAGACCAACGATATTCCTAACGCACTCGACCTGATCAGCGAGCTGGATCAGGCAACTGAGCAGATGATGTCTATCCCCGTCGAGCACATCGGCGGCATGCAATGGGAAGAGGCTTTCGTGCGGCAGCAGAGCGCTTTTAGAAAATGGCGCGACTATTTGTACTGCAAAGCCGATGAACGCCCGGCGGTTCGCCTGCTTAACATCGCCTGATCTGCGAACACCTCCACCCGCATCAAGCCAAGCATGGGCGCGCATTTCCGCACAATGCGCTAGCGACGTCCTGCAATCCGCTCCACCGTGGCTAGTACCTTGGGCCGCTGCGCCTGCCATTCACTTTTGGTGATACCCAGCAGCACGGCGTCGATACGCTTGCCATCGCGCACGATGTGTTCCCGCCGTACGCCCTCGATCACAAAGCCGAATTTCTGGTGCATCTTGATCACCGCCGGGTTGATCTCAAGCACTTCGCAATTGAGTTTTTCCAGTCCTGCGGCGCCGAACGCGTGGTCGAGCATCCACAACTCCACCTGACTGCCGAGGCCTTTGCCCTGCAGCGTAGTGTCGAGGTAAAAGGCCCAGTCCGCCGTGCCGTGGGTGGTGTTGATGGCACTCAGGGACACAACACCGACGGGCGCAGTTTCCATCACGATGGCGAAGACCTGCTGCCGGGCGCTGTCGCGCAGCCCCTCGAGCCAATTCAGATGCTCGGCCTCGCCGATTTCATGGTCCGTGTACATGAACTTGCGCACGTCTGGCTGGTTGCGCAGTTGCCGAACGCTGGCCTGTTGATCGGCGGGCAGTTCGAGGATCGGCACGACTTTCATTGAGTCCCTTTTAAATATGTCATAGGGCTGTTGAATCCCGATTCAGGCTGCACCGCGAGCGGTGCATGATCAATTGCGGTGCGGCGAAAAGAGGTTTTTTCGAAGTCACTGGAACGAATCGATTGGCGATTTAGTCAACCTTTCTCACACCCAGGAGGCAAAACTATTATGGCAAGCGATATCACCGAACAACTGCGTGACGATCTTTATCAGAAAACCCGTTCCGAGCTGAACACTTTTCTCGAAGAGACCAATGCCTTGCTGGCGGCAGGGGATGCCTTGAATGAGGATCGCACCACCCAGGCCCGTGAGCGGCTGAAGGATTTTCTGGCCCGCGGCACCAGCGCAGTGACCGAGATCGAGATGGAAGCCCAACCTGCGTTGACTCGTGCGGTGGGTAATGCCAAATCCTACGTGACGACCCATCCCTGGGCCGCCGTCGGCGTGGCTGCAGGCCTTGGCCTGGTTGCCAGCCTGTTGCTCAAACGCAACAGGGATTGAGGAGGCCATCGTGGTTCGCCGCCGATTTCCGGTGGATCCGTTAAGTCCGACCAGCGGCCGGCTTGCGTTCGCCGACCTTTGCACGCCCGTCATTTACCCTCGTTATCGGCTGGTACTATTCATGGCGGGTACCGTAGCGGAGGCTGGATTCGGCACCGCTCTGGCGCCGGCCAATGTCCTGCGCAAGCATCAATGGGGGATACGCATGAATGTCGACGAAGACACTGTTCGTCAGTTGGCCCAGTTGATCTGGGAGACCGAAGGCAAGCCTGAAGGGCAGGAATCCCGTCACTGGGAAATGGCCACACGCCTGGCGGAGTCCGCTGCCATGGCGCCGGTTCGCACTTCAAGCAAGCACAAGGTCGATACGTTGTTCCCGTCGCCCGATGAGGCAGACCCCAACGTGTGACAGGTCTGGAGCTCGCCCGGACGCAGTGTCAGGGCAGAGCTCGGATCAACCGCGCAATCAAACAGCTCGCGGCTTCAGACTGACCCGGAAGCCTGCCGGGCAACGCGGCGATCACCCTGCCGTGCATCCATCAGCGCCCAATACCACATGCCCAGACCGCCCAGCGTCAATGCCGCTGCCGCATAGCCCGTGGCCGGCAGACCGTATCCCGCCGCAATCACGGCGCCACCCGCCAGCGGCCCAATGGCGTTGGCCATATTGAACGCGCTCTGCACCAGTGCACCCGCGAGAGATTGGGCATGGGGCGCAACGTCCATCAGGCGGGTTTGCAGGATCGCCGCCAGGCCCACGCCACAGCCAATGAAAAACACCAGCGGAATGAGCAGCCACAGGTTATCGGTGGCCGAGGGATACAGCGCCAGCACCAGCGCGGTGAAGCCTAGCGAGACGCCAGCGGCGAGCATGGTGGCGCGGTCGGCGGCCCAGCCGCAGATCAGATTGCCCACCGTGGTACCCAGACCGAAGACCGCCATCACCACCGGAATCATGAAGCTCGAGGCATGGGTGACCTCGATCAGAGTGGCGGCCAGATAGGTGTACACGCAGAAGATCCCGCCGAAGCCGATCCCGGCGATGCCCAGGGTCAGCCACACCTGCCGCGAGCGCAGGGCGTTGAGTTCGCGCAACGGGCTGGCGTCGGCCTGGGCAGGGGACGCGGGGGCGAGGCAGCGGATCAGCACCGCCGTGATGGCAGCCAGCCCGGCAACAATGGCCATGCCCCAGCGCCAGCCGATGGTCTGGCCGATCCAGGTGGCGAACGGCACGCCGATGATGGTGGCGATGGTCAGCCCCATGAACACGCGGGAGACGGCTTGGGCGCGGCGATTCTTCGGCACCAGGGACGCGGCCAGCAGCATGGCCACGCCGAAATACGCGCCATGGGGAAACCCGCTGAGAAAGCGGAAGAACACCAGCCACGGCAGCGAAGGCGCCACGGCACTCAGCCCATTGGCGATTCCGATGAAGGCAGCGAGGGCCACCAGTAACGCCCGTCGCGGCAGGCGTACGCCGAGGACCATGATCACCGGTGAGCCAATCACCACGCCCAACGCATAGGCACTGATGGCGTGCCCGGCGAGCGGCTGGGTGACCTGGAAGTCGCCGGCAATAAACGGCAGCAGGGTCATCGAGGCAAATTCGGTGGTGCCGATGGCAAACGCGCCCATGGCGAGGGCGAAGAGCAGCCAGCCCATGTTGAATTCATGCGGGGTGTCGGAGGTATTCATGGGAGATCGAGAAGGGTTTCCGGGAAGAAGCATGCTGTGATACCTGAAACCGATTTCAGTTCAACCCGCGATACACGCCGCCTGACGCGGGTGGCGTATCAGGCGGCGGTTCAGCTCGATCAGTCCTTGGGTTTGGCATCCGGCAGGGCCGCGCCTTTAGGCCACAGCATCCAGATCTGGCCTTGCTGCTTCATATTGCCAGCCAGCTCGCCGGCCGCGTCGCCGGTGCCCCAGAACATATCGGCGCGGACTTCGCCGGCGATGGCGCCGCCGGTGTCCTGCGCCGCAACCGGGCGTACCAGCGGCGTGCCGTCGGGGCGGGTCGATGACAGCCACAACAGGCTGCCGAGGGGGATGACCTTGCGATCAATCGCCACGCTGTAACCGGCGGTGAGCGGCACGTTCAGCGAGCCGCGCGGGCCTTCGGTGCTGTCCGGGCGCTGAGTGAAGAATACGTAGCTCGGGTTGCTGCCCAGCAGCTCATTCACGCGTTCGGGGTGCGCAATCGCCCAGTCGCGGATGCGGCCCATGGACACTTCGTCCTTGGTCAATTGCCCTTGCTCCACCAGCCAGCGGCCGATCGGCTTGTAGGGGTAGCCGTTCTGATCGGCATAAGCGATGCGCAACTGACGGCCGTTCTCCAGCTGAACCCGACCCGATCCCTGGATTTGCAGGAACTGCAGGTCGATGGGGTTTTCCAGCCAGGCCAGCACGGGGGCGTTGGCGCCCTTGTTGCCGATGGTGGCGGCGTCGTCGTAGGGACGCAGCACCCGGCCGTCAAGGCGCCCGCGCAGGCGCTTGCCCTTGAGCTCGGGATAGATGCTGTCGAGGTTGACGATGATCAGGTCATCGGGCACGCCATACACCGCCACCGGGTGTGCGTCGTTGCGCTGCTCGCTGCCTTTGTAGATGGGCTCGTAATAGCCAGTGATCAGCCCGTTGGCGCCGTGCTCGGAGGAACGCAGACTGTAGACCTGCAGCTGGTTCTTGAGAAAGTCGCGCACCGCCGCAGGATTTTGTGGCACTTGGGCGGCGAGGGCGCACGTGCCGCCCCAGACCGGGTCCTTGGCCAGACGCTTGCACGCCGAGAACCAGCTGTTGTAGCCCGCCATCAGGTCGGTGTCGTTCACCGCCGGCAGTTTGTCCCACTCGACGCTGACGTAGGTCGTCGCTTCGGAGGGTTTGGTCTTCGGCGCACCGCCGTCACAGGCGGCGAGCAGGGCGATCAGGGGAGCGAGGCAAAATACGAAACGGCGCCAGTGCAGGCTTGTGGTCATCACGCGGGGTGTTTCCTGAGAATCATGCGAAGGCGGCTAGCTTGGTGAAAGCGGACGGCGGCGTCAAATGGATGAGGGAATCATTTGCATGAAAGCTCACATGTCTGCCGAACCGCTTTAAACGCGGATTTGCCGCCGACATTGCACTTTTTTGCCTTCAGCCGTTCTGACCTTGGCCGGGACGCGCTGATGAATGCGGTGTCCCGTTCGTTGAAACCTGGGATTGATGCTCGCCGTGTTCACTGTTTTATCCGTTTGCCGTCACCTGCGCCCGCTGTTTGCCCTGTGCATGCTCGGGCTCTGCGCGGCGGGTTGTACGCGCCAGGACGGCCGGGATGTCGCCACGCAGTTCAGCGAGACCCGCCCCCAAGAGTTCTTCCAGACCAGCGTGGACCGCATGGCCACACTGGCCATGGCCGACAACCTCGACAGCCTCTATCTGCTGATGAACAAACTCTACCTGCGCAATCCCGCCGAGTGGCGCAAGTCCGGCTTCGTTGACGCCGCAAGTGCGGAGCGCAACGTGCGACAGGCCATCGAGCAACAGAAGCCGTTGCCGCAGTTGGGCACCCGGCGTGACCTCGCCGCGCTGAGCTACGCCCTGAGCCCGGAGTTTCTTGGCGACCGCGTCGGTGCGTTCATCTATGCCATCGGCAGCATGTTGGTCACGGCCCACGGCGGGCGCCTGGAATTTTTCATGACCGACCAGATCAACCCGACCTTCGTCAGCAACGCCGCGCGCAATATCGAGAAGGCCACCTGGCTGCTGAGCCAGCGACAGAACGCCAATGGCGAGCTGTTGCTGTTCTCCAACGAAATTTCAGAGGAGGGCAGCAACCTCAGTTTTGCCACCGAGTTCGGCAAGATCGTGGCGCGCCTGGATCTGCTCACCCAGATGCTCGACGAGCGATATAGACGCATCGGTTTGAATTACGCCCAGAGCCTGCTGTTCCTGAACTTCCTCCCGGTGCAATGACGCCCCGCCGGGCGGGGGGAAAACCTTTTTTTGTGCCCCTCATCCTTGTCGGCTTTCGGTCGATAGCCCATCAGGAGTATGCAAAACAATTACAAAATATTTGGCATGGGGACGACGATGTTTAAAACAGTGCAGGCGCGCTATACGGTCATATTTGTGGCCTTGATTGTGGTGATCGCGGTGATCACTGAACAGGGCATCGTTCACTTGGTCACGCCCAAGGTCCGCGCGACCCAGGAGCAGGTAGTCCTGAGCCAGGTTGATCAGATCGGCACGCGTATCCTGTCGGACCTGGCCCGCGTAGAGGCCCAGTCCCGGGCGATCACCCAGGCGGTGCCGCTGCTGGACAGCGATGGCATCGACAAGGTGCTGCCAGGCCTGGTTGATCAGTACGGCGATCAGAAAGTCTTTGGCGGCGGCGTCTGGCCGATGCCGGACAAGCGCACCCCGGGGCGCAACAAGCACAGCTCATTCTTCCACCGTGACGGCAGTGGCCAACTGGTGGTGAGCACCTTCTGGAACTCCGACCCTGCGCCCAACTACTGGGAACAGCCATGGCACCGCGCCGGGCAGAACGCACCCAAGGGCAAATGCGCCTGGGCCGCTGCCTACCAGGACGAAGCCAGCCCGCAGCCGCGCACCAACTGCGCCATGGGCATCTACAAGGATGGCGCGCTGTACGGCGTTTCGACCATCGACGTCACCCTGGGCTTCTTCAACGGCCTGATCCAGGAAAAGGAAAAAGACATTCAGGGTCAGGTGATGATCGTCGAGCGCGACGGCAAGATCCTGACCAACCAGAGCCGCATCCCCGGCGAAATCATCCTCAAGAACATTTCCGGCTTCAGCGGCCAGTCGATGTTCGCCAAGGCCATTCAGGAGGGTCTGGGCAAGATCTCCGGCGACGCTGTGTATTCCCAGGAATACATCGACCCGCAACTGGGTGATCTGACCTTCTTCCTGCGTCCGGTCGCGGGCACGCCGTGGGTCATCGCCACATCGCTGCCGACCGCCATGCTCACCGCCAGCAGCACCGAAGTGCTGAAGACCCTGGGCTGGTTGCAGATCCCGCTGGTCATACTGTTGCTGGTGGTGCTGGGCTTTGCCTTCCACCGTCTGCTGGCACGCGTGACCGTTCTGCGCACCAACATCGACGCGCTGTCTTCGGGTGAGGCTGACCTGACCCGCCGTATTCCGATCAAAGGCCAGGACGAGCTGGACGCTGTCGGCCATTCGGTCAACAAGTTCATCGCCTTCCAGCAAGCCATGATTGTCGAGGTGCGCAACGGCACCGAGCAAATCTCGGCCGGGCTGGTGCAGTTGCAGGATCAGTCGCGCAACATCAACCAGATCCTCAACCGCCACGCCTCGGAAACCGATCAGGCGGTGACCGCGATCAACGAGATGAGCGCCACCGCCGACAGCGTCGCCGAGAGCGCGACGCAGACGGCGAGCTTTACCCAATCGGCCAATGACGCGGCGCAGCGTTCCCGTGACGTCGTCGACGAAGCATCGGTTAGCGTGCGGGCGTTGGTGGCGGAAGTTGAAGACGCGACGAAATACGTGCAGGAAATGCAGGTCGATGCCAAGCGCATCACCGATGTGCTCGGGGTTATCGGCGGCATCGCCCAGCAAACCAACCTGCTGGCCCTCAACGCGGCCATTGAAGCGGCGCGGGCAGGCGAGCAGGGCCGTGGCTTTGCGGTGGTGGCCGATGAGGTGCGGGCGCTGGCCGGTCGTACCCAGCAGAGCACCTCGGAGATCAACGAGATGCTCGCGCGGCTGGAGCAGGGCGTGAGCACTGCCGTGGGCGCGATGGAAAAAACCAAAGTCAGCTGCCAGTCCACCGCCGACCGCACGTCGCGGGTCAACGAAGGCCTGGATGGCATGGCTGGTTCCGTGCTGCGTATTCATGACCTGAGCGCGCACATTGCAACGGCGGCAGAGGAGCAGAGCGCGGTGACCGAGGAGATCAACCAGAACATGATCGCCATTCGGCACATGGTCGGTGAGCTGGTGGGCTGTGGTCAGCAGACCGACACCAGCGTTGACGCGCTGATGGCGTCCAACGAGCGACTGGTGGCGATGATCGATCGCTTCAAGGTTCGCTAACCGGCGATTCATTCACTCGCACACCACAAAGCCGGAGCCCTTGAAGCTCCGGCTTTTTCGTGTGGATGCTCAGTAGCTTTCGCCGCGAATGTATTCCTGCATTTTTTCGATCAGCCTGGCCTGCTCGGCGATGGCCGCCTTGACCAGGTCGCCGATGGACAGCAGACCGATCAGCCGGCCTTCGTCCACCACCGGCAAATGGCGCAGCCGGCGGTCGGTCATGATGTTCATGCAGTGATCGACGGTGTGCTGCGAACCCACGGTCTGTACCTCGTGGGTCATGATGTCGCTGACGGGGGTCCCGGCCGAAGCGCGGCCCTTTAGCTCCATCTTGCGGGCGTAATCCCGCTCGCTGACGATGCCAACCACCTTGCCATCGCGCACCACCGGCACTGCGCCGATGTTCTTTTCGGCCATCAACTTGATCGCCTCTAGGACCATCTCCCCAGGCCCGACGGTGTGAACGTCAGCGTGATGCGGGTCTTTCAACTTCAGTAGTTCGGCTACGGTCGTCATGCTGGCCTCTCCGGCGCGTTTCTTGTGAGCACGGCCGGTCTGGCCGTGCATAGAGAATCGTCGAGAGATGGCATTCCGGCAAGTTTGAAAGCGCCATGCCCGGCCCTGAAAACGTCACCGGCCCGGTTTGCAGATGCAGCATCGGCGCGCGGGCACGATGTCAGCCGATCCGCCGCGACAGGCCACCGTGTCCCTGGGCATGAGTCGGTGCCTTTGCCGGCGATGAAGGGCGCTGTTGCAGCAGGCCGGCAACGTCACGGGTCTGCAGAACGAACCCTTGCACCCAGTCCACGAAGGTCATCTCATCAAGGGCCTTGAGCGGCAGTTGTGTGCACAGGCGCACCGAGTGTTGTTCATCCAGCGCCAGCCAACAGCCGCTCATGGCGCCGCTGTCGAAGTTGAGCCTCATCAGCCGCTCGTACAGGCTCGGGTCGGGGCGCAGCGACAGTTTGCAATGCAGGATCGCGACGTCGCCGCCCGCCGGGATCTCGATGATGACCACTTCGCGGCCCTCGTCGAACAGCGCGCACACGCCGTTTTCGAGTTGCAACGCCGTGCCCAGTTGTTTGCCCAGTGCCTGAATGCAGGCGTCTGCTTGTGTCGTCGTGTTCATCATCTGCGGTGTCCTGTCCGGGGTTTCGATTGGATCAATGGAAAGTCATGGGCGTCGGCCTAGCGTGGCCGGAAGGCGCCGTTGCCGACCTGGCCCAGTTCAAGGGCGGGCTGCGAGTCGCCACGGTCGGCAATGTCGCCGTCGGCGGTGGCCTTCTTCGGGTTGGTAGGGTCCATGCCGTACTCGAAGGTGACTTCGCCCATCAGGCGTTCGATGCTCAGGGCGCTGCCGCTTTTGTAGCTGACGAACGGGAAGGGCGTGCCGAACGAGTCTTCCTTGGCTGCGGTCTTGAACACCGCGATGCTCTTGATGCGCAGATTGTTCTTGTCGCCGAGCATGTCCTTGAGCATCGCGTCGGTCAGGCTTCCGTCCAACGCGCCGGTTTCGATGCGTTCCTTGATGTCGTCGCGGACCTCAAGCTTGATTTCCGCGCGAGTGGTCCCCTTGGTGTCCTTCATCGCGTCGAGCAGGCCTTTGAACTGCGGGTCGGCACTCATCATGTCGTGGATGCGCTGGGCGTTGCCTTCGTTGCAGTCGCGGCCGAGCATCTGTTTGACGCGGTCGATCTGCCGCTTGGACGGCGCCGCTTGATCCAGCCGATTGACGTTGTTGTGCTTGATCACCATGTCCATCAGCGACATCAGGCTCGAGCCCTGGCCGGCAGCGGTGTTCTGCCGGTCGAGCTGGCGCAGGCTCTGGCGCGCGGCGTATTGCGCGTCGTTCTCGTCTGGCGTGGCCGTCAGGTATTTGCTCTTGAGGTCCTGCAGCACCTGCTCAGGATTCTTCCCTTCAGCCGACGGATTCTTGCTCATGCCGGGGAAGGCCTTCTCCAGTGTTTCGCCCAGGGTTTTGACGTCGGCGGTCTGCAGCGGCAGGGCGTTCTTGAAGCGCACGTCGTAGCTCTTGCCGGTCTTGTTGTCGAACGCCAGTGTCGCGCTGACCCCCAAGGGTGCACCGCCAGCCACGAACAGGTTGCTGGGGCGCGACGTAAAGACGGTGCTGAACATCCGCGCGTAGCCGGTCACCGAGCCTTTTTCGAGGAAACGCGCACGGTTGCTGCTGTAGAAATCGGTGTGCAGGCCATCGCTGCCATGGCCCTCGGTGCGTTCCCGTTCGGCGCTGAGCAGTGACACGGTTCCCAGCAGCCCCGCGCCGAAGCGCATGAAGCCGGCGACGGGCTCCGCATCGGTCTGGCCCTTGTTGGTACGGGATTCCAGGTTGACCCCTGCATCCAGGTCGAACGCGTGCTTGCCGGTGGTGCGCACTTCCTTCTCGACGCCACGATCCATCAATTCCATCGGTTTGAGGCCACCCTGGGTCGGGCGCTTGCTGCTGGCCAGCGGCGTCTGCATCAGGTCGGCCATGAAATCATCGATTTCGTCGTCACGGATGAAAAAGCTCAGCGCCGTGCTGTTGGCGTATTTGTACTTGGCGTCCAGGCTGCCGCCGAACCAGCCCCCGTTGGACTGGATGTTGGCGTGGCTGTCGCCCGGCGTGGTTTTGGTGTCACTTTTGCCGCCACCAAAACCGAAGCTTCCTGTGCCGCTGATGGCGCCTTCGCGGCTCATCGACACTTTCAGGCCGCGATCAAAGCGGGTAAAGGTCAGGCCGTAGGTGCGCTCCGGATCGATGTTGCCGCGAAAGCCGAGGAAGGCCGGTTCCGCCGGGCCCGCGACGCCGCCGGTGATACCGCCGCCGTAGTTGCGGTTCAGCTTGACGCTTTCCCGGGGTTCAAGATCGCGAAGCGCCTGGGTCAGGCTGCGCGTGACATCGGCGTTATTGGGGCCGGCAGGGGTTTCCAGGCCCTGCAATATGTTGCGCTTGAGCGGGTGGTTGTCCTTGCGCAAGTGCTTGAGCAGGTTCTTGGTGGCGTCGTAACTGGCTTCGAGGGACGCGTGGTCACGAAAGCCCGCGTCGGTGTAGCGTTTGACCGGGCTGCCTTCGTAGGTGTCGTTGTGCAGGACGGCCAGCGCCGTCGCGATGGGGGCGAAATCCTTGGCGCCCGGTTTTTTCACTTCATCGGCGAACCCGTCGAGGGCGGTGCTGATGTCGTTGAGCACCTTGACGTCCAGTGCCAGGCGGGCGCGCAGCAGCGCCTGTTTATCGCCCTGGGTGCGGGAGCCATCCAGCGGTTTCTCCGTGTTGCGACGCTCCAGGGTGAAATGCGCATTCTCCAGCGAGTCGAGCAACTGCCCCAGCTCATGGGCGTTGTCGATGCCGCTGTGGCGCAGGACGCCGGCCACTTGCGGCAGCATGTCGTTGGTACGCGGCTTGCCCCGAAAGGCCGGATTGACGGCACCGTTCTTGAGCAAGGCGCCCTCGTCCTGAGCCAGTTCACGGAGGGTTTTCTGCAGGTCCTCGGTGACGCTGGTCTGGAACCAGTTGAACAGCTCCGCCAGCTCGCCCGATTCAGGTGACGTCAGGCGGGGCGCCAGGTCATCAATGCGCTGTGCCATTGGCCGCCCCGGTGCTCCGGTCGCCGCTGTCGCGCGGGTGTGGAGTTCGCGCAGCAGCGCGGTTTCTTCGGTGTAGATCGGCCTCAGGCCTTCGCGGCCTTTCCAGGCGTGCTGGAGGCTGTCGGCAGGCACTTTCGCCGCGCCGGTCAAGGACAGATGAGCCGTCAGGTAATTCTGCCTGAGGGTGGCGGGGGCATATTGCTTCACCTTCGTGCTCTCGACGTTGTTGCTGCCCATCACGTTGACGGTGAGTTTGGCCGAGCCTCTGCGCAGGGTTTCCGGCTCGGCCGCTGCCAGCCGATTGAAGGCCGCGTGGTCATTGCGCGGGGCCGCCGGGGCGGGTGTTGCCGCTTCCCACCCGGTCGCGGTTTTGACGAATTCTCCCGCGCTGGTGGTGGCCAGCAAACGTCCGTCGTGATGGGGGCGCAGGTCCTGAAGAACGGCCCCCGGCGGGGTGGTCGGGCCCTGAACCGCTTGCCAGGTCCGCTGAGGATTGAGCTTTCGAGCGTTGGCATCGTCGCCGCTCAGCCGAAACAGGGCGCCGCCGCGCAGGGCGAACCAATCCTTGCCGCCCGTGCTGATCGCCTGGATATCACCGGTGCCGGGTGGCTTGGGCAACTGCGCGCGTTCGCCGTTCTGGTCATGCAAACGCAGTTCACCGCCGCTCAGGGTCATGAAATTCTGATCGTTCTGTACCGCCAGTTTGTCGGCGACCAGATGCTCGGCGCCGCGCAGGGCGGTGCCCTTGGCTTCGGTCCCGCGACCCTGCAGGGCCAGATCGGCGCCGCGACCCATGTCATGGGCGGCGGCCTGGGGCACCACTTTCAACTGTTTGAGCTTGCCGTCCTTGTCGATGATGTAAGCGAAGCCGTCCTGGCCTGCCTGCAGGGCTTTGATGTCCTTTTCGGTGGTCTTCTTCCATTCCTCGGTGCGCGGGTCCTGGACCAGCAGCGTGTTGTCGTGGCTGGCGATTTTGCCCCGTGGCAGCTGGATCTGCGCGGCGGCGTCAGGTGTCAGGACCGGCAAGCCTTGCTGACGGTCCATGACCAGCGGCGCCATGGACCAGCCGGGGACGAAGTCCTGTCTTTTGTCATCCCATGCGGCGCTGTGCTCCAGGCCTTGCTGATCCTTGACTCGGGCGTGCAGGACATTTTTATCGTCGTGGAAGAAGTCGCTGACGGTGTGATTGCCGAAGGCGGCCAGCAGGGCGGGTGAGGGTGGCGCTGGCTGTAGCGTGAGCTCGCCCGTGACGAGCATCGTTTTCTTGCGATCATCGACGGCCGGCATTGTCGCCTGCAGCAGTTTGCCCGACGCCGTCGTCGCCAGCAGGCGCTGCCCCGCGATGGCCACCGATTTGGGTTTCAGCGCCTCGTCGTTGTCCGTGCCGGTGGGCGTAATCAAGTGGTGTACATCGTGAAGATCGGGGCCTAGGGCATTGCGTTGTACCAGCAAGTGCTGGCCCTGAGTGTCTTCGCTGAGCGCCATCAGCTGACCGTCCGGCGAGCGTCCCAGCGCCGTGACCTTGTGATCGAAATTCAACGGGGTATTCAGATCATTCAGCGAATACACCCGGCCTTCGCCGTTGAGCCCGAACAGGTTGCCAGCGCCGATGTTGTGCAGGGTTTTCAGCGTTGCGCCTTGGGTGTTTTCCTGCCACTGGCCCCCTTGCACCGCGTACAGCTTATTTTCGTGAATTCGCCAGGCGGTGTTGTTGGCGTCTTTGTGCACGCCGGTGATCTGCGCGCGATGGGCATCGGTGGGCATCGCCACATCGAAGGCGTTGTTGGCGCGTTTTTCACTGCTTTTGAACAGGGAAATGGCCGCATCACTGGCATGGGCGTGGAGCAGCCGGTTCTGAGTGTCGACCAGCAGGTATTCGGTTTTTTCGGTGCTCTGATTCAGCTCCGCAAGACCCTGATAACGCTGGTCGTGCTTGCTCAGAATCCCTTCGAGCAGGCGCTCGGTGCGGTTGGGCTGGCCGGAGCCGCCAAAAGTCAGTTGCTGATTGTGCAACGCCATGCTTAGCCGGGGTGTCATCGCCATGGCGGGTAGCTGGGCTGTCGTCGGGCCGGTGGGCGGCACCGGCGCGTTCGCCTGTGGCGCGGCTGATGCAGCGGCCGTAGTTGATGCCGCCGCCGCGTTGGGTGCGAGCGCAGTGTTGGTGGTGTTCCCGGCCCCGGAGGCGCGTGGGATGGACGAGGCATCGCCCGGCCGGGCCTTGAACAGACCGCCTGCGAAGTGGCGGCTTTTCTGCAGCGTCGACCGGCTGGCAGTGGCCATGCGCGCCAGAACGTTTTTACGCTGCGTGGGACCGGTTGCCGTTGCAGCGGCAGGGTTCAGATGGGTGGTGCCGACATTGGTGGTCTGGCCACGTGAGACTGTAGGTAAAGCCATGCTGACGCCGTCCGTGCAAGTGAGTACTTTGCAGGGTGAGTGGCGTCAGGCAGGCAGGTGGTTCCCGATTTCCGGAAAGATCAGACAGGCCCGTCAGAGGGCTTGCGCCGGGGGCGGGAGATCACCGATTCGATGTTCTTGCGCCCGATCAGCAACGGGCTTTTGGCTTTGCGCGAGGCCGGCATGTCCGCCAGCCATTTGTACATCACCAGACAATCCACCAGCCCGAGCCGGGCATGGCGGTAAGCGCGGGGCAGACGGCCGACGATCTCAAAACCGAGTTTCTGCCAGAGCGCGACGGCGACGTCGTTGGTGGCGACCACGGAGTTGAACTGCATGGCCGAGAAGCCGCTGTCCAGCGCCAGTTGCTGAGAGTGCTCGCACATCAGGCGCGCGACGCCACGACCGCGCGCGGCCGGGGTGACCATGTAGCCGCAGTTGCTGACATGGCTGCCAGGGCCGGCAGCGTTGGCCTTGAGGTAATAGCTGCCCAGCAATATGCCGTCTTCTTCGGCGATCAGCGTGTGCAGCGGGTATTCCAGCCACAGGTGCCGGGCTTGCTCGACGCTCAGGTCGGGGGCGTAGGCGTAGGTTTCCTGCGCCAGAACAACAGCCTGAAAGGTGGGCCAGAAGACCGCGAAGTCATCGGCGGTCATGGGGCGGATGTGGATCATGGGTGGGTTCCGGAATTTCGGGGAGATGCGGGTGTGTGAGAATCAGTCTTCAAGGCACAACGTTGTTCCGCAGCGAACGAAATACCTGTGGGAGCGACCGGGGTGGCGCTCCACCTTGCTCGCGAAGGCGGCTACACAGCCGCCAGAGATGAGTTGCCTGAGCGGGCCTCTTCGCGAGCAAGCTCGCTCCCACAGGAACTGCGTTTATTCCAGACAGCGTGGCAGATCGCCGGATGTCAGAGAGCTCGCGTCAGCTGAGTCAGGACACCACTCGATAACACGGCACATACGCCGCGCCGCCCGGCAGTTTCATCCGGTGCTGCTCGACGAAGGCCTGCAACAGCTTGTCCAGCGGCTGCATCACTTCCGCGTCGCCGTGGATTTCGTACGGGCCGTGTTCCTCGATCAGGCGAATGCCCTTGTCCTTGACGTTGCCCGCCACGATCCCGGAAAACGCCCGGCGCAGGTTGGCCGCCAGTTCGTGGGGCGGCAGGTCGCGGCGCAGTTGCAGGCTGGCCATGTTGGCATGGGTCGGGTCGAAGGGACGCTGGAAGCTCTCTTCGATCTTCAGCAGCCAGTTGAAGTGGAACGCGTCGGCGCGGTCGCGGCGGAACTGGCGCACCGATGCAAGGCCCAGGGTCATCTGCCGCGCCACTTCAGACGGGTCGTCGATGATGATCTGGTAATGCTTGTGCGCGGCGTCGCCCAGTGTTGCGCCGACGAACGCGTGCAATTGCTCCAGGTACGGCGCGGTGCTTTTCGGGCCGGTGAGAATGACCGGGAACGGCAGGTCCTGGTTGTCCGGGTGCATGAGGATGCCGAGCAGGTAGAGGAATTCCTCTGCCGTGCCGGCGCCGCCCGGGAAAATGATGATGCCGTGGCCGACACGGACGAAGGCTTCCAGGCGCTTTTCGATGTCCGGCAGGATCACCAGCTCGTTGACGATCGGGTTCGGCGCTTCGGCCGCGATGATGCCCGGCTCGGTCAGGCCCAGGTAACGGCCGCCGGTGATGCGTTGCTTGGCGTGGGCAATGGTCGCGCCCTTCATCGGGCCTTTCATCACGCCAGGGCCACAGCCGGTGCAGATGTCCAGCTTGCGCAGGCCCAGCTCATGGCCGACTTCCTTGGTGTATTTGTATTCTTCGGTGTTGATCGAGTGGCCGCCCCAGCACACCACCATCTTCGGTTCGACGCCGGGGCGCAGGGTGCGGGCGTTGCGCAGCAGGTGGAAAACGTAATCGGTGATGCCCTGGGAGCTGCTCAGGTCGATGCGCTGGCTGTCGAGCTCGCTCTCGGTGTAGACGATGTCGCGCAGGGCGCTGAACAGCATTTCCCGGGTGCTGGCGATCATCTCGCCGTCGACGAAGGCGTCGGCCGGGGCGTTCAGCAGTTCGAGGCGCACGCCACGGTCCTGCTGGTGGATGCGCACTTCGAAGTCCTGGTAGGCCTCGAGGATGGTTTTGGCGTTATCGACATGGGCGCCGGTGTTGAGAATGGCCAGGGCGCACTGGCGGAAAAGGGTATAGATGCTGCCGGAGCCTGCGGCGCTGAGTTGCTGGACTTCACGTTGCGAGAGTGTTTCCAGGCTGCCCTTGGGGCTGACCGAAGCGTTGATGACGTGTCTTGGAGCCATGCTTGATTCCTTGAAAGCGGTGCCGGCCGCCGCGAGGGGCAGGGCACGAATACAGTGAACGTCCGGGACGCTCACCCATGGGGCCATTTTTTACATCGGTTGGTCAGGAAAGCAAACGTTGTGAGCGCGAATCTGGAAATTTCCCGTGACCCCGGTATGCTGCACGTCGACGTCCAGACCCATCGGCCTTCCCGACGCTATGATCTTCAACTTCACGATTTTTCTCCTCACCCTTGTCGCCATGGAAGGGGTCGGCTTTCTGGCCCACAAGTACGTCATGCACGGCTGGGGCTGGTTCCTGCACAAATCCCACCACGAAGAACAGCTCGGCGCCTTCGAAACCAACGATATTTATTTGCTGGCGCTGGGCATGCTGGCGGTCGCGCTGATCGTTGCCGGCAACCACGGCCATGACCCGCTGCAATGGGTGGGCGCAGGCGTCGCGGCGTTCGGCCTGATCTACGTGCTGGTTCACGACGGCATGGTCCATCGCCATTGGCCTGCGCGACCACGGCCGCGCAGTCGCTACCTCAAACGCCTGTACCACGCGCACTTGATGCACCACGCGGTGAAAGGCCGACGCAACAGCGTGTCGTTCGGCTTTCTTTATGCGCCCTCGGCGGCCACCCTGAAAAAGCAGTTGCGCGAGCATCGCGCTGCCCCACGTGACGAGCGTCGTCGAGACATGACCGGCGCTGCCATGGGCAAGGATCTGCAAAACGGTTGAACGGGGTCCACGCCGAACCTGTCAGTAATTTCACGTGGGTCACGCTGTTCACCGTCGTGTTGCTGCCGTAGAACTGACGGTCAGTCGTCTTACGCTGTTAATCCAACCGAATTTCTATCCGGAGAACCCCATGACTCAAGCATCGACACAGGCAACGGGCAAGACCATCACGTTCAAACGCCCGGACGGCAAAGAGTTGAGTGGCTACCTGGCCAGCCCGGCCAAGACCGAAGGCGCACCCGCCGTGGTGGTGATTCAGGAGTGGTGGGGCCTCAACGACCAGATCCGTGGCGTGGCCGATCGGCTGGCGGCGTCCGGGTACCTGGCGCTTGTGCCTGATCTTTATCGCGGCGAAATGACGGTCGAGGAAGAAGAAGCCCATCACCTCATGGACAAGCTCGACTTCGCCGATGCCGCCACCCAGGACATCCGCGGCGCCGTGCAATACCTCAAGGGCCACAGCCAGAAAGTCGGTGTTACCGGGTTTTGCATGGGCGGTGCGCTGACCCTGCTGGCACTCAACTTCATCCCCGAGCTGTCCGCCGGCGTGGTGTTCTACGGCATGCCGCCGCTGGAATTCCTCGACCCTGCGGCGATCAAGGTGCCGGTGCAGGCGCACTGGGGCACTCAGGATGAATTCTTCCCGGTGGACGGCGTCGATCAGCTGGAAGCCAAACTCAGCGAAGGCGGCGTCGACCTGGAATTCCACCGCTACCTGGCCCACCACGCCTTCGCCAACGAAGAAGCCGTCGGCCCTGGCCGCATTCCGGGCACGCAATACGATCCGGTCTGGGCGCAACTGGCCATGGACCGCACGCTGACCTTCTTCGGCCGCACCTTGTGGGGCTGAGCCTGGCCTTGGGCGCGGGCATCAACCCGCGCTGAAACCGCCGTCCACGGTCAGGGTCACGCCGTTGATCATGCCGGCGTCGTCGCTGAGTAAAAAGGCGATGGTCGCGGCGATTTCCCCGGGCTGAACGAAGCGGCCCAGGGGAATCCGCGACAGCATCGCGCCGGCCTTGACCGGGTCGCTCCAGGCCTTGTCTGCCATCGGCGTCAGTGTCACCACCGGATTCACACTGTTGACCCGAATGCCGTGGGGGCCAAGCTCAACGGCCATCACTCGGGTCATGGCATCCAGCGCCGCTTTCGACGCGCAGTACGCCAGATGATCCCGTGTGCCCACCGCAGCGGCGAGGCTTGAGACGTTGACGATGGCGCCCGGCACGCCGCGAGCGATCAGGTCGCGGGCGACAATTTGCGCCACGACCATGGGCGCCCGGGTGTTCACCGCCATCAGGTGATCGAAGGTCTCCACCGATGTGTCGAGAAACGACTTCAGCTCGACCACTCCTGCACAGTTGACCAACAGATCGACGGGCAGTACCGAGGCCACGGCCGCGCGGGTGGCGATGACGTCGGCGAGGTCCGCCACCGCTGAGTGCGCGCAATAGGCCAGATCCTCCGGATTGCGTCCCATGGCGATCACCTCTGCACCGCATCGCTCCAGCCACTGCACGGTTTCCCGGCCAATGCCCTTGCCCGCGCCGGTGACCAGAATCCGCTTGCCGCCAAAGTCATGATGGGCCATCGCGATCGCTCCAGAAGGGGGATTTATTTGTCCTGATCGAGCAGTTGCCGCGCCGCGCTTTCGTCGATGACCAGCTCGTGGACGAAATTGCGCAGCAGCACCGCGCGAATGATGTCGGCCTTGTACGGCCCGCCGGAGACCAGCACGACCTTCTTGATCCGCCGCAGGTCTTCGAGGTCCAGGGAGACGGCGCGGCGGTTCAGCGGGTGATTGACTTCGATGCCGTCGCGGTCCAGCCAGCGGCCGAGCAGGTCACCGACGGCACCGGCGGCCCGCAACGAGCGCGCGTCTTCATCATTGACCAGCCCCAGCTCGAGCATAAGCGAGCGCTCACTCAAATCACCGACGGTGAGCAAGGCCAGGTCGGCCTGCCGCGCCTTGCCGAGCACGGCTTGCACCGAGGCTTCTTCGAGGTACATGTCGCGGTATTGCTCTGAAGGTGCGAACACCGGCGCGGCGAGGTAGTACCAGGAGCCGCCGAACAGCCCCGCAAAACTCGAGGCGATTTCCACCGTGTTGTTGGCCGAGCCGTAATGCAGGCCGCCGAGCAGCGACAGCACGGTCAGGTTCGGCAGCGCCCGCGCCGACAGTTCGCGCACCGCCTGGCGCAGGGTGCGGCCCCAACCCACGGCGACGATGCTGCCGTCGGTGAGGTATTCCTCGATGCTCGGCGCAATGCCGACGCCCAGCACGCGGAAGATGGTCGACGGATCGTCGGGCGAGGGCACGACGGTGACGCGGCGCAGGCCGAAGCGGTTCTGCAGACGCTCTTCCAGTTCGATGCAGGCCGCCAGCGGCGAGGTGATGCGAATCTGCACCACGCCGGTTTCGCGGCAGGTCGCCAGGGCCTTGTTGACCCGCACACGGGTGATGCCCAGCCGGTCGGCGATCTGTTGCTGGGTCATGCTGTTGACGTAATAGGACCAGGCGATGCGGATATTGAGCTGATCCTCGGCGTTCACCGGTTCGGTGGTGAAGGGGGTGTCCGGGTGACGATTTTGCACGGCGGTGTCCTTACTGTGGCCGGTAAAGCGGGGCGTCTATTTCACGGCGCCCATGGTCAGCCCTTGTACCAGATGCCTGGATACCATCAACGCGAAAATGATCACCGGGAACACGATCAGCGTGCCGGTGGCCATGATCTCGCCCCAGGGCAGGTCGTAGCCGCTCATGAAACTGGTGGCGGTCACCGGCGCGGTGCGGGCGGTGTTGCGCGTGAGCACCAGGGCATAGAGCAGCTCGTTCCAGGAAAAGATGAACGAGAAGATCGCCGACACCGCCACCCCCGGCATCGCCAGGGGCAGGGCGATGCGCCAGAAGATGGTGAAGCGCGACGCGCCCGACAGCCGCGCGGCTTCGTCCAGGTCCTTCGGCACGCCGCGAAACTGGTCGGTGCAGATCCACACGACGATGGGCAGGTTGAAGGTCAGGTAGATCAGGATCAGCACCAGATGGGTGTCGATCAGGCCCATGTTGCGCGCCATCAGAAAGATCGGCAGTGCCACGACGATGGGGCTGAGCATGCGGTTGGTGATGAACCAGAACCACAGGTCTTCCTTGCCCTTGAATTCGAACCGCGCCAGGGCGTAGGCCGCTGGCGTACCGAGGCCGACGGCGAGCACCGTGGTGCAGACCGCGACGATCAGCGAGTTGCCCAGGCTGTGCAGCACGTCGCGCTCAAACAGCACTTTCACATAGTTATCCAGGTGCGGCGTGAACGCCCAGATCGGTGGCGAGGCGAGGGCTTCGGCCTGGGTCTTGAGGCTGGTGGCGACCATCCAGTAGAACGGAAACACCGCGAACAGGAAGATCGCCAGAAGACCCACCAGATGCCAGGCATTGACGCTCGCCCGTGGGCGAACCAGGGCGGGGGTGGCCGGGTTTTTCGCAGTCGCAACGGTGGCCATGTCAGATCTCCCGATAAACGAATTTGATGTACAGCCGGGCCAGCACGATGGTCAGGATCAGCATGAGGATCGCCTGCGCCGACGCGACGCCCTGATCGAACACGCGAAAGCCGATTCGCTGGATATAGACGCTGACCAGCTCGGTCGCCGCGCCCGGGCCGCCGCGGGTCATGGTGAACACGGTGTCGAACATCTTGAGGATGTCAGCGGTGCGCAGAATCAATATCACCGTCGCGCTGGGCAACAGAAACGGCAACTGCACGTAGCGCACGATCTGCCAGCGGCTTCGGGTTTCCAGGCGCGCGGCCTCTTCGATTTCATTGGGCACCATGGTCAGCCCCGCCAGCAGCACCAGCGCGCAGAAGGGCGTCCATTGCCAGATGTCCATCAGCGCCACGGCAATGAACGCGTTGGTGGTGTCGCCCAGCCATTCGACCGGCCCGGCATTGACCACTGAGAGCAGGGCGTTGGCCACGCCGAAATCGCGGTTGAAGATCAGCCGGCCAATCAGCCCGGCCACGGCGGGCGCGGTGGCCAGCGGGATGACCAGGCTCATGCGCGCCAGCAGTTTGAAACCGGACAGGCCGGGCTTGTGCAGCATCAGCGCGATGATCAGCCCAAGCGCCAGCTGGATTGGCACCACGGTGATGAGAAACAGCCCGGTTCGGCCCAGCGCCGCCCAGAACGAAGCGTCGTTGAGCACGTTGAGGTAGTTGTCGAAGCCGATGAAAGGCGTCGCGTCTTTTGGCCGGGCCAGGTTGTACTGGCGGAACGAGTTGACCAGCGCGAACACCGTCGGAAAGATGCCGATCAGCGCCAGGGCAACGGTGGCCGGCGCGAGAAAGGCAAGGGCCGCGCGGGTGTTGTTCCACAGGGTCGGGAAGGGTGGTTTTTTCTTGTTCGGCATGTGTTGGGTCTCGAAGGTGCGGGCATCTCACGGCATTACGCTGCACCCCTGTGGGAGTCAGCTTGCTGGCGAATACGCTGTGCCATTCACCGCAGAGGTGTCAGACATTTTCCATTCGCCAGCAAACCGGCTCCTACGGGAGTGTGGTCAAACCGTCACTTCAGCAATTTGACCTTGCCGTCGTAATACCCGGCCTTCTTCAGGATCTCCTCCATCCTGCTGCCAATCGCCTTGGCCCCGGCCTCCACGCTGGTTTTGCCGAGCATGATCGCCGTGCCGTTTTCACCGACCACTTCGGAAATCTCCGGCCATTGCGGGAAGCGGGGGCGGTAGTCAGGCACGCCGCCTTTCCACGACGTCACCATCGGCTGCACGAACGGGTATTTCTTCTGCACGTCGGCGTCCTCGTACACCGACATCCGCCCGCTCACACCACCGGCGTCTAGGTACGGCTTGGCCATGGCTTCGGAGGTGACCCACTGAATGAACAGCCACGCCGCAGCTTTCTGCTTCTCATCGGACTTGGCGTTTACGCCCAGGGAGAACCCGCCAAGCGCCGGCTTCAGACCGGCCGGGCCTTTGGGTTCGGTGGCCACGGCCAGGCAGTCGGTGATCCTGGATTTGGTCGGGTCGGCCAGGGTGCCGTAGAACGCCGACCATTCGGTGATCATCGCCACTTTGCCTTGGGCGAGGGCGTTGACCGCTTCGTTGTGGTCGTAATCGACGATGCCCGGCGGCATGTATTTCATCAGGTCCTGACGAAATTGCAGCCCTTGCTGGGACGCCTTGGAATTGAGGTTGGATTTGAATTTATCGTCCAGCAGTGAGCCACCGAACGGCCAGAGGAAACGCATGAAGCTGTCCGCCGATTGCGTTTCACCGCGCCGCGATTGCAGGGCGTAGGCGTAGCGATCCTTGGTCTTGTCGGTGAGTTTGGGCGCGTAGTCCTTGAGCAGCTCATCCCACGTGGCCGGCGGCTTGTCGAAGCCGGCGTCCTTGAGCATGCACTTGTTGTAGAACAGCAGCCCGGAGTAGTTATCGAAGGGCAGGCCGTAGGTCTGTTTGTCCCAGCTGCCGAACGACTCCAGCAGGATCGGGAAGAAACCCTCCAGCTTGAGGTCCGGGTCGGCGAGCTTCGCGTCCTGGGTGAAGGTGGTGACCGGTTCAAGCCAGCCGTTGCCGGCGAATTCGCCGATCCACACCACGTCCGTCAGCACGACGTCGAGCTGCTCGCCGGAAGTGAAACTCAGCACCTCGCGTTCGCGGCTATTCTCGTAAGGGATGGTTTCGTAGCTGACCTTGATGCCGGTTTTCTTTTCGAACTCCGGCAGCAGTTTGATGGCGGCGGCGTAACCGGGACGGTCGAGGAAAATCGCCTTGATTTCGGTGCCCTTGTACGGCGCGGCGGCCTCTTCCAGCGTCCAGGCCTGTGCGGCGCCGGAACCCAGCGCAATCGACAGGGCGAGGGCATTCCAAACCAGCTTCTTCATTTACGTGACCTCATTATTGTTGTGGGTGAGGGTTACGCGGGGACAGGTGTTAACGGTGCATATAGGTGGATCTACGGGGCAGTCAATCCGGTTCGGGCGAGTTCCTTGACATTTGTAATTTACGAATTACAAATGATCGTAGGACAAAATGCATTGCTGTCAAATCAGCGCGCCGTTGCCATGAAAAATGCCCAAACAACAATAATTCAGGGGATACGATTTTGACTGAACTCAGTTTGAGTGGCGTCGAGAAGGCCTATGGCGAGATCAAGGTCTTGCATGACATCCACCTGAGTATCGAGAGCCGCGAGTTCGTGGTGTTCGTCGGGCCTTCGGGGTGCGGCAAGTCAACCCTGCTGCGCTGTATCGCGGGCCTGGAGAGCATCACCCAGGGCCAGATTCGCATCGGCGATCGCGATGTGACCTACCTGGAGCCGGCCGATCGCGGCGTGGCCATGGTGTTCCAGTCCTACGCGCTGTACCCGCACATGTCGGTCTACGACAACATCGCCTTCGGGCTGAAGATGCAAAAGACCCCCAAGGACCAGATCGAAGCCAAGGTGCGCAACGCCGCACGCATCCTGCAGCTCGAACCGCTGCTCGACCGCAAGCCCAAGGCATTGTCTGGCGGCCAGCGTCAGCGCGTCGCCATTGGCCGGGCCATTGTCCATGAGCCGGAAGTCTTTCTGTTTGACGAACCCCTTTCCAACCTCGATGCCTCCCTGCGCGTGCAGATGCGTATCGAGATCGCCAAGCTGCATGCCGACCTCCAGGCAACCATGGTTTACGTCACCCATGACCAGGTCGAAGCCATGACCCTGGCCGACAAAATCGTCGTGCTCAACAAGGGTTGCATCGAACAAGTGGGTTCGCCGCTGGAGCTTTATCACCATCCGCGCAACCGTTTCGTTGCCGGCTTCATCGGCTCGCCGCAGATGAGTTTTCTACCGGTCACGGCGGTGGCCGTCAGTGTCGAAGGCGTTCAGGTCAGCCTGCCGGGTGGCGAGCTGTTGTGGGTTCCGGTGAGGGGCGAGCATGTAAAAGCGGGCGACCCGTTGACCCTGGGCCTGCGTCCCGAGCACCTGTCGGATCGGGGCGAGGGCGATGCGCAAATTCCGGTAAAAACCCTGGTGGTCGAGCATCTGGGCGGGGAGACGTTTACCCACGCGCAGACCGACGATGGCCATGATCTGATGGTCAAGGGTGAGGGGATGTCGGCGGTCAAGGCGGGGCAATTGCTGCGCGTCGGGGTGCAGGGCCACCGTTGCCATCTGTTCGATGAACAGGGTCAGGCACTGGCGCACCGGCGGCATTACACCGAGGCGAACGTGAGTGACGGGCAGGTTCCGGCGTCGGCGATCCACGCGGGATAAGCGGCCTGCGCTTCGATCAAAACGTCTTGGGACGCCCGTTCCAGAGCCCTCGCGGTGTTTTTTTCATTCAAGAGAAAGGTGTCAGCGCCGATACAGCCCCGGGCCCGATCCGTTTTCGGGCCGGATATTTTTCCCAAGGAGCTGTAAATGCGCATTACCCACATTCTGGCGTTGGTTGGCACACTGGTGCTGACCGGCTGTTCGTCCATGATGAAACCCGCCGACAACCCAGTCATCGAAGCCAGCCCTCAGGACGGCGCACAGGTCGTCTTCATGCGCAGCGCGTTCATGGCCAAGGCCATCGATGCGTCCGTGTATGACGTGACCGGCGGCAAGACCCAGTTCATCGGCATCCTGGCCAACGGCACCAAGGTTGCCTACCCGACGACGCCGGGCCACCACACCTTCATGGTGGTCTCCGAAGCGGCGGACTTCCTGGAAGCCGACCTGGCCCCGGGCAAGACCTACTATTCGATGGTCATCCCGCGCATGGGCATGTGGAAAGCGCGCTTCTCGCCGTGGCCGGTCGCCCGCGATCCGAAAGCGGAATACAGCTCGCAGTCCAGCGATTTCAAGGACTGGATCGCCGACACCAAGCTGATGACCAACTCGCCTAAATCCCTGAGCTGGTTCGAGAGCAACAAGAGCTCGGTCGAGTCCAAGCGGGTTGAGTACTGGCCGGTCTGGCAGAAGAAAAGCGCGGCGGACGTTGAACTGCGCACGTTGCACGCCGCTGACGGCCTCTGATCGCAGAGCCGCTTGCCAAGGCGGCTCGCACTAGCGACCCGCGTCACTGCACCCCGAACAGCGCCGTCCAGTAAATGCCGGCGTCGCTCTTCGGGTCGGTGGCGTAGGCAGCGCCGAGGTCATGAAACTGCGGGTTCATGAGGTTGGCGCAATGGCCGGGGCTGGCAAGCCAGCCTTCGACCACCTTGCGCGCGTTGTCCTGCCCGGCGGCAATGTTCTCGCCGATCTGCTGCCCGATATACCCGGCCAGCTCTGCACGGTCCCCCGGCGTCCCGCCGTTGCGACCCTTGTGATCAAAATAGTTGTTGTTGGCCATGGAGCGCGAATGGCTTTCGGCTGCGCTCATCAACGTGTCGTTCCACACCAGCGGCGCGGCAGCGGAAAACGACTGAGTGCCACATTGCTGAGGTTGCTTGCGCGCTTCATTGATCAGCCCCAGCAGCTTCTGGCCCTCGGCCTGCGCGTTACCCAGTCCGCCCGCCAGCAGTGGACGCGCCAGCACGATGCGCCAGTCTCTGTCGTTGCGGCTGACGCCGATGTCGACGAACTGCGGATTGAGCACCACCTGACAAAAACTTTCCTGAATTGCCGCCATGGCCGCTTGCGCGTCGCGCGGGCCCGAGAGAGTGATGGCCTGGACGCTGACCATCGGATACGACGCCCGGGCCAGCATCGGCTGCAGATCCACCGTGCCACTGGCGGGCAGGTTCAGGCGCGGGTCGCTGTTCAGCGGCGGCAGCTCGGTCGACGCCACATTGGCGCAAGGCTGGGCCTGGCTGCGGTATGTATTGATTGACTGGATCAGTTGCGTTTCTTCGCTGGCGACGGCCGTCCCTGCCATCAGCAGCGCCAGGGGCACAACAGCGAGACACTGGATGAATGATCTGAAACGCATGGAAATCTCCCTCGAACTGACGCGCCCACGGTGCGCGATTTTACCTGTCGCGAAATAGTCTGAGCCGCACAAACCGTGGAGGTTGCAGCGATGAGCAGGGTTTTTGCAATAGCTGGCGTGAAAACCCGGTGTTTCGCCGCGTGCTGCACGCCGATGCGTGACCGAACGGGCGCGAAGGGAGAGGGTGTTTGTTTATTCTGCGCCCCAGCGGTGGTCGTCACGCAGGCTGAGCCACATAATCAGCGCTCGACCTGCAGTGTGACTTCGATGACCACGACCATTCAGCGACTGACCCCGGAATATGCCTCGGCTTATCGAGCCCTGATGCTTGAAGCCTACGCCCTCCATCCTGATGCGTTCACGTCCGACTTCGGCGAGCGCGAAGCCTTGGCGATCAGTTGGTGGGAGAAACGGCTCGTGGTCGGGCCTGATGCGACAGAGGTGGTGTTCGGCGCTGTTGAAGCAGGGAGACTGCTGGGGGTTGCCGGCCTTTCAATTGAAACCAGAAAGAAAGCTCGCCACAAATCCTCGCTCTTCGGGATGTACGTTCCCCACGCCCATCGGGGGAAAGGTGTCGGGCATGATCTGGTTGGCAGCGTGTTGGCCTATGCGCAGAGCGTGCCGCAGCTGTTGCTCGTCCAGTTGACGGTGACCGACGGCAACCGCGGTGCCCAGGACTTGTATGAACGGATGGGGTTTGAGGCGTTCGGGGTCGAGCCGTATGCGGTGGCGGTGGGGGAGCAGTACGTGTCGAAGGTGCATATGTGGTGTGATTTAAGACGTTCAGGGTCAGAGACCGGCTGAAGCCGGTGCCACTGTTGGATCGCGGTCGATTTCCTACTATCGGATCGCGGTTGATTAGTGGGACTGGCTTTAGCCGGGAAGAGGCCAGCATGCGCGCCATCCATTTTGCAATGTGGCCACCGACGCATTCCCGGCTGAAGCCGGTCCCACTGTTGGATCGCGGTCGATGAGTGGGACTGGCTTTAGCCGGGAAGAGGCCAGCGTGTACGCCATCTATTTTGCGGTATGGCCTCCGACGTCTTCCCGGCTGAAGCCAGTCCTACACCGGATCGCGGTCGATGAGTGGGACTGGCTTTAGCCGGGAAGAGGCCAGTGTGTACGCCATCCATTTTGCAGTGCGCCTACTGACGCTTTCCCGGCTGAAGCCGGTCCTACTACCGGAGCGCGGTCCAACCTTAATCACCTACTGCTCGATCGAGCGGCTCCAGCGGGCGTTCCATTCCGGGCGGACCTGGTTGACCTGATCCCAATCGATGGTCACGGCGGTTTCCAGGTATTTGTTCATGGCTTCCACCTGGCCACGTGTCTTGTCGGTGGTCGGGGTTTTCGGGTTGGAGGGGATCTGGTCGCCCATCTCCAGGGCCGGCGCCTGGGCTTCCGGGGTCAGCAGGAAGGCCGCGAGTTTCTGCGCCAGTTCCGGCTGGTCGTTGTTGGCAATGGTGCATTCGGCCACGTTCAAGACCACGCCGCCTTCCTTCGGCGGCGCGTATTCCACCGGCACGCCCTTGAGCTTGAGCGCGGTCACCTGGGTCGGCGTCAGCGGGAACAGCGCCGCTTCGCCGGTCTGAACCATTTCCGAGATCTTCGCCGAGCTGGCGATGTACTCCAGCACGTTCGGGCCCACCGTCTTCGGCCATGCCTTGAAACCCGGCTCGACGTTGGTTTCGTTGCCACCCTGCAGCCGGTTGAACATCAGAAAACCGTGCAGCCCGAAAGTGGAGGAGGCCAGCGACTGGAACACCAGCTTCTCCTTGTACTTAGGGTCCGCCATGTCGGCCCAGGACGTCGGCGCGCTCCAGCCGTTGTCCTTGAACATCTTGGTGTTGTAGGCCAGCCCGGTGACACCCAGGCTCACGGCCACCGCTTCTTCCTTGATCTTGCCCTTGGCCGGAATGTCCGCCAGGCTCGTGCTCGGGTTCAACTTGCCGCACAGGCCCATGGAAATGGCGCGGTACATGATGCCGTCGTCGAGGAACATCACGTGCATTTGCGGGTTGTCCTTGCTGGCCTGGGCCTTGGCGAGGATGTCCGAGGACGTGCCCGGCACGATCACCACCTTGACGTTGTTGGCCTTCTCGAACGCGGGCAGCACATTGTCGGCGTACAAGCGCTCCATGGTGCCGCCGTTCATGCCAAGGTACAGCGTCGGTTCGGCCTGTGCGGGCATCGAAGCAAGCAACACGGCAAGCGGCAGGCAAGACAAGCAGGTTACGGCAACACGTTTCATGTGAGTCATGGGTTCGACCTTCCTCTGAGCAATGGAATGACGTTATCGGTGCCGGACGGCACGACGATGGCGGGCGATGAAGTGTGCGGTTGCGATTGAAAGCGTGTGATCGAGAACGGGCTCAGCTCGATGTTCGACGCCCCGACGCAGACTATCTGCGCCAAGGCCTCGCCCGCCGCCGGGCCAATCTGAAAGCCCGATCCGGCGAATCCGAAGCCGTGCAGCAGACCGGGTTGGGTCGAACTGGCCCCCAGCACCGGTTCGCGGTCGGGCAGATACCCTTCGGTGCCGCTCCAGGTGCGAATGGCCTGAGCACCGGCCAGCGGCGGATACAGTTCAACGGCGTTGCGCAGGATCTCCAGAATCGCCGCCTGACCCGGCCGCGCGGTGGCCGGGTCCAGCGGAAATCCCTGACCGCCGCCCAGCACGCAATTACCCCGCGCCACCTGTCGCGCATAGATCCCGCCGCCCTCGACGCCGGTGCTGACGTCCATGAACATCGGCAGCGGTTCGGTCACCAGCATCGCCGGGTGGCCCGCGCGCATCGGCACCGGCTCGCCGAACTGCTGGGCCAGTTGAGCCGCCCAGGCACCGGCGCAATTGAGCAGCCACGGGGCGCGAAAGCTTAGACCGCTGGCGGTCCTCACCCGAAAAGACTGCCCGTCATGGCTGACCTCGCTGACCTGGGCCTGCTCGAACGTCTGCGCACCGGCGCGGCGTGCGGCAGCGGCAAACGCGGGGGAGACGAGGCGCGGATTGGCATGGCCGTCCTCGGCGCACAACGAAGCGCCCACCGCCACATCGCCCGCCCAGGGGAAGCGCGCGCGCAACTGGCCGTGATCGAGCAACTGCAGCTCCATTCCGAACCCGCGCGACGCCTCTTCATACGCGACTAGCGCGGCCATGTCTTTGTCGCTGCGGGCCAGCTTGAGATGCCCCGAGCGCACGTATTCGCCGTCAGTGCCGATGAATGCGCGCAGGTCCCCCCAGATTTCGTGGGCGCGCCGGGACAGCGGCAGCTGCGACAACGGCCGGCCCTGACGGCGCACGCCGCCATAATTGACGCCGCTTGAGTGAGAGCCGAAAAAGTCCCGCTCCAGCAGCGCCACGCGTTTGCCGCTCAGGGCGAGAAACAGCGCCGCCGAGGCGCCGACGATCCCGCCGCCAATAATCACCGCATCCACTTCAACGGGCTGGCTCATTGTTCTGCCTCCACGCCAAACGGCAGCGGCTTGATAGGCGCCTGCCCGCGCAATCGTCCGACGCTGGCGATGTCGCGCCCCGACGCCTGAGCGACGATTTCCGTCGCGGCCAGTCCACACATGCGCCCCTGGCAGCGGCCCATGCCGACCCGGCACATGGCCTTGACGCGGTTGATCTCCCAGTGACCCTCGGCCACGGTCTGACGGATGTCGCCAGCGCTGACTTCCTCGCAGCGGCACACCGTCAGGCTGTCCGGCGCCTTCGCGGCCCAGTCTTCGGGGAAGGGGAACGCCGTTTCCAGTCCCTGGCGAAACCGCTGGATGGCTTCCAGTTGCCGCTGCAATTCGATGCTGCGGGCGCGGTCGATGCGGTAACCGATGTCGCCGAGCAAGGTCAGCGCTGCCAGTTCGCCGGCCATTTCCGCAGCGTCGGCGCCCATGATCCCGGCCCCATCACCGGCCAGATAAACCCCCTCGACACTGCTGCGCCCGGCAGCGTCGCGGGTGGGCAGCCAGGCGCGATTCAACGGGCTCCAGGCGAAGTCGCAACCGAGCAGATCGGCCAATTGGGTTTCGCTGCGCAGCGCGTGGGCGAAGGCGACGGCGTCACAGGCGAGGTTTTTCCGCTGATTGCCCTGTTGCCAGCTGACCCCGCTGACCCGCCGCTCGCCCTGAATGTCGTGCAGATGAACGCCCTGATGCACCGGGATGCCGTGGGCCGTCAGCCAGGCGCGGTAATAAAGCCCTTTGGCCAGTGTCGACGGTTGCCCGAGCAGCGCGGGCAGGGCGCGGGTCTGGGCGGATAAGGGCGAGCTGTCGAGCACTGCCGCCACCGTCGCACCGGCCTTGGCGTACTGATACGCCACCAGATACAACAGCGGCCCGCTGCCGGCGAAGACCACGCGCTGACCGATGGCGCAGCCCTGAAACTTCAGCGCGATCTGCGCTGCGCCGAGGCTGTAGACGCCGGGCAAGGTCCAGCCCGGCACCGGCAAGATGCGGTCGGTGGCGCCGGTGGCCACGATCAAATGCTTGAACGGCACCTGCGCCGTGCGGCCATTGCGCAGGGTGTCGAGGGTGCGTGCTTCGGCGTTCCACACCAGCGTCTCGGGGCGGTAGTCGATCTCGGTCTGCAACTGATCGAGGGTGGCGTGAACCGACTCGGCTTTGCCTGCTTCGAAACCGTACAGCGCCTTCGCCGAGCGCTTGAAGTTCTCCGGCTGGCGACGATAGACCTGACCGCCGCCACGCAGGCTTTCATCCAGCAGACAAGGGCGCAGGCCGTGGGCGAGCAGTGTCTGCGCGGCGCGAATTCCGGCCGGCCCGGCGCCGACGATGACGGTGTTCATGGCCTGAAGGGTTGGCGCACTCATTGGTTGCGCCCCGGTTCACGACTCACGCACACGCCGGCTTCCAGCAGCGTCGAGCAAGCCCGCACCCGTCGGCCGTCGCCCAGTTTCACCCAGCAGTCCTGGCACGCGCCCATCAGGCAGAAACCGGCGCGCGGTTCGCCGCTGAAGTCGCTGCCGCGTAATGAATCCTCAGCCGTCAGCACCGCCGTGAGCAAGGTATCGCCCTGCAAACCACTGGCCGGCTGGCCGTCGAGGGTGAAGGCGACCACGGCGCGGTCGCGTTCGGCCAGTCGTTTCAGCAATGCCATGGCGCGCGCTCCCTGAGACAGATGTCAATGGATGAAAGAGTCATCAGTGCCTCCCCACCAGCACACGGTCGAGCCCATACACCCGATCGAGGATGATCATGGTCGCCGCCGTCAGCGCAATCACCAGCGCGGACACGGCCGCCATCATCGGGTCGATGGATTCGGTGGCGTACACGTACATGCGCACCGGCAGGGTTTGGGTCGAGGGCGAGGTGACGAAGATCGACAGCGTGACCTCGTCAAAGCTGTTGATGAACGCCAGCAGCCAGCCACCGGCCACGCCGGGCAGGATCATCGGCAGGGTGATCAGACGAAACAGCGTGAAGCGGCTGGCACCCAGGGATTCAGCCGCTTGCTCGGCGCTGCGGTCCATGCCGATGGAAGCGGCGATCACCAGGCGCAGTACGTACGGCGTGATCACCACCACGTGGGCGAACATTAGCCAGACGAAACTGCCGTTGACCCCCATCAGCGCGAACAGACGCAGCATCGCCACCCCCAGCACCAGATGGGGAATGATGATCGGAGACAGGAACAGGCCGTTGAGAAAGTCGCGGCCGGGAAAGCGATAGCGGGTGATCGCCAATGCAGCCGGCACGGCAATCAACGTCGCCAGGGTGGCCGCGACCACCGCCAGAATCAGGCTGTTGTAGAACGACTGAATGAAGTCGGCGCGCTCGAATACCGCCCTGAACCAGCGCAGGGAAAAACCGTGCCACGGCAGGCTCAGGGTGTTTTCCGGGGTGAAGGCCACCAGGCAGACCACCACCAGCGGCGCGAGCATGAAAATCACCACCAGGGCATGAAACGACAGGGCCAGAGGACCGTTCTTGGACATGGCTCATTCCCCCAGGGATTTTTTGTAGCGGCCTTCAACCAGCCGGTTCCACGACAACATGACCAACAGGTTGATCAGCAGCAGCGCCACGGCAATCGCCGCGCCCATGGGCCAGTTGAGTTCCGAGAGGTATTGGTCGTAGACGACGGTGGCGACCATCTTCAGCCGGCGTCCGCCGAGCAGACCCGGGATGGCAAACGAACTGGCGGACAGGCCAAAGACGATCAACGTCCCCGACAGCACGCCCGGCATGACCTGGGGCAGCACCACCATCCTCATCACTTGCGCCTGAGTCGCGCCAAGGGACAGCGCGGCCTGTTCGGCGGAGGCGTCGAGTTTCTGCAGCGAGGTCCATACCGGGATGATCATGAACGGCAGCATCACGTGGACCAGCGCCAGAATCACCGCGAACGGCGTGTACAGCATCTTGATCGGACGCCCGCCGAGGGCCTGGATCGCCTGATTGATCAGACCGTCCGCGCCCAGCAACAGGCTCCAGCCGAACGCCCGTACCACCACCGAAATCAGCAGCGGCGTGAGGATCAGGATCAGGAAAATCGAACGCCACGGGGTGCCCATGCGGCTGAGGATGTAGGCCTCGGGCACGCCAATGACCACACAGAGCAGGGTCACCAGGGCGCTGATCCAGAAGGTGCGCAGGAAGATCTCGTAAAAGTACGAATCGGTGAGCAGATTGGCGTACTGCGCCAGGGTCCATTCACCGCTTTTGACTCCGACTTCGTAGTCGAACACGTTGAACGACAGTACCAGCGTCAAGGCCAATGGCAGCACCAGCAGGCCGAAGAACAACGCCAGGGCCGGGGCCGACAGCAGATACCCGCGTCCGGTGTCGCGCAGCACACTCATGCCGGCACCTCGTCGACGCTCAACACCCGCAGCAGGTCCGACGGCCAGTCCAGCCCCACCGCGAAGCCTTCGTTCATCGGCGCATCGCCATCGTTGCGGCGCACCACGGTGATTTCGCCGATGGGCGTTTCGATGCGGTACAGCCACTGGCTGCCAAGGAAGTAGCGCATGACCACGCGGCCTTGCAGGCGACCGGTCCCGGCAGGCACCAGATCGATTTTTTCCGGGCGCAGGCTCAACACCAGTTCGCCATCGCCGGGCTGATGACGGACCTGGGCCGCGCCGCTGGCATCGCGATCACCGCGCAGCAGATTGGCCTTGCCGACGAAGCCGGAGATGAAACGCGTGCGCGGGTGTTCGTAAAGGGTGTAGGGCTCGTCGATCTGGGTGATGCGCCCGGCCTGCATGACCACGACGCGGTCGCTGATGGACAGCGCTTCGGCCTGGTCGTGGGTGACCATCAGGGTGGTGATGCCGACTTCGCGCTGGATGCGGCGGATTTCGAACTGCATCTCTTCGCGCAGGTTGGCGTCGAGGTTGGACAAGGGCTCGTCCAGCAGCAATACCGGCGGCTCGATCACCAGCGCCCGGGCCAGGGCCACGCGCTGACGCTGCCCGCCGGACAACTCGCGGGGGTAACGTTCGGCATGGGGCGTGAGGCGCACCAGCTCCAGCACCCGGGAGACGCGGCGCTCGATGTCGGCACCCGAGACTTTGCGCATTTTCAGGCCGAAGGCGACGTTGTCGCGCACGGTCATGTGCGGGAACAGCGCGTAGGACTGGAACACCACGCCGAGGCCGCGACTGGCCGGCTTGGCGTGGGTGATGTCGCGGCCATCCAGCAGGATGCGTCCGGCGCTGACATCAACGAAGCCGGCGATCATTTGCAGGGTGGTGGTTTTGCCGCAGCCGGAGGGGCCGAGCAGGGAGACGAATTCGCCTTGCTCCACCGAAAGGTCAGTGGCCACGACGGCATTGACGGGGCCGTAGCGTTTGCACAGTGCCTGGAGTTCAAGAAAAGCCATGGCTGCGTTCCACCTTTTTTCGTGCGCACCGAAGGCGCGCGTTTTTTATGGGCAGATGCGAAGAGAAGTGCTGCGTGTGGCCGTGGACGCTGGCGCTCGATCGGTGTCGGCTGCCGCTGTTATTCAAATCGCCCTGTGGACCGATCCTAGGCCCAAGACTAGGATGCGCTCAACGAGCAATTTCATTGAGTGAGTCGTTTTTTTGAATTCATTCATTCAGCGAAAAGAAATGAGGAGCAGAGCGAAATGGATTCCACTGAGCGGAAGAGCGGTGAGAAAGAAACAGGGGTTGGTACGGTCTCTCGCCTGTTTGCCGTGCTGCGGGCGCTGGGCAAGTGTCCCGATGGCAGTGAGCGCGTGACGCAACTGGCTCAACAGGTCGGCCTGTCGCAGCCGACCACCCACCGCTTGCTACGCAGCCTGATGGACGAAGGCATGGTCGAGCAGGACCTGCGCAGCAAGCGTTACCGCCTGAGCCTGGAATTCTTCGCCCTGGCCGCGCGCGCCGGGCAGTCCGGCAACCTGCGGGACGTGGTGCGGCCGAGCTTGCTGCGCCTGTCGGCCTCGTTGGGGGACTCGTTGTTTCTGCTCGCCCGCAGTGGTTTCGATGCGGTCTGCCTGGACCGCAGCGAAGGGCCATACCCGATCCGCACCTTCACCGGCGATATCGGCGGCCGCGTGGCGCTGGGCGTGGGGCAGGGCAGTCTGGCGATCCTGGCGTTTCTGCCGGAAGACGAACGCGAGACCGTGATCCGCTACAACCTGCCGCGCCTGCGGGATTTTCATCTGTACGACGAAGTGATGCTGCGCTCGGAAATCGACACGGTGCGGCGTACCGGCTATGCCGCGCGCAATACCGGCGTGCTGGAAGGCATGGCGGGTCTGGCGGTGCCGATCCTCGACCGTGATGGCCGGGCAGTGGCGGCGTTAAGTGTGGCGACCATCAGCGACCGCCTCAGTGCCGACCGCATGCCCACGGTGGTGGACATGCTCAAGCGCGAGGCCGCGGCGATCAGCCAGAAAATCAACCCCTTCGACCCGGTGTTGCGCAGACCCTCCCAGGTGTTCGGTCAGCGGGAGTGATTGCTGGCTGGTACGCACTCATCTGAATCCCGTTCAGCACGTCTCGACCACCGTTTGACTGGGCTGGAGCCCTTGCCGTTGGCGCTTTTCAGCCGTTGGTCGGATCTGCCGAGCCGACCTTCAAGAAGACCTGCGCGGGGTCGAATCACTCTGTGTAGGCGCCTCGTTTTCGGATCGGTCCGACGCGATGGCACAGGGATGTGGCAAGCCGCAAAAACTCCGGGTGATCCTCGGAGCAGGTTGTCCTCCCTTTTGAGATCCTCCTATGTCGAAATCCCTGAGATTGCAGATCCTCGCGCTGCTCAGCGGCAGCCTCGTGCTGGTCGTGCTGATTGCCCTCGCGTGTTTCCAGTTCCTGTCCAGCAACGTGCACGCCTATCGCGGTCTGCTTGAAGGGCCGCTGCACGCCTCGCAACTGGTCGATCAGGCCAACCTGCAATTCAAGGTTCAAGTGCAGGAGTGGAAAAACGTATTGCTGCGCGGCAAACAGCCGGCCGATCGCGACAAGTTCTGGGCGCAATTCGAAGACCAGGAACGTCAGGTGCAGGATACCCTCGGCAGCCTGAGTGCAATGGACGGGCTGGATCCGGCCACCAAAACCCAGGTCGAGGCGCTGCGCACCGAGCACCGCACATTAGGCGTGGCTTATCGCAAAGGCCGTGACGCTTACATCGCTGCCGGCGGTGACCCGGTCGCCGGTGACATGGCCGTTAAAGGCGTTGACCGTGCCGCCAGCGAGCAGATGACCGGCCTGGTGACTGGCCTGCGCAAACAGAGTGACGAGCAGTCGAAAATCCTCAGCAGCACCGCCGACCGGACCATTCTCATCGGCACGCTGGTCATGCTCGCCTCGGCGCTGCTGGTGGGCGTGTTGACCCTATGGATGGTCAACCGCAACATCGTCGGCCCGATCCGCCTGCTGATTGAATACGTTGCGCAATTGAGTCAGGGCAAATTCAGCGACCGCGTCAGCATCACCCGTCAGGATGAGCTGGGGCGTCTGGCCGTTGCCGCCAACACGCTGCGGGATTTCCTCGCCGACACCTTCACCCGCCTCAAGCGCAGCACCACTGACCTGGACAGTGCCGGCGGCGAGCTGAAAGCCATTGCCGCGCTGATGGCCCAGGGTACTCACGAACAATTCGAGCGCACCGACCAGGTGGCGACGGCGATGACCGAAATGTCCGCCACTGCCCAGGAAGTCGCCCGCCACGCGGCCCAGGCCGCCCAGGCCGCTGACGAAGCGGACCGCAGTTCACAGGAAGGCAGCAAGGTCATGGGCGCGACCATCACCGCGATCACCCAGATGCGCACCGAGATCAGCAACACCGCCGACGTCATTCGTCGTCTGGAAACCGACAGCGGGCGGATCGGCAAGGTGCTCGAAGTGATTCGCGGCATCGCCGAGCAGACCAACCTGCTGGCGCTGAACGCGGCCATCGAAGCGGCCCGTGCCGGCGATGCGGGGCGCG
Source organism: Pseudomonas sp. Ps21-P2 (assembly GCF_039672565.1). Taxonomy (NCBI): domain Bacteria; kingdom Pseudomonadati; phylum Pseudomonadota; class Gammaproteobacteria; order Pseudomonadales; family Pseudomonadaceae; genus Pseudomonas; species Pseudomonas sp. Ps21-P2. Next base: position 731,235 of record NZ_JBDFPL010000003.1, read on the forward strand.
GTTTTGCGGTGGTTGCCGACGAAGTGCGCACGCTGGCCCAGCGCACGGCGGCCTCGACGGCGGAAATCAACCAGATCATCAGCTCGGTGCAGACCGGCGCGGTCGATGCTGCCCAGGCGATTGAAAGCGGGCAGGCACGCAGCCAGGAAAGCGTGGATCAGGTGGCGCTGGCAGGCTCTTCGCTGGAACGCATTACCAGCGCCGTGGAAGCCATCCGCGACATGAACCGTCAGATCGCCACGGCGGCGGAAGAGCAGACGTCAGTCGCCGAAGACATCTCCCGCAACCTGACGGAAATCACCGCCATCGCCACCACCAACCAGGACAACGTCCAGCGCACCCAGACCGCGAGCCAGGATCTGCATGTGTTGTCGGTGGGGTTGAATGACGTGATCTCGCGGTTGAGTGCGTAGCGCTCAACCACGTTGTCACTGCTGAAGCGCGCTCCTACAGGTTCGTGCGGGTTCTCACCATCCGGGCCGGACGCAGATCAACTGTAGGAGCAATCGGAGGTTACGACGGTCGCGAATGCGGTGGGTCTGTCACACCACCATTGCCTGACCCAACGCATTCGCCAGCAAGCCGGCTCCTACTGAGATCGCGTCGTGCGGTCACCTTTCAGCCCTGGCGAAACACCAACGCTTTCAATCCGCCGCCTTCCTCGGCATCGGCAAATTCCGGCGGGTTTTCCAGCCGCTCCACATAGCGCAACCCGGGCGCTTCGCGGGTCACGCCTTCGATGAGAAAGTCCGCGCCCAGCAACGGGTCGTTCATGCACGCCAGCACCGTGCCTTCTGCCGTCAACAGCTCCGGCAGTTTGCGCAGCACCCGCTGATAATCCTTGGTCAGCAGAAAACTGCCTTTCTGAAACGACGGCGGGTCGATGATCACCAGGTCATAGGGCCCGGTGCTTTTCACCTTGCCCCAGGATTTGAACAGCTCGTGGCCGAGAAAGGTGACCTTGCTCAGGTCATGGCCATTCAGGCGATGGTTGTCGCGACCGCGACTCAGCGCCGCGCGCGACATGTCCAGATTGACCACAAAGTCCGCGCCGCCCTCGATCGCCGCCACCGAGAACCCGCAGGTGTAGGCAAACAGGTTCAACACCCGCTTGCCCGCCGCATTGGCCCGCACCCAGTCGCGGCCATAGCGCATGTCGAGGAACAGCCCGGTGTTCTGCTTCTTGCCGAAATCCACAAGATAGCGCAGGCCGCCCTCGGTCAGCGTCCATTCCTCCAGCACCTCGCCCAACAACGCTTCGGTGTGGCTGTCCGGCAGATAACGGTGCTGCAACAACAGCGTATGGGCGCGGGATTGCTGCCATGCCGCTGAATCGATCAGCCTGAACAATCGCTGCTTCAGCGCTTCCAGCTCATCGGCCGCCGGCTCCTTGAACAGCGACACCAGCACCACGCCCTGCATCCAGTCGACGGTCAGGTGTTCCAGCCCCGGCCAGCGTCGGCCACGGCCGTGAAACAGCCGGCGGGTCTCGGCGGGCGCGTCGGCGAGGGCGGTCTGAAGGTGGGAGTCGAGCAGGTCGAGGGCGGCGGCATTCATCGGTGGGCGGCAGGTCGGCAGTGGGAAAGGGCGGCATTCTAGACCAATCGCGGAAGCCGCGTTCGTCGCCTCTGCGTCCGCCGCGAAACCCTCGGGCACACGCGGCTAACCGGGTTGCACAGCCCATCGCTTCACGGGCAAGCTCAGCGCTCTCTGCGTTCTGATCCGGAAAAGGAAATGCCATGGCCGACGAACCGATCCTGCGCGACGCTCGCGAGTCCGATATGCCCGCCGTGCAGGCGATCTACGCCCATCATGTGATTCACGGCACCGCCAGCTTCGAACTGGAACCGCCGACCCTCGAGCAAATGCTGCAGCGCCGCGCCGACATCTGCGCCAACGGTTTGCCCTATCTGCTCGCCGAGCGCGACGGTGAAGTAGTCGGCTACGCCTACGCGACTCCGTACCGGCCGCGCCCGGCCTATCGCTTTACCGTGGAAGATTCGGTGTACGTGCGCGAGGGCATGGCCGGGTTCGGGATTGGTCACGCGTTACTGGCGGCTGTCATCCAGCACTGCACGGCATCCGGCCGCCGGCAGATGGTGGCGATCATTGGCAACAGCGAGAACAGCGCCTCTATCCGGCTCCACACGCGACTGGGCTTTCGCCAGGTCGGCGTGTTCGAGTCCGTCGGCTTCAAGCACGGCCGCTGGCTCGACACGGTGATCATGCAGCGCGAACTGGGGGAGGGCGCAAGCACGACCCCCGACCGTTAACCCTGCCGATCAGGTGGCCGGCGCGCCCTCGGGTTGATCCTGCGCTACGCGGTCGCCGGTTTCCGGCACCGCCAGCCACAACAGCACAAACGCCACCGCCGCAATGGCCGCCAACGTCAGGAACGCCGCGCTGTAGCCTGCCTCGCGCACGACCAGCCCGGCCAGGCCGTTGCTCAGCGCCGCGCCCAGGCCGAACACCGTCGAGATGGCACCGAGACTGACATTGAAGCGCCCGGTGCCCCGCGTCAGGTCCTTGACCACCAGCGGCAGCAGCGCGCCAAACGCGCCGGCGCCGATGCCGTCGAGCAACTGCACACCCACCAGCCAGTAAGGGTTGTCGGACATGACATACAGCACACCCCGCAGCGGCAGGAAAATGAAACCCGCCAGCAGCAAGGGCTTGCGTCCCCACACGTCGGCCTTCGCGCCCACCAGCCAGGCCACCGGCACCATCACCAGTTGCGCAGCGACGATGCAGGCGGAGGTCAGCGGCGTGGCGAGGTTGACGTCGATCTGCGAGAGCTTCTGACTCACCAGCGGCAGCATCGCCGCATTGGCCAGGTGAAACAGCCCGCAGCAGATGGCGAACACCAATAACGGCCGGTTATGCAGCAGGACAGCCCACCCGCTGGGCTGGTCCTTCCCCTGGTCATGGCTGGGGTCAAAGCCTCGGGCTACGTCGTGATCAATTGCCGAGGCATCGACGAACGCCACCGCGACAATGCTCGCCAGGGCCATGAACGCCATGAGGTAGAACACGGCAATCGGCCCGAACATCCATGAAAAGATGCCCGCCAGCAGAGCTGCGACGGCGTTGCCCGCGTGGTTCCAGGTTTCGTTGCGCCCGGTCCGGCGGGTAAAGGCTTTCGGCCCGGTGATGCCCAGGGAAATGGCCGCGATGGCGGGGGCAAACACGGAGCCGGCAATGGCGCTGATGCTCTGGGTGATCGCCACCCAGGTGAACGAGTGAATGAACGGCAGCACCAGACAGCCGGCCGTCACCAGCAACGCTGCCACGATGACCACCAGCCGCTTGCTGCGGGTGCGGTCAATCAGCGCACCCGCCGGGGTTTGTGTGACCAGCGCGGCGATGCCGGCGAGGGTCATCACCAGCCCGATGCTTGCCGGATCCCACTTGTGGACAGCCAGTAAATAGATCGCGAGATAGGGCCCAAGGCCGTCGCGCACATCCGCCAGAAAGAAGTTAAGACCGTCCAGAGAACGGTTATTGCGCTGATCGGATGGGTTGCTCAAGGTCGGCCTCACTCTGACGGTGCGCAAGCGAAACGGCTGCGGCATTGCTAAATGACCCGGCGCCATTGTTTTGGTTCTGCGCACTGTTGCGGCTAACGTAACGGACTTTCTTGTCAGGGCGTTTGAATCGAAACCGTCCCAGGCATAAGCTTCGCGCCATTGATATCGCCGGACGTGTTGAGTCCGGCGATCTTCCGGATATTCTTGACTCAGGAACCGCCATGTCCAGCCTGTTTCCCGCTGCCCGTCCACGCCGTCTGCGCAGCAACGAAAACTTCCGCTCGCTGTTTCAGGAAAGCGAATTCACCCTCAATGATCTGGTGCTGCCGATCTTCGTCGAAGAAGAAATCGACGACTTCGTGCCGATCAACAGCATGCCCGGCGTGCAGCGCATTCCCGAGTCGAAGCTGGCGCAGGAGGTTGAGCGTTACGCCCGGGCCGGCATCAAGTCGGTCATGACTTTCGGCGTCTCCCACCACCTGGACGCTACCGGCAGCGACACCTGGCAGGAAAACGGTCTGGTCTCGCGGATCTCGCGGACCATCAAATCCGCCGTGCCGGAAATGATCGTGATGTCCGACACCTGCTTCTGCGAGTACACCGACCACGGCCATTGCGGCGTGATGCACGGCGGCCATGTCGACAACGACGCGACCATTGAAAACCTTGGCAAGCAGGCGGTGATGGCGGCCCATGCCGGCGCTGACGTGATTGCCCCGTCGGCGGCGATGGACGGCCAGGTGAAGGCGATTCGTGCCGCCCTCGACGCCGCCGGTTTCACCCAGACGCCGATCATGGCCTATTCGACAAAGTTCGCCTCGGCGCTGTACGGTCCGTTCCGCGAAGCCGGCGGCTCGGCGCTCAAGGGCGACCGTAAAACCTACCAGATGAACCCGATGAACCGCCGCGAAGCCCTGCGCGAATCGCTGCTGGACGAGGCCGAAGGCGCCGATGCGCTGATGGTCAAGCCGGCCGGCGCGTACCTGGACATCATCCGCGACATCCGCGAAGCCTCGAATCTGCCGCTGGCGGCGTATCAGGTCAGCGGCGAGTACGCGATGATCAAGTTCGGCGCCCAGGCCGGGGCCATCGACGAACACCGCGTCGTGCGCGAAACCCTCGGCGCGATCAAGCGCGCGGGTGCGGATTTGATCTTCACGTACTTCGCGATGGACCTGGCGCTCAGCGGGATCTGATTTCGATGTGCAGAAGATGATGCTGGGGGCCGCGTGCTCCCGGCGTCACGCCGCCGTTCTGTCCGACACCTCAGGCTGCACATGCGCCGCCTGCCAGGCATCCAGCCCACCGATGAGCGCCTTGCCCCGGGTCAGGCCGTGGGCGTGGAGCTTTTCCGCAAGCAATGCCGCCGACAGCTCATTCGGGCAGGCGCAATAGAACACCATGTCGACATCCCCCAGGCGCTCGATCCACGGGGCTATCGGCTCCTCGAGACTGATCGACACCGCCCCCGGAATGCCTTCGATAACGGCGGCATGGAAACTCGGTCGCACGTCGATGACCACCGGCGCATCGTCGGTGTCGCGCAGGGCCAGCAGCTCGGGAACGGTGATGCGCGGCACTCGCGCCGTGCGCGTTTTGAGCCGGCGCCGCTTGAAGTACTTCCAGCCAATGAACAGCCCCAGCACCGCCAGCACGCTGACGATAGCGATCGGTATGTAACCGCTCAACCAGTCGAGCATCGGGATCAGCGCGTCACTGAAGAGCATGCCCAGCAGCAGCGCCGAGCCCGCCCAGATAAACGAACCGGCCAGGGAATAGCGCACGAACACCCAGACCGGCGTGGCGTTCATGCCGGCCACGGTGGTGACCAGCGCACCAGCGCCGGGAAGAAATTTCGACAGCAGCATCGCTCGTGGACCGACGCGCTCATAGACGGTCAACCCCTGACGAACGCAGGAGTCCTGAGAGAGAGAAATCTTGCAGATGGTTTTCAGCAGCACGCCGCCATAACGCTTGCCGGCCCAGTACCACAGCCCATCGGCAATCAGGCAGGCGACCATCGCCACCAGCACCCCGGCGCCCAGCAGTGGCTTGCTCTGCATGGCCAGCGCCCCGGTGACGATCAGCGTCGGGTACGCCGGCACCGGCAAGCCGATCTGCTCCAGCAGCACGTTGACGAACACCAGCAACAGCCCGTGGCTTTCATTCAGCTGCTGCAGTTCGTTCATGGCGTTGCCTGTTTGGAAGGTTCAGGGAGCGAAAAAGGGCAGGCCGTAACGTCGCCTGAACCGCCCGTTTGTGTCAACGCTGAATGTCTTGGGCCGAGGACGCTTCATAGGCCGCGTCGATGGCCGCGATTGCCATGGCTGATTTCCGTCCCTCGGTCGTCGCCACTAGAATCGACCCCTCAGCAATCAACAGACCTTAGGGAGCAATTCATGGCTATTGAAATCGGAATCAACGAGCAGGACCGTGCAGAGATCGTTGAAGGACTGTCGCGACTGCTTTCCGATACCTACGTGCTGTACCTGAAAACCCACAACTTTCACTGGAACGTCACCGGCCCGATGTTCCGCACGCTGCACCTGCTGTTCGAAGAGCAATACACCGAACTGGCGACGGCGGTGGACTCCATTGCCGAGCGCATCCGCGCCCTGGGCTTCCCGGCGCCGGGCACTTATTCCACCTATGCGCGGTTGTCGTCGATCAAGGAAGAGCCGGGCGTGCCCGCTGCGACCGACATGATCCAGCAACTGGTCGAAGGGCAGGAGGCAGTGGTACGCACCGCGCGCGAACTCTTCCCGCTGCTGGAGAAAGTCAGTGACGAGCCCACTGCCGACCTGCTGACCCAGCGCATGCAAGTCCACGAAAAAGCGGCGTGGATGCTCCGCTCGCTGCTGGAAGGTGACGGGTTCGTTGCCTGAAAGCCAATTCAATGTAGGACCGGCTTCAGCCGGGAAGGCGTCAGGCGTGACACCGAAAATCTTATGGTGTACATACTGGCCTCTTCCCGGCTAAAGCCGGTCCCACTGAATTTGCCGTTCACCTAGCGCTTCTGCAACCACCCCAGAAAATTATTCTTCTTGATCACCACCGGCTTACGCATCAGCACATGCTGGGTGCCTTGCTGACGCACTGCTTGCAGTTTGTTCAACGCCGTCACGATTTCAACCCGCTGTTCCATAGCCTGCCGCGTGGCGGCTTTGTCGATGCGGTAAACCACGCAGGAGGTGAGGGCGGTGAAGCGCGCTTGCGAAGGCGTATCGGCCAGCACACTCTGCTCACCCATCACTTCGCCCGGGCCCATGCGCCCGGCTTCCACCATCTCATTCCCGTCCTTGACGCTCGCCGACACCACGCCCGTGGCAATCACCAGCAAGCCATCGGTGACCTCATCGACCTCGATAATCGTCTGCCCGGCCGTGTACTCCCGCGCGACCATGCTCTGGGCCAGCTGATTTTTCTCCTCGGCGGTGCTGGTGCGGAACACCTTGACCTCGTCCAGCAGCGCCCGGGGCCGGGACATCGCTTCGGCAGTGGTTTCCGATTGCCAGGCGATACCCGCGGCTTCCAGATGCCGATAAGCCAGATCGAACAGCAGATTGCGCACGTCGCTCTTGTTGTTCAGGTCGCTGATGAAACCGGTGATCACGTATTCGATGGTGGTCGGGCTGGTTTCCTTGACCACCGCGCGAGGCTTGGGCGTCTGCAGCAATGCACTGCAACCCTGCAGCGCGCGCTCCAGGGCATCGAGCACCCGGCGCGGGCGAATGTGCGGCGACATCATGATGTTGATCGACACGCCATGAATATGGACCGGTCGGCTCAAATTGACGATCTTGGCCTTGGCCGCCACGGAGTTGGGGATGACAACCATGGTGCCGACGCCCGTCAGCAGGTGCGTGGCGCGCCAGTCGATGTCCATGACTTTGCCTTCCATGCCGTCGATGGAGATCGAATCGTCGACCTGATAGGGCTTGGTGGTGTTGAGGATGATCCCCGAGAACACGTCGCTCAGCGTGCTCTGCAGGGCCAGGCCGACGATGATCGCCATCGCGCCGGACGTCGCCAGCAAGCCCTTGACCGGCAGCTGTAGCACATAGCCCGCTGCCGCCACGATGGCGATGAGGAAAATCACCGCACCGATGACTTCCTGCAACAGCCGACCGCTGTGTCCCACGCGACTGGTCAGCGCCAGCCCGAGGACCACGGTGAGGGTGCGTGCCGCGTACAGCCACCAGACGATCGCCAGCGCGGTGGCGCCGAATTGCAGGGCGCTGTCGTCAGGCCAGGCTGGCGCTTCCAGCGGGCTCACGCCGGCGTTGATGATCACCAGGCTGTAGGCGACGAATGCCGCCAGCCGCGTGGCGATGCGCGCCAGCCGGTTGCGGTCGGCCAGCAAGTGCCAGGCCAGCGCGTCAGCGATCAGCAGGAGCAGGCTCCACGCCAGCGAGTAATGGGGAACGACGGTCGACATGGGAGTTATCCGCAGGAAAAGTGCCGGGCTGAAGTGCAGCGGCCAAGTGCAGGGCAGGACCGACCCGCGCGAAGGCGCGCGCGCAATGTAGGCACCGCTCTGATCGATGTCTATAACCGATGGGGCTTGGTGATCCTGCCAAGAAACACATGGCTTCCAGCACATTGCTTCAAGACCATTGCCCCTGAGCCGCGCAGTATCGGACGTCTCACGTTCTCCGATTCGAGGCATCCCCATGCGCGCATCCGTTCTTCCACTCGCCCGTTCCGTCGCTCTGGCGGGCTCCGTCGCTCTCGCAGTCGCTTTGTGCTCCGGCGTCGCCCTGGCTCAGGCGCCCGCCCAGCCGAAGACCCAGGTGCCGGGGTATTTCCGGCTGGCCGTCGGCGACTATGAAGTCACGGCACTGTTTGACGGCTACAACGACCTGTCGCCCAAGCTGCTCAAAGGCATGAAGCCCGACGCCATCCGCGCCTTGCTGGCCCGCCGCGCCATCGAAACACCGGGCATGCAGACGGCGTTCAACGCCTTTCTGGTCAACACCGGCGAGCACCTGATCCTTGTCGACACCGGCGCAGGCCAGTGCATCGGCGAGACGGCCGGCATGCTCTCGCAGAACATCAAGGCCGCCGGGTATCAGCCGGATCAGGTCGACACCGTGCTGCTCACGCACATGCACCTCGATCACGTCTGCGGCCTGGTCGACGCCGGCAAAAAGCCCGTGTTTGCCAACGCCACGGTCTATGCCGCCAAACCCGAAGCGGATTACTGGCTCGACCCGACCGCCATTGGCCGCGTGCCGGAACAGGCCAGGGCCTACTTCAAGATCGCCCAGGATTCCACCGCACCCTACGTCGCCGCTGGCCGGTTCAAGACCTTCACCCCAGGCCAGTCGCCGGTGCCGGAAGTCAGCACGGCGCTGGAAGCGGGGCATACGCCAGGCAGCACCACGTATCAGTTCAGCTCCAAAGGCCAGACCATCCTGTTCATCGGTGACCTGATCCACAGCCTCGCCGTGCAGTTCGATCACCCGGACGTCAGCATCGCCTTCGACGAGAACAGCCAGAAAGCCATCGCCAGCCGCGATCAGGTGTTCACTCAAGCGGCCAGCAAGAAGATCTGGGTCGCCGCCGCACACCTGCCATTCCCCGGCACCGGCCACATCGTCGCCATCGACAAACACTTCCAGTGGGTGCCGGTCGAGTACGGCCCGTATCAACGCGCGGCCCATGTGCCGTTGCTGGAATAGCTCGACGATCCAATAAAAACGCCCCGGTCTAAAAGCCGGGGTGTTTTTTTATCGCGTGTTTTCGTCGAGGCCAGGCATCGGCCACTGCGCGCAACCCTCCTGTTCAGTCATCACCGCTTGCAGCTTGCAGCTTGCCGCTTGCCGCTTGCCGCTTGCCGCCTAACCCCACGGACACTATCCCTACAGCTAATATCGGTGTCTGGTTTTAACTGGTTAGATGAGCGCTTGTTAAAAATGGATAGCTGCGCTGAACGTCTCCGGGATTCAAGCCCGCCCGGACGATGGTCAGCGAATCAGGGCCTGCGACTCCACTTCCAAGGACAGCATGAAATGATAAGTCTCGGTCAGACGATGATTTCCCGCGAGCACAGAGACGTGTTCAAGGACGGCGTCGCCATGCGCATTGGCACCCGCGCCTTCGACATACTCGACCTGTTGCTGCGTCATCAAGGTCAGTTGGTCAGCAAGGAACTGATCCTTCAGAGTGTCTGGCCGGACACCGTGGTTGAAGAGAACAACCTGCAAGTGCATATCTCCGCGTTGCGCAAGGCGCTGGGCACCGACCGCGAGCAGATCCGCACCGTGCCCGGCCGCGGTTACGTGCTGCTGGGCGGGGATGGCGCACAGACCGACACCCGCACCTCGGTCGTGCTTCAGGGCGTCAGCTGTCATCACCCACTGCCCGCCCGCGTCGCCTTGCTCGGGCGTCAGGCATTGCTGGATGAAGTGAGCAACACACTGGCGGAAGGCTGCGCGCTGGTCACGCTGATCGGCCCGGGCGGCGTCGGCAAGACCGCGCTGGCCGCCGAGTTGGGTCAGACGCTGCTGGAAGCCGGCACCACCCCCGTGTACTTCGTGCCGCTGGCGCAACTGCAATGCGCCGAACTGCTGCTGGAAGCGTTTTCCAGCGCGGTCGGCGTGGACTGCAGCGGCGGCGACCCGGATTTGCAAGGGCTGATCCGCTATCTGCAGCAACAGCCGGGCCTGATCATTCTGGACAACTGCGAGCATCTGGTCGAAAGCGTCGCCAGCCTGCTGGAAGTCATCCTGCGTGGCGCGCCGGCGGTCCGCGCGATTGCCACCAGCCGCGAGCCGTTGCGTATTGCCGGCGAGCGCAGCCTGCAAGTGCCGCCCCTTGATATTCCCGACCTGAACGCCTCCCCGGACACCATTCTGCGCAGTGCGTCGGCGCAGTTGTTCCTGCGCCAATGGCGTGCGCTGGACAGCCATCTGGCGGCTGACGGCAACGCCGAGCTGGACGACTACAGCGTCGAGCTGGTGGGGGAAATCTGCCGTCGCCTCGACGGTATGCCGCTGGCACTGGAAATGGCCGCCGCCCGGGCCTGCGCGCTGGGGCTGTATCAACTGGTGGCGAGCCTGGACGGCAGCCTGCACCTGCTCTCGGCGTCGTTGCGCACTGCGCCGCCGCGTCAGCAAACGCTGCAGGCTTCCCTGGCCTGGAGCCTGCGTTTGCTCGGTCGCGAAGAGCGCACCGTGCTGCGGCGGCTGGCCGAGCTGGACGGTCGCTTCACCCTGGAACGTGCCTGCGATGCCTTGCAGCGCACCCGCTTGCCGCGCGCCTGCGTCATGGACTGCATCGTGCGGCTGGCGACCAAGTCGTTGCTGATGGTCAGCGCCCAGGGGCCATTCCGTTTCTACCGGATGCTCGGCACAACCCGCGCCTGCCTGCTGACGGCCAGCGCTCAGGACACCGTGACGCCGGAGCTGAGCGTGCCGCGCGTACAGGATTGCGACGCACCTTCGGCGCTGGCGACCTTGCAAAGCATCAGGGCTGTGCCGGCCGGGCCCGACGGGTATCATGCGCGGCATCAGAGAGCACTGGCCGTTGGCAGTTGATGCAACCCTTTATGAGCCCGTCATGACTGTGAATCCCAAGGTCTATGTGGTGGACGATGACGCCGCCATCCGCACCTCTTTGCAGCGACTGTTGCATTCGGCGGACATCGTCTGCGAGGTGTTCGACAGCGCTCAGGCGTTTCTCGCCCAGCCCCTGAGCCAAGGCCCCCTCTGCCTGCTGCTGGACGTCAATCTGGCCCAGGGCACCGGCTTCGATCTGCAGCAGACCTTGCTGGATCGTGGCCAGACCTTTCCGATCATTTTCATGACCGGCTACGGCACCATCGCCATGTCCGTGCGCGCCATCAAGGCCGGCGCCCGCGAGTTCCTGACTAAACCCTTCGAGCCGGAGCAATTGCTGGATCTGGTGCGCGAAGCACTGACCAGCGACGCGACGAGCCTGGACGAGCGCTGCCTGACCGCAGGCGTCAAAGCGCGTTTCGCCAGCCTCACCCCGAGGGAACGGCAGGTCATGGCGCTGCTGATCACCGGCAAGATGAATAAACAGATTGCAGTGGAACTGGGCACCAGCGAAGTCACCGCCAAGGTCCACAAAAGGCACGTTTTGACCAAAATGAATGCGCGAAATGTGATCGAGCTGCTGAAGATGAGTGACCGGCTGGGCTGTCACGTGAACTGACCCCGGCGCATATGCGTTGTTTTTGTAGGACTGGCTTTAGCCGGGAAGAGGCCGGATTGAGCAACCTTTGACTGGCGGTGTGACGTCCGACGCCTTCCCGGCTGAAGCCGGTCCTACAGGGATCTGCGTTGTATTTGTAGGACCGGCTTCAGCCGGGAATGGCCGGGACGGTGCCAGCAGCGGGATTCCAATAAAGGGGCTTCATGAGCACCATTTTCAACGGGCCTTACACAGCGATCTCCAGCGCCGGGGCATTCGGGCCTCAGTGGCTGGAGCAGCTCGTCTGGCAGTTGCTGTTTGTCGATGGAGAACTCGCTCATTACCGGGTCACGCTGACGCAGGAAGATCGCCACTGGCGCATCGTCCGTCCCGCACCCGGCGCCTCGATTGCTGCGGTCCGCCGTCTTGAACACGAATTCTCACTGGCCCCCTGGCTGATGCCCCAATGGGCCGTGCAACCGGTGGCGTTGCTGTCGGGGCCGGACGGCACGCTGCTGGTGCTGGAGGATGCCAGCGGCGTGTCGTTGCATGATCAACCCGACGCGCCGCTGTCCATCGAGGGCTTTTTGCAGCGGGCCATCGCTGCCGCTGCCGCCGTAACGGGCGCTCACCAGGCAGGCCTGCTGCACCGCGATATCAAACCGTGCAACCTGATCGAAAGTGCCGAAGGTGGGGTGCGGCTCAGCGGTTTCGGCTTGAGTGTGGATGTGCAGTCGGCGCCGCAACTGCCGATGTCCGACACGCTTTGCGGCTCGCTCGGCTACATGGCCCCAGAACAGTCGCGCCGGGTGCAGCGTCAGGCCGACCCACGCAGCGACCTCTATTCGCTGGGCATGACGTTTTATGAATGGCTGGCCGGGCGATTGCCGTTCGAGGCCGCCGATGCAGTGGAGTGGGTGTATTGCCATGTCGCGCGCATCCCGCTGCCGCTGAGCCAGCACCGTGGTGACATCCCCGGGCCGCTGGCCGATCTTGTGCATCGGTTGATCGCTAAAAACCCGGATGACCGTTATCAAAGTGCCGCCGCGCTGCATCAGGCGCTAAGCGAGATGCACCAGCAGTGGCAGCAATTCCGGGACATTCCGGATCTGCAGTCCGACCTGCCAGACGGACGACATGGCGCGTCTGCCATCCCGCTCGGTCCGGGTCCGAACCTTGCGCCGGGGCTGGAGAACCTGTCGTCCCCGCGCACATCGATCACCCTGGCCGGACGCGATGCCCTCGACCTGTCCTCCGTCATGAAATCCGCCCACGCCCTGCGCGACGAAAGCGAGCAGGCCCGCCTTATCGAGACCCTCCTGCGCAACACCATCGTTCACGCCGGTGCGCAACGGGCCTTGCTGTTGCTGGTGAAAGACGAGGCACCGGTGATTTGCGCAACCGGCCAGAGCGGCAACGACGGCTTGCGCATCGAGCTGACGGACACGGTCCCCGACAAACACCACCTGCCGCTGTCGATCCTGTACCGGGTGATGCGCACCCGCCAGCGCCTGGTGCTGGACGACGTCTGCGCCGATGCCTATTTCGGTGCCGACGAATACCTGCGTCAGCATCCGGTGCGCTCGGCGTTGTGCGTGCCGCTGGTCAAACAGGGCGGGGTGCTCGGCGTGCTGTACCTGGAAAACAACCTGGCGCCGGGCGTGTTCACGGTCTGTCGCACCGAAGTGCTGGAGCTGCTCGCCAGCCAGGCGGCCATTTCCCTGGAAACCGCGCGCCTGCACCAGGCCCTGGAGCAGGAAAACGCGCGGCGTCGGGATGTGGAAATCGCCCTGCGCGGCGCCCGGGCCCGTCTGGCCAGCGTGGCCCACGCCACGGTGATGGGTGAACTGGCGGCGTCCATTGCCCACGAAATCAACCAGCCGCTGGCGTCGATGGTGTCCAACGCTGCCGCCGGGATCCGCTGGCTCAATCGCGAAAACCCGCAGGTGGACGAAGCCTTGTCGGGCCTGCGAGACATCGTGGCCGAAGGCCGGCGTGCCGGGGAAATCGTCAACGCGTTGCAGAGCCTGGCGCGGCAGGGGCCCCATCACCGGCGCAAGCTGCTGGTCAACGACGTGATTCGTCATGTGGTGGCGGTGACCGGCATCGAGGTCGAGCAACAGCGGGTCTTGATGACAACCCACCTGACCTGTTCACCGTTGCGGGTCTGCGCCTCCAGCGTGCAATTGCAGCAAGTGGTGCTGAACCTGATCCTCAATGCGCTGGACGCGATGAGCGCCGGGGATCACGTGCTGCGGCGGCTGTCGATCACCAGTGAAGTGGTGGGTCGCGATTACGTGGTGGTCAGCGTTGAAGACAGCGGGCGCGGGATCGACCCGGTGGACCTGCATCAGCTGTTCAACGCGTTTTTCACCACCAAGGACAAAGGCATGGGCATGGGGCTGGCGATCTGTCAGTCGATCATCAGTGCCCACGGCGGCCACCTCTACGCCATGCCGGCGCGCTACGGCGGTGCGACCTTCGTGTTTACCTTGCCCATCGCCGCGTAACGCCGACGGCTCATCGAGATGCACCCAGTCAATCGCATGGCTCAATCTTAAAGCCCCATCTCATAGCTCAGTACGGCCACGTCGAGGCCAGCAGACGTTCGCAGAAGCCGCCCGCGTTCAGGCGATGGGCATGAAACGCCAGCACGTCGGCGTTGGTCGTGCCCAGGGTCGTCTGCGGTCGATGCACCTGACCCAATGCCATCACATGCAGAAACTTGAATTTGAACCCCGGTTCGCGGGGGTACGCGCTCAACACCCGTGCCTGTGCGGCAGGGCTGAAGCACCGGCAATGGGCGCCGGTCAGGTCGGTTTCGACGCCGGCGCAGAGCAGGGCGGTCAACGGCGGCTTGTGCTGCGGGATGCCCGGCGTGGTGTGCAGCGCGATGGCGTCCCAGACCTGGGCGATGTCATCCCACGAGCGCCCGTGCCCGCGCAGGAACTGGGCGGCGGCATTGGCGCTGTCGACCTCGAACCGTAGTTGCGACCGGGCGTACAGCCGGGTAATGCCGATGCGCAAAAACAGGGCGGCGGTGTACAGCAGATCGGCATCGACACGCAGCCCGCGACTGTGCCCCAGCAGGCTGGCAAAGACGAATGTGCGCCAGGCCGCGTTCAGCAGCAGATCAGACTGGTGATCGCGCATCAGGTCGGTCGCCGCGCGGGCCATCGCGCCGTCGGGAATCACAATGCCAGCCACGTATCGGGTGGTCACATGCCGTCCCTCGCAGCAAACCGAACCGTTGGAGTGAACAGGGTAGTGTGCAGGCCAAGTGCCGTCCTTGGTGCGGTCTTAAATGTTCTGAAGCGTGGCTCGGCGCACCGCAGCGATGCACGTCGTCGTACGACTTTTCAGAACGTTTAATACCCCGAGAAGGACTTTAAGAACGGCGCTGTAGACACTTCACTCACCGCCAACTGTGAAGCTGGAGTGCCTGGCATGACTGCATTCAACCCCTCGCTGAACCCTGAATCCGTTCTCGAACGCGTCGCCCTGTCGCCGTGGCAGGAGCGCCTGGCCAAGGACTTGATGTCCAGCCAGATGGACAAGGGCCTGTCCATTGCCCGCATTGCCGCCGAATGTTCGCTGTCACGCAGTCATTTCTCCCGCGCATTCAAGAAGAACACCGGTCTCTCGCCCCGCGACTGGTTTTTGCAGATGCGCCTGGACAAGGCCCGGGCCTTGCTTGGCGAATCAGTGCTGACCATCTCCCAGATCAGCCTGGATTGTGGTTTCGCCGATCAGTCCCATTTCACCCGGGTGTTCACCCGCGTGGTGGGGCTGACCCCGTTCAGCTGGCGTCGGACCATGACCTTGTTGCCCACCAAGGGGTGCGTGGTGCAGAGCGTGCATGCCTGTTGAGGACGGCTATCCTTCCATTTGCATTGGGCGGGTGGCAGCACCGATGTTCAAGACACCCCCTCGGCGCCTGTGTATACCTGCGCCGGTCTGGCATCGTCAGGCCTCCCGACAACGCCTACTCCGGAATCCCTGAATGAACCGCAACGACCTGCGCCGCGTCGACATGAACCTGCTGGTGATCTTCGAAGCGCTGATGTTCGAGCGCAACCTGACGCGGGTGGCGGAGAAGCTGTTCATGGGCCAACCGGCGATCAGTGCGGCACTGGCGCGGCTGCGCGACCTGTTCGACGACCCTCTGCTGCTGCGGAACGGTCGCGCCATGGAACCGACCGCCCGGGCGCTGGCGATTCTCAAAGAACTGCAGCCAGCCCTGGACACCATTTCCGGCGCCGTGAGCCGGGCCAAGGAGTTCGATCCGGCGACCAGCTGCGACATCTTCCGCATCGGCTTGTCGGACGACGCCGAATTCGGCCTGTTCCCGCCCTTGCTCAACCGCCTGCGTGAAGAAGCGCCGGGCATTATTGTCGTTGTGCGCCGCGCCAATTTCCTGCTGATGCCGGCGCTGCTGGCGTCGGGGGAGATTTCCGTGGGCATCAGCTACACCACCGAACTGCCGGCCAACGCCAAGCGCAAGAAACTGCGGGACATCGGCGTGAAGGTCCTGCGCGGCGACAAACGCCCCGAGCCGTTGACGCTGGACGAGTTCTGCCAGCGGCCGCACACCATGGTGTCGTTCTCTGGCGATCTAAGCGGCAACATCGATATCGATCTGGCGAAAGTCGGGCGGGCGAGAAGGGTGGTGGTGGCGGTGCCGCAGTTCAGCGGTTTGCGGGCGTTGCTGGCCGGCACCGAGTTGATCGCGACCGTCCCCGATTACGCGGCCTGCGCGTTGATCGAAGGCTGCGCGTTGCGCGCGGAAGATCCGCCATTCCCGATCGCGCCGGCGGAGTTGTCGATGGTCTGGGCGGGTGTTCACGATAACGATCCGGCTGAGCGGTGGTTGCGTTCGCGGATTACCGAGTTCATGTCTCAGGAGACGCGGCCTTTGCCGTAGTTCAAGGTCTTTAAGATCAAGATCAAGATCAAGATCAAGATCAAGATCTTTAAGATCAAGGGCGTCTGCCTGGGGGCAGACTGTTTCGCCTTCGGCGAGTTACTTGATAAAGCCCCAAGTAACCAAGGGCTTGTGCTCCTGGTTGGGCCCTTCCTTCGTCAGGGTTCCTTCACTCCGGTCTCGCTCCGTGGGCCCGCCGCCATCCGCCATCCATGGCGGCGGGCGGCTCTCGCGGCATCCATGCCGCTCGGCCCACTGCGCGAGACCTGCGTTCAGCCTGCACCCAAGTCGCGATTGGCGTTGAATGGACATCTTGTGTTTGAAGATCAAAAGCAACGGCAAGAGCAAAAGCAAAAGCAAAAGCAAAAGCAAAAGCAAAAGCAAAAGCAAAAGCAAAAGCAAAAGCAAAAGCAAAAGCAAAAGCAAAAGCAAAAGCAAAAGCAAAAGCTTCCCGGCTGAAGCCGGTCCTACAGTCGGAGGCGATTCCACAGGGTGTACGCGATGCTTTTAGTGGGACCGGCTTTAGCCGGGAAGACGCCAGCCCAGGCGCCAACAATTTTGCTGATCTCACACCCATCCTGTGGGAGCGAGCTTGCTCGCGAATGCTCTATCAAAAACACCAGATATCCGGTGGATGTACCGACCGCTTCGTGAGCAAGCTCACTCCCACAAGTCCTTAGCGCTTGACCCGCCCTTGATCTGCTTTTGATCTTCAGACACAAAAATCCCAGACGACGCCAATCGCGACTTTGGTGCAGGCTGAACGGAGGTCTTGTGGAGTGGGCCGAGCGGCATGGATGCCGCGAGAGCCGCCCCCCGCCATGGATGGCGGATGGCGGCGGGCCCACGGAGCGAGACCGGAGTGAAGGAACCCTGAGGAACGAAGGGCCAAACCGAGAGCAAGCACCCTTGGTTACTTGGGGATGGTGCGACTTTCGACTTTTCCAAGTAACTCGCCGAAGGCGAAACCGAGGCCGTTAGGCCGACGCCCTTGATCTTAAGGATCTTGATCTTGATCTTGATCTTGATCTTGATCTTGATCCGGATCCTCAAAAGCACGTCTGTTCAATACCCATCTCCTTCGCACCGCCACACTGAATTCATCGGCTACACACACCTGCACCTCAGGGTCGTGGCCCACGAAATCAACGGTGTGTGATGACCTACTCAACCCTCAACGACCACGCCCAAGACCTCGGACTGCTCTTCCTCAGGTCCGCCGGCGCGCTGTTCCTGCTGTTCGTCCACGGCCTGCCCAAACTGCTCGACTTCAACACCCAACTGACCCTCATCGAAGACCCGTTCCACCTAGGCGCGCCACTGACCCTCAGCATGGCCATCTTCGCCGAAGTCCTGTGCCCCCTGCTGATTCTGACCGGCGTACTGGCGCGTCTGGCGTGCCTGCCTATTCTCATCCTGCTGCTTGTCGCGCTCGTCGTGGTGCACAGCGAGTGGAGCGTCGAACAGGGCCAGTTCGGCTGGTTATTACTGATCATCTTCACCAGTGTGCTGATCGCCGGACCCGGTCGTCTGGCGCTCAACCATGGTTTACCCGGAGCGCTTCGCTATGCCTGATTACGCCACGACCGCCGACATCGTCCCGACGTCGAAACTGTCCGTCGACGAGATCGTCACCCTGGTGGTCAAGCACCGGATCAAGGCCGGCTTCGAAGCGCAATACGAAGCCTGGCTGCGGCGCATCATCGCCATGGCGGCAAGTTACCCCGGGCATCTGGGCGTCGACGTCATACGCGGCAAGGCCGACGGCCTGCACATGTTCACCTGCGTCCTGCG
The DNA here is from genome assembly GCF_039672565.1 of Pseudomonas sp. Ps21-P2. Classification (NCBI taxonomy): domain Bacteria; kingdom Pseudomonadati; phylum Pseudomonadota; class Gammaproteobacteria; order Pseudomonadales; family Pseudomonadaceae; genus Pseudomonas; species Pseudomonas sp. Ps21-P2. The sequence continues at coordinate 749,640 of NZ_JBDFPL010000003.1, forward strand.
CTTCTGCTCGACCGACGCCATGCACAGCTGGCTCGACTCGTCCCACCGCCGCGAACTGGTGGCCGAAGCGTCGCCCATGCTGGCCGACGGCGATTTCACCGAGGTCAACCCGCACAACGAATTCTGGTTCGTTCCCGCTGCGGAAAACCCGCCGCCGCGCTGGAAACAGGCCTGCGTGACCTTCCTGGTGATCTGCCCGCTGACCCTGCTGGTGCCGCTGGTCTGGGGGCCGGTGTTCCGCCTGTACCCGCTGCTGGCCCATTACATCATCAGCACCGCACTGGTCACGGTGACCATCGTTTTGCTGGTGGTGTATGTGCTGATGCCCCGGGCGACGCGGCTGTTTGCCCCGTGGCTGAATGCCCGGCCGACGCCGGTGGCGGGCGCCGATCATGAAGGATGACGACGCCGATCAACCGTCTTCCAGCGACCGCCGCCGCTTCGTCGCCAAGGGCTCGTTGCTCGGCGCGGCCGCCGCACTGCTTTCTTCACTGCCTGCCACCGGCCTTGCCGTCGGGGCGTCCAACTCTTCTGCCAACGGAGGCGCGATGAACGTCGACCTGATTCTCTTCAATGGTAATTTCCACACGGTTGACCAGGAAAAACCCAAGGCCAGCGCCGTGGCCATCAGCGGCGGGAAATTCGTCGCCGTGGGCTCCGACGCCGAGATCATGGCCCAGCGCGGCCCGGCCACGCAGGTCATCGACATGCACAAGCGCACGGTGATCCCGGGCCTCAACGACTCGCACTTGCACCTGATTCGTGGCGGCCTGAACTACAACCTCGAACTGCGCTGGGAGGGCGTACCGTCCCTGGCCGACGCGCTGCGCATGCTCAAGGCCCAGGCCGACCGCACGCCGACGCCGCAATGGGTGCGCGTGGTCGGGGGCTGGAACGAATTCCAGTTCGCCGAAAAACGCATGCCGACCCTTGAAGAGCTCAACCAGGCCGCCCCCGACACCCCGGTGTTCGTCCTGCACTTGTACGACCGCGCGCTGCTCAACCGTGCCGCGCTGCGGGTGGCCGGTTACACCCGTGACACGCCGAACCCGCCGGGTGGCGAGATCGTCCGCGACAGCAATGGCGATCCGACCGGCATGCTGGTGGCCAAGCCCAACGCGATGATCCTCTACTCGACTTTGGCCAAGGGGCCGAAGCTGCCGCTGGAGTACCAGGTCAACTCCACCCGCCAGTTCATGCGCGAGCTGAACCGTCTGGGCCTGACCAGCGCCATCGACGCCGGCGGCGGCTACCAGAATTACCCGGACGATTACGCCGTCATCACGCAACTGGCCGAGGCCAAACAGCTGACCGTGCGCATCGCCTACAACCTGTTCACCCAGAAGCCCAAGGAAGAGCTGGAAGACTTCAAGCACTGGACCAACACGGTGACGCTGCACCAGGGTGATGACTTCCTGCGCCACAACGGCGCCGGCGAGATGCTGACCTTTTCGGCAGCAGACTTTGAAGACTTCCTTGAACCTCGCCCGGATTTGCCGACGGGTATGGAGCAGGACCTTGAGCCGGTAGTGCGCCATCTGGTCGAGCACCGCTGGCCGTTCCGCCTCCACGCCACCTACGACGAGTCCATTTCGCGCATGCTCGACGTGTTCGAGAAGGTCAACCGCGACATTCCGTTCAACGGCATTCCGTGGTTCTTCGATCACTGCGAAACCATCACGCCGAAGAACATCGAGCGGGTCAAGGCGCTGGGCGGCGGCATCGCGATCCAGGACCGCATGGCCTTCCAGGGCGAGTATTTCGTCGAGCGCTACGGTGCCAAGGCCGGCGAGCACACGCCGCCGATCAGACGCATGCTGGCCGAAGGCGTGCCGGTGGGCGCGGGGACCGACGCCACCCGCGTATCGAGCTACAACCCGTGGACTTCGCTGTACTGGATGGTCAGCGGCCGCACCGTCGGTGGCCTGGAGCTGTACCCGGAAGGCTTGTCCCGGGAAACCGCGCTCGAACTGTTCACCCGTGGCAGCGCCTGGTTTTCCTCCGAGCAGGGCAAGAAAGGCCAGATCAAGGTCGGCCAGCTCGCGGACGTTGTGGCGTTGTCCCAGGACTTCTTCAGCGTGCCGGAGGAGTCGATCAAGTGGATCGAATCGGTGCTGACCATCGTCGACGGCCAGGTGGTGTACGGCGCCGGCGAGTTCGACGATCTGGCGCCGCCGAGCGTGCCGGTGCTGCCGGACTGGTCGCCGGTTTCCAAAGTCCCGGGCCACTGGCGCCAGGGCGCAGCGATGGCAGCGGCGGTTCACCAGTGCAGCGGCCCCTGCGGTGTCCACGCCCACAGCCACGATAAAGCGCGCCAGTCGAAAGTACCGGTCAGCGACTTCCAGGGTTTCTGGGGCGCGTTTGGCTGTTCGTGCTTCGCCTTCTGACCGACGCCTGAACAGGGCAATTTAAAAGAGCATGAAAGGCCTCGTCGGCACTGACCGGCGGGGCTCTCTGCCAGTGTGATGCGCTGGCCTTGTACTCATCCGTCACCCACTCAATGGAGTCAATCATGACCGTTCCCTACAAGCGTTTGAACAAAGATGATGCCGTGGTTCTGCTGGTCGATCACCAGACCGGGCTGATCTCGCTGGTCCAAGACTTCACGCCGAACGAGTTCAAGAACAACGTGCTGGCCCTGGCTGACTGCGCCAAGTTCTTCAAACTCCCGACCATCCTCACCACCAGCTTCGAGACCGGCCCGAACGGCCCGCTGGTGCCCGAGCTCAAAGCCATGTTCCCGGACGCGCCGTACATCGCCCGTCCCGGCCAGATCAACGCCTGGGACAACGAAGACTTCGTCAAGGCGATCAAGGCCACCGGCCGCAAGCAGATCATCATCGCTGGTGTGGTGACTGACGTCTGCGTGGCGTTCCCGACCCTGTGCGCGCTGGAAGAAGGCTTCGACGTGTTCGTGGTCACCGATGCGTCCGGCACGTTCAACGACGTGGTGCAGAAAGCGGCGTGGGCGCGCATGACCGCAGCCGGTGCGCAATTGATGAACTGGTTCTCGGTGGCCTGCGAGCTGCAGGGCGACTGGCGCAACGACATGGAAGGCCTGGCGAACCTGCTGTCCCAGCGCATTCCGAACTACCGCAACCTGATGAACAGCTACTCGGCCTTCACCGCCAAGTAACACCCCGTGCGCCGCCTTTTTGCGGCGCACACCCTCCCGAATCAGCGGTAACCGTGACAAGATTGCTCGCTTTTACCGCCTATTAGAGAGGGCGCGGCCCGCCACGCCATCCCGCGCTGGCTGATCGGCCGCTGCCCCCCATTTCTGGAGAAAGCAACATGGCTCAAGCATCTGCATCCATTCACATCCCGGTATCGGCCGACAAGGTCTGGGCACTGACGGGCGGCTTCCTGTCCTTGAACCACTGGCTGCCGTTCATCAAGCAAAGCGAGGCACAGGAAGGCGGGCGCGTTCGTCACCTGACCACCGACGACGGCGCTGAAATCATCGAGCGCCTGCAGACCTACGATAATTCGGCGCGCACTTACAGCTACTCCATCGACAAGGGACCGTTTCCAATCAAGGACTATCTGGCGACGTTCAAAGTCAAAGAGGATGGCGCCGACAGCACATGGGTCGAATGGTCAGGGGTATTTACGCCGGACGGTGTTTCCGATGGTGAAGTCGAGGAATTGTTCAAGGGGATTTACGAGGGGGGGCTTGAGGCGCTGAAGGCCAATTTCTGACCCGTCAATACGAGCCACCGATGATTTAACCCGCCGATAATCGCGGGACCGCCAGGCCATTGCGGCCTGGCATTTCGGTGCCTTGCTTGAATCGTTGTTGCTTCACGCTTGAGTACAACGCCTTAGTGATGCTCGGACACGGTCGCTGCATTGATCAGGTCGTACAGGGCGAACGCGCGGTTGACCAGGAAAACGGTCACGGCGGTGAGGGCGACGGCATTGATGATGTGCAGGGTCATGGGAGTAAGTCCGTGTCGGGTCTGGGGTGACGCGATGTTACGCGAGCCCTGCCGAAGCTGAAGACAATAGGCTTCATGGTGTACATCACCGGCAATGATGGGCAGCAGGTTGTGAAGGGCAGGTCGAGTGACGGGGTGAACTATTTCCGCGTGATCCAGGTCGGCTCTACACACTTATCAGCCTGGAGCCTGCCATGCAGCCTTATGTCATTTGCCACATGATGTCCTCCCTCGACGGCCACGCCCTTACCGACGGCTGGGATCGCGCGTTCAAGAAAGACGCCGGTGATCTGTACGAAAAGCTCGCCCAGACGTTTGAGTTTGACGCCTGGATCTGCGGGCGCGTAACGATGCAGGAAATCGCCCATGACGAGGGCTACCCAAAGGGCCTCGCCACGGGGCCGGTTGAGCGCAGCCATTCCTTTGCCGACCGCAATGCCAAGGCCTACGCCGTGTCGATCGACCCCCAGGGCAAGGTCGGCTGGAAGAAGAATCAGGCGCTGGATTCCCACGTCGTCGAAGTGCTGACCGAAGGCGTGTCGGATGACTATCTGGCGTACCTGCAGTCGATTCAGGTGTCTTACATTTTTGCCGGGAAGAGCGAGATTGATCTGCAGCAGGTCGTGCAGATCCTGTCGAGCGAACTGGGCTGCAAGCGCCTGATCGTCGAGGGTGGCCCCCATGTCAGTGGCTCGTTCGTCAACGCCGGGCTGGTCGATGAAGTCAGCGTGCTGATCCTGCCGCTGATCGACGGGCGGGGCGAGCATCCGGCGTCGTTCGAGGTGTCGACCGAGGCGTGGAAACAACCGGCTCACTTGAAACTGACGTCGGCGGAGGTGCAGGACGGCGGCGCGGTGTGGCTGCGCTACACCAAGGCCTGACGATAAGGGCGGAGCGGGGCTGATGCAGTCCCGCTTCAGGCAGGGAGCGCCCGGGGAAAACGATCGGAAACGAAAAAGGCCAGCTAAGCGCTGGCCTTTTCGTTTACTTCTGTCTGGCTCCACGACCTGGACTCGAACCAGGGACCCAGTGATTAACAGTCACTTGCTCTACCAACTGAGCTATCGCGGAATGCGCGCTATCTTACTGATTGGAAAAGGGAAGTCAAGCGAGCGACTCAAAAAAATTCTCGGACGGATGCGTTCATCAAATGAAGTCATCCAGGATGTTGCCGCTGTTGAGCAACCTGTGGGAGCGAGCTTGCTCGCGAAGAGGCCAGTACATCCGCTAAATTTTCAGCGGCTGGAATGCCATCTTCGTGAGCAAGCTCACTCCCACAGGAGGGTGCACGGTTGCCAGCACCGGACAACTGCCCGGATCAGTACCGCCAGGTCAACGACGCCGTCAGATTGCGCGGTGCGCCATAGTTGCTCGCCGTGCCGCTGTACAGCGAGGTCAGGTATTTGCGGTCGGTGACGTTGTTGAAGTTCAGCGCCGTGCTCCAGTTGCTGTCGATGTCGTAGCTGGTCATCAGGTCGACCAGCGCGTAGGCGTTCTGGCGGATGACGCTGTAATTGTCGTTCTGAATCCCGCTCTGCCAGCTGACCCGGGTGCCGATTCGGGCTTGGGGCAGGCCGGGCAGTCGGTAGCTGGCCATGCCACGGAAGGCGTGGGTCGGTACATAACGACGGGCCTTGTCGCCATCGTCGTTTTCGATGTGCACGTAGGTGTAGCCCGCCAGCAGGTCAAGGCCCGGCAGTGCCTCGCCCGACGCTTCCAGTTCGATGCCGTGGCTTTTGTAATCATCGGTGAAGTAGCGGAACTGCGAACCCACTTCAATGAAGTCTGCCGACTGGACGTTGCTCTGTTTGGTCTTGAACACGGCGGCGGTCAGGTTCAGGCGATCGTCCATGACGCTGCCTTTAACGCCGGCTTCCAGGCTCTTGCCTTCCAGCGGCGCGAGCACTTTGCCGTCGACGCCGACCGTGCCGTATTGCGGATTGAAGATCTGCGTCCAGCTGGTGTACAGGCTCCACTGCGGGGTCAGGTCATAGACCAGGCCGGTGTAGGGCGTGACCTTGCCGTGCTCGCGCTGGGCGTGATCGGTGCCATAGCTCTCGCCCGTGCCGTCGACGCTGAGCATGCGCGCACCGGCGATCCAGTGCAGATCATCCGCCAGGCTGAAGCGGGCACCGGCGAACAGGCTTTTCTGCCGGTCCTCGAAGTTCTGGGTGTTGGTGATGTCACTGGTGTAGCCAAACTGCGGCGAAGGGGTATTGCCGGCGAGAATGCCCGCGAACGAGGTGTCGAAGTAGGTGCCCCCGCCAGCGTCGTATTCCCGGGCTTTCTGATGGGTGCGGCCGTAGGCGGCGCCGAAAGTCAGCTCATGGTCGCGGCCGAACAGGCTGAACGGGCCGGAGACTTTCGCTTCGCCCAGCAACTGGTGCGCCTTGCTGGAGGTATCAGCGGCGAACACCGAGGCGTCGTCATCGGTGACGCTCGAGACGTACAGCATGTTGGTGTCCTGGTATTCGGTAATGCCGGTGCCGGTCACCGTGGCGTTCCAGCCGTTGCCGAAGTCATGCTTCCATTCGGCAAACGCCCGCTGGGTGTGCATGTTCCAGTAGGTCCACGGCTGGCCGACGTTGGACGAGCGGCTGCTGTAGTGGATCGGGTTGTTGTTGCTGTCGACCAGCGGCAGGTTGCCCCAGGTGCTGCCGTTGGAATCGCTGTTGTGCTGAGTGAAACCCACGGTCAGCGTGTCGGCGTCGGAAAGGTCGAAGGCGAGCAGGCCGGCGGCAACGTTCTTTTCGTGGCTGTAGCGGTCCATCCACGAGTTGCCCTTGTCGTGGGCATAGATGAAGCGGCCGCGGACGTTGCCGGTGTCGGTCAACGGCCCCGACACGTCGACATCAATGCGCCGGCTGTCCCACGAGCCCACGCTGGTGTCGATCTGCGCCTGGAAATCCCGGGTTGGTCGCTTGCGGATGAAGTTGACCGTTGCCGACGGATTGCCGGTGCCGCTCATCAAACCGTTGGCGCCGTGGAGCACGTCGATCTGCTCGAACTCGGCCATGTCCAGGTCACCGATCATGATCGTCTGGGCGAAGGGCATGCCCATGCCGTCGTACTCGAAACTGCCGATGTCGAACCCGCGGGAGGTGTACTCCGTGCGGTCACTTTCACTTTGCTCGACGGTCACCGACGGCGCCGAGCGCAGCGCGTCCTTGACCCCGTTCATTTTGAAATCGTTCATCTGAGCGCGGGTGATGGTGGTGATCGCCTGGGGCGTCTGCTTGTTGGTCAGCCCCAGCTTGGTGGTGCTCGAAGACGGCTTGCCCTGATAACCCACGCTTTGCCCGTCGTCCTGTGCGGCGGTGTCCTGGATCTGCATCGCCGGCAGCGTGACGTCGTCGGCTGCGTTGGCGGTAGACATGGCGGCGGCGACACCGGCCAGGAGAAAGGTGGCGGGAAGGCGAGGGATCACAATGGAAATTCCTGAAGGCGCGGTGGGGAGCGCGATTCTGAATCAACATGCGAATCATTACCAGATGTGACTAAGCTGAATTTTCACCTTTTTTTCACTTTTGAAGGCCCTGGAATGGGCCTCGGGGATCGTTTGCGTCCGGGAGGGTCGGATCTGACCCGGACTGTAGGACTGGCTTTAGCCGGGAACGCGTCAGATAACGCGCCGCACATCAACGCTGTCGAAACTTGACATTGCATCTATGGACGCAATTGAATTAAAGTTGCGTCCATAGACATTAAGCTGTAGCCATCAAGAGGTACGCCCATGACCATCGCCATTCCAGCGCGGCAACTTTCCAAATCCGAGTGCGTGGTCGGTTTGCGAGCGGCGTTGCGGGTGCTGGACAAGTGGAAGGCCTCCAGCGAGCAGGCCTGCCAGATCCTGCGTATTTCCCGAAGCACGTACACCCGCGCTCGCCAGGACGACGCGCAGTGGTCGGTGGCGCTGGATCAAGACCAAATGCAGCGAGTCAGCTTTGTGCTGAACATCCACGCCGCCCTCCGAACCCTCTTTGATAATCCCGACAACGCCTACGGTTTCCCGTCGATGGAAAACCACAACGAGTTCTTCAACGGCAGAAAGCCACTGGACGTTATGGCCCAGGGCGACATGATCTCGCTGTACGAAACCTTCCGCCGCATCGACACCCTCCGGGGCGCCCAATGGTGACGCCGGACGCGCTCCCCGTACTCGCCGGTGAGACCCAGCAGGCCTATCGCCTGGTCAATTCCAAATTCCCGCCCATCGAGCTGTTCAGCGACGTTGCCGATGCCGCCGAGTTCGAGACGCTGTACCGGATTCAGGCGCTGACCAATCCTCGCCTGCAGAACGAAATCGGCCGCATTGAGCTGATTCCCCTGGCCGAGATTCCGTTCGGCATTCCCGGAAGCTCTTATGCCGTCGCGCCGTTCACCCACGTCAATCCGGCGGGCTCGCGCTTCAGCCGCGGCGAGTTTGGCGTGCTGTACCTGGCCGACACCGTCGACACGGCCATCGCCGAAGTGCGCCACCATCAGCAGTTGTACTGGTCGCGGGTCGCGGCCCTGAAGTACGAGCGCTTTGTTTTCCGCTGCCTGAGTTGCAGTTTCAGCGAGGAGGGCAGTGTCGACGCCACCTCGATTCCGCTCTCCGACCCGATTTATGCACCTGACGACTACGCGCAGTCCCATGTGCTGGGCGGGGCGGCCAAGCAGGCGGGCGTGGCCGGCCTGCGCTATCACTCGGTGCGCTCGCCGGGCAATCACTGCTGGGCACTGCTGACCCCGCGCCACGTCACCTCCATAGTGCAGAGCGCCCATTACGAGATGATCTGGAGCGGCGAGGTCATCGGCATCAACCAGATATCCAACGCCTGAGGGGCATCGATCCAGCCGCCACCCAAAACATCGAACTCATCTGCCCCTTGAGAAGTCATTCCAGCAATGGAAATCGAGGAGCGTTCATGGGCAAGAACATCACGGCGCAGGAGCTGGGCATCGACCTAGTGCAGGGCGGTGAAAAGGCGCTGTTCAAATGGCTGATCGCCAGTTTTCTGATGGGCAAACGGATTCGGGCGCAGGCGGCGGTACAGACCTATCACGTCATCGTCGACAGGCACGGGCGCGACACGCCGGGCAAACTGGCCGCGTGCACTCACCGGGAGCTGGTGAGGATGCTGGGCGAGGGCGGTTATGCGCGTTACGACGAATCCACCGCCGTGCGCCTGCTGGCACTGGCGGCCAAGCTGATGGATGAATACGGCGGCACGGTCAGCGGCATGGCTGCCGCCAGCGCCGACCGTCGCGAGTTCGAAAAGCGCCTGCAGGACTTCAACGGCATCGGGCCGAAGACGGCAGAGATCTTCATGGGCGAAGCCGGGGAGGTGCTGTTTTGAACGATGCCATCTCCACCGCGCCTGGCAGAATCTTCGTGGGCTGCGCCGGGTGGAGTCTGGGCCGCGAGCACGCGCCGGCCTTTCCGGGCGACGGCACCCACTTGCAGCGCTACGCACGGCAATTCAACGCCGCGGAAATCAACAGCTCGTTCTACCGCCCCCATCGGCCCCAGACCTACGCCCGCTGGGCCGACTCAGTGCCGGAGGATTTTCGCTTTTCGGTGAAGATCCCCAAGCTTATTTCCCATGAACAACAGTTGCAGGGTAGCGGCCATGCGCTGGATGAGTTTCTCGGACAATGCAGTGAACTGGGCGAACGGTTGGGTTGCCTGCTGCTGCAGTTGCCGCCGTCGCTGACGTTCGAGCCACTTGTAGCCGAAGGGTTTTTCATCCAGCTCCGCAAGCGCTTCGCGGGTCATATGGTCATAGAACCGCGTCATGAAAGCTGGGTGCAGGCCGAGCCGATGCTTGCGCACTACCGCATCGCGCAAGCGACGGTTGACCCATCGAGGCTCAGCAATGACCGCCAACCGGCAGGCTGGCCGGGGTTGGGCTACTGGCGACTGCACGGCGCGCCGCGCATCTATTACAGCGCCTATGAAGAAGATTTCCTGATACGTCTGGCCGTCGAGCTGAAAGCCAAGGCGCTAAGCGGTGCGCCGACGTGGTGTATTTTCGATAACACCGCCAGCGGCGCCGCAACGGGGAATGCCCTGAGTTTGATTGAAATCCTCGGTCAACCGCCGTCCGCGCGTGAGGAGTAAGGCTGACGCCGTGGGGGTCGAACCGTCATTTTTCCGGCGAATTGCCGCACCCGCTGCGTGGCGCAGCAATTAGTTGGCGCGCGAGTTGTTTACTGTCATAGCACGATGCCACAATCCGACCCATCCAATGCCAGGGTCGGGCGAATTCGATGTACCTCCATGATTCTCAACCGGCGCGCGAGGCCCTGATACGGGCCCAGGTGCGCAACGATCGTTTGCAGTTGCTTTTCCGTCAGAGTTTTTTCTCGGTGTTCGGCAGCGCGCTGGCGGCTGTAATGCTCTCGTGGATCTGCTGGGAGCGCCTGGAACACTCCCTGATTCTCGGGTGGCTCGGGCTGCTGGGCGCCTCGACCACCTTGCGACTGATCATGTTGACCGCCTATTTCCGGATGCCGGAAACCGCCCGCACCCCGGAGCGCTGGGAAACCACTTACTGGGTCACGCTGGTGTTGTCGGCCGGCATCTGGGGCAGCGGCGCGCTGGCGCTGATGCACGCCGGGGATTTATTGATCCAGACGCTGGTGCTGCTGTTCGCCGTTGGCATGTCGGTGAGCGCGGTGTCCTGTTATTCGGCGTACCGCTCGATGACCCTGGTGTCGATTGCACTGGTGCTCTTGCCGTGCTCGATCTGGCTGCTGTTTCAACCCCAGACCGCGCAGCAGGGTATGGCGGTTGCGTCGCTGATCTTTGCCGGATTTGTGGTCAGCGCGACGCGCAAATTGTGCCAGGCCATGGAACGGGCCTTTCGCCTGAGCCGCGAAATGGAACATGCCCATCGCATCGCCGACCACGCCGCGCAGACCGATGAACTGACCGGGGTGAAGAACCGCCGGGCTTTTTTCCATCAGGCCGAACGCGCGTACGACACCTGCAAGCGCAGCCGGTTACCGCTGTGCGCGCTGATGCTGGACATCGATCATTTCAAACGCATCAACGACTGCCACGGCCATCAGGCCGGCGATGAAGTGTTGCGGCAGATCGGCCGGGTCATCTGCCAGTCTGTGCGGGAAGGCGACGTCTGCGGGCGACTGGGCGGCGAAGAATTCGCGCTGTTGCTCGCCAATACGTCCCTCGATGCGGCCCATGTCATTGCCGAGAAGCTGCGTCAGGCAATCGCCGACATCACCTGTCAGCATGACGAGGGCGTCACCGCCAGCCTCGGTGTCGCCGCGCTGAGCAACACCGGTCAGGACGTGCACGGGCTGCTGGGACTGGCGGACAAGGCGCTGTTCCGGGCCAAGGCATCGGGGCGCAACCAGACGGCGGTGGCCTGAACAGCGCCTCAGGCACCGTCGGCAGACGTTTTGCGTGTCACCCGGACGTGACATTTATCTCGATGCTTTTCATTCGGCCGCGCCTGTGGCGTAGTGTGTCCAGCCTGTTTGGCACGATGACCGACTGGAAGAGGTAAATGAGATGACCCTGCAAAACCGCCTGGACAACCTGTACCCGCGCGCCGACGAGATCCCTGAGCAGTTTCGCGCAGGCCCCGCCATCGAGCAGCGCGATTACCTGGTCAACGGCGAACTGCACCAATGGCACGGGCCGCTGGCACCGGTGCTGAGCCCGGTCTCGCTGAAGACCGACGCGGGCCTTGAGTCCGTGGTGCTCGGCAGCACGCCGCTGATGGACGCCGACACCGCAATGACTGCACTGGACGCCGCCGTCAACGCCTACGACCGGGGCCAGGGCGCCTGGCCCACCATGCGCGTCGCCGATCGCATTCATCACGTCGAGACCTTTCTCAAGCTGATGCGCGAGCAGCGCGACGCGGTGGTCACGCTGCTGATGTGGGAAATCGGCAAGAACCTCAAGGACTCGCAGAAAGAATTCGACCGCACCTGTGATTACATCGTCGACACCATCAACGCCCTCAAGGAACTCGACCGTCGCTCCAGCCGCTTCGAGCTGGAACAGGACACCCTCGGCCAGATTCGCCGCGTGCCCCTGGGCGTGACCCTGTGCATGGGGCCTTACAACTATCCCCTGAATGAGACCTTCACCACGTTGATTCCGGCCCTGATCATGGGCAACACCGTGGTGTTCAAACCGGCCAAGTTCGGCGTGTTGCTGATTCGTCCGTTGCTCGAAGCGTTCCGCGACAGCTTCCCGGCCGGGGTGATCAACGTGATCTACGGCAGCGGCCGCGAGACCGTCAGCGCGCTGATGGCCAGCGGCAAGATCGACGTGTTTGCCTTCATCGGCACCAACAAGGCCGCCAGCGCCCTGAAAAAGCTCCACCCCAAGCCGCACCGTCTGCGCGCCGCACTGGGTCTGGATGCGAAGAACCCGGGGATCGTGCTGCCGGATGTGAACCTGGACAACGCGGTAACGGAAGCCATTACCGGGTCGTTGTCGTTCAACGGCCAGCGTTGCACCGCCTTGAAAATCCTGTTCGTGCACGAAAACGTGGTCGGCAGTTTCCTCGAGAAGTTCGAAGAAAAACTCGCTCAGCTCAAGCCGGGCATGCCGTGGGAGCCGGGCGTCTCTCTGACGCCACTGCCGGAGCCGGGCAAGACCGACTACCTGCAAGGACTGGTGGACGATGCCGTGAGCAAGGGCGCCAAAGTGGTCAACGAAGGCGGCGGCACCACCCATGAGCAATTCTTCTACCCGGCCGTGCTGTACCCGGTCACGCCGGACATGCGCGTTTACCACGAAGAACAGTTCGGGCCCGTGGTACCGGTGGTGGCGTACCGCGATCTGGAAACGGTGATCGAGTACGTGCTGGATTCCGATTTCGGCCAGCAGCTGAGTATCTTCGGCAACGACTCCAAGCAGGTTGGGCGTCTGGTCGATGCGTTCGCCAATCAGGTGGGGCGGATCAACATCAACGCTCAGTGCCAGCGCGGTCCAGACAGCTTCCCGTTCAACGGCCGCAAGAATTCGGCCGAAGGCACGCTGTCGGTGGACGATGCGCTGCGCGTGTTCTCGATCCGCACCCTGGTGGCGACCAAGTTCCAGGAAAGCAACAAGGCGCTGATCAGCGACATCATCCACAACCGCGAATCGACGTTCCTGACCACCGATTACATCTTCTGATTCATTTGCTCGAAATAGCCGCAGGCGTGTTGCACAGCTGATGCTGTTCAACCGCTTGCGGTTTTTTATATCTGTACCTTAAAACCCGCCGCCACTGTATTGCGCACGCCTTTTAATTCTGCAGCCGTCCACTGTCCGGGATTATTTTGTAGGAAGGATTCTAGACTTCCGTAGGACACCTCTCTTCCTGTCTTTGGTGGGTAGAGTTTTTATTCGTAGGGAATTAGCCTTGCCGCTTCCCGAATTCGATGAAAACTTCATCAACCCATTCGCTGCTCACACTTGTTAAAACTTGATCGCTTGGGTCACGGACGCTCGGCTGATAAAAAGGCCCTGCGATCCAGATATTCCCCTTTGTGACGTGTGGCATTTTCGACGGAGGAGTTATGGCTTCAAACAGCTTTCAAAATGAAGTGCCCAAAGCGCGGGTCAATATAAAACTTGATTTGCACACGGGCGGTGCGCAGAAAAAAGTCGAACTCCCGCTCAAATTGATGGTGCTCGGGGATTACAGCAACGGCCAGGAAGATCGGCCTTTGTCCGAACGCAGCAAAATCAATATCAATAAAAACAATTTCGACAGTGTGCTGGCGGAATTTACCCCTGCCTTGAAACTCACGGTTGAAAACACTTTTGCCGACGACGGTTCGGATGCTTCCGTGGATTTGAACTTCCAGAAAATGAAAGACTTCGAGCCAGAACAGGTCGCCAGACAAATACCATCACTGCGCGCATTGCTGGCGACCCGCAACCTGTTGCGTGATCTCAAATCAAACCTGCTCGACAACGCGACCTTCCGTCACGAGCTTGAACGCATCGTCAAAGACGAAACGCTCAGTGATGAGTTGCGCGCCGAACTGGCCGTACTCGCCGCACCCCCAGAGCGTTAATCACCCGGGTCTCTGATAGCAGGTATCGAACATGTCCTCGAAACACTCTTCCGCAGTATCAGGCGGTGGCACCGTGTTGTCCGAAGAAAGCACCGGCGTCTACAACGCGCTGTTTTCAAAAATAAACCTCAACCCGGTTTCAGCCCTCGGCGACATCGAGGCGTTCCAGAACAACGAGGCGCTGTCGGAGATATCCGCCGATGAGCGCGTGACTGCGGCGGTGAGCGTGTTCCTCAACCTGCTCAAGGGCTCGTCGCGCAAGGTGCAGCGTCTCGACAAAACCCTGCTCGACGAACACATCGCCTCGCTGGACGCGCAGATCAGCCGTCAGCTTGATGCCGTCATGCACCACCCGGACTTCCAGCGGGTCGAGTCCACATGGCGCGGGGTGAAGTCGCTGATCGATCAGACCGACTTCCGGCAGAACGTGCGCATCGAGTTGCTGGACATCAGCAAGGACCATCTGGTCCAGGATTTCGAAGACGCCCCCGAGATCGCCCAGAGCGGTCTGTACATGCACACCTATACCCAGGAATACGACACGCCCGGCGGTGAACCCATTGCAGCGGCTGTTTCCAGTTACGAGTTTGATCGCAGCCCGCAAGACATCGCGCTGCTTCGCAACATATCGAAGGTCGCGGCGGCAGCGCACATGCCGTTCATTGGTTCGGTGGGGCCGGCCTTCTTCGGCAAGGACACCATGGAAGAAGTCGCCGCCATCAAAGACATCGGTAATTACTTTGATCGCGCGGAGTACATCAAATGGAAGTCGTTCCGCGACACCGATGATTCGCGCTATATCGGTTTGACCATGCCCCGCGTGCTGGGACGACTGCCCTATGGGCCGGACACGATTCCGGTGCGCAGTTTCAATTATGTGGAAAGTGTAAAAGGTACCGATCACAGCAAATACCTGTGGACGAATGCTTCTTTTGCCTTCGCTGCAAACATGGTGAAGAGTTTCGTCAATAACGGCTGGTGTGTGCAAATACGCGGGCCGCAGTCCGGTGGTGCAGTGACGGATCTGCCGATTCATTTATATGACCTCGGCACCGGCAGTCAGGTGAAGATTCCGTCGGAAGTAATGATCCCGGAAACCCGGGAGTTTGAATTCGCCAATCTGGGCTTTATTCCGCTCTCCTATTACAAGAACCGCGATTACGCCTGTTTCTTCTCCGCCAATTCAACACAAAAACCTGCGCTGTATGACACCGCCGATGCCACTGCCAACAGCCGGATCAACTCGCGCCTGCCTTACATCTTTCTACTGTCGCGCATTGCGCATTATTTGAAATTGATTCAACGCGAGAACATTGGCACCACCAAGGACCGGCGTCTGCTGGAACTGGAATTGAATAAGTGGATCAGCGGGCTGGTCACCGAAATGACCGACCCGGGGGACGATCTGCAAGCCTCCCATCCGCTGCGCGACGCGCGGGTGACGGTGGAAGACATCGACGACAACCCCGGCTTCTTCCGCGTGAAGTTGTACGCCGTGCCGCATTTCCAGGTGGAAGGCATGGACGTGAACCTTTCGCTGGTTTCCCAGATGCCCAAAGCCAAAACCTGACGTCGGCCATAGGTGAGCACAACATGAAAATCGACCGACCTCTCTGGGCTGCCGGGGCGCTGTTGTCCCAGCAGCAATTCCAGCAGCAAGCGCGCTGGGAAGCCTGGACCAACGAATGCATTGCGCATCTGTCGCGGGTTCATCCGTGGGGTGTGCAGACGGCGACGTTTGATCTTGAGGCGTTGCGGCTGGGCAAACTCAAGGCGTCCGCGCTACGGGTTCGCCTGCCGGATGGCACGCTGATCGACACCGACAGCGTTGATCGGCTGCCCGCCGCGCTGGCCCTCGAACAGATCCCGATCGACTCGGGGCAGGGCGCTACGATGCTGTTGTGCCTGCCACTGGAGCAGGCCAACGGCGGCAATTGCCTGTTCGAAGACGCCCGTGCGGATCGGCCCGTGCGTTACCGCCAGAATTGGCGCGAGGTGCAGGATCTGTACGGCGACGATCAACAGTCGATCGGTGTGCTCGAGCACATGCTCAGCCTGCGTCTGGCCAGCGATGACAACGCTGATTACCTGACTTGTCCGGTCGCCCGGTTGGTGCGTGACGGGCAGGGCCGCGCGTGCCTGGACGAAGCCTTCGTGCCGCCGCTGTTGAGCTTCGCCGGGCATCCCGGTTTGCAGGTCCAACTGGACAATCTTCTCACCCAACTGGCGTCCAAGCGCCAGCGCTTGATGGGCATGCGCCGCGAGAGCAATCAGCGCATGGCCGACTTCGCGGTGGCCGATGTTTCGCTGTTCTGGCTGCTCAATGCGCTGAACACCTATCAACCCGTGCTCGCCGATTTCAAGGCCAGCCCGGCGCGCCATCCCGAGCAGGTCTATCAGGAACTGGTGAAACTGGCGGGGGCGCTGCTGACGTTCTCCCTCGAACACGACGTTGACGCCATTCCGGCCTACCGCCACGACGACCTGGAAACCGTGTTGCCGCCGTTGATGCAGATGATCTCGACGTTGCTCGAAGCCAGTCTGCCGTCGCGGGTGATTGCCCTGGAGCTGGAGCGGGTGATCCCGGGTCGCTGGCAAGTGACCTTCAACGACCCGCGCCTGCGCGAAGCGGACGCCGCTGACTTTTACCTGTCGGTGCGCTGCCGCGAGGCCCCGGCCCAATTGCAGGCGCAGTTCCCGCGGCTGTGCAAAATCGGCACACCGGACGACGTCGATCAGTTGATCAATGCCGCGCTGGACGGTGTTCCGCTGCAGCCGCTGAGTCACGTGCCGGCGGCGATTCCGCTGCGTCTCGAAAACCAGTATTTCGTCCTCGATTTTGCCCATCCGAGCGGCCAGGCGGTGCTCGCCGAAGGGGTCTGCGCGTTCTACGTCCCGGCGACGCTGCCGGACGTCAAGCTTGAGCTGTTTGCGGTATTGCGCTCATGAGCCGGCCAATGAAAAGCCAAGCGGCTGCGCGGTCCGTCGATGTCGACCAACTGCTGCAGGACAGTTACCTGTTGGTGGTCGAGTTGCGCCACGGCGCGTCGGCTCCGGACAGCGACGCGCTCTGGGAGGTGTGCACCCGGCAGGTGGTGGGGGTCCGCGATGCGCTGACGCAAGCCGGCGTCAGCCAGCGCAATGTCGATTTCATCAGCCACGCGCAATGCGCGCTGCTGGACGAAACCGTGCTGATCCACGCCGATGCCAGTGCCCGCGCCAAATGGACCCACGAACCGCTTCAGGCGCATTACTTCGGACGTCATCAGGCGGGGCAGTTTCTCTACGAAGAAATGCGCGAAGTGCTGCACGAGCCGTCTCCGGACCCGAGCGTGCTGCGGGTGTATCACCGCGTGCTGATGCTGGGCTTTCTTGGTCGCTACAAAGAGCCGAACCACCCCGAGCGTCAGCAGCTGATGGCTGAGTTGACCACCCGGGTTGCACCGGTGACCCTGGATCAGCCGCTGCCGACGTGGATCGACGCACGGGGCCGCAAGCCTTTGCCGGGATGGTTGCGCGCACCCTTGCTGCATCTGCTGGTGGCCGGTTTGCTGCTGGCGGGCGTCTGGTGGGTGCTGGATTCGCATCTGGCGGCTCTGGTGGCCTCCCTTGTGACCGAGCGGGTGTGACGCGCCCATGACACTCAAGTTGATGCGTGCACTTGCGCTGTGGTCGGGATGTATGGCGCTGATGGTGATCTGCGTCCTGCCCCTGAGCCTGGTCGCTCAAGCCCTGTCTGTGGTGGGCGCCCTGATGCTGGTGGCCGGGGGCTGGCTGCTGGCGGGTCGACGCTCGGTCCGTCTTGGTGGTCCTGCGGGGTTGGATGAGTTCCGAGCCTTGCCCGGCAGTGAGTACCGCCTGCCCGTGGTGCTGGTGTGCGGGCAGGGATCGTCGGCGCTTTTTGCTGCTGATCCAGATGTTGATATCGCCGAGCAAACCGCCGTGCGGACGACGGCGAGCGGGTGCTACGTCAGCGTGTCGAACATTGAGCGATTGCCCGGTCTGGTCGCAGCGCTGCTGGCAGCGCGTTCGCAATGGCGTGCGCAGATGAGCGTCATGTGTGTGGTCAATCCATCTCAACACACTGACAGCTCGGAACTGGATGGCCAGCTTCGTGCGCTGACCCATCAGCTGTCCGTGGTCCGCAAGCGCGCGCTGACGTTGCCGCTGTGGGTCGTGAGTTATCAGCAAGCGTCCCAGGATACGCGCGATGTTTGTGGGACCGGCTTCACCCGGGAAGAGGCCGGTGGGAGCGACCCATCTGTGTGGTTCAGCTGGGAAAATGGCAGGCCCTCGGCGCGGGTTAGAAGCAACGGCACCTGCGCCACCGTCGAGGACTGGCAACGACAAGACCGCGCCGCTCTCACTCACCGAGTGCACATCGGGGTGCAGATGAATACCCACGGCGCGTGGCTGGAGCGGTCTGTGGCCCCGCACTTCACCCGCCTTGGCCGTCAAAGCACGCGGCTGCCGGTGGCCTACGCAATCTGTCGCGTGCCGCGTTTGCCGGAACAGGTTCCGGGCAGCGTCTGGCAGCACTGGATACAGGCGAAGACTGCGCTGGTGCCGACCCATTTGACGGGCAGCACGGTCGGTGTTTTGCCCGTGCCGGATTGCCTGCTGGAGCTGCTGCCCCGACACACCGGCAACACCGCCGCACGGCGCGCCAGTGTCATCGGCATCTGGCTGACGGCTTTCGCCGCCGTCATCGCGATGTCGAGCTCGGCCCGGCAGAACACCTTGTTGATCCGCCAGGTCGGTGACGACCTGCGCCGCTATGCCTCGATCAACGAAACCGCCCGCGAGGACCAGCAGGCAGTGGCGCTGCGCGAAGCGGCGTTGACCGTCCTGCACGACGACGCCCGACGGCTGGATGACTATTACCGATACGGCGAGCCTCGGTCACTGGGCCTCGGCCTGTACCGCGCCGAACAGCTGCGCATCAGGGTCTGGCACGCCATCGGCCGTTACCAACCGCCAACCGAGACGGTGCAGGCGGCCGGACCCGTGCGTCTGGACACGTTGTCGCTGTTCAAAATCGGCAGCGCCGAGCTGAAGCCGGAATCGACCCAGGTGCTGATCAATGCACTGGTCGGCATCAAGGCCAGACCCGGCTGGTTGATCGTCGTCACCGGACACACCGATGCCACCGGCAGTGCAGAACAGAACCTGCGCCTGTCCCGCGACCGCGCCGCCTCGGTGCGCGACTGGATGCAACGCATGGGCGGCATTCCCGGCAGTTGCTTTGCCGTGCAGGGCTTCGGCGCCAGTCAACCGATCGCCAGCAATGACACCGAACACGGACGCAGGGCCAATCGCCGCGTCGACATCCGCCTGGTGCCGGAAGAGGGGGCCTGCGGGTCGCTTTCTGCCGGGGCCGGGCCGGCTACCCCCGTCGCATTTCGCGGCACTCGATAACCCAAGCAAGGAGTTTCACATGGCTATTCCCGTTTACCTCTGGCTCAAAGATGACGGCGGCGCTGACATCAAAGGCTCGGTCAACGTGCAGTCCCGGGAAGGCAGCGTCGAAGTGGTCGCCCAGGACCACAGCGTCTACATCCCCACCGACAACAACACCGGCAAATTGACCGGCGCCCGGGTGCATACGCCGTTCCTGTTCACCAAGGAAATCGATGCCAGCAGCCCGTACCTGTACAAGGCCGTCGGCACCGGCCAGACCCTGAAAAGCGCCGAGTTCAAGTGGTACCGCATCGACGACGCCGGCCAGGAAGTCGAGTACTTCAACACCCTGCTGGAGAACGTCAAGGTCGTCCGCGTCGCGCCGAAAATGCACGACGTGAAGGACCCGGCGAAGGAGAAGCACAACCACCTGGAGATGGTCGAGCTGCGCTACGAGAAGGTCACCTGGACCTACAAGGACGGCAACATCATCCACTCCGACTCGTGGAACGAACGCCAGACCGCCTGACGCTGCAAGGCCGGCAGGCAGGCGGCTTTTGCACGCCTGACTGCCGGCTGCGGTGTGTTGGGTCGAGCGTCCGTTCGCGGGCGCTGCGCCAAGCACATCGGCACGGCACGTGTCCCCAGACAACACAGCGAGGCGTTGACCGGCCAACGGTCGCCGCCGCTTCTTACTCCTTCCGTTCAAGGACGATAACCCATGGCACAGAGCTCCTCCCGTTTGCTTCGCCGCCTCAACCCTTTCTGCGCCCAGGCCCTGAGTGCGGCCGCGACGCTTTGCCAAAGCCGGGGCCACGGCCACATCACCATCGAGCACTGGCTGCTGAAACTGCTGGGGCAGGGCGACGGCGATCTGGTGCTGATCGGCCGGCGTTACGAGTGGGACATCGAAGCGCTGTGGACCGGCTTGCTCGACCACCTCGACCGCCTGCCGCGCAGTGTCCAGGCCAAGCCGCAGCTGTGCGACAAGTTGCAGCGGCTGATCAAGAACGCCTGGGTGCATGCCTCGCTGGACGAGGACAACGAGCAACTGCGCTCCGCCCACGTCCTGGCGGCGCTGATCGAAAGCCCCGACTTGCTGGCGTGCGTAGAGGCCTGGCCGTTGCTGAGTTTGAGCGAGGTGCAGTTGCGCCATTTGCTGCCGTATTTGGACGAGCATTCCGATGAGCGTGCGCAAACGGGGCAGGGGTTGGATGTTGCTCCCGATGCTGTGCCCGTGGATTCGATGACGACTGCTGCGGACAACCCTGTGCTGACAAGATTTACCCAGGACATCACCGAGAAAGCGCGCAACGGCGAGATCGATCCTGTGCTGGGCCGTGACGACGAGATTCGTCAGGTTATCGACATCCTCAGCCGTCGGCGCAAGAACAACCCGATTCTGGTGGGCGAGCCGGGCGTCGGCAAAACCGCGCTGGTCGAAGGGCTGGCCCTGCGCATCGTCGAAGGCAACGTGCCGGCCAGCCTCAAACCGGTCAGCGTACGGACACTGGATTTGGGGCTGTTGCAAGCCGGCGCCGGGGTCAAGGGCGAATTCGAACAGCGCCTCAAAGATGTGATCGAGGCCGTGCAGCAGGCCGAGCACCCGGTGCTGCTGTTCATTGACGAAGCCCACACGCTGATCGGCGCGGGCAATCAGGCGGGAGGCGCCGATGCCGCCAATCTGCTCAAACCCGCCCTGGCCCGAGGTGAACTGCGCACCATCGCCGCAACCACCTGGAGCGAATACAAGCAGTACTTCGAGCGCGATCCGGCGCTCGAGCGGCGCTTCCAGACGGTCAAGGTCGATGAGCCGGATGACGCCACCGCGATGGTCATGCTACGCGGGTTGAAGGCCCGCTACGCCAGCCACCACGGCGTGCACATCGTGGACGCCGCAATCCAGGCCGCGGTGGTGCTGTCGCGCCGCTATCTGCCCGGCCGCCAGTTGCCGGACAAAGCCGTCGACCTGCTCGATACCGCCAGCGCCAGGGTGCGCATGAGCCTGGATTGCGAACCCCAGGCGCTGATCGCGAGCAAGGCCCGGCAGTCTGCGCTGGAGCAGGAACGTCAGGCGCTGCAAGACGATCAGCGCATTAACAACGGACGCAGCGTCGATGAGCGTCTGGCGGCCATCGACGAGCAGCTGTTATCCCTGAGTGATGAGCTGGCGCGACTGCAGGACCAGCATGCCAACGAACTCGATCTCGCGCAGACCTTGCTCGCGGCCCGCCATGGCGAGGTCTTCGACGCCGACATCTGCGCGGATCTGCAGGCCCGGCTCAAGGCGGTTCAGGGCGACGCACCGCTGTTGTCGCTGGACGTTGACGATCGCAGCGTCGCCCAGGTCATCGCCGACTGGACCGGCGTGCCCCTGAGCAGCCTGCTCAAGGACGAACAGGCCAGCCTGCTGACGCTGGAGCAGTCGTTGGCATCCCGCGTCATCGGGCAGGACCGCGCATTGACGGCGCTGGCTCAACGACTGCGCGCTGCGAAAACCGGACTGACCGAAGAAGACGCCCCGCTGGGCGTATTCCTGCTGGTGGGCAGCAGCGGGATCGGCAAGACCGAAACCGCCCTGGCGCTGGCCGACACCCTGTTTGGCGGCGAGAAATCGCTGATCACCCTGAACCTGTCTGAGTACCAGGAAGCCCACACCGTCAGCCAGCTAAAAGGCGCGCCGCCGGGTTACGTCGGCTACGGACAGGGCGGGGTGCTCACCGAAGCGGTGCGCCAGCGACCCTACAGCGTCGTGCTGCTGGATGAAGTGGAAAAGGCCCACCGCGACGTGCTCAACCTGTTTTATCAGGTCTTCGATCGAGGCTTCATGCGGGACGGCGAAGGGCGCGAAATCGACTTCCGCAACACCGTCATCGTCATGACTTCCAACCTGGGGAGCGACCTGCTGCAGGACTACCTGCTGGCGAACCCCGAAGCGCCCGACTGTGAAGCCCACGAGCAGCTGCGGCCGGTGCTGCGCGAGCATTTTCAGCCGGCGTTGCTGGCGCGTTTTCAGACGCTGATCTATCGACCGCTGCAGGCGTCTGCGCTCAAACGCATCGTCGCGCTCAAGCTGGGCAAAGTGGCGGAGCGGTTGCGCCGGCATTACGGGCTGGACTGCCGGATCGACGAGCGCCTGCATGATGCGCTGGTGGAGGCCTGCCTGCTCCCCGACAGCGGCGCGCGGAACATCGACAGCTTGCTCAATCAGCAGATTTTGCCGGTGCTAAGTCAGCAACTGCTGCAGCGCCAGGCCGCGCGATTGGCTACGCGGGGCGTGGTGCTGGGGCACTGCGAGGAGGAGGGCATCACCCTTGAGTTTGTCGGGGCCCTGGCTTCGGTGGAGGGTGAGTGATGAACGATTCCATTGGGGTGTTTTTCGACCATAGCCGTCACAAGCTCACCGTTCGTAACCTACCTCTGGCGCTGGATGTGCTGGCGTTTGAGGGCGAGGAGCGGTTGAGTCAGCCCTTTCATTACCGCGTGGAATTTACCTCGGTTGAGCGGGACATCGGCGCCGAGCGGATGCTCGGGCAGGATGCGCAGTTCAGTCTGCATGCGGCGCCGCATACGTTGCCGGTGGCGATTCGTGGCTTGGCGGTGCCTAAGGTTCAGGCGCTGCGGACGCTGCAGGGGGTGATTACCGGATTTAAACGGCTGTCGGGTTCTGCTGACGAGGCGCGCTATGAAGTGACGCTGGAACCGCGCCTGGCGTTGCTGGCGCGGGGGCGGCAGTTTCGGATTTATCAGCATCGGTCGGTGCCGGAGATTGTCGAGAGTATCTTCCGGTCGCGGCACGATTTTGAGGGGCAGGATTTTCTGTTTTCGTTGGTGCGGGAGTACCCGACGCGTGAGCAGGTGATGCAGTACGGCGAGAGTGATCTGGTTTTTATCTCGCGGCTTCTGGCGGAGGTGGGGATCTGGTACCGCTTCACTAACGATGAGCGATTGGGCATTGCGGTCGTCGAGTTTCATGATGATCAGCGGCATTACGTTCGCCCTCGGATCAGTTTGCCGTTCAGGCCTCAGTCGGGGTTGGGCAGCAGCGGGCAGGACGGGGTCTGGGGGCTGCAGGTCAGTCATGAGGTGGTGGAGCAGAGCGTTCATTTTTGGGCTTATCACTATCGGGATGCGAACGCCTGGCTGGATGGGGATGTGGATCAGACGCGGGGGGATTCCACGACCTATGGCGAGGCCCATCACTATGCCGAGCCGTACAAGGTGCTTGGCGACAAGCTGGATCAGGATGAAGATCTGCTCGGGGAAAGCGGGTTTTTCTATGGGCGGCTGCGTCATGAGCGGTATCTGAATGATCAGACGCGGCTGACCGGGATTAGCAGCAATGCGTCTTTGGGATTGGCGCAGGTGCTGGCGATTTCCGGCGGAGCGCCGCAGGCGTTTGAGCCGGGAGCGGTCATTACAGGACTGCAGCTGCGTGCGGCGCGGGATCGTAGTTTTGAGTTGAGCTTTGAGGCGATTCCTTATTCCGAGAGCGTGTGTTTTCGGCCGCCGTTGCTGGCGAAACCGCAAATAGCCGGGACTGTTCCGGCGCGGGTCACCAGTTCGCTGGCCAACGATCCGTATAGCCACATTGATAGTGAAGGCCGCTACAAGGTCAGCTTTTTGTTTGATCGCGACAGCTGGAAGTTGGGTGAGGAAAGTCTTTGGTTGCGCCTTGCCCGTCCGTACGCAGGCGATACCCACGGCCTGCACCTGCCACTGATCTGCGGGACCGAGGTGGCTGTTGCCTTTGAGCAAGGCGACCCGGACCGACCGTACATCGCCCATGCGCTTCATGACAGCCGACATCCTGACCATGTGACGCTGCTGCGCAGCGATTACAAACGCAACGTGCTGCGCACGCCGGCGAATAACAAATTGCGCATGGAAGATGATCGCGGCAAGGAACACATCAAACTCAGCACCGAACACAGCGGCAAGAGCCAGCTGAACCTTGGGCATCTGGTCGACAACGAGAAGGATAAGCGCGGCGAAGGCTTTGAGTTGCGCACGGATGGTTGGGGCGCGATTCGGGCGGGAAGGGGACTGTTTATCAGTGCGGAAGAACAGGCCAGGGCGCAGGGCAAGCAGCTCGACATGAGTGCTGCCGTCGGTCGATTGCAGAATGCAGCGGACCAGTTGGAACAAATCTCGGCCGATGCCGCCGTTAGCCAAGCAGATCTAGCGGACGTCCAAGCCCAACTCGATCTGCTCAAACAGGATCTGGACGCGCTCAAATCCTCGGTCCTGCTGCTCAGCGCCCCGGATGGTATTGCGCTGACCAGCGGCAAACATCTGCAACTGGCCGCGCAAGACAACCTGATGCTCAACGCGGGCGGCCACGCCGACATCAGCGTGGTCAAGAAAATGTTCATGGGTATCGGCCAGGGCTTGAGCGTGTTCGTGCGCAAGGTCGGCCTCAAGCTGATCTCCAACGAAGGCCCGGTGAGCATCCAGGCGCAGAACGATACGCTTGAACTGCTCGCTCGCCAGGGAATAAACATCACCAGCACCGAAGACGAAATCCACATCACCGCCAAGAAACGAATTGTCCTCAACGCCGGCGGCAGCTACCTCGCCATTGAGCGGTGCAGCATCGAATCCGGCACCGCCGGCGACTACCTGATCAAGGCCGCGCACTTCGACTTCAGACCGAAAGCCGCGCAGGAGGTTGAACTGCCGGCTCTGCCACCACTGTTGGATATCCCGCCTGAACTGCACGAGTTCTGGCCCAGCTTCAGCGGCGGCAACATTCACTACGAGCGGAGCATGATCAAGAATGCTGCGCCGGTTGAACAGCCCGAGACACTTGAGGAGGAAGAAGAGGAAGAGGAAATTACCGAAGGCATCACCTTGCGCATCGGGCTGTTTTTTGATGGAACGGGGAACAACCAGAGCAATGCGGCAGCGACCGCGCAATGTCGACAATCGGATTTGGACAGTTTCAGCCGTGAAGAGCTGGAGAGTATTGCGGCGACGTGCAAGCAGTATGGGTTTGGGGAGTTTGACGGGAGTGCGTTCAATAGCGCCCCGGGTAACAGTTACGGGAATGCGCCGAGTAATGTGGCGCATTTGTATGACTTGTATCCGGATAACAGCACGACTGCGCTTAACGCAGACCAAAAGGTTGCCTACATATCCATATACGTGGAAGGTATTGGCACTCGCGGCGGCGGGAAGGATGCCACGCTGGTTGGTCAAGGTCTCGGTCAGGGTGAGACGGGTGTTGTAGCGCGGGCGAGGCAGGTGCCGAATCTAGTAGCTAAGCAGATAGGGCTTCTACAACAAGCTAATCCTGGTGTTGCTATTCAAAGTATCGAATTCGATATCTTTGGCTTCAGCCGCGGCGCTGCCGCTGCCCGGCATTGCGCGAATGAAGTGCTCAAACCTGGTAGGGGATTATTCAACGAGGTGCTCATAGGAGGCCAGGCAGGGTTGTTAAATAACTTCGACCCAAGCACAGATGTTTGCATCAACCTGATTGGCCTGTTCGATACTGTCGCAGCTATGTCGACGCCTTCCCGTGGCGATTTCAGCCCAGGCAATGACATCAATATTGGCGTCAACCTTCACCTTCCGCCTGGATGTGCGCGAAAAGTCATTCAGCTGCATGCGCTCGACGAGTATCGCGCCAACTTCTCTCTCAATGAAGTGCACTTCAGTCATCTGCAGATCGGGATGCCAGGCGCGCACTCGGATATCGGTGGGGGCTATCTGCCGCGATCGCGAGAGAAATTGTGGATGATGAAACCTTGCAAGGTCAGCGTTCAGATTGGAAAAAAGGTTGAATCTCACCCGGGATGGGGTCGCGCGGAAGTGGAGGCGCAGCTGCTACGTGATTCCGGAGTGGCACGCGAAGGCTATATCGAAGTGAAAGCCTGGCCGGCGGCTGCCGCGCCTCGTGGCAAGAGTGAGCCGACGATACAGGATTACTGGATCACAGTGATCCTTGAGCGCCCGGTCCATGGTGACTTGGCGCTGATTGCCTTGCGAGTCATGCGCGAGTTAGCCGTGCGTAACGGGGTGCCGTTCAAGAACCTGGAAGAGCGTCCTGAGCTTAGAGTGCCAGACGAGCTCAGACCTATCGCCGAGCGAATTCTGCAGCAGGTGTTGGCTGACAGGTTTGTGAGACTTGATCCAGCGCAGGAATCATTGCTCCGAGCGCGCTATATCCATATCTCTGCTCACTGGACCCCAACTGGCCCGGCGTTTCTGAGCAAACCCGCGGGAATGATGCGCCGTGACAGGCACCCTGATGTCCCGCAAATAGGTTACCCAGAATGAAGCGCCTGCTTTGTCTCCTAGGCATGCTGCTCAGCCTCACTGCCTGCGCTAGCGGACCAAATCTGCCTTCAACTCCTAAGCTGCCATATCCTGCCTGGTACGTGGGATTGGCCGCTCCGCAGCATATGGAAGTATGGGTAGAAACTGTGGACGTGCTTGATCAACGCGGCCTCGCATTCTTTCGCGTACATGGTGGCGTCGCTGGCTATACCGGTAAGGCTGCGGGCTGGCATCGCGGAGGAGGAAAATCGAAACCTGTAAACAATGTGGATCTGCCTAATCACATTTTCCTGCGGTGGCAGTCACTTGTTGAGCCCCAGGCTTACAAGATCAAAATTCAAATACCTCAGTGGGTACGTGACGAAATGGTTCGGCCAGAGCGCGTGCTTTGCCAATGGAATCAGCAGTGGAAAACAGACTATCGAGAGATGATCACGCTGGGCATGGCCCCCGGCGGGATTGTCAAGCTGTGGGTAGGTGGCTCCTGCTTGGGCTTCAAAGAGGTAGGCCGCTTTCAGGCTGAAGTCGAACCACTTGGTCCCTATCGTGGCGCCAGCAAGGGCAAGTACGTTTCGCTCGAACCTGAGAACAAAGCCTACGTAGAGCAGCACGGTATCCCTTATGGCAGCTGGTGAT
The DNA here is from genome assembly GCF_039672565.1 of Pseudomonas sp. Ps21-P2. Taxonomy (NCBI): domain Bacteria; kingdom Pseudomonadati; phylum Pseudomonadota; class Gammaproteobacteria; order Pseudomonadales; family Pseudomonadaceae; genus Pseudomonas; species Pseudomonas sp. Ps21-P2. Next base: position 776,939 of record NZ_JBDFPL010000003.1, read on the forward strand.
TCGGCAATGAGTGCGTACAAGAACCTTCGCCTCATGCCACAGCTGCCTCAATTGCAGCTGCGTACATGGTGCTTAACCGAAGACTGGGCCTCCGGTATGAGGCGCTTGGTCTGCATAGTCGGTTTTTCACTCGCTCTCAATGCCTGCGCGAGTGGGCCAAGACTACCCCCAACCCCCAAGCTGCCCTATCCGGCTTGGTACGTAGGATTAGCCGCACCCAAGTATATGGAAGTCTGGGTAGAGACTGTGGACGTGCTTGATCAACGCGGCCTCGCATTCTTTCGCGTGCATGGTGGTGTCGCCGGCTATACCGGAAAAGCCGAGGGCTGGCACCAGGGAGGAGGCAAGTCGAAACCTGTAAATAACGTCGATCTGCCCGACCAGCTATTCCTGCGTTGGCAGTCACTGGTGGAGCCCCAGGCTTACAAGATCAAAATTCAAATACCGCAATGGGTCCGTGATGAGATGGTTCGACCCGAGCGTGTCATATGCCAGTGGAATAACAAGTGGAAAACCGACTATCGAGAAATGATTACTCTGGGCATGGCACCCGGCGGGATTGTTAAAGTTTGGGTTGGCGGATCTTGCCTGGGCTTCAAAGAGGTAGGCCGCTTTCAGGCCGAAGTCGAGCCTCGAGGTCCTTATCTGAACAATAAAGGACTGTATTACAGAGCCCCAAATCCAGCAGCACAGGCCTGGATTGATCAACACGGTATTCCCTATGGCAGTTGGCAATTCGGCCATGGGCATGACTGGCATGCGTCGCTACTCTCCGGCGGCATTAACTCCGGGCGGAGGACACTGCTATGTGGTAGCACGCCCATCGAATTGCGGTTCAACCACAACTGCAATTTACAAAACGCCCCGGCTTACATCTGTAAAGAGCAGGGACCAGCTGTTCGCCAGGCCCATTTACTGTCGCGCGCCGGTAAAAGTGCGGATGGACTTAACGGGCGCATCGCACCGTCATCGCAGGAGCGAATAACACTATGAATACTCAATTTGCCTGGCCGTTCGGATTGGAAGATACCCAGTCTCCGATACTGCCAACGCCCGACACCTTGCCGCCGCGTTCATCTGCCGACGCGCAGCGAGATGCCAACCTACTGCAACCCGTCCAAAACTGGAGCCATCCCTTCCGCGATAAACGCGATGTGCTCCAGCAACTGACCCACCTGGCAAATGCTGCGAGCGGCAGCTATCCCCTCGGCAGCAGCGGGCTCTGGCATGGCGGTGTGCATTTTGATGCGGGAACGGCGGGCACGCTGGACCAGTCGAGCGTGCACTGCATCGCGGACGGTGAAGTGGTGGCCTATC
>NZ_JBDFPL010000030.1:0-1568 GCF_039672565.1 Pseudomonas sp. Ps21-P2
GGCCGTGCTGACAAAACCGTTCTCCATCGAAACCATGCGCTTACGCATCCACACAATGGTCGAGAACGCCAAGTTACCGTGAAAGCATTTGATCGAATGGCCTAACTGATAAGTCATAGCGCCAAGGGGTAACTCACAAGCGTGGTTGAGCAGGCATGGCCGTCAATAACTGGCCGCTCTCAGCGGGCTTACATGCCACCTCTACAGCCAGCGCGAATAGCTTAGTGCCTATGTGCTCGACAAAGCGCCCCACGCGAAAAGGCTCGCAGACGTGAATTGGCCTGGCCATTTGTCGTGGTGCCGACTGCCGAGCACCCCGCGCCCGGCACCACCTTCGAACATGGCCTGCAACGTTTACTTGAATTCCGCTGCGCATCAGTGAGCTCGTGCCTGGAGGGCGGAAATCCGCTCGATCCAGAGGTCGTGCACCTGAGCTTCAAGAAACAGATACACCTCTGGTTCAACAGCCTGCACGTCCTGCAGAGCCTGGATAAAACCGCGACAGAACTGAAAACAGTGTTCGACTTGAACCTCTGTTTGACTGCTGCACAGGTCGCACTCAGCTGCTGGAGGTCGAACTCGTGGGTCAGGGATTCGCTAACAGCTCATATGACCGCACTGACAAGGGCCGCAATTACCACGTTGACGAACTTTTTCTTACGAAAGCCAAGGCCATTGCGTTCGGTGAAGCCAAGCTAGCAGCGCTTGCCAAGAAGCTGGAAAGACGTCAAAAAGGGTTACTGAAGCGACGATTGGAGTTGCACAGATGTAAATGAAATTGGCTTGCACAAGCGTCCACAAGGGTAGCGGGCCCCTTCGGTAATCTCTGCCCGCAGGGATGTCTTGAGCTTGATGACTTTGTCTAGCAATCGGGCGGTCAGGTGCGCGTCTGATCGAGCGTGGGTGAAGGAAACGACAGTGTGCATTTACTTGCCGCATTATCTGGAGAAAATTTCCGAGGCTCCGGGCAAATCCAGCTGATCAGTGTGCGGTCAGCTTTTGGCAAATCGCCTGCAGCTGATTCAAGGTGAATGGCTTGTTCAACCAGTGCACATGATCATAGTCCAACGTGTTTACCGCAGCATGGAAACCTGACGCGACGACTACAGGCACCTGAGGTAGCAGGTCATGCAGCCTTTGGACCAGCTCGAGCCCGTCGATACTGCCAGGCATTCTCAGGTCAGTGATCAGCAGATCTGCATCGAAACCATTATGCTGAATGTGACTCCAGGCAGAATCTGCCTCGCAGAATGCTCTGACCCTATGACCTTCCATTTCCAGAATTTCGACCATGATGGTCAATATGTCCTGCTCATCCTCGACAAGAATGATGATGCTCATGAGGTAATTCCTGTCGTGACGATCAGACCTGTCTGAGCGATGTCTGAGCATTTGAGTGCATGTAACTGATTGGACACACCGATCTAGAAATCGAGCCTTCGCTCCGATGAGCGGGGCAAAAAAGGGAATTGATTTCTACACGGGCCGGCGGGCTTTAGCAGACCACTCCCCCACGCTGATTCTTCGACCTCTCTAACCAACGTTAGGCCTGCGACGGCGCAGCGACT
>NZ_JBDFPL010000031.1:0-1554 GCF_039672565.1 Pseudomonas sp. Ps21-P2
ACGCGTAGTAGCGCCGGAAAGCTGGAAGCCGGCAACGGTCAATTTGCGCTGCACATCGATGCCAATGCTCGTAATTTTAATGACCTGCGTATCCCGGGCTACGCTCGCACCTCTGATCAACGGACCCGCGAAGAGGGAGACGATGAAAAACATCGCCTCGGCAACAGCGACGGGCGCCAAGACGGTGGTGCCGTAGGTGGTTCCTACACATGGGATGACGGTTATGCCGGAGTGTCCTACAGCAATTACGACTCTAACTACGGATCGCCTGCCGAGCAGGACGTACGCATCCGCATGGAGCAAGATCACTACGCGTTTGCTTCTGAGATCCGCAATCTGTCCGGTCCCTTCACATCTGTGAAATTAGACGCAGGGTACACAGACTACAAACACATGGAGATTGAAGACGGCGAGATAGGCACCACCTTCAAAAACAAGGGTTATGAGACTCGGGTGGAGGCCCGCCATCAGCCGATAGGACCGCTTAATGGTGTGGTGGGTGCGCAGTTGACGCGCGGTGAGTTTTCCGCGCTTGGTGACGAAGCATTTGTGCCGCAGACCGATACCAATGCTGGAGCTCTGTTCATTCTCGAAGAACTGCAATCCAGTGACCGACTCATGCTGAGCTTGGGCGGTCGCCTGGAGCACACGACAGTCGATCCGGATGCTAAGGGCAACATGCGGTTTAATAGCGCTGATCGCTCTAGCAGTTTTACTACTGGTAGCTTGTCGTCAGGCGTGGTGTATACGCTTACGCCGGTCTGGTCATTGGCAGCAACTCTGGGCTATACCGAACGTGCGCCAACGTTTTACGAGCTGTACGCCAACGGTGCACACGTTGCCACAGGCACTTACGAGGTAGGTGACGTTGACTTATCCAAGGAAAAAGCAGTGTCCAGCGACTTGGCGCTACGGTTTGACAATGGCGCCCACAAGGGCAGCGTCGGCGTATTTTATAGCCATTTTTCGAATTACATTGGACTATTGAGTAGCGGCCGATCGCTCAACGACGAGGGTGAAGAGGACGCCGACGGCATCCCGGAATTCACCTACTCAGGCGTACGTGCTCGATTTGCCGGTTTCGAAGCACAGGATCATTGGAAGCTGGCTGAGACTCGCTACGGTAACATTGCGCTGGAGCTTTCCGGTGACTATACCCGTGCTAAGAATCTGGACACTGGCGAGGCTTTGCCGCGTATCGCCCCCCTGCGACTGAACAGTGGGCTGCTGTGGGAGCTGGACAAATGGCAGGCCAGGGTCGACGTCGAGCATGCGAGCTCGCAGCACAACGTGCCGGATAATGAATCCGGAACTGACGGCTATACGACTTTAGGCGCGAGTGCAGGGTACAAATTTGACCTGGGCGGTAGCCAATGGCTGGCATTCGTTAATGGTGAAAACTTGACGAATCAGACTGTGAGGTACGCCAGCTCAATTCTTCGCGATATTGCGCCTGCTCAGGGAAGAAGTGTCGAAGTTGGTTTGCGAACAAACTTCTAACCTGCTTTCACCCAACCGCCGATACCACGTATCGGCGACCTGAGCTCAGCATGT
>NZ_JBDFPL010000032.1:0-1337 GCF_039672565.1 Pseudomonas sp. Ps21-P2
CAGCTCAATTCTTCGCGATATTGCGCCTGCTCAGGGAAGAAGTGTCGAAGTTGGTTTGCGAACAAACTTCTAACCTGCTTTCACCCAACCGCCGATACCACGTATCGGCGACCTGAGCTCAGCATGTAAAATGGTCCGCACGCGACGGCCACTCTCTCAAGCTCTGTTCTGATTGCATTCAAGATGTTTCCATTGTCGCGGAGCTGGTAGTGGGCAAGGTGACTTTTCGCCCTAAAAGGCATCAGCCCGCAAATCCTAGGACACATTTATCTGACTTCAAGCTCAGCCACCGAGCTTAGCTCGCCTCTGAGAATGCTTTGATGAAGCTGATTGATGTGCTCGACCGCGTTCTGACCTTGTGCCAGATGGTGCACGTAGATTTCGCTTGTCTTGGTAAAACGGTGGCCAATACGCACGGTATAGGAGCGGAACATCCAGCTGAGAAAACCTGTGTAATACATAGCATCTTCAATGTCCCGCCACTTCACGCCACGAACCCCTTTGCTCCAAGGCAAAATCCCCCGGTACAGCCAAACTCCAACGTCATCCGTGTAAACCCGCACGCTTCTGAGAAAGAGGATTTTGTAGATACAGAGAGGCAGCGAAACTACCAGAACAAACACGCTCACTGCCATGCCGAGCCGAAAAGCAGCATCCGTTTGCGCGTTGTGTAACGTCCACCCGCCAATGCTAATTGAAAAAGCAATGAAAAAAATTATCGTCAAGACGGTGCTGACATAGGCCAACCAGGACAGTCGATACCCTGCATGTGCAGACTCAATGCTGGGGCTTTCGTATCCATTCATGAGGCATTCCTTAACAAGTTATGTGTGCCCTGCCCTTGGTTACAAGGGTTGCCAGTACCCGGGGCTTGGGGTGCAGCAAAGTGTCTTTTCATCGGCCAATCCGCGTCTTGCATTGAAGAAGCCGCGCTGCGCTCGGCCTTGCCAATAACGTGGTGGACAATAGGAATCAAGGCAGATTGGGCATCTTCGTACGCCTGCCCGGTTTGGCTTATGGCTTCGTAAGTGCGCTGTAGCCCACCTGCGTCATGGGGGTGATGATTGCGCTCCCGTGCATAGGCTTGGCCAGCATCACTGTAAGCCGCAAAAGCAGCCTGCACTGAGTCGATCGTAGGCTTGATTTCGTCGGGGTCGATCATCGGCATGACATTGATCCCTTGTTACAAGGCAAGATAGAAATGCAATTTTGGTCAGGCGTTTGATCATTTTTTCTTTACTCAATCAGCACTTGAATGCGGGCCAGTACATCGTCCATCACCACCTCGGGGACCGCCTCTACGCGCTTACCCCCACGGGCCTCAAGGTCAACGGTGC
>NZ_JBDFPL010000033.1:0-1260 GCF_039672565.1 Pseudomonas sp. Ps21-P2
TGAGCTACGATTTGACCCAGCTGTAAGCCAAGGTACTGGCTGCTACGGTTTGACATCGCAGCAGCCAGAGGCTTGTTAGAACGCTGCCTTCAGGCGAGCGCCGGCGTAGGCCTGTGCTTCCTGAGCCTTTTCCACCACCGCAGCGGTACCGAAAAACTCGTGGGTCACGCCGTCATACAGCTTGCGCTCCACGCTTACGCCCTGGTTTCGCAACGCCTGCTCCAGTTGCGCACCGTCATCACGCAGCGGGTCGATCTCGGCGTTGATCAGAGTCACTGGCGGCAGACCGTGAAGGTTGGCGTGCACAAGATCCAAACGTGGATCCTTCAGATCGGCAGAGCTCTTGGTCACATTGGCCACGAACCAAAGCATCATGGGGCGATTGAGTGGCTTGGCGTCAGCGTACTTCAAGTACGACTCAGTGTTGGTCGTGGTCTGTCCCACTGGGTATACAGCAATCACACTCTTGGGCGAGGTCAAGCCCTGGTCGCGTGCAGCCACAGCAGTGGCGAGCGCCAGATTGCCCCCGGCGCTTTCGCCGGCCAACGCTAGGCGCTTAGAGTCTCCGCCAATGCTAGCCGCGTTGGTAGTGAGCCAGCGGTAGGCAGCAACAGCGTCTAGATGGGCTGCCGGGAATTTATATTCAGGCGCGCGACGGTAGTCCACTGACACCACGATAGCATTGGCCTGCTTGGCCAGGCCGCGGGCGCCACCGTCATACACGGTGCGGTCCGCGATCACCCAACCGCCGCCGTGGAAATACAGTACTACCGGGAATGGTCCGTTACCAGCAGGGGTATAGACGGTTGCTGGCAAGTTCCCTGTAGCACCGGCTACGGTGATCTCACGGGTTGTCACGCCCGGGACCAGTGCTGTGGGGCTGCTGTCACGCTTCTGGTCGGCCAGTACCTGCTTTACACCATCTGCCACAGTAGGCTGCTTACGGGCTTCGTCCGGCGTGGTTTTTTCAATGGCTTTAGGATCGAAGGCCGCTTGGGCGTTGAGCACTTTCTGCATGTCGCTGTCAGTGCGGAACAAGCTCTTGGTCGAGCTGACAGCTAATTCCGACAAAGTAGGTTTTTCCGGATCGCGAGCGCAACCGGCCAAGGTTGCCAAGCTGACGGCGGTTACTGCAGCAACCAGGGCACAACGTATTGGATGGGAAGAACGCATGGTGAATCCTCGATGGGTGCAGCTATGGCCACGAAGTGGCGGCGGGCGCTGCAGAAGCCGCGCCTACGCTTTGTCCGAGGAAAACAA
>NZ_JBDFPL010000034.1:0-1256 GCF_039672565.1 Pseudomonas sp. Ps21-P2
TGCAGTGGTCTAATTTCCCCGGACACCTCGATAAGTGGAAAATACATTTATCGAGGAGTTCTACATGACCAGAAAGCGCAAAAGATTTGATGACAGCTACAAATTGGAAGTCGTAAAAATGGTCAGGGATCAGGGGCTGACCGTTCCGCAGGTTTGTCAGGACCAGAATCTCGGTGAGACGGCCGTACGGCGGTGGATCCGCCAATATGACGCCGAGCAGCTGGGCCAGGCCGGGATCGGAAACCCGCTGACGGCTGAGCAGCAGCGCATTCGGCAGCTGGAGCAGGAAAACCGGCAGCTCAAGATGGACAACGACATCTTAAAAAAGGCTACCGCCTTCTTTGCCCGCGAACTGAAGTGACGTATAGGCTTGTTCGGCAACTGCAACAGAAGGCTTATTCGGTGGCGCATGTCTGTCGTGTACTGAACGTCAGTCGATCAGGTTTTTACGAGGCCTGTAAGCGGGCACAAGCGCCTGTTCGGCTAAGTTGCTCCGTTGTCGCGCAGCTCAAGGCATCGTTTGCCGAGAGCAACGGTTGCCGCGGAAGCCGCCCTTTAACCAAGGCTCTGCGGGCCAAGGGCATGCAAATAGGTCGCTATAAAGTCCGCCGCCTGATGCGAGCCCATGGTTTGCGCTCGGCGTGGAAACCCAAGTTTGTGCATACGACCGACAGCAAGCATGACCTGCCAATCGCTGAGAATGTGTTGAATCGACAGTTCGAAGCGCAGGCTATTAACACCGCCTGGGTCGCCGATATTACTTACATACAAACGCGTAGCGGCTGGCTCTATCTGGCCGTGGTGCTGGACTTGTTCTCGCGCAAGATCGTGGGTTGGGCGATGGCCCCAAACATGCCTGCAGAGCTGGTGTGCAGCGCGATGCAGATGGCCGTCGCGCAGCGTCAACCTCCACCTGGCTTGATCGCCCACTCCGATCGAGGCAGCCAATATGCGAGCGCAATCTACAGATCGCTGCTGGCCAGACACGCCATGCAGCAAAGCATGAGCCGTAAAGGTAACTGCTGGGACAATGCGGTGATGGAACGCTTCTTCCTGAGCCTGAAAATGGAGCGGGTATGGCGGCGCAATTACGCCAACCATGGCGAAGCGATACGCGATATCACTCAATACATCGTTGGGTATTACAACAATGAGCGGCTGCACTCGAAACTGGGTTATCTGCCACCGACCGTTTACGAACGGACGATGGCCTTGAAACCACCTATCGAGGTGTCCGGAATTAGTTGACCACTACA
>NZ_JBDFPL010000035.1:0-1173 GCF_039672565.1 Pseudomonas sp. Ps21-P2
CAAGTTTTGACTCCAGTCTGGCAAATACCTCTTTAAGTTCGACCAACGTTGCTGGTTTGACTGCATAACCGACAGCGCCAAGCTGCATGGCAGTCATCTGTCGTTCTTCAACGGATATTACGTGGACTGGAATATGCCGCGTGGCTGCGTTTTCTTTCAGGCGGTGAAGCACAGTGAGCCCAGAATGATCTGGCAACCGCATATCCAAAAGAACGGCATCCGGACAGAATTTCGATGCCAGTTCAACCCCTTCATCTGCACCGTGGGCCACCAGACATTGATACCCCTGATCGTGAGCAAGATCATAAAGAACCTGAGCGAAGCGTACGTCATCCTCCACAACCAAGATCACGTGTTTGTCGAACGGCGCGTATTGGCGATCGTCTGCAAAGGTGGCGATCGAAGCAAGTGAAGCACGGGTATCGCTCGCCTGTGGCGAAACCGGCATCGACGCTACTGAAACTGCCTGCACAACCATGGCCGGGAGAATCTCGCCATCGAAACGTTCTGGGATCGTCAACGTGAAGACACTGCCCTTGCCTAGAGCGCTAGTCACGCTGATAGTCCCCCCCAGCAGTTCTGCTAGCTGACGGGAGATCGACAACCCCAACCCAGTGCCGCCAAAACGCCGGTTAATTGAACCGTCTCCTTGATGGAACGCCTCGAAAACACGCTCGATTTGATCAGTTGCAATGCCAATGCCCGTATCGGATATAGCAAACGCGATACCCCCGCCTGGCTGAGACGAAACCGTCGTCTCCACACGACCGCTCTCTGTAAACTTGATCGCGTTGGCCAACAAGTTTTTTAGTACCTGCTCCAAGCGCTGCTGATCCGTGTATATGATCGGCGCTACCCCCTCTTGCAACTCAACGGAAAATTGGAGCGCTTTCTGGTCCGCGAGTGGCTTAAACGTATTTTTCAGATTCTCGACCAAACGCGCAGTGCTGATTTCGCTGGGAAATAAATCAAATCGGCCCGCTTCGACCTTCGCAATGTCAAGAATGTCGTTGATCAGATGCAGCAAGTCATTGCCCGCAGAATATATCGACTCAGCGAACTTGACCTGTTCCTGCGTGAGATTTTCACCAGCGTTATCGGCCAAAAGTTTAGATAAAATCAGAGAGCTGTTGAGGGGGGTGCGCAGCTCATGTGACATGTTCGCAAGAAATT
>NZ_JBDFPL010000036.1:0-1170 GCF_039672565.1 Pseudomonas sp. Ps21-P2
CAAGTTTTGACTCCAGTCTGGCAAATACCTCTTTAAGTTCGACCAACGTTGCTGGTTTGACTGCATAACCGACAGCGCCAAGCTGCATGGCAGTCATCTGTCGTTCTTCAACGGATATTACGTGGACCGGAATATGCCGCGTGGCAGCGTTTTCTTTCAGGCGGTGAAGCACAGTGAGCCCAGAATGATCTGGCAACCGCATATCCAAAAGAACGGCATCCGGAAAGAATTTCGATGCCAGTTCAACCCCTTCATCTGCACCGTGGGCCACCAGACATTGGTACCCTTGCTCGTGAGCAAGATCATAAAGAACCTGAGCGAAGCGTGCGTCATCCTCCACAACTAGGATCACGCGCTTGTCGAACGGCGCGTATTGGCGATCGTCTGCAAAGGTGGGGATCGAAGCAAGTGAAGCACGGGTATCGCTCGCCGGTGGCGAGGCCGGCATCGCTACTGAAATTGCCTGCACGACCATGGCCGGGAGAATCTCGCCATCGAAACGTTCTGGGATCGTCAACGTGAAGACACTGCCCTTGCCTGGAGCGCTAGTCACGGTGATAGTCCCCCCCAGCAGTTCAGCTAGCTGACGGGAGATCGACAACCCCAACCCAGTGCCGCCAAAACGCCGGTTAATTGAACCGTCTCCTTGATGGAATGCCTCGAAAACACGCTCGATTTGATCAGCTGCAATGCCAATGCCTGTATCGGATATAGCAAACGCGACGCCCCCGCCTGGCTGAGACGAAACCGTCGTCTCCACACGACCGCTCTCCGTAAACTTGATCGCGTTGGCCAACAAGTTTTTTAGTACCTGCTCCAAGCGCTGCTGATCCGTGTATATGATCGGCGCTACCCCCTCTTGCAACTCAACGGAAAATTGGAGCGCTTTCTGGCCCGCGAGTGGCTGAAACGTATTTTTCAGATTCTCGACTAAACGCGCAGTGCTGATTTCGCTGGGAAATAAATCAAATCGGCCCGCTTCGACCTTCGCAATGTCAAGAATGTCGTTGATCAGATGCAGCAAGTCATTGCCCGCAGAATAGATCGACTCAGCGAACTTGACCTGTTCCTGCGTGAGATTTTCACCAGCGTTATCGGCCAAAAGTTTAGATAAAATCAGAGAGCTGTTGAGGGGGGTGCGCAGCTCATGTGACATGTTCGCAAGAAATT
>NZ_JBDFPL010000037.1:0-1128 GCF_039672565.1 Pseudomonas sp. Ps21-P2
GTCCACGTAATATCCGTTGAAGAACGACAGATGACTGCCATGCAGCTTGGCGCTGTCGGTTATGCAGTCAAACCAGCAACGTTGGTCGAACTTAAAGAGGTATTTGCCAGACTGGAGTCAAAACTTGCTCAAAAGGTCAAGCGGGTGCTTCTGGTTGAGGACGATGCCCGCCAGCGCGAGAGCGTAGTCAGATTGATCAGCGACGATGATGTTGAAATCAGCGCGGTGGAGTCGGGGGAAAATGCGCTTGTCCTCCTGCGCCGAGAAGCATTTGACTGCATGATTATCGATCTGTCACTGCCAGACATGACGGGCAACGACTTGCTCAAACACATGTCTATGGAGGCTTTGCCATCTTCGCCGCCGGTGATTGTCTACACAGGGCGATCTCTCACCCGGAAAGAGGAAGCAGAATTACTCCGTTACTCCCAGACGATTATCATCAAAGGGGCACGCTCTCCTGAACGCCTTCTGGATGAAGTGACCTTGTTCCTGCACAAGGTAGAAAATACCCTCTCTAGTGATCGGCAGAAGATGCTGATGGTGGCACGCAACCGCGATAGAGCCTTCGAGGGTCGCACTGTATTGGTAGTGGACGACGATGTTCGAAACATCTTTGCGTTGACCAGCGCCTTGGAGCAAAGGGGGGCTTTGATTGTGGTAGCTCGCAATGGTGTTGAAGCTATTGAGCGACTCCAAGGAGCGGAGCATGTCGATCTTGTGCTCATGGACATCATGATGCCGGAGATGGACGGCTTCGAGGCCACACGGCGTATTCGGCAAAACCCGGTTTGGCGTAAGCTACCCATCATCGCGGTGACTGCCAAAGCGACGAAAGAAGATCAAGACCGATGCTTGGCGGCAGGTGCCAATGATTATCTGGCAAAACCCATTGAGCTTGGGCGACTGTTTTCATTAATTCAGGTGTGGATGCCAAAAATTTAAGAGCTCACGGTCAGGCACTGATGGGAGACTGAACTGACAATCCATGTTCGCTATTAAGTCGCTGCGCCGTCGCAGGCCTAACGTTGGTTAGAGAGGTCGAAGAATCAGCGTGGGGGAGTGGTCTGCTAAAGCCCGCCGGCCCGTGTAGAAATCAATTCCCTTTTTTGCCCCGCTCATCGGAGC
>NZ_JBDFPL010000038.1:0-1100 GCF_039672565.1 Pseudomonas sp. Ps21-P2
GGGTCCGTTGATCAGAGGTGCGAGCGTAGCCCGGGATACGCAGGTCATTAAAATTACGAGCATTGGCATCGATGTGCAGCGCAAATTGACCGTTGCCGGCTTCCAGCTTTCCGGCGCTACTACGCGTGGTGTCGGCACCGCCATATCGCAATTCACCGGAACCGTGTATGCCTTCGATGGATTCAACAGGAATGCGGTTGTCCAATGTATTTACCACGCCGCCAATGGCACTGCCTCCATATAACAATGCAGCGGGGCCACGCACGATTTCGATGCGATCAACATTGACAGGATCCAGCGGCACCGCATGGTCGTAAGAAAGCGACGACGCATCCAGTGCGCCAACGCCATTACGCAAGATCCTGATTCGATCGCCGTCCAACCCGCGGATGATTGGCCGACTGGCGCCTGGTCCGAAATAAGACGACGACACGGCTGGTTGATTGTTCAAGGTTTCGCCCAAACTGCCCCTCTGCGCAAGGGTCAGTTTATCTCCGGTGAGGACAGTGCTCGGCAAAGCCAGCTGCTCGCTGCCTAGTGGATTCGCGGTAATCACTTGTGGATCTACTTCTATGGCGTAGGCCGGCGATGCAATCATTAAAGCTGTTGCAATGGGCGGGAGGCGCCAGAATTGCAATTTGGGGCAGCGAGACATGCTGGTTTCCTTGGGGACAATGAAAAATATCGGACATGTTATAACATAACTTTTAAGGTGCAATTGTTTGGATTGCCGACTGATTGAGGAAGTCATAACCGAGCGCGAGGCTGGCTTATCTCAGCCCACCTGAATCGGTCCGCAATCGGTGATCATTACCGGGCGTGCGGTATGCCCTGGCTGTATGGAAAGCCTGGCATTGGAAGATTAGAAAACGGCAACTAGTGGCCGACCGCGTCGTGGGAAAAGTCGGCCAGCAGCGTTGGATTTAGCTCCCTACCGCTGATCCGTATAAACGCTGTCTGCCTTGAACACTACTTGTTTTCCTCGGACAAAGCGTAGGCGCGGCTTCTGCAGCGCCCGCCGCCACTTCGTGGCCATAGCTGCACCCATCGAGGATTCACCATGCGTTCTTCCCATCCAATACGTTGTGCCCTGGTTGCTG
>NZ_JBDFPL010000039.1:0-1097 GCF_039672565.1 Pseudomonas sp. Ps21-P2
GGGTCCGTTGATCAGAGGTGCGAGCGTAGCCCGGGATACGCAGGTCATTAAAATTACGAGCATTGGCATCGATGTGCAGCGCAAATTGACCGTTGCCGGCTTCCAGCTTTCCGGCGCTACTACGCGTAGTGTCGGCACCGCCATATCGCAATTCACCGGAACCGTGTATGCCTTCGATGGATTCAACAGGAATGCGGTTGTCCAATGTATTTACCACGCCGCCAATGGCACTGCCGCCATATAACAATGCGGCGGGGCCACGCACGATTTCGATACGATCAACATTGACAGGATCCAGCGGCACCGCATGGTCGTAAGAAAGCGACGACGCATCCAGTGCGCCAACGCCGTTACGCAAGATCCTGATCCGATCGCCGTCCAACCCGCGGATGATTGGCCGACTGGCGCCTGGTCCGAAATAAGACGACGACACGCCTGGTTGATTGTTCAAGGTTTCGCCCAAACTGCCCCTTTGCGCAAGGGTCAGTTTATCTCCGGTGAGGACAGTGCTCGGCGAAGCCAGCTGCTCGTTACCTAGGGGATTCGCGGTAATCACTTGTGGATCTATTTCAATGGCGTAGGCCGGCGATGCAATCAGTAAAGCTGTTGCAAGGGGCGGGAGGCGCCAAAATTGCAATTTGGAGCAGCGAGACATGCAGGTTTCCTTGAGGACAATGAAAAATAGTGGCGATGTTATAACATAACCTTTGAGGTGCAGTTGTTTGGATTGCCGACTAATTGAGGAAGTCATGACCGAGCGCGAGGCTGGCTTATCTCAGCCCACCTGAATCGGTCCGCAATCGGTGATCATTACTGGGCGTGCGGTATGCCCTGGTATGGAAAGCCTGGCATTGGAAGATTAGAAAACGGCAACTAGTGGCCGACCGCGTATTGGGAAAAGTCGGCCAGCAGCGTTGGATTTAGCTCCCTACCGCTGATCCGTATTAACGCTGTCTGCCTTGAACACTAGTTGTTTTCCTCGGACAAAGCGTAGGCGCGGCTTCTGCAGCGCCCGCCGCCACTTCGTGGCCATAGCTGCACCCATCGAGGATTCACCATGCGTTCTTCCCATCCAATACGTTGTGCCCTGGTTGCTG